>DHSR01000029.1 GCA_002410555.1 Bacteroidales bacterium UBA5281 | reverse complement strand
GCAATCAAACAGTGGCAATATGAGCATAGGCGATAAAGTAATAATATCTGCACCAATTGGCGGCACAGCCGAGGCCCTTGGGGGTGGTAAGTTTTCCAATGGTGCCGTAACCGGGGCTTTTGTTTACTTGCTTAATCATGCTAATCATGAACGAGCCAAAGCACAAGAGAAGAAAGCATCATATATTATGAAGGCGTATGCAGCATATTTACACACTATGCCAGGTATATTGCAGGGTGCAGTTGCTGTTTATGGAGACATTGGTGCTATGTTGGTTGGCGCTGAGCGGGATTTTGGCGGTGTATTTATCCTTGCCGGTAGTGATGCAGGCACTTTTTATGGATATGATGAACTTGCAGGGGAATTTCTACAGATGGATCGGTGGGAGGTGAGATTGGAAGATATGATATTTATGGGATAAACCCACAAGATTTTAAAGCGGATTTCCTTAAGGGTGAATATTTTAAAGGCTGGCTTTCAGTTGGTCAGGGCATCACAGCGGGATTGAGTATGGCTGTTAGCTTCCCAATTAAAGGAATAACCTTAGTTGCTACTTCAATTCAAATGGGAATTGGCGCCACTCCATTTGTCGTTCCATTTTCAGGTGGTTACAATAAAGGGATATTCAATTTATGGGAAAAATAGCTGTTTTTAAAAAAGTTGTTACTTTTATAGCAGTACCTCTGGTAATCATTGGCATCATGTTCTACCATGTAATTAAAATGAAACATATACGTAACATGTTATCTAACGAATATTTAATTATAGAATGTAAGGATTCGATTAATGACATCGTTATGAATATCTATTTCCCGGATGGTTTCCGAGACGTACCTTCTACTAAATTGATAAAACTATCTGATGGTAGTAAACGGACGTTGTTCACCTACAATGAAGATGATTCAGCATCAATTAGCGATGTAATAAGAGCTGGAACCATTATTTCAAAACAAAAAGATAATGATACTGTTGCACTTATAAATATCACTTCAACAGATACAAGCGTTTACTATTTTAAAATCCTTAATTCGGAGTATAAGTAAAATTCTCTGCTATTCAAGCTCAACTTAGTATGACAAAGAGGGAAAATTAAGCACAATCTTGGCCTTTGCTTGCCACCACCTGCAACGGTACCATGCGCCTGGCATAAGGCGGGAAATTTGAGCACGGTTTTCTCTCCGATTTTGTATCTTCGCTCGGTGGTAGCTACATGCAATCAAACGGTGGCACTATGAGCATAGGCGATAAAGTAATAATGTCTGCTGTAATAGGCGGCACAGCCGAGGCCGGCACCGATTCAACCAAGACCTAAAGCCATCATGCGGCAAAATCGAATATTGGTATTGAAACCGGTCTTCATTTGGTTACCGGTTTAAGGAGAAAGCAGATATTTATTTTTTTGACTACAAGCTAAAGCCCGGTATCGCACAAAATATGAATGCTCCTTTTTTGATGTAACGGATGGGGATATTGATTGGGAGGGTAAACAGGCTTAGGAAGTTTTCATTATGGCGTAATCCAAATGAACTTGTCATTTAGGAATAAAATCTTCAAATTCCTGAACATAACTTCACAAATTTGGTCAAATTTGTGAACTAAACTTCACAAATTTGACTACCTTTGTAATCAAATACATATAAAATGATTCAAAGGCATCTAAAGGCAAGGATTGAAAAGAGGCTTTTCAAAGGCAAGGTCATTATTCTATATGGCGCCCGCAGGGTGGGAAAGACCACCCTATCAAAGCAAATTATTGAGAACCTTGAAGATGCGCGTTATCTCAATTGCGAGTTGTTGCAAAACAAAACGGCACTTTCAACTACAAATTCGGAACTACTGAAAGATTTTCTCGGAAATTATCGCATTGTTGTGCTGGATGAGGCTCAACATATTGATCAAATCGGCCTTATCCTAAAAATTCTGGCAGATACTTTCCCGGAGATGCAGATTATTGCCACCGGTTCATCCAGCTTTGATCTTGGTCAAAAAATATCAGAGCCACTTACCGGCAGGGCACGGCGCTTTGTACTTTATCCACTTTCGTTTAACGAAATCGCAGATGACAATAATTTGCTGGATACACATGCCGGACTTGACAATTTACTCCGTTTTGGCTTTTATCCTGAAGTTTTCGGGAAGCCGGAAGAAGAGTCCATAGAGGAATTAAACGAAATAGCAAGTAATTACCTGTATAAAGATATACTTCAATTTGAGCGGTTGAAACGTCCAGATCTGCTGTTCAATTTGCTGAAAGCACTGGCATTACAGATAGGCGGCGAAGTTTCATTTCAGGAGTTGTCGCGTTTACTCGGAACAAGCGTGCACACAATAAAACGGTACATTGAATTACTAGAACAATCCTTTGTAATTTTCAGGTTAGGCTCATTGAGTGGAAATTTACGAAACGAAATATCGAAAGGACAAAAAATCTATTTTAATGACCTGGGCATCCGAAACGCCATCATCCAGAATTTTAGTCCTTTATCCGCCCGCAATGATGTGGGCGCACTGTGGGAAAACTTCTGCATATCAGAACGTTTTAAGTTTAACAGCAATCAGGGAAGACCCGTTAATGCTTACTTCTGGCGGTCGTACTTTAGCAAAGAAGTAGATTATATTGAAGATAAGGACGGCCAGATAACTGCATTTGAATTTAAGTATAGCCCAAACAAACAAGCGCAACTTCCCCCCATTTTCAAGCAAGTATATCCAGGGGCCATCTTTAAAGTGGTGAATAACACCAATTACATCTCCGAATTATTCATTTGATTTTTGTTATCACAAAATCCACCAAACACATGCAACGCCTTGCAATATTTGATTGATGACATCGTTATTAATCAACGCAATTTAAACACTTACGGCTATGAAAAAATTGAGCGGTCTTTTTTGGGCAGTTTTTCTTCTGCAGGTTTCAGCTTTTAGTCAATCCGGGCTTTATTTCGGAGGAGAGGCGGGGATGAAATTTGATATGTACCATTATGTAAACAGCAAAGGCAATGATTTAACCATGTTGCCGGTGGATGGTGTTTGGGGAGGCCATGTAGGATATAATTACAACGGCTTTACGGTTGAAACCGGATTTTATGGCAATTATACATCCACCCCGTTCTTTCATTATGATTATGCCACAAATGAAGCTTCGCGGTCGTCCTCATCGAGCGGAGGTTCCGGGATGAACAGTTGGGTTATCCCCTTGCGGTTTGGTAAAGAATTTTTATTCTTCCAAAATCGCCTCTTTTTGAAACCGGAAATGGGAATTATTGGAATTTTTGCACGGGACTATACCACCGATCAGCCCAACAGTGGCTGGGGTGAGAATGTTTCACCGTTTCCGGGTTTCCCTTATTTTACGCCAAGCGGCCCCGACTCAACCAGGGCCTACAGTTATCGTGCAGCAAAATCGAATTTTGGCATTGAAACCGCCTTCTCATTTGGGTACCGGCTTAAAGAAAAAGCAGATATATATTTTAAAGGAACTTACCAAAGCAGCTTCGCCCCACTTTATTACGATGTTATTACTCATTATTCTGAAAATGAGACCGTTTATGCCACCAGCACACAAACCGGAAATGCATTTCTGTTTCAGATAGGGCTAAGGTATTTCATCGCAAAACGCGATTAATTGACTGTGCAAGTCTGGAGCAGTTTGTTATCGACAGGCTGATAAAATTTATGAAATAAGATTGAGTTAATCAAAGCCCTTTCAGCCATTCAATCAGCACCCTTGTCCCCTCAGCCACCCGTGGGCAGCAGGCCTCTATAAAATCACCATTCAGTTTTTTATCGACCCAGGCACTACCAGCTGCGGCAAGCGCTTCTTTACCGTTAAAGTCAACATATGCCATGCGGCTTACCAGTTCGGTGGGTTGCAGGCCGAAATCGTTGCCGGGCAACATGGCTACACCGGTTTCTTTCAGGATGGTACTGCACAGTTCTTCACTGGTGAATATTCCCCGGATATTTAATTTATCCCGGTAAAAACCAAAATCAGGAAAAACATAAAACCCGCCATCAATCTGGGGTACTCCAATATTTGCCTCCTGAAATGAATCTGTCATAAATTTGGCGAGAGTACGCAACACGCGACGGCTTTCGTGAAGATAAGCCTCAATTTCATCGTTGCCATTAAAGGCAGTAACCGCGGCATACTGAATGGGTGCGCTGGTAGAGGTAAACGTTTCGCTGGCCGCAGTAGCCAGGGCATCGAGCAGCCAACGCAGATTTGGAGGAAATGAAAAAGTACCCAGTCGCCAGCCTCCTGCCCCGCACCATTTGCTTAAACCACCGCTTATGATGGTACCCTCGGGATAATAACGTGCAATGGAAACATGCTGGTTTGTGTGGTGGATCCTGCCATAAATTTCATCGGAAATCAGTATAATTTTATATTTACGGGCCACCTCGGCCAGATTTTTCAGGCGCTCAATGGGATAGGTGTTTCCGGTGGGATTGGAAGGATAGTTCAGGATGAGGATCCTGGGCCTGTCGGGATCGTTGCGGCACTCCTTATCAAGCATCTCGGGGCTCATCCGCCAGTTGTTGTCGGCTGAAGCCGGAATCCAGTGCACCTGCCTCCCGATAATCTGCGCCTGTGGCGAGTAGGAAACCCAGCTTGGCGTGGGGATTAGCAAATCACCATAATATACCAGTTGAAGCAGGAATATAAGTTCCTTTGAACCGGGTCCTATCAACACATCTTCAGGTTGGGAATCAATGCCCTCGTGGCGCCGGTTATAGCCTGCCACAGCCCTGCGCAGCTCATACAAACCCTTAACCGGCAGATAATCTTTTTCATGTGCGTTTTGTTGTAAAGCTTTCACCACACTATCCGGTACCGGAAAGGGCGACTGCCCCAGGCCGAATTTATATACCTTCTTCCCTTCCTTTATCAATTGATTGCTTGCTTCGTTAATGGCTAAAGTGGCTGAGGTCTTCAATCCCCTTACGTTCAGATTCAGATTTACGGGTAGCGTTTGTGGTTTCATAACATGAATTTACAGTAAAACGATGCATTTTGACCAAAGTTAAGGAATTTTTGGGGAACGGGAGGCATTGGAGCATACTAATGTTTAAAATAGTTTATTGAATCAGGCATCTTTTCAATAGGAAAATGAATCCTTAATATCAAGAAAGCAGTACTTGCCCTTAGCAAGTCAGGGGTGCGACTCAAAGTTCCGCACTGACTCCCCGGCAATATCAACTATTTAATGGGCAAAAGCTGTATCAGATTTAAAATAAGCGCGGATATTCTCTGTATGTTGAGCCCCACTGACCAAAAAAAACAAATCCGGCATACACACTCTAATCCCATCGGTTATAGATCACATTGATATGATCCACCATATCTCTCATCACGAAGAAGTAGCCGGGACTTTTAGTTTCCACAAAGCAAACTTCCGAATATGCGCGTTCGGGGTCTGTTTTAGCACAGGAATATCTTGTGAATTCTATCGTATTTAATTCTTCGTATTTCATTTTTTCCAGCGCTTTTAATACAGCCATTTGGGCATATTCCCGGCTCCAGCCATTATAATTATTGGGATGATTTTCCATTTCATCCTCATGAAGTGTTATTGATTCAGTATCTCTCATTGTATATTTGGTTTATGAAAGTAGTAAAAATTTCTGTTCTTTTTAAAAGATTAAAAATACAATTTTCTTTTCAGTGTTTGATTAGCTTCTCATTTTTAGCCGGATCAGAATCTTAAAAATCGTGCAGAAGCTATTGGCTCAATGGAATTATTGGCTTACTTTTGGAAAATGGAAGCATCAATGGAATGTATCTACCACCTAAAATAATTCCAGATGATCAGAATTTTTACTCTTGTATGGATGCTTGCCCTAATTGCAGGCTGCAACCGCAAAACTGACACCTCTAAAAACATGGATGAACAACCCAAAACTCCGGAACAACCAGACCTGACCAATGATACCACTCCCAGAGTAACCGGTATTGGTGGTATTTTCTTTTTCTCTGACCATCCCGATAAGACAAAAGAATGGTATGCTGTTCATCTGGGCCTGGAAACCAATGAGTGGGGCTCAAGCTTTGAATTCAGGAATGCCAACCGCCCCGATGAAATCAACTACCTTCAGTGGAGTCCCTTTGTCAAGGGAAGCGAGTATTTCGCTCCCTCAACAAAAGAGTTCATGATCAATTACCGGGTGCAGAATATTGAAGGTCTGGTGAAAAAGCTAAAAAATAGTGGGGTAACCGTCCTCGATGAAATTGAATCGTTTGAATACGGCAAATTCGTTCATATAATGGATGCTGACGGCAACAAGATTGAGCTTTGGGAACCGGTTGACAGCGTTTTTACGTCCATGGGCGGGAAAACAACTAAATAGCCAGAACGATATTTTAAAAACCATGCACATGATTAAAAAAATAGCATTTATTTCAGGCGCCCTGTTTGGCTCATTGACCGTAATGTCGGTATTGTTTAAGCTGTTGCATTACCAGGGAGCTTCGGTACTGTTGATTGCTGGTCTTACCGGCATTTCTCTTGTTTTTATTCCGTTTTACGCGAAATACAGGTACGATAAAACAGAATAAAGAGCCTGGATTTGATAAAGGCAGATAGAGACAACCATAAGCTATATCCGGCAATCGTTATAGGAAACAGAATGAAACATTTATCATCTTCTCTGGTTCAATCCTGCATTACTCTTACGAGTAATCAAAACTACTGCCATCCAGGAACTCCCGCAATATAGAGGTAGGCGGTATTTCTGTTTCGCCGATAGGGATCACATACGAGAGGAATTTCAACAATCGCTGTGCTTCCGAATATTCAGGAGCAATTGGGGGCACCTCTTTCAACAAAGGTTCAGCATAGCGGCGCAACACGCCCAGCTCATAAACCAGCGCAGTATTGAACATCACATCTGCCTCTTCCTGAAATGGGAAAATATGAATTTCTTCACCCAGGCGTACGCTCGGCCACCGGCGCATGGTATCAAGTGCTGAATAACCCCTGTATCGGCTATCGCGGACCATTCGTCTGATAAGCCGGTTTTCATTGGTAGGAATATTATTGTTGGAATCAATACGCAAAGGCGTTAGGGCAGATACATACACTTTCATCATTCTGCTGGCTTCAATAGACCGCGAAATAAGTGGATTCAGTGCATGAATGCCTTCAATGACCAGAATAGCATTCTCTCCAAGCTGGAGTTTGGTACCATCATAAAAACGTTTGCCATTTACAAAGGAAAATTTGGGTAAGTCTATTTCATTACCGGCAAAAAGGCTGTTTAGGTTACTGTTTAACAATTCCACATCAATGGCCCCGGGGCTTTCAAAATCCAGATTCCCGTTTATATCCAGGGGTGTCAATTCCCGGTCAACAAAATAATTATCCATGGATATTACCCTGGGTTTAAAGCCCAAAACACTTAACTGAACGGACAATCGTTTTGCAAAAGTTGTCTTCCCCGATGAGGAAGGCCCTGATACAAAAACAACTTTTACCTGTTTTCTATACTGAACCATATCGGCAATCTGAGCCACTTTCTTTTCTTGCAAAGCTTCGGAAATCTTTATAATGCCACTGATTTCTCCATTCAATACCTTTTGATTTAATTGACCCATATGGGGAACACCGATAATTTCAACCCAATCCTTGAATTCCCTGAAAATCTCAAACAATTTGGGTTGATGTACCACTTTGACCAATTGCTCCGGGTTGTTTTTTTGAGGCATTACCAACAGCATCCCTTCGTGATATTCCTCGAGTCCGAAATTTTTCAAATAACCCGTGGAAGGTACCAGATAACCATAAAAATAATTTACCACATCGTCGAGCCGGTATACCGAGCTGTAAAACTGTCGCCTGGTACGCATCAGTATGCATTTATCCTCAAGATTAAATTGCTCAAAAATTTTCAATGCCTCTTCTGTCCTGATTTCATTCCTTTCAAAAGGCAAATCCATTGCAATGATTTCCTGCATCCGTTGTTTTAATCGCTCAACAATTTCTTTAAGGGGGCCAGGACTTTTGTGGTTCACCAACTCACAATACAAGCCCCCAGAAACCGAATGCTGAACTTTCAACTTATGGTCGGGAAACAGGTCGCGGGCCGCCTTGAATAAAACCATGGACAAGGAGCGCAAATACATTCTCTGCCCATCCACATGAGGAAATCCAATAAAATTTACCGTCTTAGGCTTGTAAATCATATAGGTCAATTCCTTCAGTGAATTGTTGACCATAGCACCTAAAACGGGAAAGCCCAGATCAACATGCTGATCGGCAGCAATTTCGGCAAGGGTAGTACCAAACGGATATTCTTTCTCCGTTTGGGTGTTTTCACAATAAATGGCGTAAGTACGAAGCATTCGGTTCGAAATGTAAATGTATAGTCAAATAAGAACTCTTTCTGTTACAACAACGGTAAACGGCTTGAATTATTTGCAAAATAACACTTTTTCAGGAAACAGGTCTTATAAAGACCGATTCTGAAGTCAGTTGCACTTTTGTTTAACCTGATTAATCTGCAAAAACAGCATTTACTGTTTTGGAAGAATATTATTTTGGGAAAGAACGGCAAGACTGTAAATTTCATATTAAATGTATGTTACTGCATATTCATTTTGAATGCATTATCCTGAGAACTCTCCATCCGGGCTGGTTACTTTATGCTATTTTTGCAGATGATCGAATACGAATTGTTTTTAATTGTTTTTATAAGATGAAAATGAATTATAAAGATATCATCGGGAATGTATTTCAAACGGTAAAAACCGGTGAAAACCTGGGTGAGTTGGCCCATTACATACCCGAACTTACCAATGTTGACCCTGAGAGTTTCGCAGTCCACCTTACCTCTGTTGATGGCCAGGAATATGGTTTAGGGTGTTACCAGACAAAATTTTCGTTACAAAGCATCTCAAAAGTACTTACCGTTAGCCTGGCCTATAAAATTTTAGGTGAAAAACTCTGGGAACGGCTTGGGGTTGAACCTTCGGGTACTGCATTTAATTCACTCAGCCAACTGGAAGTAGACAAAGGAATTCCCAGGAATCCTTTCATTAATGCAGGTGCTCTGGTCATTTGCGATATCCTTATCCTTCATCTGAAAAACCCGAAAGAAGACTTTTTGACTTTCTGCCGCAGCATAAACAATAATCAGCAATTAAATTATTCCGGGCGGGTGGTAAACTCTGAGAAATCTGTAGGTTATAGAAATGTGGCCCTGTGTAACTTTATAAAATCATTTGGAAACATTATAAATGACCCCAATGAGGTGCTTGATTTTTACTTTCATATCTGCTCCCTTGAAATGAGTTGTCAGGAGCTATCGCAAACCTTCCTCTACTTAGCCAGTGATGATTTCAGGTCTTCTGATAATGATGAGATTTTAAATATGAGCCAGGCAAAACGGATAAATGCCATTATGCAAACCTGCGGTTTTTATGATGAGTCCGGTGAATTTGCCTTCCGGGTTGGTCTTCCGGGCAAAAGCGGAGTAGGCGGTGGAATTATTGCAGTACATCCAAACAAATATTGCATTGCTGTATGGAGCCCTAAACTAAATGATAAGGGCAACTCATACCGGGGCATGAAGTTTCTGGAATTGTTTACCACAGAAACAAAGTTGTCAATATTTTAAATTTACGGCTGAATAACATACATTTATCCTTCAACAAACAGATCAGGCAGGCAGACAATATGTCATCTCCCTACCTGATATTTTATAGGAATCCGGTCTGGTTGGGTTATTCCACGCTTAGTTTCCTGATTATCATCTTTAGAGATACAGAAACCGGTTACGACAGAAAAATTCCGTTGTGGTTATTTGGGTTTCATTATTAAAAAGAAAGCATGGCCGACACACAGCCTGAAATTAAAGTATGTTTATATTTATGCAATATTTCACCAGCACCTGACCATGCAATCCAAACCAGACATACCCCTGCCTGTAAAATTCAATGCCTGCAATCATCACTTGACTTATATTTTGAAGTTCAACCCTTTAGAACCCGATGTATTACCCGATAATTTCTGTAATAACTATACAGATTTATATACCGGTTTTCTTTCTCCGGCGACTATAGCCCGGGAGGTAATCGATCAACTTAAAGAGAGAGGACTCCTGGAAATCCGCTCTTTTGAGAAGGCATTATCAGCGCTTTCTGGTTTCTTTATCCTTACCCTGAGCGACAATTCCCAATGGGTTATTCGCAAGGGGGACAACCTGAGCCGGTATATTCATATTCACCCGGCCCGCACAGGGAATTTTACTTTGCGGTTTAAACAATCCACCTTCAAAACTTCATTATTGCTCTTCCACGAATACCAGGGAAAAACTGGAGTCCTCACCCTTAAAAATGTAAACTCAGTAAGAGTTCGGGCGGGCCTTTCACCCATTAGTAAAATAGAAAAAAGTAAGGGTATAGGCAGGTGTTATTCCATTTTGTTGAATTTTGCTGAGGAATGACGCAGGCCAATGAACGCTTACATTGCATGTTAAAAGAACCATTTAGCTGCTAAAACAAACATCGCCCTCAGGTTTCCCTTTGGGCGATGTGATTTTTTATAAATTGGTTTATCAGAACCAGCACAAAGCATGCACCGAAAAAATAGTATTTAATTGGCTTTCGCCAGCAATGCCTCAAAATACATGGCAAATGAGCGGTATAAAAAATGGGTCCATTTCCCAAAAGGAACTATTATCAGCGCCCATTGTGCCAGCACCGTCAGATGTATTAAATACATCCACAGGTTGTTTTCGATGATGCCCAGACCAATGAATGAGCGGACCAGTAAGGCGGTTAAACCCATCAGCAGCAGCCAGATCACAAAAAACCAATCCGAAGGCTGGGAGTTTTTGCTGACTTCCCGGTTTTTCTGAATCCTGCTCTTTACAAAATCAACAGTGATGATAAATATCAGGGCACTTTCAACATAACCTAACAAAATCACAAATAGATTTTGCGAACCAAACCAATCCAGGAAAACGGTAGTGAAAAGTAGCATCAGATAGCCAATAACCAGTATAAAATGCTCGAACCACCTGAACTGATTGTCGTCGCAGCCCAGTGAGCGTTTTTGTGTAAACATATGTATAAATAATTCACCGCTGGTTTTAACATAGGTTGTAAGCGAAAGTTTCTTGCCTGATCTGACCATCACAAAATACCACATGCGGATAATGTTGGGAAACAGTATAAATGCGAAAACTGCACCAATAGCAATCATCTCAAAGTAATGCCCGTAATGCATAATGGTTTCACTATTGAATGCCTGTGAGGCAGCAAATGATATCACGCCAATGGCTACCAGCAAAAAGGCTACGATAGTCAGTGGAAGTGATTTATACAATAATCCCGACAAACCTGTCCAGTCGTATTTAGATGTCAGCCAACGCCGGAGCGACATCATTAGTTCGCCCGGATTGGCCGTTTGAGGGCAATAGGTGGTACACTCCCCACAATAATAACATAGCCAGGGCTTCAGAGATGAAGTAAGTTCTTCTTCCATACCCAGCACACTCAGTCGGATCATTTCGCGCGGGAAAGAGTTCTCGGGTGTGGACAAAGAGCATACTGCTGTGCAGGTGCCACAATTGTAACAGGCGTTAAAATTAATTGCCCCATAATTTTTTAGTGCTTCTCCGAATTTTGGATCAATTCCTGCCATTACTGCTTGATTTTATATGTAAAATACTCATCCATATCGTCCACTTCACCGGTGGCAACAAAACCATATTTTACCAGTGACATAAGATAGTATACTACCTCAGGTTCAGGCATATTCAGCTTTTCAGACAGTGCTATTATGGTCAACTCCCCTTCCTTAAGTGCTTCGAGTATGGATTTTTTCATCCGGTTAAATTCCTTCAACTGGTCTTTTGCCTGTTGAGATACCTCCCGTTTTTCTTTGAGATATTTGAAGGTTTTTCCTTTTTCTATTTCCATTGTAAATCACATTATAAATTGAATTTATTCGCTTAACCAGCGGCCAGTGCATCAATCATGCTCTCAATTTCATTGTTGGAATAAGCAATCAGATTGAGGGCGTCAGTTGGGCAAACCGGCAGGCACATGCCACATCCCTTGCACACCGAATTGTTAATGAGTGCGATGGCTTTACTGCTTTCATTTGTCATACTAATGGCATCAAAGGGGCAGGCCGCAGTACAGGCATCGCACCAGGAGCAAAGCTCAGCATCCACTTCAGCCACAATGGGTTCAGTTTCCAGTTCACCTTTACTCACATAGGAGTATGATTTGGTGGCAGCCGCCAGAGCGGAGTTAACGGATTCCATGATGTTTTTAGGGCCCTGACAGGCTCCTGCAATGGTTACGCCATCAATGAAGGTTTCTACCGGCCGGAGTTTCATGTGAATTTCATTAAAAAACTTGTCCCGGCCTTTAGGCAGTTTAAACATAGAGCCTACCGAATTGTCAGCACGGGGAACCATGCCGGTAACCAGCACCACCAGATCGGCTTCAACCTCTATGAGACGCCCTGCACTCAGTATGTCTTTGACTTTTACCATGGTTTTTCCGCTTTCGCCCGATACTTCCGGCAAGCTTTCTTCATCACCCTGAAGATAAATATCGCCCAACTGCAACGATTCAGCATAAAGCAATTCCTGTTTTCCATAGGTGCGGATGCCACGGTTAAAGTGATAATTATACACTCCAGGAAATTTTTTCTTTACCTCTACCGAAGTATGAATTGCCGAAGTACAGCAATACCTGGAACAATAGGTGTTTCCGTCTTCTTCCTGGCGGCTGCCTACGCAATAGATATAAGCGATGTTTTTAATTTCTTTACCGTTGCGTATCAGCTTTTTGTCGCTCAGTTCCAGCATACGTACAAACTGGGGAAGTGTAAGCACGTTGTCCACCTCGTTATAGCCATATTCGCCTTCTGCAGGGGTATATGGATCAAAACCGGTAGCCATAAGCACAGAACCCACATGTAAATCGAGTATTTCTTCCTTTTGAGAAAGGTCAATTTTATCACAGATGGCTTCACACTTACCACAACGGGTGCAGTTTTCCATATCGATGGTGGCCGTTTGTGGATATTCGGAGGCAGCATTGCGGTATATGGCTTTGCGTTTGGTCAGGTTAAAGTTAAATTCATCCAGAACTTCTACCGGACAGGCATCAATGGCTTGCTGAAGTTGTTTTTCTTCGCATGTTCCGGTGAAATAGCGGGGTTGAACACTCACTTTTAGCCTAAAATCACCTATACTTCCGGCATTGTGAGTAACCTCGGCTCCGGTAAACAGGGTGATATTTTTTCGTTTTATCAGCTCATGGTATAATTTGGTGATAAGTTCTTCTCCGGTTTGATTGCTGGTAAACATGTTACCCCACTGGGCAACCCTTCCACCTACAAAAGGAGCCTTTTCAATCAGATAAACCGGACAATCCTTGTCTGAGAGGGCAATTGCTGCCTTCATGCCGGCTATTCCTCCTCCAATCACGGCTACGGCTTTCTGTGCCTGAATTTTATTGGGTATAAGTGGTTCTGCCAGGCGGGCTTTGGCAATGGCTGCTTTTACAAGGAGTATGGCTTTTTCGGTGGCTCCATTTTTATCGTCGGAATGCGCCCAGGAATCCTGCTCACGGATGTTGGCATGCACATAATTATATTTATTCAGATCAGCCCGCTCACTCACATTTCTGAATGTGGTAAGATGAAGCTTGGGTGAACAGGAAGCCACCACAATGCCATTGAGTTCATTGCCTTTGATGTCATCCACCATATCCTTTTGGTTGGAATCTGAGCACGCAAACATGGTGGTTTTGGCCAGGTAAACGCCACCTTCATCTTCAATGGATTTTTTCACTTTTTCAACATCCACATAATCAGAGATGTTGCCGCCGCAATGGCATATGTATACGCCTATTTTCTTTTTCATTATTCCTGTATTAAATAACTGATGGCTTCTGAGGAAGCAGAACCTGCCGAAAGTATGGAATCGGGAATATCCATAGGGCCTGAAGCCGTACCTGCCACAAAAACACCCTTAATGCTGGTGAGTGCAGGGCTGGCCAGAACATCAGTCTGGTGAATAAAATTATAAGGGTCTAGTTGCAACTCATCCTGACCGAAGAAATCCGAGGCATCCTGATTGGGAAGCACACCTACCGAAAGTATGACCATATCATGATCAGCTTCCTTCACTATGCCTTCGTTAATATCTTCATAACGAAGGGTAAGGTTGCCGTTTCCCTGTTCAGATATTTTACCGATTTTCCCCTTTACAAAATTTACACCCATTCCTTTGGCCTGCTGGTAAAATTCGTCGAAACCTTTGCCAAATGAGCGTATATTGATGTAATAAATGGTTACATCAGCCATGGGCAATGCACCCATCAGCAACTGTGCCTGCTTAATGGAATACATGCAGCATATTTGCGAACAAATGGGGTTGCCTATGGTAGCATCACGCGAGCCGGTACACAGCACATAAGCGATTTTATCCGGAACTTTTCCGTCACCGGGGCGCAATACAGTATTGAAAGGGCGCGTGGGGGCAAGTTCACGCTCCATCTGCATGGAGGTAATCACATTTTTATACAATCCAAATCCGTAACGCGGTATCATCAGCGGATCAAACAGTTTAAATCCGGTGGCAAGAATGACTGTTTTTGCATTTACCTGGAAGGTTTCCACTTCCTGGGTAAAGTCGATGCAATTGGTCGGACAAACTTTTTCGCAGGCTCCACACAATACACAATTCTCAATATCAATGGCAGCCGCTTTGGGGCTGGCAATGCTGAAAGGGATAAACGCAGCTTTCCGGCCAACCAGGTTATACTGATACTGATCCGGGACACTCACCGGACAAGCCTGTTCGCACAACTGACAGGCGGTGCAATCTTCAATTACTACGTAACGGGGCTGCCTGACCACCGTTGCTTCAAAATTATTTTCGGCAATTTTATTGATGCTGCTTATTTCACTACTGGTGAAAATGGTGATGTTCGGGTGTCTGGAAATTTCAGAAACTTTAGGGGTAGTGATGCAAGCTGCACAGTCGAGGGTAGGAAAAACTTTGCTAAGCATAATCATCTTACCGCCTATAGAAAGCTCTTTTTCTACCAGTAGTACTTTATAACCGGTAGAGGCCAGATTCAATGCAGCTTCGCCACCGGCAATGCCTCCGCCTACCACAAGTGCATCAAAATTGAGTTGATTGGATGGTCCGTTCATTATTACGGGTTTGTTGTTTTTAGTAAGTATTCATTAAAGCCTTTTATCTGCTTTACAAATGATTCACTACATACCGAGCAGATGGCGGCCATTTTTAACCGGGCAGGATCTAAAGACTTTTCCTTCATCAATACATGAGTACGCCCTACAAGCTGCCCGGTTTTTTCGGTGCATGACTCCCCAAATACGCAATCGGTGCCGTCGGCGGCAATAAATACGCCATCGAAACCTTTTTCATAGGCATGTAAAATCCAACGCGATTTTATACCACTGGAGCAGGGCACCGTGATGGTATATACCGTGGGCGGATAGTGAAGTTTAAGCAAACCCGCCATATCAATGGCGGGATCACTTATTTTTTCGGTGGAGAAGACTAAAATCTTAGCGCTTTTCCTGATCTTTTCAGTCATGATTTTGATTACTTTTTCTTCATATACACTTTGAAGAAACCATCTTCCTCTACAGCACCAAGATATTCATGGCCCTGTTTGCTGCACCATTTGGGAATATCACTTTTGGTGCCCTCATCGGCTGATAATATTTCCATGATATCACCGGTTTTAATGGTCCCAATGGCTTTTTTTGCCTCAAGCAGCGGTCCCGGACATGCAGTTCCACGGGCATCTACTGATTTGGCTACGGTTGCATTTTTTAATTCTTCAGTTGTCATTTTTTTGATTTTTAAAGGTTTGTATTCGTTTTAATATTCAATATTCATAATTTCCTTTGAAAAGGGACGAGGCCTGCCCGCCGCAGCAAAGCAAAGGAGGGAACGCTTCAAAGGGCCGAGGGACGAGGGACGGGACCGGGGGTGATGGACGACAAATAAGACACACTGACATGGTGACTAAGCCACTCACAACCATCCACCCATCACCAATCACCAATCACCAATAGCCTAAATAAATAGTTGTATGGCGCTCTCACCTGCATCGGCCACAAAAGTAGTAGCTCCGGCGTAGCTCAGATGTGGATAATCAATCATCTCTTCTTTTTTGAATCCCATAAGGTTCATAGACATCTCGCACACGATGATATCAATTTCCAGTTCAGCGGCCTGCTGAAACATTTGCTCCAGCGATAAAACCCCCTGGCTTTTCATCAGATATTTAATCATAACCGGACCCATACCGGCCATATTCATTTTGGAAAGTTTCAGATTATCCTTGCTTTTAGGAAGCATCATACCAAACATTTTGGAGATAAAATCCTTACCTTCTGCTTTTTTGTTCTTAGCTCTCAGGGCAGAAAGGGCCCAGAATGAAAAGAACAATTTGACTTTTGTATCCATGGCGGCAGCGGCCAGTGATATGACCATGGCTGCCAGAATTTTATCCATATCACCCGATACAATGGCAATGGACAATTGATCTTTTCGTGAGTTTTCCAGTGCGGCTACTTTGGCAGTAAGCGTGGCTACCTGCTCTTGTAATTGCCTGACATCCAGTTCTGTTTCCTGCATTTGAATTTATTTTTTAAAAATTAGTATGTAAGGGTTGCCCTGGCTGAAAGCACCTCTTCAACAACGGTGCCTGCCGCAACCAACTTTGATCCTGTTATTAATTCATCTTCTCTGATAAATCGTTCATGGATGCAGGGAGAGCATAGCAATAACCGGCCACCCAGTTCAATAAAAGTATCCATCAGTTTTTTCAGTGGCATTAAACCCTGAGCATTAACATTTTCAGCCGATCCTTTTTTGGCAAGTAATACTGCCGATGCCTGTAAAATCATTACCACCTCCGTATCCACCGTTTGTGCAGCAGTTGCAATTACAAAAGGAAGTGTGGCCTTCTCCTGGTTCTCTGGGCCCGTAGTGCTTATAATTACAAGTTTTTCTGATTCTTCCATGAGGTATTTATTTTTATTTAACGCTGAAAATATTCAATCAATCTCTGATTGAACCTGTGTTTATCACGCACTTTGAACAGATTTATAAACCGGCACCATTGTGAATGAATTAACATTGGCAAAATTATATATATAAATCTATATATGATATTGTTAAGTGTGCGTCTTGAGGAGTTTAAATGTGATATAGTTCACATTTTATTTATACTTTTGCACCATGGAAGACTATTGTACAACTTGCAGGTATATATCTAAAGCTGCCGAAACCCTGAGCGATGAAAATCTGAGCTACTTATCATGCAATAAAGCGATGGTACGTTTTAAGCGGGGAGATTCCATCATTAAACAGGGCATGTTTTCCACCAATATTGCTTATTTACGAAGCGGTCTGGCCAAGATTCATCTTACCGGTCCTACTCAGGAACAAATAGTAAGATT
This sequence comes from Bacteroidales bacterium UBA5281, assembly GCA_002410555.1. Lineage (GTDB taxonomy): Bacteria > Bacteroidota > Bacteroidia > Bacteroidales > Lentimicrobiaceae > Lentimicrobium. The sequence goes on along the minus strand of DHSR01000029.1, from coordinate 1,527 downwards.
GGTTAAAGCTCCCTCCTATCTTGGCTTACCAACTTCTATAGGCGATAAGATTAACCAGTATTCAGTTACCGCCATCAGTGATGCCGAAGTGTGTTATATTGACATGGCTTCTTTCAGATATTTATTAAAAGAGAATGAATTGTTTTCCTATCAGATCATTCTTGAACTATGCAGCAATGAACTGGAAGCCATCCGAAGATGCGCTAACCGCACTCAGAAACAGATCCGGGGAAATATAGCCGACGTAATTCTTGAGTTTGCCGACAAAATATACGGCACTGACACTTTTACCTTTCCCATTTCTCAGGCTGAAATCGGTAATCTTGTAGATACCAGCCGTGAAAGTATAAGCCGCACCCTGTCCGAATTTCACAAAGACGGCATCATCCGCTTTACGGGTAAAAAAATTGAAATCCTGAATAAAAAGTCATTGCTACTGATCAGCCAGACAGGATAATTTAAATATTCAGTTTTTTTATATTACTTCATATCTTTGCGTGCTGTTTATTTTAAATATACCACATGTGCAGACAATGAAATTTTTACGCCTGCCCACCGCCACAAGACACCATAATTAACAATTAACCATTGGCATCAACTGCAGAGCGCCTCAAACACAGCGCATTAACGGCTTATCCTAAAGGATTAAAAACAGCATGGTGGTTAATAAAGATTACAGTGCCGGTGTCATTTGGGGTTATGTTGCTACAGTACTTTGGACTGCTTGACCTCATTGCTGGTTATACCGCACCGTTTTTTCAACTGCTTGGCCTGCCGGGGGTTGCCGCTATCGTATTTATAACCAGCATTTTCACCAATATTTACTCGGTGGTAGCCATTCTGGCCATGCTTCAACTGCCCATGCGCGAAGGCATTATTCTGGCCTGTATGTGCCTTATTTCACATGGTTTTATTATTGAAACGGCTGTTCTGAAGAAAACAGGATCTTCGGTAACGAAAATGCTTTTATTGCGGCTAACGGCCAGCTTTATGGTAGCTTTTTTGCTGAACCAGATTATGCCGGGAAACAGCGCAACCGGACAAGCGGTTTATGAAATTGAAACCTTAAAATTTACAGATGCTTTTGCCAACTGGTTTTTTTCCATTGGACAAACGGTGATAAAAGTCCTCATTCTGGTAAACGTATTGTTGTTTTTTCAGCAGGTGATGGAGGAATTCAACTGGATCCGACTCATAGAAAAACCGATGAAACCGGCACTCAGGCTTATGGGCTTGCCACCTTCTGCTACCCTTTCGTGGTTGGTGGCCAATCTTATCGGACTGGCTTACGGCTCTGCCATAATGATCGATCAACGCGATAAAGGCCGACTTACGGTCGGGGAAGCCGATCTGCTCAATCACCATGTGGCCATCTCTCATTCGCAACTGGAAGATCCTCTGCTTTTTCTTACCCTTGGCTTTACCCTGCATTGGTTGATGTGGCCTCGATTTCTGATGGCAGTAGCAGCCGTTTGGATTAGGCGGTTATGCAAGTAGTTTCAAATGGGAGTGTTCAGAAAAGTGTGT
>DHSR01000017.1 GCA_002410555.1 Bacteroidales bacterium UBA5281 | reverse complement strand
GATGCACTTGGCCGGAGGCTTACCTTTATATTGCAGAAAATGTGATAACGAAGCACGATTAAGCTCCCTCTCCTTTGAGGAGAGGGCGGGGGGTGAGGTGATTTGGCCGGGGTGTATGTGTGGGTGATTACCTACGCGGATTATTTGGGGAAGGTTAGCACGTTGAGAGGGAGCGTTACTTTGATAAAGTAAGCCTGTTTTCAAACAAAAAACCCCCGCCAATCTCGGTCAGCAGGGTTTACTGTTACAGAGGTAAACCGCTATCTTACACCTGAAACCTTTATGGTTTCGGTTTTAGTACCGTCACTTACACTGATCAGATAAAGTTGATTTTTAACCGGGAAATTCACACGAACAGCTTTTTGTTCATTAGCTTTGATTTTCTCTGAGTGTATCCTCTGGCCTGAGGTGGTATAAATGTTCACAAGATAACTGGTTTCTTCTTTGGTATTAATGGTAACCATTATTCCTGTTTCATCAATAGAATTAATTCGCCATCCTAAGTCAACATCATTACTTCCAACCTCCATTGATTTTCCATGAGAAGGGCACAATTGATTAAAGGTTGCCGGGCCTGGAACCGGAGAAAAGTTTACAAGCACGTTTCGGCAAGAATCCAGATGAGCTATACAATTAGTCGAGCTGCTAATATCACTCAACTTAGCTACTGAACCTTGCATCAAACACTCTTCTTCACTGTAGCCAGCAGTATGAATTAAGCAATATCCAAACTTATCACTTGTTTGATCCAGGTTATTGTAAATGCCAACAATTGAAAGATACCCATCAAAAAGAATAGAATTTTCAGGGGCCCAGTAGTTCGTAACTTCTTGCTGTTTACCTGTAGGGATTGGATAGGAAGAGTAAATTTTGTAATTTAAGTTTCCCGACAATAGGTTTGTTGCATCAGTAATTTCGTAACTATAAAGATATTGCGTGCGTTCAGCTTCAAAAAGGTTACCCGTAATATAGATGTTGGTTTTATTGAAGTGCATGATGTGGGAGCGTGCCGGCCATTTATCACCGCCATAAGAGAACTGGTATTTTATCGGTTGTTGTAATACCAATCCATTACCGCTGATTTCCATAACAGCAAAATCATAATTATCACTGTTCATGAGCATCAGGAAGTTATTGTTATTAGAATATTCAACATCAACGCCTGAAAATCGGTCAGAGCCAAAGCTAAATGTTTTGCTCCATTGAAGGTTTAGATTCATGTCAATTTTTCCTGCAAACGGACTGTAATATCCGGGTGTTGACTGTTTTGTATTGATACCAGTAAAGATAATCTCTTGTTCAGTTATATCTATTTCCATATCTGTTACAGCACACAATAAAGGGATGATAGGAAGATCATCTGTACCAAAGACCAAAGCCTGCCCTGCACTAGGATTGGAGAAGTCAATCTTTAGAATAAAGCCTTGAGATTTTCCAACCAACTCATTCATATTCATTTGCGGGAGGATATTTTCACATAAAATCCCAGAAATATAAACAGAATTGTTTTTTTCAGAATACTTTATTCTTAAACCAACAGAGTTTTTATCTACTTTATCCATAGGATAGGACAAATTGTAATAATATAACTGTAATAAGCCCATTGTCTTACGATCATAGATTCCCAAAAATGGATAACCGGACAATTCTGTAGGAGCATTGGGGTAGTAAATACCTGTTCCGATAGCGTACTGATTTTCTTTTGAAGGGAAAACCGCAAAATCTGTTAAGGCAACTCTTGAATTTACAGGTATAACCTGTTCATTAACTCCTGGTCCAATAATATTTCCTGTAACGGATTGTCCTGACAATGTATTATTAGTAGTAAGAAAATCGGTCCAGTTTCCTACTACAAACTCTTTCTGAATGCCATCAACAGTACCTCCCTCAATATTATGGGAGTAGTGTTTTTTGTAGCTAGAGGGTACATTGAAGGTACTTCTCTCGAGCAACTGCGCAAAAGTGCTTACAGTAAACATAGACAACAGTAAAAATAAAGTGGTCTTTTTTTTCATGATTGAAAATTTTAAGTTAAAATGATTAATTAGTGAACAAAGCATAACCAATGTTAAAACTAACAAAGTACAATTTTAGCCTCCTTTCTTTTTGCAATCACTACAAATATAAAAAAAATTCTAATGAGGAGTTTATTATTTGCTTTTCTAATAATTTTAAGATTTTACTATCTTTGTAAAAACTCATGATTATGAAAACCAAATTGGTCATATCACTATCCCTCTTTGTATTTCTGGCATTTGTTTTACATATTCATGCCTTTTCCCAGGGTAAACAAGCTAATAACTGGTATTTTGGCATTTTTGCGGGTATTACATTTCAGCAGGGAAGCCCTCCTGTTGCTTTGTTGAATAGTCAATGTGAAAGCCCTTCCAATACAGGTACTGCAACTATATCAGATAAGAATGGGAACCTGCTTTTTTATTCAGATGGTGTAACTATATGGAATAAAAACCACCAGGTGATGACCAACGGAAATAATATGGGAACCTGGTCAACTCAAGGTGCCATGATTGTACAAGACCCGGGAAATGAAAGCAGGTATTATTTTTTTAATTTTATGACTACTGGCTTAACCGCAACGCCATACAAATTTCAGTATTCATTAATTGATATGACAAATGGACCAGGTGAAGTGCTGCCCGATAAGAAAGGTATTTTGTTGTACTTAAACACTACACATCATTTGAGTGCGGTACTACATGAAAACATGGAAGAAGTATGGGTGGTAACTCACGGATGGGGAATTAATAGTTTTATTGCTTTTAAAGTAACCCAAGATGGTATTGTCATGCAGCCTGTTATAAGTTATGCAGGGACACTTTATGTTTTTGTGGAGGGATATATGAAAATTTCATCAGATGGAAACTGGTTAGGAGTTGGGAATACCACTTTTACAGAGTTATTCCATTTTGATAATACATCAGGCATGGTGAGCGACCAGGGGATAGTTTCAATTCCTAAAGCAGCGAATGGCGTTGAATTTTCACCAGATAATTCAAAATTTTATGCTAATGGTGGTTATCAATATTTTTTTCAATATGACCTGTCAAGCAATGACCCGGTAGAAATACAAGCATCGGCAGTCTTGTTGTCAAATGAAGTTTTTGTTCAAGGGGCATTACAACTGGGGCCTGATGGCAAGATATATGTAGGTCATAGTGGAGAATACTTAGGTGTAATTCATGACCCCGATAAAAAAGGATTGCTTTGTAATTATGAATTCAATTCAGTATACCTGGAAGGTAGAACATATGCTTTTGGGCTACCTGTTTTTATGCAATCATACCTGCGTAATCCTGAATTCCACACAACCCAGTATTGCATGGGAATGCCCACGCAGTTTAACATTGCCAATACCAATGGCATAGATTCCGTTTATTGGAAGTTTAAGGATTTTGGCAATATGCCCAACGATACCTCCACCCTGCTTAGCCCGGCCTATACCTTTTCGGGGCCTGGCACCTATTACCCGGAGCTTACCGTGTATTCGGGTCTGCTGCACAAAACGGTAAAAGATACGGTGGTAATTTACCCCCTGCCCACGCCGCAATTGGGCAGCGATACCCTGTTTTGCCCCGGCGCAACCATTGCCCTTACTTTAAATGCCGGGCCGGGCGATACCTATAACTGGAACGGTAACTTCACCCCCGGCAGTCAGACCCTGGCTGTAACGGATACCGGCACCTACTTTGTGCGGGTGCGGCATCATGGCTGCAACGGTTACGATACCATACAGGTGGGCAGTTACCCGCCTGCCACGGCAGATATTAACAACGCCCAGTTTAACAATTCCA
>DHSR01000027.1 GCA_002410555.1 Bacteroidales bacterium UBA5281 | reverse complement strand
GATACGGTGGTTGAAGTGGGCAAACCCATAGTATTATATAAATCCAGCATAATAACATCGGAAATCATTACAGCCAAAAATATAACCAGAACTTCTGAGAAGGTGAACTGTGCCGGAAAAAATAAACCTTTACGGGCTATTTCCATTAAGCCACTCGAAAAAGTTGCGCCAATAACTATGCCTAAGCTGGCTACTATTAAAATGGTACGAAAGGAAGCTATTTTGGATCCTATAGCGGAATTCAGAAAGTTTACCGCGTCATTGGATACCCCAATCATCAGATCGGAGAATGCGAGAATAAAGAGAAAAATAATAAAAACCAGATAAATATTAAACATCCTGATTCAGGGATTATTTGATGGCAAATTTAAGTAGTAAATGTTTGCTACAACAGATTCAATATTAAGTTAATGTTAAATAGCCCGGGTTTTACGCATATTACTGGCTATGGCCTGGTTCACATTAATAATGTGGTCGGCCAGTTTCTCACATTCATTCATCAGGTCGCTGAAGAATTTAAGGTGACTGTAAGTGAAATCGCCGCGGTTAAACCGTTGCATATTTTCATCCAGCATGGTATTGCGCAGCTCATTAATTTGTAATTCCAGTTGGGTAGCTTCCAGAAGTATTCCTGGCCGGTAGTCATTGGAGAGGTTATTGTTCATTACCTCAAGTGCGTGTTGAACATGGCCAAACATGGTGAAAACATTTGCACGCATTTCTGGAGTAAACCAGGCATTGGCCTCATTCTTTCGCCGGATGGTTCGTTCCATCTGCATACACTGATCCGCAATGCTTTCCAGGTTGTTGATGATTTTAAGCATAGAGCGGATACGTCGGGCGTTGGCTTCTGTAAGATCGTTTTCGGCAATATGGGTAATGAAATTTTCAATCAGTCGTTCACGTTCATCCGCCCTGTCTTCCAGCCTGAATAATCTCTTTTGAATTTTTTCAAATTTATCTGCGTGCTTTTCAGTGAGATATTTGGGAATCAACGAAAACATCAATTCAACATGTTTGCCAAACAAGTGAATTTCTTCTGCCGCCTGTATCAGATTTACTTCATTACTTACAATAAACCTCGATTTGAAATAGCGAAGTTGCAAGGCTTTGTTTTCTCCTGACCGGTAGGGGATAAATTGATAAATCAGCCATTTGAAGGCAGGCATCGCGGGTATAATTACCAGGGCAGGAAGTAAGTTGAAAAATGTATGGAAAGCAGCTAAGGCAATCGGGGCGGCGGTTGGATTTAGTACAGTAGTCTGGGAAATAAAAAGTGCTACTTCAATGGAAACCCAAAGCAATGGGTAAAATAGTATCAACGAAAGAACCAGCCCGATAAGGTTGAACCACCAATGGCCGGCGGCTATACGGCGTGAAGCCGCATTGGCATGATAGGCTGCAAGTATTACCCATATTGTAGTGCCAAAATTTTGACCTGCTACCAGGGATGCAGCATATTCCAGGGGAAGGTAACCAGCAAAACACAGCACAAATATCAATGCAAGGGTAGCATTGGATGATGGAATAACAATAGATAGCAATATTCCCGCAAAAGTATAAAGCAGCAATTGTTTCCAGGTAAATATATCATGGGTATATTGATTGACCCATTCATTGAGTGGAGCATTTGCTGAAAGTGACCAGGTAAGAAAATATACACCCAAAAACAGCATGGAAAAGCCCATTAAAAATTCTCCATAAGCCCGGTAATGTCTACCCGGAATAAACAACAGGGGTAGGCTTATTCCCATAAGTGGCAGTAAATAAACAAGAAAGTGACTGTTAAAACCCAGTAAAGCAATGATCCATCCGGTTATGGTAGTACCAATATTGGCACCTATCATTACAGATAAGCCCTGCATTATTGGGATTAATCCCGCACTTATAAAGCTGATAATGAGTAATATTACTGCAGAGGAAGACTGAGTGAGACCGGTAACCAGTGCTCCGGATGCTACGTCATTTAAACGATTGGTAGGCCCACTTGTAAATAATTGTCTCAGCCTGCTGCCCATAATACGTTGCAATGCTTCACTCATTAGTTTCATGCCCAGCAGAAACAATGCCAGTGAACCCATTACACTTAACAAGTTACCTAATATATCGGGACGGAGTGTCATTCTATCAATATTTAAACAGGAATGAGTGCGATTTAACAGCAATTCTTATACAAAGGTAAACAGATAAATGAACAAATGAACCCTGCTGCCCTTTTTTAAAGTAACTTATACTCCCCTAATTAAAGAAACCTTACACATCTGAGATAACAATTTATTAATTACACCGTATAGCGAACATTAATCTTCGCTTTAGCCGGATTGCCTGAAATGCTTTAAGGTTCTCGGAAAATTTTCAGATTAGCCGGCTTTTTATCCTTTGAAACCAACACATTGTCATCAATAAAGAAATGATGGAGCAACTGAGTGGATAATACTCCGGCCAGTGCCATATTCTCCATTTCTGATATCTCGCTTTGGTCATTAATTTTCTTCATGAGCTTTTCCACTTTTATGGCATCAAAGTAGCCATAAGCATTCAGGGTGGAGGCATCAGTGAGTTCTTTAACATAATCAGGCGCATTGATGCCGGAAAAGCTGGCTTGTACCGGAGCCCTGTATGCTTGTTTGTGGCGTTTTAATATTGATTCAGGGATTTTTCCCTCCATCATTTTCTTGAGGATGAACTTTTCATTTAAACTGTTCAACTTGTAGCGTTCAGGCAGTGAGGCTGAAAATTCTATAATGCGGTGATCCAGAAATGGATAACGACCTTCAACTGAATTTGCCATGGCCATGCGGTCGCCTTGTGAGGAAAGCAGATAACCTGACATAAATATACCTGATTCTAAAAATTGAGACTTTGCCAGATCACCCCATTGATTGAAGTTATCTGCAAGAATATGGCTCACCTCATCCAGGGGATCATAATTTTCAAGTTCTGCCTGAACCTCACCTGAAAAATAGTTTTGAATGCGGGAGGTATTGTGCCAACGTAAAAGATGGGAATAACAGGGATGACTGGTATCGGAAAGACGATAGCCAAAAAACATTTTAAGTACCGGGGTTCTGGCATCCTTCATCATGGGAAGATAAGGATACAGTTTTTTTAACAAAAGGGGCCGGATGTCACTTTGAGGATTTTGTGCCCAGAAACGCCGGATTTTGGCTTCCTTAAAGATGTTATATCCGGCAAGCATCTCATCGGCACCCTCACCGGTGATGACTACCTTGATGTTTTGCTCTCGCACTTTCTTTGAAAGCAGATACATGGGTGTGGGTGCAGTTCGCAGAACAGGAAATTCTGTATGGCGTATGGTATCATAAAATGCCTGGCCAATATCTTCCGAAGAACAGGTAAAGGCAGTATGGTTGGTGTTAAAATATTGGGCTGCTTCAAGCTGATAGCCTGTTTCATCAAAAGTCTTATCCTTAAAACCAATAGAAAAAGTATTAAGCATACGTGGTTCTAATTCATGGATAAAGGCTGTGGTAACACTGGAATCAATACCCCCGCTAAGGTATGCGGCAACTTCTACATCTGCCCTTAATCGTATTTTCACAGCATTGCGGAACAAGTCACGTAACTCTTCCACACTTTCATTGAAATGTTTCCGACTATAGTTATCCGGTAACGGAAATTGCAGAGACCAGTAAGCAGAAGTTTCCAGCTTTCCATTTTTTATTTTCATAAAATGGCCGGGTGATAACTCAAAAACATCTTCAAAAGGCGTTTGTGGAGTGATGGTGGTCCAGAAAGTAAATATCTGTGATAATGCTTTATGGTTGATGGCTCTGCGGACACCGGAGATCTGAAAAATGCCTTTGATTTCGGAGCAGAATATAAATCGTCCACGGGAATGTGTGTAAAATAGCGGTCGGATGCCCACCCTGTCACGTGCAAGAAAGAGTTCCTGCTCCTGATTGTCCCAAATGGCAATGGCAAACTGACCATTAAATTTCTGTAAACAGGCAGCTCCCCATTGAGCATAAGCCTGAAGTACCACCTCAGTGTCGCTGGTGGTGACAAATGAAATGCCTTCAGCCTCAAGGGTTCGCCTGATTTCAATATAATTGAACAATTCGCCGTTGTAAACAATCCAATAGCGACCCTGACGCACTGAGATGGGTTGCTGGCCTGTTGACAAATCGAGAATGCTCAGACGAACGTTTCCCAAACCTATATTTGATCCAAGATAGATGCCGCTTTCATCGGGTCCGCGATAACGGATGGCGGCGAGCATGCGGGTAAGTTCTTCTTCTTTAGGTGGCGTATTGGTTGCCCTTAAATTCAAAATTCCTGAAATGCCGCACATAGCTCAATCCTAATTGAGTTTGGATTGTATGAAATTGGCAATGGCCTCTACCGATTCAAAATTGGCTTCGAGTAATTCGGAATCGGCTGCTTTAATCTTAAAATTATCTTCCACAAAATTGATAAGCGATAGAAACCCCATGGAATCAAAGATGCCTTCTACAAATATAAGGGTATCATCTTTTATTTTGTCAATGGATACAAATGAGGTTTCGGCAATAAATTGTTTCAGTTGCCCCTTGATTTGAGTGATGTCAGACATGATATTATATGGTTGTGTTAGTTTTGAATAATAACAAGAGTATGATTATTTTGTTTCCCCTTTGAGGTTTGTGTTCTGGCCGTTGTTTTCCAGTACATCCACCATGCGATTTCCCAACAATGGGGCAACTCTTTGTCCGAATGCAGCCGATGGATGTGAGTCTCCGGCTTTAGCACTATATTCGGCTTTCAAAAAATCACCACCTTCTGTTTCCAATTCGTAGAAATCCCACAAAAATATATTATCTTCCGGTTCATCCCATTCGTTTTTAACCCAGTTAACAAATTCTCGTGTGCGTCTGGCTTCTTCAATGGTTGCATTTCCTTCTACATGAGCTGCAGCCGTCCACACTAAAAATCTTGTATTGGGAAATTCATGCATTTTGTCGCGCAGGGCAACATATTGCAGTTTGTAGTTTTCCAGTGTTTTGGTGGGTGAAGTAACATCTCCTTCGCCTGTATCGGGTTGTATGTTTCCAACCGGAAAGCAATGTTTGAAAACAATCAGATCATAATCGGGGGTAAGCATTTCAAGCGTTGGCTCTTCCTTATAAGGATCAGAACCAGCATTGGCTACCCAAATCTGGTAATAATCGTAAGGGTAGTTATTCCATCCGTAAGGCTGTGCTTTAGGGAAGTTCTGTTCGCGCACAGCGTAATTGGTCTGGTTTTCTTTGTTGTAGTTTTCAAACCAGGAAGGCAGTGCATTGGTTTCTGTGAAAAAACGCGAAATTTTCTTAAATCCCGTTTCCTGACCTTTCCAGACTACCCCGCCGGTGCTATGATGCAAAAACAAGATATTGGTTGCCTTGTCGTTTGTTTCGATTTTTTTTTCATCTTTGCAGGAAGTTGTCAGCATAAAGATAAGGACAAAGAAATTTGTTAATAGAAGAATAGATTTAAACCTGTTCATGATTATATTGTTTATCAGTTAATACCAAAAGCCCTATAAACAGTGCAATTCAACACCTTCCATTTTTTCGTTTTCTTTTTCGTCACGGTAATGGTGTATTACAAGGTGGGGAAAACCATGAAGCAATGGGTATTGTTTCTTTCCAGCGCTGTTTTTATCGGGATTATTTCTCCAAATATACTGCTTTTTACTTTATTGTTTGTAACGATCAATTATTTTTTAGGCAAATGGTTGTATAACAATATTTTAACCAATAAGCGACTTTTCATTTTCTGGTTAGCCATCGGACTTGACATAGGCATACTTGCTTTTTTCAAGTACATCAATTTTTTGTTTGATAACCTGAATGTGATTATTGGCTGGACCGGACAAAATGCCTGGCTTCAACACATTGATCTTATTATCCCGTTGGGTATTTCTTATTATACCTTTCAGGCGCTTGGCTACATCATTCGTATAAATCGCAAGGCTGAAAAAGCAGAAACAAATTTTGTGCTTTTTGCCAATTATATGATTTTTTTTCCCAAATTCCTTGCTGGCCCTGTGGAGCGTTCTGCGCATTTCCTGCCTCAGGTCAACAATAATATAACCTTCTCTCAGGAAAATGTGAGTGCCGGATTGAGGCTGTTTTTATGGGGAATGTTTAAAAAGGTGGTTATTGGTGACAATTTGGCCGGTCCGGTGAATTTGGTTTTCAGTAATGTGGAAAATTACTCCGGAATATCTCTGATGCTGGTTTTCATAGTACAAACTTTACACTTATATTGTGATTTCTCGGGCTATACAGATATGGCACTTGGTATTGGCCGCGTGTTTGGCATTAAATTGATCGACAACTTCAACCGCCCGTTTTTTTCCCGCACCGTAGGGGAATTCTGGCGCAGGTGGCACATCTCCCTGAGTTCCTGGTGCAACGATTTTATATATAATCCTTTTATAATTAAATATCGAAGGTTTGGAAACAGGGCGGCCATTACAGGTATTTTCATTACTTTTTTTGTCATAGGTATCTGGCATGGCGCCAATTGGACCTTTGTGGTGGTTGGAGTGCTGCAGGGGCTGGCCATCAGTTATGAATTTATTACCCGTAGGAAGCGTATGAATATAATCTCCAGGATGAATCCTGTATTGGTAAAATTTGCCAGCCGGTTGATGGTTTTTATATTCTTCTGTTTTACCCTGGTATTCTTTAATTCTAAAGATATTGGCGATGCCTGGTATTTTATTACCCATCTGTTTCAGGATGTTGAGTTGAAATTTAGCGGCAACAAACTTATTTTCAATTCCGCTGCATTTTTTATAGGCCTCTCCGCATTTGGGGTGTTAATGTTTCTGGAATATTTTGAAGAAAAAGGCGTAAACGTCTCAAAACTCTTTCTCAGGCAATCACGTTGGGTGCGCTGGAGCGGATATTACCTGCTGATGGCTATGATCTTTTATTTTAGCGGGGCAGGAAGTACCTTTGTATATCTGCAATTTTAAAATTGAGCTGCACTATGAAAAAATATTTTTTTAGAGGACTGATATTCGCTTTACCATTATTTGTGTATGTATTATTTATTCTGATCGTTGATCCTTACAATTTCATCAATGTCTTTCATGTAATTCCTGCAAAAGAGAAATTCAGGGTGATACAACGTACCGATGAGAGTAGCCCACGAGGCAATATTTTATGGAAAACCATTGAATTTAAACGAAATCCCGTACCCAATATTATAGTAGGAGACTCACAGGGAAAAGACATTGATGTAGTATTGGTAGATAGTCTTACAGGTGAGCCATATTATAATTTATGTGCTCCCGGCTCCAGCTTTGAAACTATGTTCAATATGTTCTGGTTTGCCGCCAGGCATAGCAAACTCGAAAAAGTTTATTTTCAGGTGGCATTTATGAATTATAATGCCAATCGTCAATACGATTTATTCCACTTTGCTGCCGATTATTTTGAAAGGCCTTATGAGTATTTCACTACCCGGGAAATATTTTTTGATGCCGTAGCCAATGTAGCCTGGGCAGTAAGCCGCAATTCTTACATCGTAGAGCGGTCTTATGAATATTTATCACCCATGAATATGGAAAATATGGCCCGGAAAAGGCTTGATATGTTTTTTGGAAACTATATATATCCTGACAAATATCGGGATGAATTCATCAAAATTAAACAATATTGTAGTGATAATGATATAAAATTATGTTTTGTAATATTGCCGGTTTATAAGGAAGTAGATCAATACTTGGAGGAAAAAGGAATGATAGCTGACAGGCTTAGATTTCGTAAAGATATCAATAGTTATGGATATACCATTAATCTGGATAAATTAACTTACCTTAAAGAAGACCGCAACAATTTTATTGATTACTTCCATCCCACCCAAAGTGTTATTGATGCACTTACCCGGATTATCTGGAGTGATGAGTACCGGCTCGAGAGTAATCCGTAATCTGCTGACGTGATGATTTGTTGCCTGTCCGCCTCAGGCGGGATTTGATGATTTGTTGATGTGTTGATTTGTTGATTTGAGGATTTGATCGCGAATCGTTGTTCCTCCTCTCGGGGCTTTCTCCGAATCGGCCCTTCCTATCTGGATTTGAGGCCTGTCCGCCTCTTGCGGGATTTGATGTTTCCACGAGATTTGCTGAATGCTGATAACTGTTCACATAATACTGATCACACATCACAGATCACCCATTACCCATCACTCACCTCACCACCGTCACACTCCCTCTTAGCGTACTCACCTTCCCCAGATAAT
>DHSR01000016.1 GCA_002410555.1 Bacteroidales bacterium UBA5281 | reverse complement strand
ACGAGGAATCCACCTAAGCCCTGTAAGGGCGAAATAAAACCTTCCTTACCTGCTTACCTGTTCAGCCACTTCTTAAACTCCGCCGAGCGGTCAATACTCACAATGGTTTCAAACGGATCCTCTGCTTTAGGAGTAAGCTCAATCTTCACCCTCGATCTGGAATAAGCCAACATGCTTGAAATGGCGTTGATATTCACCAGATATTTCCGGTTAATCCGGAAAAAGAGCTCCGGGTTGAGCACGGTCTCCAGTTTATCGAGGGTATATTCAACCGGGACTGTATTTCCCTGAAAAGTGCGCAGGTACACCCCTTTTTCCAATACAAAGAAGTAGGCAATGTCCGGCATCTCAACTTTTTTAATCTTATCCCCTATCTGAATCAGAAAGCGCTTTTTGTATTCGGGTTCACGGTTTTGCAGACGGGCCAGGATCTCTTCAAAATCAATGCTGTAAGCCGATTTCAGGGTATTAAACTTTTTGAGCGCCTCAGCCAGGTCGCTTTTGCGGATGGGTTTCAACAAATAAGAAATGCTGTTGAGCTCAAAGGCTTTTATGGCATACTGATCGTAGGCGGTGGTAAAGATAACCGGCGTATTCACCGAAACCTGCTCAAAAATGCTGAAGCTGAGGCCATCCGACAGTTGAATGTCGAGAAAAATCAAATCGGCAGAATGTTGTGCAAGCCATTTTACCGATTCCTTTATGGAACCTAACTTCTCCAAAACCTGAATCGTCGGGTCAATTTCCCGGAGCATCGCCTCAAGTTTGTCGGCGGCGAAGCTTTCATCTTCAATAATCAGTATGTTCATCTGCATCAATTTTGATTAAAGGAATTTTAGCCACATAGTGTTTGTCTATTATCCTGAACGATGGTTCGCTTGTGCTGATCAGGGCATAGCGTTTGCTCAGGTTTTTCAGTCCCAGGCCGGTGGAGGTTCCTGAAATCTTCGCCTGAATGTTGTTCCGCACCACCAGGGTTTCGCCTTCGCTAAATATTTCAATTTTTAGTGGTTTGGCCTCGTTCACGATGTTGTGTTTTATGGCATTTTCGAGCAACACCTGCAGTGAAAGTGGCGGCACCACCCTTTGAAGCAGCTCAGCCGGAATATCCACCGTAAAGGTAAGGTTTTCGCCATATCTGATCTGCTGGAGAAACAGATAAGAGCGCATAAAATCCAGCTCTTTGCCGAGCGGCACCACCGGCTGTTCGATGGTTTCGAGCACATAGCGGTATATCTGCGAAAACTCATCAATAAACAACTGTGCTTTGGCCACATCCACATTGATAAGGCCCGACAGCACATTGAGGCTGTTGAACATGAAGTGGGGATTAATCTGGCTTTTCAACACTTCAAACCTGATCTGTGAAAGCTCCTCCTGCAGGGTTTCGGCCACCTGCCTGCTTTGCCGGCCTTCGTTGTAATAAATCCAGCCTTCGAGCACCGACATCAGCAGCAGGTTAACTACGCTATAAATCATCGCATTGTAGATTAGCACCCCTTTGAAGTCCTCGGTGTAGGGACTGAGCCAGTTGGCAAACAGTGTGATTAGAGTGGAAATCAACACGGCAATAAATACTGCAAAGCCAAACTGCACTGTCAGGCGCATAAACACTTTCTTCCCCCAGGGCGCCACGCTGTTCAGGTAGCGGATCACGTACAGATCGGGATAAGCGATAAGGAAACCGGCCACCAAACCGAGCAAGGACCCCCGCAGCAGGCGCAGGAAGAAATGCGGCCAGCCATCCAGCAGGTAATATCCACTCAGATGATTGTAGGAGATTACAATGATTTCTATAACAACCGTTAAACCCAACAGCAGGGCAAAAAGTCTGCTGAAAGGGAAATAACGATGGATTTTTTTAAAGCACATAGCAGTCAGAAAAATTAAGCACGGGCCGAATCAATAATTTCATTATTTGTATATATGCAGGTCAATTGTTCCGGCACCACCCCTGCTTTTGTATTTCAGTTTCCAGTAGCCGGGGCGGGCATCGTATATCTCATTGATTTGCACTTCAATGGGTGCAATCAGGGTTCGTGAATAAACCGGCTCACCGTCAGGGCCGCTCAGGTTTACTTCCAGTTGTCCTTCGCTTACGCTGATAATTCCAGTCAAATATACGGTATTCTCGCTTCTTGAAAAATCGGCAATAACCAAACCCGATGAATTTTTATCAAAGCCACAATCGAAGCCGAAATTTAGGTAAGGGTCTTTTTCACAGGATAATAACAGAAGGAAGGGCAGGTATAATAAGAGGTTTACTGTTTTCATGTCACTTTGGGTTTTGATCTAATCAGGGGAATCGGTTTGTATTTGAATGTATCCGATTAGAATTTCCTCGCAATACCCACACGGATGGAAACGTACTGATAGTCCAGTTCCCTGGTGGTGCCTTCGTAAGTGGTTTCGCGTGAAAGCGAATTAAACTTTACGCCTGGTGTTAGTTTCCATTTTGAATTCAGTGGGATTTCAATTCCGCCGGCCAACTGAAAGCCCAGACCATGTCCGGTATCGTTAATGATATCGCCACCGGCATTTTCCGTTTCTATGTGGTTGTAAAGCCCGGCCGCTCTCACATAATAGGAAAGGCCAGAACCATCAATGGGATGGCTGAAATTCAGTCCGAACACATATCCGGTTTCTTCAAAACACACATCATCACCGGCAAAGGAATGTATAGCTGGCAACGTATTCCAGCCCCAGCCGGCATAAACCCCCAGATGTGGCATAAAGCGGTAGTGAAATAATCCCTCGAAGCCAACGCCTGTTTGTGTGTTTACTCCTTCAATTTTCGCGGTGGCACGGGATGGGCCACCATTCAGTTCAAAGCCAAACCTTTTTTCGGTTTCCTGGGCAAAAATGCTTCCTGCAAAAAGCAGAAAAAGAACCACTGTAAATGCTTTTGTTTTCATGATTTTGAGTTTTTAATGGTTGATTTTAAGTTTCATGAAGCAAAAGTAATGTGCCCTACCGGCCAATAAAAGGGAAGTAGGATGAGCGCGTAAAATTGGAAGGTGAAGGTGTGGTATTTTGAGTTGAATGGGAGTATGAAATACCCTCTTGACTTGTCACTATTTTCTGGTCGAGCCTTTATAAATTGGGTCTGTTGGAAACATACAAGGGGTTTTTATGCTATTGGTCCACATTCTATGTTTTTATATTTCGGTGCTCTGCACCTTGTTGTCATTCTGACCCATTCTTTTTACAAATATTACGGTGCTCTGCACCTGAAAAAGAGCCACAGAGTGGCGTAATATTTATAGAAAATACATGTAGAGTAGTGATTTTGAGAGGTGCAGAGCACCGTAATATAGAGAGGTTGTGAATTTTTCAACAGACTCCTAAATTCATCCCATTTTCAATATTCTTTGTCAATTCATTTATAAACCGGGCCATTATAGCCCCATCAATCACATCATGGTCAATAAGAATTGACATATTCAGCATTTCTCTTATCTCTATTTTGTCATCAATTATAATTGGTTTCTTTATGATCGAACCCAATCCGAAACAGATTGGATGAATCGAAATTGGAATAAACCAACCTTTAATCTGACCCATCATTCCAATGGATGTTACTGCAACATTTCCGATTTTGCTGAAAGCAAGTTTTGGATGTCTTAAAATATATTTCCAAACCGATCTTCTGAGAAATCCGGGAAGCATGTAATAAATCCTTTCCAGTCTATCCGCTTTCTTCTGAAGCACAATATCATTGTTTGTAAGTTGCTTATTCTTAGCATTATTAATCTGAATTGAAATTGCTTCAATGCTTATTTCATTTGCTTTTTCAATGATTAGCGGGATAGGTACTTTTTGCCCGTTTATGTCTTTTTCAACGATGATGGATACATTTATATCATCAAAAATAATCAGCTTGTTCTTTCCTTTAAGGTAAGAAGATGGCGTTTCATATTTACTGATAGTACTACAAATTACATTAATAATCCATGCAGTAAATGAAATTTTGGTACTGCTGTTTCTATTGTATTGCCTGATTTTTTCGCGACTTTTTGAAATGTCAAGCTCTATCAAACCGGTTACATGATGTTTCCGTTTGCCAATCTCACAGATATCCAGCGTTGCTATTCTGGATTTGGGGAATTTCTGTATTTTATACTTTGTCATTTGGCGGTACTTAAACACAAGAAGAACACACAATGATCAGGGTTTGGTTATCCTGCCGACTTCAAACCACAAACCCGCCAACGAACCATCCATAATGGTGTGCTTTCGGGTTTTATTTATTTTTCTCTTTTTCAACCAATTCAACCGTATGTTTCAACAATTCAGCACCTCCAAATTGGCCGTGTCCGGGAATTACAGTTTTAATCACAGGATAATTTTTTACTATTTTCTCAATGGTAAAATTCCAATCAGCGATCACCGCATCTGACAAATTCCCAAGGCCGGTTGAATTACCTGATTTAATTAAACAACCACCAAACAGTATCTTTTTATCAGGAATCCAGACCGTAATATTATCAAATGAGTGCCCTGCCCCGAAAAACCTGCAATCAATTTGCTCCCCGTTAAAATCAAAAGTCAACGAATCCGTAAAAGAGGTGGAGGGAACTGAAATTCCAATCTCTTTACATTTGGCGATGGTTCTTGAGTTTGCAATTGACTCAATCCCAATGCTTTGCAAATAACCCAATCCACCCAGGCAATCATCGTGAAAATGCCCAATGATCACTTTGGTCAAATCCACAGACATAGAATCCTTTAAATATTTAGTTAATCTCCCGGTTTTATCATTGTCCATTGGTGTATCTACCATCAGGGCCTGGCCGTTTTTTATAACAATCAGTCCATTTGATGGAAATCGTCCAAAATTGTCAGGATGATGCCAGGTTACATGGACGTAAATTGAATCCTGGAGATGGATCAATTGAATATCATTGTCAATTACGATAGTACTGTCAGGCTGTGCAAACATTGGAATTATTCCAATCAGTCCACATATTAATAATGAAATTCCTTTTTTAATCATCGGATCATTCCCTTTTAAGATTACCATTGCTTCAATTACTCAAAATGTTTGTAGGTTTTGCTGACGAATAATTATAAATACGATCCTTCAAACCGGCAAAATCTATGTTAAAAGTACAAACTTTCTTAATATCATATGTAACCCAGGCCATTGATTTAGTATTGAGTTTTCAAAAAAAATTCATTAAACAATCCCAAAGAAAGGGACAAACTTCGCAGCGGATTGATCGCCCTAGGTTAGTCGGGATTTTTCAACCATATATCCTGCCTCAGTAGGCCTGATGAAAAAAACCCTTTTCGTCTAATACCTGATAAAATATAAACTTGTTTTTTCTTACATGATTTACAGGATTGTTTTTTGACATGATTTACAAGATTAACAGGTTTTATTTTGGTCTGCTGAAAAGCATGGAATGAGGGCGCATAGGGATAAAAGCCTTGCATATATATCCTCGTAACTTGCAGACATCCAATGATATATTGTTTTTTCAGCAGGCCTGAGTAAGTTTATTCATTATAGGTAATATCTGAACGAATTACTATTTTTGTGGTAAACCGGAGTTATTTTTGATGATTGATCTGTCCTATGACCCGGATTTTGTGGCCAAAATTGAAAAAAGCCGCAAACAGGCTGCCGAAGGCCAGACCGTTAAAATTGACCTGGATGATGTATGGAAATAGAATATACCATACAGGCCAAGGAGGACGTGGACTTTTGGAAAAAATCCAGGAACGATAACATTCTGCGCAAAATACGCTCCCTGATTTAAGCTATAAAGCAAAGCCCAAAGCCCTTACGAAGGTTTTGGTAAGCCGGAATCTCTAAAATACAATTTGAGCGGCTGTTGGTCCCGCAGAATTAATAAAGAACATCGTATCTTGTACGAAGTATATGATAATAAAATTATTGTGCTTTCAATGAAAGGACATTATTGATTTTGATTTATATTGGCAGTTAATTCTATCAAGATACAAAATGAATCTTAAATCCCGGCTTTTCCCCATCCAAAACAGAATCAGTACTATCAGGGCGACGTCAGGTACAACCACTCAGGGTGCATGTGAGCTGTGGCTACTGGCAATAGCCGAAAAATGGCCCCCGTCAGTTATAAATGACAGGGGCCAGATTAGCTCTCAACTATAATAGCCTCCATAATTATTACTATTTTTTAACAAAAGAATAACTTTCAGGAGATGATTCTTCATTTATTATTAGAAAATATATCCCATTTTTCAAATTTGAAATATTAAGGGTTATCACATAACTGTCATTTGCAAAATTTCGGATTGTTTGAATTTTCCCAAAACTATCAACAATCTTTATGGATTTTATCATTTTAGGTTGAGAAGCATTAAATCCTAAAATTTGTACTGTTTTGTCATTGTTTTGTGATATAGTTAATTCTGTACTTGCAGGGTTAGGATAAATAACAAAAGAAGACCTAGGAACCGATGCTAAATACTGTAAACTTGTGTTATCAAACAATGAAATAATTGAAGCACTATCTGATATTATTGCTGTATCAAAAGTTGCCTGAAAGTTTTCAGAGGCAGTATCAGATAAGATTTTCACATATGGCAACCCAGCCCTGACATAGGCATTTACCTTATATTCACCACTAGAACCACATAAGTTAGCCGTTTTTACCTTTACGGTAAACATTATGTCGTAATTTCCAGGATTCATGGAAGGGGTTACAATATCAATAGCACTTGTTCCTTGCCCGCTATACAATGTTACATTACTAACTTGCCAAATGTATTGATTAACCATAATTGGATTATTAAGCACACTAAAAGTATATTGGCTGTTTTCAGCAAATACCTGTCCACTTGTAATACCATTTATATTTGTCGGGGTCGATGGTAAACCAGTAAATACAGATTTATCTGAAAGCGCCAGGATTTGACCGGTTGGCGCTTGAATTGAGGCTTTTATTAAAGCATTGCCATTCCCATTGGCTCTAAATACAGCCGAAGAACCATTAGTAGAAACAAGGATTAAATTGGTGCTATTAGTACTCCAGTAAACAGAATAACCCGATATCAAGCTACTTAAAGTAACCGTAGTACCAGATGAACAGACTTGCGACACTCCATTTATTGTAGGCAAAGCAATGGTTTTCAATGCTACATTAGTACTTGCATCAGAAGGACCTACATTGCTCAAAGCTTTCATGAAAAAGGTATATGAGGTATTGGGCTCTAAATTATTAATTGTATATGAAGTGCCATTTACAGGGCTATTATTTACCAGGACACTGGGCTGCCCGTTAACTTTCTTATAAACATTATACCCTGTAGCCCCGGCAGATGCTGCCCAAGAGAGCGTTGCACTGATATATGTTATATTTGAAAATGTTAAAGAAGATGGTGGTGCCGGGGGAGTTGATGTAGCAATTTCTTTTGTAGTAACATTACCAGCTAAATCCGTTGCTGTAACGCTAACCTTGTAGCCTGTATTTGCTGATAATTGGCTAAATGTATAATAATTATTATCGGCTGCTAATTTTGTAAGCGGACTACCGACGGGTGTATTATCCGTTTTTTTTAAAGCTATTGTGTAGCTTTTTATTCCATTAATCCCAGAGGAATGGTTATAAATTGTATAGCTGGCCGAACGGATATCGTAGCTGCTCCAATTATTAACAAAAACAGTATAGCTTGTTGGACTGACGGTAAATGTTGGCGTTTGGGGTGCAGAGTTATCAACTATTATCCATTGGGTATTCCCGTCAAAATGTACATAATCACTATGCTTTGGCTTTGCCTTGAATTGAAGAAAAAGTGCGTAATCATGGTCCCCAGCATTAGAAGGCACATTTATGGTAATTAAAAAATTGCTCTGTTGTGATGGTAACAGGTACATGGATTCGGCATCAACTGTAACCCACGATTCTAACTCACCCATATTGCTTTTTAAAATATAGACCGTACAGGTATCGGCCATGTTATTTTTTTATTGAAATCTGAAATTGTTGACTACTCCCCGGTTTAACAGGTGGCAATAGATTACTGTAACGATAAGTAGAAGGAACGATTACTGTAAAATTATCACCAAAAGTTATCATACTTGACAGCATGATCATTACAAAAGCTGCAAAATTTTTTAATTTTCTTTTCATTTTAATTTAATTAGAAGGTTAATTGTAAATTGTTAATTATTAATGATTTGAAAGCTTAATCCCTAATACAACGTATGGAATAACCATTGACATTATAGTTTATCCCTCTATGAAATATAGAGTTCCAACTGAATAGAGATAAAAATGGAGCTGTTCCCAAATCATAAATAGGCATTGCCCAGTATGAATTAAAAAGCCCCGCGCCTTGGAAATTCTTATTATTTCTATATCGAAATCCGCTTGGAATAGCCGTAAAACCACTGCTATTATCTGCAAAATTGGGTGATTCCCAATGCAAATCACCAGACTCTTTTAATTTGACCCCGACAATAGAATCACCCCCCAGGTATTCAATTAATAGGCTCCAGTCGTCAATATCAGGTACCCGCCAACCTTTTGGGGCAATGTTGCGTTGGTCGGCAGCAGCATACCAGTTATACAACCGCCCATAGGTAGCAATAGTATCCATATTTAATGTGTTATTGTAATTACAATATGCCCCTTCAGCCGCTGTTGACCATATTTCATTATCCAGTACATTAAAAATACTGTCGCCATTACGGTAGCGGGTAACCCGCAGGTTTTCGGCCATCCAAACCTGGTCGCCAATTTTTATAGTCTTATAAACGTTACCGTCAATATCAGTAACAGTCCCATAATTTTTGTCAGGGTTGAATTGGGCTGTTGTTAACCTGTTTAAGGGGTTGTCAGGAACAGGGGGATCATCGGGGGTACATGATGAAAACAATAGTATGCAAATAAGCAAAACAATGTTTTGTAAAGTTTCTATTTTCATAAACTACCGGTTTAAAATATGGGGTTTCGTTTATCTAAAAAAAGTACCAACAGTTTGAATACGATGCTTTTGGCACTTATATGCTCCACACTTTCAATTTTATGACTATTGTTCTTCATAGCTATCATTTTCGTTATTTTTCCCTGGAGAGGACCGTTTTTTAATGAAATGTTCTTGATTTCGTAACCACGATTTTAATTGCTGAATTTCCCTGCAAATGTATGTATATATTTAATATCCTATCAATCTGATAAAAAAAATTTCAAGCAGATTATGGAAACTCTTTTTAAAGATTTTATCTACTGAATAAACAACAATATCAGGGCTTTACGTGCTTTGTTCCGGATGTTTTGCTGGGAATAGTAATCTTAATAGATGCATATATTTCGTTCTCCGGTTTGGTAGGCGAACTTTGTTATCTGCGTTGCCCTACTTCGTTTAATTATATGGCGTCTTTTCTAATTCACATTAATAAATCCAAAGAAGAAAACTCCCGGGGGGACTGGCTATTCAGTTAAGTGGGTTGTAAAGCCTTAAACTCCTGTTTCATTATCAATGAGTTGAGAAAGTCCAACTGCATTAAATCCATCATCATAACGATGAGGAAATGAACATCATAAAAGCTTTTTTTGAAGCCTTGAATATTAAATTCGAGGTTGCCAGGGATTCGCCCTATGACCCGGATTTCGTGGCTAAAATTGAAAGAAGCCGTAAACAAGCTGCCGAAGGGCAAACCGTTAAAATTACATTCTAAGGAAAATACGCTCCCTGATTGAGATTCTGGCAGGCTACACCTCCACTAATATATTTCTAGTGGAAAAGATTTCCGCCAAAAAAATCACTGATCCGAAGCAAACGTTCTTCTTATCCCTTTTTTAAATTTAACTGCCGGGTACCCAATGGCCACAAACAGACCTTCGCGTCCTGGAAATTTTATTCCATGATCTTCCCTGAATTTTCTTGCTTTTGATCCATGCTGAATCAGCGGATGAACCGCACCAAGCATACAGGTTCCCAGCCCCAGCGATTCAGCGGCAGTCATGGCATAGGTTGCGGCGATAATCGGATCGGCAGGGTCGGTGTAGGGAGAGCCATAAAAATACATTAACAGCGGTGCATCATAGTTTACCACATTTATGTTTTCACGCATCTTTCCGGGATATATCTTAAACAGCGGACGCACAAAACCTTTAAACATCTCGTCGTTCGCCTTTCCCCAGAAAGGGCGCATCAAAGTCAGGAACCAACCAGAAACAAACCATTTCATGGTTTCCAGATAATCGCAAAAATCTTTGGCAAAAGCGCGGGTTTGTTCTTTTCCTTTTAAAACCATCACATGCACATCAGAAGGTGGCAAACCCATGGGAGCTGTTTTAGCAGCCTTTAGGATTTTCTCAATTACCTCTGCTTCCACATCCTGATCTTTGAATGTACGAATGCTTCTTCTCCGCTCAAACAATGAAATTACCTGCTCGTAAGTAGCTGCACTCTCTTTGGCCGGCAAATCAAAAATATCTGCCGGACTGATTTCCCTCCCGTGAATTTCTATGGCCCCTGTCGGACAAACGGCCATACAATGTCCACATCCTATACAGCCAAAAATGGCGGTTTCACTTTTACGTGCCACACCATTTTCCATTTTTAGGCTTAAATCGCCGCAGATGTTAACACACAATCCGCAAGCGTTGCATTCATCAGCGTTAACACTGATTTCTGCTGCCTCTTTTGCTCTTGAAGTTGGAATAGCCATTTTATTACACTTTTAATTGAACCTCATTATTCACCTTTATTCGGAAGAAACAAATCCCGAAACCCAAACCCACTTTGAACGGTAAAAATGAGGTATAAAATTACGAATGTTCCGTCAATTATTCCGGTCATCAAAAATGTTGACGGGAAACCTTCGACAAAACCGATAAAGTAATATAGCTGAACCACATAGAATACTCTTCCAATTATCAGGCATCCAACATTAAAAATATATCGTTCAATGTTACATGCCGATAAGAATTGCAGGTAGGCAAAGCAGATAAAAAAGGAACCAAGAAACAGGCTGTAAAAGGGATGCACCGAGGGGTTATCAAAATAGCGGCCATCACCAATAAAAAACAGATACATAATGCCGGCAATGGTATCCCAGATGCCACTTGCAAAAAAAGTAAGGGCCAATGGTTTTGATGCGTTATTTTTCATCTTTTTTAAACTATACAATCAAAGACTAAAAAACTTTTTGAATTTAAACATGCCGTAAAATTACCAGGCCTGATATCAATAGAAAAAAATGAAATGCTAAGGGTGTTTAGGAAGTAGGTGAAAGTGTAAATAGCTAACCTGATTGTGAAAATGAGACTATTTTTTTAATCAAGCTGTTTTTATGAAGGTTCTTTCTTCAATAGTCCGTTCACTTTTAGGTTCATGCAATTTCGATGGATATCGGCCAGAGAAAAATTTCTTAGTTAAGTTCAGAACTCCTTACCCCTC
>DHSR01000037.1 GCA_002410555.1 Bacteroidales bacterium UBA5281 | reverse complement strand
ATGAAGCAGGCATGAGCCTGCAGGGATATGGTGTTTGAGGCAGAGCCTCAGACCAACACTGATCAACATATTTATTTGGTGGAAGAAAGCTTACCAGCATCAAAATCTCCGGCCAGGTAGCGTTGCATCAGCTTGTATCGTTGCAGTTTGCCGCTTGAAGTTTTGGGAATTTCGTTCGACTTCACCATAATCAACTCATCCACGGTGATGCCCAGGTTGGCGCGAAGCAGGTTTCGCAGTTGTCTGAAGGTTTCTGTAGCTTTCTCACCGGGCGAACCAGCCAGAAAGGCAATTACTTTGTCATGACCGGTTTCTTTGCTGGTGGTGCCTCCGAAGCAAACTTTACCATACCTGATTTCTTCAATGGTGCAGGCCATTATTTCAAGATCATTTGCAAAGTAATTCCGTCCATTTTTAAATATGATGTCTTTATGCCTTCCGCTTACGTACAAATTACCTTCGAAGAAAAATCCAATATCTCCTGTGCGCAGCCACTCACCACAAAAGGCAGCCTGAGTTGCTTCCGGTTTTTTAAAATATCCTTTGGTGATGCCTGCACCTTTCAACTGAATGTGACCAGCCTGTCCTTCATTAACCTGCTCATCTGCATGATCTACTATCCTGATTTCCGTGTCATTAAGTGGCACACCTACTGCCGATAATAGCCTGGCCCCGGGTAGATCATCGGCCACTTTCACCGCTGTTTGTTCCCTGTCAAGTAGTGTGGCGTCAAAGGCGGTTATTACCGAAGGCTGCATCAAAGGGGTGAATGAGATGGCAAGCGTAGCTTCTGCCATGCCATATACAGGCATCATGGCCTCAGGACGGAAACCATAGGGCTGCAATATCTCTACAAAATCATTCATAATCTGTACCGAAATGGGCTCGGCACCATTCAGCATGGCTTTCATTGAGGCAAAGTTCCAGTCGGGGAAAGTTTTGCGGCGTTTCAAATGTCTTAGGACCAATGCCAATCCAAAATTAGGGCAACCTGTGACCGCTATTCCCGCATAGCTCATTAAATCCAGCCACAGGCCGGGGTTTTTAATAAAATCTATGGTTTCTATATGGGATTGATGGTTGAAACTATACATAGGTGTAAGATGGTAGCCGATCAACCCCATGTCGTGAAAAAGGGGCATCCAGTTTCCGGTATGATCAGGAAAATGCAGATCGAGTCCAATCCGGATGGCATCCAGGTTCACCATAAGATTGCGGTGGGTGAGCATTATTCCTTTGGGATCACCGGTACTGCCTGATGAGAATTGGATAAAAGCAAGGTCATCAGGCGAAAGTTCAACATCAACATAAGTGCCTGAGCAATCCAGATCCTGAACCCGAACCACTTTACCGGCAGGCAGCTCACCCAAATCTGACATTTCGGAACTCATGAATATATATGATTGCTCTAATTGCTCAAAAACGTTCATCAGCTTGACTACCGAAGGGTTATATCCCGAAAAGGTCATGGGCGGTTGCAAAACGGTGGGAACTATACCTGCTAAGAAACATCCCCAGAGCAATGTAATGGTTTCCCGGTTCATAAGTGTGGCTATAATGGCTTTATCGCCCTTTTTAAGACCCAGATTGCCAAGTCCTATGGCCAACTGCCTGGCTGCTGTATAAAGCTCAGCGTAAGACTGCTGCTGACGGTTGCCTTTTTCATCTACATAACCAATAAATAATGGATGTTCAAAATTGGCGGCCCGCCTTAGCAAATCGGGTAGGGTTAGTTCGGGGTGATAATATAGTGAGTTTGCAGGCATGAGTATTTATTGCTTGGGTTTACCCGACCGGCGTGCCAGGTCGAGATAATAATCGGCCCTGATAGAATCCCCCACCTTTGCGAAGTAATTTCTAAGCTTCATATTTAAGTCAAAGTTGTTGGGATTCAGTTCAATGGCTTTAGTAAAATACTCCAGGGCAGTGGCTGCATCACCGGCACGCATGGCATAAGTGCCCAGGTTAATATATGGGAGATCCAGGCCAGGTTCCAGTGTGATGATGTCTTCATTAAGTTGAATGGCCCTGTTGGTTTCTCCTGTTTCCTGATAAAGCAATGCCAGGTTTGACATTGTCCTGATTTCGTATGGTTCCAGTTCCAGGGCCTTTTCGTAATTCATGATGGCCTGCTCCGGTTTTCTTGTTATCTGATAAGTATATCCAAGGTTATAAAATGCTGCGGTAAATGAAGGGTTGGCTTTTACAGCCTGCTCAAAATTAATTACAGCAGAGTCGGGTTCATTCAGAATAAGCAGGTACACTTCGCCCAGGTTATTCCAGGCGTCTGCATAATCAGGATATACATCTACGGATCGTTTAAAGTGGGTAATGCAAATCTGAGCATCGGATTTTACCCTATTGCGGGGCACCCCATTCTTAAGCCTTTCCACCACCGAACTGCGTAGGTTGGTGGCATAGATAAAATTGGCTTTGGCCGATTTAACCATATGAGGTGAATCAGCAGCAAACAGCGTTAACTCATCCTTCCAGTCCTTATTGCGATCAATGGTTTTTGCTGTCGCGGGAATCAATAAAACCAATAAACCGGCAAGTAAATAATTGCGAGCCTTTGCTGAACTATTTCCTGCTGACAATGAAACTCCGGTAAGCTGAAACAGTCCATAAGCCAGGGCCAGTGCAAATCCGAGTGATGCTACATATAAGAAACGCTCGGCAACTATTCCGGTGGGGAAAGCTACCAGGTTAGAAAACATGGCTATGTTGACCAGGTAAAACAATATGGCAAAGGACAACAGGTGCTTTCGCCTGAAATTCATTAAAGCATATATCAGCAAGCCAATATGAATCGCAGCGGAGAACCATACCCAAAAGCTGCTCAGTCCGCTTACCGGGATCATATTATAACCATAATAAAACACCATAGGATGTGGCCAGATAAGCATCTTCAAATAGAACAACAATACCATCATCCCTGTGCCAAACCTTTCGGCAAGTGTGCTCCCGAAGAGCAGGGGATTCTCAATAAACTGCATTTGTCTTACTGTTTCACCTAAAAATAGCCGGGGTATAGTAGCTGCAAGAATCAAAAAGAACAGGAGAGAAGCGCTCAACCAGAGTAAAGTTTTGGTTTTTATGTCGGTAAAAAAATAAAACATTAGCGGGATAACCACAATAAAAGTCACGATGTTGACTTTGCTCAAAACACCAAGTACAAACATCAGACTACCCCACAGTATATTTACTTTCCTGCCGGTATCGTAAAATTTCAAGAAATAACTCAGTGCAAGTAATCCAAACAGGAAGCTTAGCAGTTCTTCACGATTTTTGAGGCTGGCCACCACCTCTGTATGCAGGGGATGTGCCATAAAAATCAGCACGGTGGTCAATATAAAAAGTACAGGAAATGTTTTCAGCAATCGACGGAGCAGTTTGAATAACAGCAATCCCGTTAAAGCATACAACAATACATTGATGAAATGACTAACATGGGGATTATTACCAAAAAATTGTGCTTCAATGGCATAGGTGGCTTTCGCAATGGGGCGGTAACCAAATTTATGTTGGCCACCTTCTTCGGCATTGATTACAATATAGCTGCTGCTGAAAATAGTGGGTAAGGCACTGAGGCCCTGTGATACCAAGGGGTTGCCTGCAGTAATGTAGGTGTCGTCCACAGCATAACGGTTTCCGATGGTGTTGCCATACAGGACAAAAGCAAATGCCACAATCAACAGGTAATACCACCGATTTTCCACCACACGGCCGGATTCCAATGCCTTAACAGCAGGTTTCTCTGCAGGGGAGTTGCGGCTCATTTTATTTTTCATAGAAACGGGTACGAAAGATGAACATCTACGGGTAAAGTAAGCCAAAAAATGTCAGGTGTAAGAATTTTCCCGCCACTTTTCGTGGTGATTTTAAAGCTACATTCAATGCTTACCATGCCGATTCAAACTGCTGCAGGAAGCGTACATCATTCTCAGAAAACATGCGCAGGTCCTTTACATTAAAGAGCAGATTTGTAATGCGTTCCACGCCAATGCCAAAGGCAAAACCCCTGAACTCTTCGGGGTCAATACCACAATTTTTTAATACATTGGGATGCACCATGCCGCAACCAAGAATTTCCACCCAGCCGGTATATTTGCAAAAGCCACAGCCTTTGCCCCCACAGAGGTTACAGGAAATATCCATTTCGGCTGAAGGCTCGGTAAAAGGGAAGTAGGAGGGACGCAGTCTGATTTGGGTGTCGGCACTAAACATCTCTCTGGCAAAATGCAACATGGTCTGCCTGAGGTCGGCGAAACTTACATTTTTATCCACATACAAGCCCTCCACCTGATGGAAAAAACAGTGTGCACGGGCCGAAATGGCTTCGTTGCGGTAAACCCTTCCGGGGAAAGTCATCCGGATGGGTGGTTTGGTATTTTCCATGACCCTTACCTGCACACTGCTGGTATGGGTGCGAAGCACAATATCTGGATTTTTTTCAATAAAAAAGGTATCCTGCATTTCCCGCGCAGGATGTTCGGGAGCAAAATTCAGCGCCGAAAAATTGTGCCAGTCATCTTCTATTTCCGGGCCTTCGGCAACGGTAAACCCGATGCGCGAAAAGATATCGAGCATACGGTGACGAACTATCATCAGTGGATGTCGGGAACCTCTGTAATCAAAGTTAACCGGGAGCGTAAGATCTTTTTCTGATGCCTGCACCGTGGTTGTAGTGTTAAGTTGTTGGCGAAGGCTGTCGAGTTTATGTTGAACACTTTGCTTAAGTGTGTTAAGATGTATACCTGTTTCCCGACGCAATTCAGGGGCAACCTGCTTAAAATCAGCAAATAAATCGTTAAGCAGGCCTTTTTTGCCGGCATAACGAATGCGAAACTGCTCCAGCTCCTCTTTGGTTTTGGCTTCAAAGGCCTCAACCTCGGCCAGATAGGTGTCAATAAGTGTTTTCATTAAGCTTGTGGGAATGGAGATTTACTTAATCACGGTAATTTTCATTTTAACGTCTTTTACCGGACGATCACCGGCGGCGGTTTGAACGGCAGCAATTTTATCAATTACATCCAGCCCGCTGATTACTTCCCCAAAAACGGTATAATCATCATCCAGGTGAGGCGTTCCTCCTATGGTTTTATATACTTTTCGGCGTTCAGCACTGATTTTCTTACCCGTTTGTTTCTCGAAAATATCCAATTGCTGATCCTGAAGGATTTGACCCTGCACAATATAAAACTGTGATCCTGAAGATGCTTTTTTGGGGTTTACCTGATCGGGTTTACGAGCAGCCGCCAAAGCGCCTTTTTTGTGAAAATATTTGCTGTTAAATTCAGCAGGAATGGTATAACCCGGGTCGTTGGCCTGAGTGCCCTGTCCACCACCCTGTATCATAAAACGGTTGATTACCCGGTGGAAAATAGAGCCGTTGTACCAGCCCTGTTTTATGAGTTTCACAAAATTATCACGATGTTGAGGCGTTTCGTTGTACAACACGGCGGTCAAGTTTCCATAATCGGTTTCAATCAGAATTTTGGTGGGCTTTGCGGCAGCAGTCTGTGCGCTTACATCCGTAAAGTTAACTGCGGCAATCAGAAAGATGCCTATTGATATCAGCAAACTTAATTTTTTCATGGTTCAGTTTTTTTATGGGTAATCAAAGTTATTTTTATTGGAATATCGGTAAGAGGGCGGTCATTTTCATCGGTTTCTGCATCAGCAATGGCATCTACAACACTCATGCCATCAACAACTTCGCCAAAGATAGTATATTTACCATCAAGATGGGGTGTGCCCCCTTGGGTGGTATATATTCTACGTTGCTCTTCGGTAAAACGAAAAGCAGGTCGCCGATTGTATTCCTGCTCTATCAACAGATTAAGGGTATCGAGCAGATGATGAAAGCTGGCAGTGTCTTTTTTTGCATCGGGCGAAAAGAAGCGGTTTTTCAACCGGATGTTTTCTGGATTTTTCATGAGCTCGATAAAAATCTGCTGTTTGCCCAAAGATGCATTTTCTTTTTCAATTCTATCTAGTTCTGCTTCAGTTTGTATCTTTCCCTGTACAATATAAAACTGGGAGCCTGAAGAGAGCCGCTGAGGGTTGAGCTTATCGGCTTCCCGCGCGGCAGCCAGCACTCCGCGACGATGAAAGTGTGCGGGGGTAATTTCGGGAAGAATGTCATAACCCGGGCCGCCATTACCCAGTTCCTTACCTTTGGGGCAATTCCTGGAATCAGGATCGCCACCCTGAATCATAAAAGCAGGGATGACGCGGTGAAACAGCGTGCTGTCATAAAAGCCGGCTTTCACCAGCTTTATAAAATTGTCGCGGTGTTCAGGGGTATCATTGTAAAGCCTGAGGGTAATGTTACCTTCAGGGGTGTAAATAAGAAAGAGGGTGTCAGTTTTCGATTCCAGTGCCTGTGCCTCGATGAGCAGGGGATAAGAAAACAGCCACAAAAGAAGAAAAAACCTAATTTTCATAAAAACTCAAATAAACTGTGCAAAATTACAAAAAAGTGGACAAACTGCTCAGTCCTTCGGGGCGGTGTCAATGATCGGTTTTTTATTCTGTGCCCTGGCGCGCTGATAACAACTTCTGCATAGGGGTTCGTAGGTGTCGGTTTCTCCGAGCATCACCAGTTTTTTTTCATCGGTTTTGCGGTGAGAATAATGTGCCAGGCTGCCGCATTGCATGCAAATAGCATGAACCTTCGTGACATATTCAGCGGTGGCCATAAGCGCAGGTATGGGTCCGAATGGTTTACCACTAAAATCCATATCAAGGCCCGCCACTATTACCCGTATACCACTTTCTGCCAGCTTATTACATACCTCAACCAGCTCATCATCAAAAAACTGGGCTTCATCTACTCCAACTACATCTACCTCGTTGGCATAAAGTAATATTTGAGAAGAGTGTTGCACCGGTGAAGAGTTGATGGAATTTTCGTTGTGAGAAACCACTTTTAATTCATCAAACCGTGTATCTATAGAGGGTTTAAAAATTTCGACCCGCTGCCGGGCAATGCGTGCCCGGGTGAGCCGGCGGATAAGTTCTTCGGTTTTACCCGAGAACATAGAACCGCAGATGACTTCGATCCAACCCCGGCGTTGTATTAAATTACGGTCGTTTTCTAAAAACATTGGCCCGCTTATTGGTTTTTCTGTTACTTTTAACCTCCAAAATCACCCTTTCGGGTTATATGAGAATACAGGACTTATTTTTAATGCCCGATAAATGTACAAAAATAAGCCTTTGAACGTTTAATGATAAAATAAAAGTAATTATTTACGAACATGAACGAATTAAGACAGGAAATTGCACGGCTTTCAGACCAACTTCATGTAAAACTTGACCGGCTGATAGACAATAAGGTGAAGACAGCCATAGAGGTGGACATATTGTTGGCAAAGCTAAGTCTGCTTTATGATAAAATTGAAAATTATCGTCAGTCACTGCCACGGCAAATACCGGTGGAAGAAGATGTAGATGCTCAGGCTGAGGTGCCGGATGTAGTTGAGGATGAAAAAAGCAAAGCGACAGATAATCAGGAACCTATATTGCCGCCACCGCCACTGGCACCGGAACCGCCTCCCGTAAAGTCCCCGTATGAGGTAGAGAAAATTGCGCCTCCGCCTCCTGCCGGCGGGGAGGCAGCTTCGACTGCTGCTCCGCAAACATTAGCTTCACCGGAGAGAACCACCTCCCCCGGGAGAGATTTTTCTGATGCAGTGCCAGCTCCTCCTTCTGAACCTGTATCGGTGAAGGCTCCACTGCCATCGCCTGAACCGCCGGCACCAAATCTTTCATTGCCAAGGTCTAAATCTACTGCCTCCACCGGCGATCTTTTTGCCTCAACCACAATCGGTGATAAACTCAAGAACGACACGCCGAGCATAAACGATAAAATTACTGCTACCCGTAAAGATTTTTCACTGGCAGACAGTATTCATCTGAAGCCCATAGCCGATCTTAAAGCCAATATTGGCATAAACGAGAAATTCCAGTTTGTGAATGATCTTTTCGAGGGCTCAACCAGTGAATATAATGAAGCCATTTCACACCTGAACCAATGCCAGAATAGTGATGAAGCCCTGGCCGCACTCTTTACATTAAAAATACAGCATGGCTGGGAGGATAATGATGCATCATTTGAGTTGTTACGTACTTATGTGGCAAGACGTTATATGTAAACACCTGCAAAAATGTCATTAAATGGCCGGTTGAAAATAACATTTTGTTTATTGCTGCTTTCGGCGGTAACTGTCAAAGCCCAGAACTTATCGTTTGCCCGTAACGTGATTGATAGTTTATGTGCACCCGGAATGGCAGGGCGGGGCTATGTAAAGAATGGAAGCGCGACGGCAGCTCTTTTCATTGAATCTCAATTCAAACAATTAGGTGTCAACGCTTTAAAAGGTGGATATCATCAACATTTTACTTTGCCCGTGAATTCCTTTCCAGGGAAAATGAAGTTAGTAGCTGACGGAAACGTCCTTATTCCCGGTAAGGATTATCTGATTAGAGCTACCTCACCCACGGTAAATGGCAGGTATAAAATTGTTTCTCCCAGGGCTGTTAGCAACGAGAAGAGGTTTGTGCGGTATATAAAGCGGAAAACAAATGGTAAATTTTTGATGCTCGATGAAAAAATATTGAAAATCCATAAAAATATAGCCGATTCTCTGCTTCAGACAAATTTTGTTAGAGCTGCAGGTTATATTGTTTTACGCGACAAGCCGCTTGTATGGAGTATTTTTTCGGGAGCAGCGCCCCAGGATTTCCCGGTAATAGACATCAGTCACCAGGCCCGTAAGAGAGGATTTAAAAAACTTGAAATCAATGTACAGTCTGAATTTTTACCGGCATATCCCGTTTCCAATGTTATCGGGTATCTGCCAGGTACACGCTTCCCCGATTCTATCGTAGTTATTGGTGCACATTATGATCATCTTGGTATGATGGGAAGTGAAACCTTTTTTCCCGGAGCCAATGATAATGCAAGCGGAGTGGCCATGATGCTTACTCTGGCAAAACACTTTGTCACTTCCCCGCCTGAATATACCCTTGTTTTTATGGCCTTTGCAGGGGAAGAAATGGGCTTGAAAGGTTCTTCATGGTTCACCAGCCATCCACTTTTCCCGCTGAAGCAGATTAAACTGATGATCAACCTTGATATGGTGGGTACTGGCAGTGAAGGCATTACTGTAGTCAACAGCAATCATTATCCCGGGGTCTACAATCGTCTGGTTCGCATCAATGCTGACAATGAATATATTCTTAAAGTAGCTCCCCGTGGAGAGAGCTGCAACAGTGATCATTGTCCATTCTTTATGGCTGGTATACCTGCCGTTTTCATCTATGCGCTTGGTAAGGAATACACGGAGTATCATAACATTAACGATATCGCGGCAAAATTACCTCTTTCAGAATTCGAAGACATCACACGTTTGCTCATTGATTTCCTGAATGCTTATTAGGCAACTTCAAAATACATAAAATTGCAATTCTATGGCCAGATTATACCTTGTACCTACGCCCATCGGCAATCTCGAAGATATGACTTTAAGGGCCATACGTGTGCTCAAAGAAGTATCACTTATTCTGGCGGAAGACACCCGCAAAACAGGCCTGTTGCTAAAGCATTTTAACATCAGCAATGCCATGCAATCCCACCACATGCACAATGAGCATAAAATGGCTGAAACCATTGCCCATCGTATATCGGCTGGCGAATCGGTGGCTCTGGTGACCGATGCGGGTACGCCCGGTATTTCTGATCCCGGGTTTTTATTGGTACGAACCTGTGTGGAGCAGGGTATTGAAGTGGAATGTTTGCCCGGAGCCACAGCCTTTGTGCCGGCCCTGGTTAATTCAGGCCTGCCCTGTGACCGGTTTTATTTTGAAGGTTTTCTGCCACATAAAAAAGGTCGGCAAACACGATTGAATTTCCTGGCAACCCTGCCCTGTACTTTCGTGCTTTACGAATCACCATTCCGTTTGGTGAAAACGCTGGAACAACTCTGTGCCCATCTGGGCAACCGCAAAGCATGTGTGTCGCGCGAACTGACCAAACTATTCGAAGAAAACCGGCGTGGCTCACTGAGTGAACTGGCCGCCCACTATACTGCCCATCCACCTAAAGGTGAAATTGTGATTGTGGTGGGAGAGAAAAACCCGGAGCAAGAGCTGGATAATAAAGAGGAATAGGCCCGTAGAAATTCGTCACTTCGTTTGGAATGATAATTTCCTCACTTCTTTAAAAAAATAAGGTACCTGTCATTCCGAATGCAGCGAAGCGGAATGAGAATCCGTTGATCGGGAGCACCACTCTCTTCAGCCGCCTGCCTCATATTTTGTGAATGAGGAAATTCTTTGATCAGCACACTCATTCTTCATTCTGATAAGAATTCTCCAAATATTAGCCCCCCCATTTTGTAACATTCATCATACATTTATCGTCCCATCATTGCAAGCTAACGAACAATACTGTGACCGAATCCGTACAGAACATATGAATATATGTTTTTATAAGGATAAGATAATGAGTAAGATAAAACAAAGGCACAGCATTTGATAAATAATTTCATTTAAATGATATTAACCGTCAGGCCGTTTCCCACAATCGGTTTTACGGTTAACTCTTTCCGGTGCAAACCGGATATCTCATAGTGTGTGTTAAGAAAGAAGCTGTCAATTGGCAGCTTCTTTTATTAAAGCCGCTTTAATTACAGTTTATCCGGGGTTGATTTACGAACGATTCTGCGCCAAACAATTTAGGCGACCCTGCCCATGAGAAATGGAAAAGCATCCGGCAAACGAAATTTATATTAGCTTTGCACCCTCATAGATGGCAGCATGAGATATGGTTAATCCACAGATAAATCAATTGTTTTTAAAAAACAGATTAGAGCAAAACGCAAAGGTAATCTGGCTTACAGGATTGCCCTGTTCGGGCAAAACAACTTTAGGGCTGGGCTTGAAACAGGCACTCCTGAGCGCAGGTTTTAGGGTTAGAATGCTTGATGGTGATGTAATGCGTCGTGGATTATGTAGTGATTTGGGTTTTAGTGATACCGACCGCAACGAAAACATACGGCGGGTGGCTGAAGTATCCAAACTGTTTCTGGAAACAGGCATCATCACCATCAATGCATTTATCACCCCAACCCTTGAATTGCGGGAGCGTGCCCAACAGATTATAGGCAACGGCAACCTGATTCAGGTATACGTAAATTCTCCTGTGGAGGTTTGTGAATTACGGGATATTAAAGGCATGTATGCCAAAGCCCGACGGGGGGAAATTACCTCATTTACCGGCGTAAGTGCTCCGTTTGAAAATCCGGTTGATCCTGATGTGGAGATAAATACCCATTTGAATACACCTGAGCATAATGTTCAACAACTGCTTGAATATGTCTTACCATTAATATCAAAAAACACATGAATTCAAAATACAATCTGACCCATCTGGAGGAACTCGAATTTGAATCAATGTATGTAATGCGCGAGGTAGCAGCTCAGTTTGAGCGCCCGGCATTGCTTTTTAGCGGAGGGAAAGACTCAATTGTTATGGTACACATCGCAATGAAAGCTTTTTATCCCGGGCCTTTCCCTTTCCCGCTCTTACACATTGACACGGGCCATAATTTTGATGAAACCATCGTTTACCGTGATAACCTGGTGAAAAAACTGGGAGCCACACTCATTGTAGGAAGTGTACAACAAAGTATTGATCAGCGCAGGGTGGTAGAGGAAAAAGGAGCTACCGCCAGCCGCAATATATTGCAAACCACTACATTGCTCGACACCATTGAACAATATAAGTTTGATGCAGCCATTGGCGGTGGACGCCGCGATGAAGAAAAGGCACGGGCCAAAGAACGGTTCTTCTCTCATCGTGATGAATTCGGACAATGGGATCCTAAGAATCAGCGGCCTGAGTTGTGGAATATCTTTAACGGAAGGAAAAATATAGGCGAACACTTCAGAATTTTCCCCATAAGCAACTGGACGGAAATGGATGTATGGCAATATATCCTTAAAGAAAATATTGAATTGCCTGAACTCTACTTCACCCATCAGCGGGAAGTGTTTAACCGCGACGGAGTATGGCTGGCCAAATACCCGTTTATGACCCTGAAGGAGGGTGAATTTTACGAAACCAAAACCGTAAGATGCCGTACCATAGGTGATGTTTCCTGTACCGGATTAACCCTTTCCACTGCAAACTCCCTGGAAGAAATCATTCAGGAAATAGCAGCCACCCGGATTACTGAAAGAGGTGGCCGGGCCGATGATAAACGTTCTGAAGCCGCCATGGAAGACCGGAAAAAAGAAGGCTATTTTTAATATTATCACTGCAAATTGCAATTTACCGACTTAATGCGTATAAACAATGAGTAAATTTTCATCAAAAGGATACCTCGATATGGAGTTGCTGCGGTTTACAACCGCCGGCAGCGTGGATGATGGGAAAAGCACCCTTATAGGACGGCTGTTGTATGACAGTAAATCCATTTTTGAAGATCAGCTTGAAGCCGTTAAACGCGCCAGTTTAAGACGGGGAACCGAACACCTCGATCTGGCCCTGGTTACCGATGGATTGCGGGCTGAACGCGAGCAGGGCATCACCATTGATGTGGCTTACCGTTACTTTGCTACGCCTAAGCGTAAATTCATCATTGCCGATACCCCCGGTCATATTCAATACACGCGCAACATGGTTACCGGTGCATCTACCGCCGATGCTGCAATCATCCTGATTGATGGCCGCAACGGAGTCACTGAGCAGACATGCAGACACAGCTATATTGCTTCACTGTTGCAGATACCTCATGTTATCATCTGTGTAAACAAAATGGACCTGGTGGATTTTGCCGAACAACGATTTTTGAAGATAAAAGAAGATTTTACTGCCTTCTCCAGGCAACTGCATATTCCAAACCTTACCTATGTGCCAATCAGTGCACTGCACGGTGATAATGTGGTGGAGCCTTCGGTAAACATGCCCTGGTATGAAGGTGGAACCTTGTTGCAGGTTTTAGAAACAATCCCGGTTGGAAATGACCACAATATGGAGGATGGCCGTTTCCCTGTTCAATATGTTATCCGGCCACTTTCGGATCAGTTTCACGACTACCGGGGGTATGCCGGCAGGGTAGCCGGTGGGGTGTTTAAACCTGGCGATGAAGTGGTGGCTCTGCCATCCATGTTTAAAAGTAAAATCAAAACCATAGAGAGTTATAAGGCGCAACTTGAAAAAGCCTGGGCACCCATGTCGGTTACCTTTACCCTGGATGACGACATAGATGTCAGCAGAGGAGACATGCTGGTGAAACCGGATAACATGCCTAAGGTAACCCAGGACCTGAAAGTGATGCTGTGCTGGATGAATGAAAAACCCTTGCAAATAAACGGGAAATACGCCATTAAACACACTACCCGCGATGTACGCTGCATCATAAAGTCTGTAGAGTATAAAGTGAATGTCAATACTTTGGAACGTATCA
This sequence comes from Bacteroidales bacterium UBA5281, assembly GCA_002410555.1. Lineage (GTDB taxonomy): Bacteria > Bacteroidota > Bacteroidia > Bacteroidales > Lentimicrobiaceae > Lentimicrobium. The sequence continues at coordinate 42,572 of DHSR01000037.1, read as the reverse complement.
AAGAGGATGGCGAGGTAGGTCTGAACGACATCGCCTGCATTACCATGCGTACCACCAGTCCTTTATTTATTGATGATTACGGACAAAACCGACGCACCGGATCCATGATCATTATTGATGAAGCCACCAACAATACCGTAGGGGTGGGTATGGTAACCCTGAACGGAGATTTTTAATTGTGCTGACATTTATCCCTGATATAATCCCATTTCAAAGGTAAAACGGATTAAAAAATAAACCCCCTGGCTAAGCAACAGCCTAAATCCGGCCAATAATAAAAGCGCCAGGATAAAGGTGGCTATACCCGGCGACCTTTTAATCCATTGTGTTTTGTTCAGAAAAGTCCTTCCGGTGGCCTTTCGGTTAAAGAATGCCGGTACAGCCAGAAAAATCATAGAACTGATGATTACGGCATCATATACCTGAATATTTTCATGCTGAGGCACCTGGTCAGGTATTTTTACTGCTATCAGCAGCAGCGTACCCAGAATAACAGGAATAATAAACCTTGATGCCAATGCCCAGCGCAACCGTGAGCGCTTTGCACGATGAGCCGGAGGTATGGTTTCATAGGTAAATCGGGCACTATAATACCCTATAATTGCCATAATGAATAAAAAGATAAGCGAAACAAGTATCTTAAACCACACATTCATATACAACCAATTGGCTACATAACCAAATCCCAGATTGGTGATGATTCCTCCCACAAAAGCTCCAAAAAAGTGGGCAATGCCAAACCAGGCTATCCAGATAAAATAAAGGCGGCTGCGCAATCCCGGCTTTTTCATAGGTAATACTCCTCTAAGAAGAATGATGGCCGCAATAAGTGAGATAAACGGACCAATAAAGGTAATCACAATGATGTTAAACCGGTTCCATAAAGGACTGTTGTTACCCACAGGGAAGAATACTTCATAATAGTACAGCACTGAATCTATATTGTAAGTTCCGGCAGCCAGAATGGTAACCCCCTGATAAAGCAGGTAGATGGTCAGATAAGCAAGAATAAACCATCCCAAAGAATTGAAAAGAGGTTTCATTTCTTGTTTCAGGACTCTGTATCTGGGTTCGGGAGCCGGTTTGTTAATCTGAATGGCGGGAGCTTTCTCCACACGCTTCGGGGAACGGCGGAACCATGCCTTTTTCTTCGTTTTCCTGCGGGGCTCCAGAGGAAGAGATTCCGGTTGCTGAGCGGCTTCAGATGACTCATCCCCATTCTCAGGAGTTTCTTCATATCCCGGAATCATCCGGTTGGCAGCGAGACTTTCGCGGGTCACCGGTCTGCGTACCTTATTGACCGGTGCTGGTTTTTTTCCGAACAATCTACCCATGGTACTATAGTACTTTTAAACAATGAATAAAATCAGGAACACCATTTATCTTTTTTTCTTGCCGGAGGTTGGTTTCTGAAACTTTGGATTTTTGGGTGCAGGCAACTCATCAAAAACAAAATCCATTTGTTTGCGCTGCATATCCACATGTTTTACCTTTACTTTTACATGATCACCAAGTCTGAATTCCCGGCCATTATGCTGCCCGATTACTTTGTAATTGTCCTCGTCCAGATAATAAAAATCGTCGTCCATGGTGCGCAATGAAACCATGCCTTCACATTTACTGCCGTCAAGTTCAACATACAGGCCATATTTACTTACTCCGGAAATTAAACCGGTAAAACGCTCTCCAATTTTATCCTGCAGGAATTCGGCCTGTTTGTATTTTACTGAAGCGCGTTCTGCCTCAACAGCTTTGCGCTCCATTTCAGAACAATGTATGCAATATTCTTCGTATTCATCCTTGTTTACAGAAGGTTTTCCTGCCATGTACCTTTCAAGCAAACGGTGAACCATTAAATCGGGATAACGCCGGATGGGCGAAGTAAAGTGAGTATAGTAGGTGAAGGCAAGCCCATAATGACCTACATTCTCGGTACTGTATTCTGCTTTCGACATGGTTCGAACAGCCAGGGTCTCAATCATGGTTTCTTCACCCTTGCCTGCAATCTCATCAAACAAACGATTAAAAGAATTGGCAACTCCTTTGCGTGATCCCAGTTTCATGCGATAGCCAAGCTTGGTTACCAACTCAGCGAATTTTTGCAGCTTCTCAGGATTTGGTTCATCATGTACCCGGTAAACGAAGGTTTTGGGTTTGCTTTGACTTTTTTTCAAACCAACCTTTTCTGCTACCTTACGGTTGGCCAGCAACATAAAATCTTCAATTAGCATGTTGGATTCCTTCTGCACTTTTACGTATGTATCTATGGGTTTGCCTTTTTCATCCAGAATAAATTTTACTTCCTGCGAATTGAAAGCAATGGCTCCCTCGCGAAACCTGACTTCTCTGAGTGCAGTAGCCATCTTGTGCAATTGAAGCAATTCAGTGGAATAGTCGCCCTCACCGCCTTCGAGCATGGCCTGCACCTCTTCGTAGTTGTAACGTCTGTCGCTGTTGATGATGGTTTTGCCAAACCATTCGCTGCTGATTTTGCCCTCATCGTTCATCTCAAATACGGCAGAGAAACACAATTTATCCTCATTGGGACGCAATGAACAAACATTATTTGACAATATTTCCGGCAGCATAGGAATCGTACGGTCAACAAGATACACAGAGGTTCCCCGCTCGTAAGCTTCTTCGTTCAGGGCAGAACCTGTTTTTACGTAATGCGACACATCTGCAATATGAACACCTACTTCCCATTGTCCATTCTCCAGCTTCCTCAGCGAAAGTGCATCATCAAAATCTTTGGCATCTGCCGGATCAATGGTACAAGTCCATATGTTGCGGAAGTCTCGCCTACTGTTGATTTCAGCGGTAGTAATCTCAATTGGAATGCGTTCGGCATCTTTACGCGTAGAAGGCTTAAACTCAAGGGGGAATTCAAATGATGCAAGTATGGATTGCATTTCCACATTATTGTCACCCGGCTTGCCCAACACAGTGACGATTTCTCCGAAAGGGTTTTTCGACTTTTCCGGCCACTCGGTAATGCGGGCAATGGCCTTTTCACCATGATTGGCCTTGTTAAGAGATTCTTTTGGAATATAAATTTCTACCGGCATAGAGGTATCATCGGGAACAAGGAATGCAATTTTGCCGGAAATCTGTACCAATCCAACGAACTGCGATTTGCCCCGCTCCAGCACTTCAATAATTTCACCCTCCGTTTGACGGCCCTTGCGCATGGGAAATAAATGTACCCTCACCTTGTCGCCATTCAATGCATGACCGGTATTGTTGGCTGCGATAAAAACATCCTCAGGTAAATCTGTGGTCAATACGTAAGCCTTGCCGGTGGACTTCATGTCAACCTTTCCCACTACGGTGGTATGAATAATCTTGTCTGCCAGCAAGTCGGGATTGTATTTATATTTGCCCCGGTTGAGTTCTATAATCGTTTCATCCCTAACCAGTTGCTCAAGCATATTTTTAATCAGATCTTTGGTGTAATTGTCGGTTATGCCAAGTTCTTTGGCCACCTGTCTGAAATTATAACCCTTGAAAGGATTGTTAAAAAAAATTTCCTGAACCGTTTTTAAAAACGGATTAGCGTTCACTTGCTTGTTGTGAGTTTTCTTTTTTGACATCGGTTGGTAGTAGTTTATTCCTGTAAAAGTAGCTAATCCGGCCTAATAATGAGCTGTTGAGGATAAAATATTTTATATATGACAATATTAGAACGCTTTAATAAGGATATAATCTGAGATAGAGAAATGGATGAATGCCTGCCAGAGACATAATAAAATTCATTTTTCGCTTATGGTTAACCTGATTTTATTTATTTGGCAGGATTAGATTATAATCTCTTTGACAGAAAATTTTAACTTCTCCACTAATTTCATCAACTCCGGTAAAAAAAATTGAGGTTGATTCTTGTTTGTTTAAGAATAAGTATTATTTTTGCAGTCCCAATTAAGGGTAAAGCATTCCTTCTTAGCTCAGTTGGTTAGAGCATCTGACTGTTAATCAGAGGGTCGCTGGTTCAAGTCCAGCAGAGGGAGCAAAAGTCGAGAGACAACAGGCTGTAAAAAAACGTTTTACAGCCTGTTCTGTTTTTGTTGCATACGGATTTACATACACTTTTAGCTTTTTGATAACGGTGCAATCATAAGCGCCGTAGCTGTATTTTTTTTCTAATCACTCACGTAACGAGCCGTACAGATCACCCCTTTCCTATCACTATATGTTTAGCGTCTGAAGTTTCCCTTCTTCCAAAGTTTCGCCCCATCTCGAGGTAGCCTGCTGCCAATATGGCTTCCAGGCGATAGAAATTCGTTGTGTAGTTCTTACCGTAGGCAGCAGTTGTTTCCATTTTGGAAATAACTGGATCCTTTTTGAGTTCTCCCGTTTCGAAATATTTTCCAGGTAATTGTTTACAGCAGGATCATTTACCACAAATAATTCTGTCATAGTTTTTTGCGTGAGCCAAAATGTGCCATTTGGAAAATAAACCGATACGTTTCTTTTTTATATGCCGTGTTATAGAGCAACAAATCTCCTGGCTTCTTGGTTGTACAGTATAAATATTTCAAAACCTGCCAATCTGATTGATCATCGGTTCTGTCAGATATTCTGGAAATTCCTCTATGATATCAGTATAGTTTTCTGTATATTTACATATAACACGTCGGTGATAGCACACCGGCCCGATGCTCCGTATGGGGCGTCCTTTAGTCGGAAAACCAATCAATATTACGAACTTTTCTTGATGTAGTAACGACTTTAGAGAAAAAATGTTACTGATATAGTGTGATGCGTGCCCTGGCATTTAATAATCTACCTGTAAATACGCTATCGTCGGGAAGTGAAACCGCGTTGGCCGGTAATTCGGCAACCTCATAGCCTTCAGGAATTTCAATCATATTTATCACCATGGTGATGAACGGACTGATAAAATCTACCGGGAATTCACGCTGTTCAAAGGTAAATAGATCAGATGCTATGCCATTTTCCAGTAAGAGATTAATGTAAATCAAATCCCTGGGTGTTTCATCCGATACAGTTAGTTAACCATTATATTTATTATATGTGCGGATGTGTGGATGAAGTGATGTGCTTATCGTAATCATAGCTCACTGATTACAACTCGCAGATCTATTTCCTTTTGAGGCACGGTTGAACTTAAGTATCGTTTTTCAGGATGTCAGAAAAGTAGTTGGAGGCCTCTTCTCCGTTGTTATTGCTCTGCGAGAACGTCTGATTTTAAAACCAGTGATGTAAACCAGTTTAAAAAATCTTTAAAAAAAAACCGGAAAGATTTAATTCCTTATCTTCTCACTCCTCCTTCAACAACACCAGCGGGCGGGCATCTGCCAGACTAATTTTTTGCATAAATTCATAAAAAGCCTGATAAGCTTCCGGGGCATGGCGTCCTTTCTTAAATTCAAAGCTGCGAATACAACTTATGGTATTTTCGTTTTGTATGGTTTGCATGGAATAAGTGCCGAAGCGTTCGTCTTCGGTTAATGCCTGCGGGAGGTCAACGGGGGTGTAACCGGCCGGAATTTGTATGTTCAGCGTATCGGTAGTATGGAATGCATAGGGAAGATGGAGCGGATATTTTCTGCTGCGCAAACGGGCAGGTACAGCGACTTTATTGTTCAGGTTTAAGGGTACAAATAAGCGGTTTGAAGTGCCGCTAAAGTAAGATTTCAACCCCAACTCCAGGTCCAGAAAAATATTTGCTTCTGCTTCACCAGTCCTAAAGTGATGACTTATTATGGTGAAGTCAGCAATTTCGAGGGTGCTATTAAGCCAGGACAATTGTTCTGTGCGGGTGAGAATGGGAAGGGATACCACATTTTCCATCCTCAGTCCGCCATAAGTTATGCTTCCTTTGGCTATGGCTCCATCGCTGTGGTTGAGCAGGGTGAAGTTCGAATGAATGTAGTTGTCATCTTTTCCATATTCAGGGGTTTTCACCAACCTGCTTGCTTCATTTTTAACAAGAAGTGCATAGCGATTGTCGGTAAAGCTACCCAGATAGTCGAACGGCATCACCTGGCTGGTACATTCCAGCCATATTGTATCGTTTGGGTTAGGCACGCATACGATGGCATGGTTAAACTGATGGTTGGGCAGGTCGGGAATAAAAAAATGCTCGTTTTTCCCGGCTTTTACCACCGCATAGATTGCATCAATATCCACTGCTTTTAACATGGCAATCATATAAGAGCTTAAATCTTTGCAATCGCCATATCCCAGTGCATCTACCCGGGCCACAGGGTTGGGTTGGATCCCTCCAACGCCAAAAGATATGTTAATATAATGGGTGCGTGATTGGAGGTATTCGTAAAGCACCTTTACCTTTTCGCGGGTGGTTGGGAAAGTAGTCGTCATTTGTCGCAAACGTTGAACCGTCTCGGACGAAAGTCCTTTATCTTCGCTGCTTAACTGAGCCAAAAAGCGGCCGTAGTTTTCCCAGGTATCGGCTTTGCCTTCATATTTTTTATATACAATAAGCTCGGGAGCTACCCTTATTTCCGGGATTATTTCTGAAAAGTCGGGTGAGAAAGGCTCTTCCGTGAGTAGCGGTAAATTGATAAAATTCCAGTAGGTGCCCTCATCTGTTTTCTGCATTTCAACGTTTGGAGGCAGATTGATTATACTTACATTTATTGGAATGTTATGGGCATTCACCACAGTGAAGGTTGATTTTTGCACACTTTGATAGGTGTCCTGATAGGGAGAGAAATACCTTATTCCATAAAGCACGGGATAAGTAATCTCATAATCATACTCAACGGTAAAAGGATAGGAGGCTGGTGCTACCTGGCTGAAAATCACCCGTTGTTCACTGTATAGAGTAGCATTACCGGCCATACTGTAATCCTCCATTTCTGAACGTTTTATGGATCTTATTTTCCGGCCCCGGGCATCATAAATAGTGGCTTTATTAATTTTTAGTTTGTCATTGGTATTGTAAAAAATTTTCAAGTGTGCCAGATGAAGCGCTTTCGGGTTCATAATAGTAGTGGCTGTATACCAGTTAACAGATGCTTGTTTGTTATTTAAGGAATAAATGACCCGGCTGTCTCTTATCACTGAATTTGCTTCAATGGTAAGCATTTCCGGGATATCAGCCACCGAAAATTCCTGAGCCGAAAGCGGCATAAAATAAAAGTTTACCCACCATAGCAGGAAAATGGCAATGAGTTTAATTCTCATAGGTTATATCTTTTTAAGCACCAGCATCTCGGCATTTTTCGCTACAATCATGGAGTAAAATTCACGAAGATGAGGATAATGGGTTGAGGTGATCTGGGAAGTTTTCATCATTAAGGTAGAATTTACCTGTATTTGATTGCCGTTAATGGCAATAACATATCTGTAGATACCCAGATCGTCGGGCAGCGAAATGGCAGCATTGGCCGGCACTTCGGCAAGCTCATAACCTTCAGGGATTTCAATCATATTTATCACCTTGGTGGTAAACGGACTGATAAAATCTACGGGGAATTCACGTTGCTCAAGCGTAAAAGGATTAGAAGCTGTACCATATCCCAGCAGAGGATTAAAGTATATCATCTCTTTGGGTGTTTCATCCGATATATTTATCTTTCCTTTATATTTAATATATAGGGGTTCCTGCAGATTATCCATATTTTCAATGGTATAATCATCAATAATCAACCCTTGAATTTCTGCTTCATAGCTGGTGATATAGTCGTCGTGATTGGTTTGCTTTCTTATTTTCTCATTTCTGTCATAAGCATAATACACGGTTTCCATCAGGTTAAAATCACCTTCAATATTTCCGCCCGTGTTTACTTTTGTCTGGGCAAAAAGCACCCTTTCATTGGGTTTTGCCTGGTTCAAATCAACCCAGTCGTTGCGCTCCGCAATCATTGATATCCTGCGACCCCTCCCATTGAGGCATCTTTCAGGTAGAAGGGTATAAGGGAGGTGCTTGTCGGTGGCATCCAGTAAAAATGTCTCATTCCCGATGCGGGCTTCGGCTATTACGTAATTGAATTTCGACAGCATAATCTGGGCCGGATGCAACAGTCCGTTATCGCGTGTACTAAGCAATACCGGTTCAGCCTCAATGCCAACTTCATTCAGTAATGATATCAACAGCAGGTTTATATCAGCAGCTTTCCCTGTTTTTTCATTCCAGGCTTTGCGCAGAGTGGATGTTACATAAATGCCATTAGTATTATTACAGGCCATATGGGTTCTGACCAGTTCATGTGCCATCACCATGCGCTGTTTCTCATCGGGTACTGCCGTAAGTACTTCAGCAAGCTCTTTTATGGGGCAGTTTCTTTTTAGTTGTGTGCCAAAGTCATTATCCAGCCAGAGTTCTTTACTGATTTTCTCCCAGGATGTAGAGAAATCCTTCTTACTATAAGGAAAGTTAATGGCGCCCAGTTCAAATTCTATGGATGACAGGTAATTGGATATCGCATTCATATACGGCTCGCGTTTGAAAGCCGGCACATTCTCAAAACGTAGTTTTTGAACCGTACCCCGGTAAGGAATGTTTTGCATGGAGTTGTCATTGTTCCTTATCGAAAGACTGTGAGAAAAAGATTCTGTTTTGTTTATGGTGGGTTGCAGATAGCCACTCATCAGTTTTTTATAAATAAAATATTCAGGAAGGCTTATGGTAAGTTCGCTGAACCGGGATGGCACGGTATATTGAAAATCCCAATCCCGCATATTCCAGAAAAACTCAGAAGAAAGCTGATATTCCACCTCGAATACTGTTCCTGCTTTTACATTGGGCACTGAAAAATTCAAACTTTTCTCCTTTGAACTAAGCTCTTCTACATACATGTCAGATTTTTTCAGAGAGGTCTCTGCTATTTTTCCATTCTCCAGATTGTAAGAGGTTACTTTTATTTTAGTAATCCGTTCCCTTGTCGAGCCTATTTCATAATAGGGAATTTTAAAAGTGGCCAGATCAAACCCATTGGCATTAAATATCTTAACCCGGACATGACGCGTGTAGTCAACTTCAAACCCTATGGTCGTTTTATAACTAATGGCTATGCTTCCTATATCGCCCAATATCAATCCGCCGGCGCTGGTGTCTGATTCAAAACTTTTCATGATCAGATCCTTCTCGTCAATCTTTCCAAATTTCATAGAGGACTTCTGGGCAAAACCTGATGCCGTTAACAGCAGAGCCGCAAAAATGAATAAATGTTTAAGCATATTGATGATTTTTGATGGTTTTTATAAGTTTTTTTAATGATTTCCTGATGTATGATGCGAAATCGGTATTTGATTTAAAGTGCTGATATTGTTATTCTAAAACCGTAAATGGGAATACAAGAACGGTCACAAATGTATTTCAATTTTATTGATTTCCCAAAATTTGTTAAGACTATTATGGAGCTATGTAAGTTTGACAACGGTTCAGTGCATTAAAGGCACAATATCCCCAAAATATGTGAGATAGAATGCTTATTCATATCTCTGGTTCTATACAGGAAAAACTTAACCAAAAAAATCAGGCAGGGAACCGTCAAGCATGACTATATTTGCATGCCGAGTTCATGACCAACATTCATAGTTCAACCGATGAAAATTCTCCACACCTCCGACTGGCACCTGGGCCGTTCCCTATACGATAAGAAGCGATATGAAGAGTTTGACGCATTTCTGAAATGGCTGTTGAAGCTGATAGCCCGCGAAAAGATTGATGTACTGCTGGTGGCAGGCGATGTTTTTGATACCACCACTCCGGGAAACCGTGCCCAGGAGTTATATTATAATTTTCTGGGGCAGCTTTCGCAGCATGGATGCAGGCATGCCGTGATTATCGGTGGCAACCACGATTCACCTTCTTTGCTGGATGCGCCCAAAAGCCTGCTTAACGCACTCCACATACATGTAGTGGGATGCAAACCGGAAAAAATGGAAGATGAGGTAATTGTTTTAAAATCAGCAGAAGGTAAAAATGAGGCAATTGTTTGCGCAGTACCCTTTTTACGCGATCGCGATGTGCGCAGTGCGGAAGCCGGGGAAACCCCGGAAAATAAAGCTGAAAACCTAAAGCAGGGCATTGCTGATCATTACCATGCTGTGGCCGGCCTGGCTGCTCAGCGGCAGCAGGGTACACAGCCGGTGCCGGTAATAGCCATGGGGCATTTGTTTACCAGCAAGGGTCACACCAGCGAGGGCGATGGGGTGAGAGAACTTTATATTGGCACCATTGCACATGTAGATGGTGAAAGCATTGCCCGGGGCTTCGATTACCTGGCCCTGGGACATTTACATCTGGCACAGACAGTGGCCGGAAATGTAACAGTACGGTATTCAGGAGCGCCCATTCCCATGGGATTTGGTGAGGCCGGACAAACCAAAAGGGTGATTACAGTAGAGTTTAGCCAAAACAAGCCCATCATCACCGAACATGAAATCCCTGTTTTTCAGCAGTTGGTCAGGATGTATGGTGATTTGGAAACCATCACCGCAAAAATTAAAACATTAAAAGCAGCAAACAGCAGTGCCTGGCTGGAAATTGAGATCAACACCCAATATACAGCAACCAACATTTCCGCTCATTTTGAGGAACTGTTAAGGGATACGCAGCTTGAGGTGCTGAGGATTAAAAACCGTGTACTTATTGATAAAACCCTTACGCCGGTGCATGAAACAGAAACTTTGGAAACACTGGATGATGCAGATGTTTTTCAGCGATGCCTGGATGCTTATGAGGTGGAAGAAGAGGAGCGGGCTTTGCTGACAGAAACTTACCGTGAAGCCATCTCGCTACTGCAAAATACTGACCCTAACGATAAATAACCCAACGATATGAAGATCAACCATTTGCGGTTTAAGAACCTGAATTCTCTGGTCGGGGAATGGACCATTGATTTCACCGCTCCTGAATACGTATCTGATGGAATATTTGCCATTTCCGGCCCAACCGGAGCTGGAAAGTCAACAATACTCGATGCCATTTGCCTGGCTTTGTATGGCCGTACACCCCGGCTCAGAAATATCTCAAAATCAACCAATGAAATTATTGCCCGGCAAACAGGGGAGTGCTTTGCGGAAGTAGTGTTCGAAACCCACGAAGGACAGTTCAGGGCATTCTGGAGCCAGCGGCGGGCACGCGAGAAACCTGAGGGTGCACTTCAGAACCCTCAGCATGAGCTTTCAAATGTGCTTACCAAACAAGTGCTTACCTCACAACTTACTACAACTGCAAATGAGATAGAATTAAGGACCGGCATGGATTATGGTCGCTTTGTGCAGTCGATGATGCTGGCACAGGGCGGTTTTGCTGCTTTCTTACAGGCCTCAGGCAATGAGCGCGCGCCTATACTGGAACAAATGACCGGCACCGAAATCTATAGCCGGATTTCTAAACTGGTGTTTGAACAACAAAAGGATGAGAAAATAACCCTTGAAAAGCTGGAAGCGGCTCTTAAGGAAATCAACCTGCTGAGCCCGGAAGATGAGGAATACATCCAAAAGGAAATGGCAGAAAAAGAATACGGAAAAAGTGCGCTTGAACTTAAAGTGACTGCATTGGATGCGGCGGTGAAATGGCTGATACAAATAGAAAAGCTTACTGCTGAACTTGAAGGCATTGTACTTGAAGAAAATGCACTGAAACAGGAAATTGCGGCGTTTGCGCCTGAACGGCAGCGTTTGGAGCAGGCCCTGAAAGCCTTGCCGCTGGAGGGCGATTATTCCACGCTTGCGCTTACCCGCAAGCAACAAGAAAGCGATCAGGAAATCCTGACCAGGCTGAAAGAGCAGTTGCCTGAACTGCAAACGACCATGAATGAGGCATTGGTTAAAATGCAAGCTGCAGAACGCGCTTATGACCAGGATAACGAAAACCGTGAGGCCCTGCTTAAACTAACCACACAGGTGAGGTTGCTCGATCAGGAACTCAAACAGAAGAGCATTTCCATTGAAAACCTTGAAACAGCCTTAAAATCGCTGCATCAGCAGAAGGTGGAGAAAGAAAGCACCCTTGCAAAACTAAAACAGGAAGAAGCAACCGCTTTGAAGAAAGCAGAAGATGTTGAAAGATATATTTCTGAACATCTTGCAGACGCTGATTTGGTGAGTGAGCTGAGCGGAATCCGGGGTTTAGCAGTGCGGTTGAAAGAAAAGCAACAACGCGCAGTAGAACTGAGTGCAGCCCTGGAAAAATCATTGATTGAACAAAAAAAATCAGAATCGGCTTCGGAAAAAATAGCCGGTGATCTAAAAGCTGCGGAAGACAAAGCAGCGGCTGAGTCTTTGCTGATGGAAGAAATAAGAAAGGAAAAGGAAGTTCTTTTGGATGGTAGAGAGACGGAAGCCATTGTTCATCAAAAAGATGAGCTGCTTCGCGAAATTGCGGCATTGAAAAAGATTGGCTCTTATGAAGAAGAACGAAGTAAACTGACCGATGGAGCGCCATGCCCGCTCTGTGGTTCGGAGCATCACCCGTATGCATTGGGAAACATCCCTTTACCCGATGAAGCCGAAGAAGAATATGCCCGGCTGATTCAACTGCTGAAAGCTGATAAATTGTTATCCGACAAGCTCAATCAACACATCAAAAGCCATGAAACCTGTCAAAAGACAGCCTTAAGTTTAGAGCATAATTTTAATGTCTCCCTTCAGAAAACCGAATACCTGGCAGCGGGAATTTCCAGGCAGCGCACCGAGTTGGAGCAGGCCGAACTGAGTTTGAAAAATGCCCGGCAGGAACTTATCTCGCTGCTTTTGCCTTTCGGAATAAAAGAGCTGCCTGCTAAGGCAGATGAGTTGGATGCAATGCTTGCCGGTCTCGAAAAGCGCAAATCAACCTGGGAGCATGCCCGGAAAGTGCAGAATGAAACCACAGCCCTGAGGCAGGAAATTCAGTCTGCCATTGAGGTTGATAAAATCAGCCATCAGAATCATATCGATGAAGTTGCTAAACGGCAAAAAGAGCTGGATGAAATTACCGGGGCTCGCCGGCTTTTATATGATGATCGGGTTAAATTGTTTGGCGGCAAAAATGTGGATGCAGAAGAGAAGCAATCACTTGACCGGCTGAAAAATGCAGAAGTTCTCCGGACACAGGCGGTGGCTGTTCACAAAGACAAGCAGCAGCGGCATTCAATGAGTATGCAAAAAATTGCTGATCTGGAAGATGAAACTCATGTCCGGGAACGGGAGTTGCAGGAGCTCACTTTATCCTTCACTCAAAAGATAAAGGATGCGGGCTTTGAAGATGAAACGCAATTTTTGAAAGTCAGGCTGTCCGAACATGAAAGAAACCGGCTGGAAACTGAAAACAAGCGACTACAATCCAAAAGCACCCAGCTCGAAACCCGGAAAAAAGACCGGACCGAAACCCTGGAAGCTGAAAAGCAGAAGCAGCTTACAACTGAAGAGCGGAGCAGCCTGGAGGAGCAATATTCCATAACCCGCACATTGTATGATGGGCAGGTAGCTGCTATTGGCGGGCTAAAAGAGAAACTTCGCGAAAACAATATCCGCAAGCAACGCGGGGAAACTTTGCGCATTCAGGTAAATCACCAAAAGCAAATCTTCAACCGCTGGGCCCAATTGTGCAATCTCATTGGTTCTGCCGATGGCAAAAAATACCGCAATTTTGCACAGGGTCTTACCCTGGAAATTATGGTTTCGCACGCCAATGCGCAATTGATGAAACTCAGCGATCGTTATTTGCTTGTGCGCGATAAAAATGAGCCGCTGGAACTCAACATCATCGACAATTATCAGGCTGGTGAGATACGGTCCACCAAAAACCTTTCGGGTGGTGAATCTTTTATAGTAAGTCTTGCACTGGCCCTGGGCCTTTCGCGCATGGCCAGCCGGAAAGTACGTGTGGATTCCCTGTTTCTGGATGAGGGCTTTGGCAGTCTGGATGAAGATACCCTGGAAACAGCACTCACCACCCTGGCCGGACTCAGGCAGGACGGGAAGATGATTGGCGTCATTTCACACGTGGGAGCCATGAAAGAGCGCATCAACACACAAATTATTGTAAAACCGGAACGAGAAGGCAGAAGCGTGCTCAGTGGCCCGGGATGCAGTGAGGTGAAAAGCTGACTACGAAGTTTTAAGTCTCCTGCGAATAATACTTTTTTGTCACCAGTCCTTAACAGAATCAACTTTTCGTCACAAACGGTTCCCTCCCTCTTCACAGGAGCTGGCAGGGTTTCGGCGAGGTTGTCGTTTTTGTACGCTCTCTGGTTTCTCCTGGCGGAGTTATGCCCTTGGTATGTCACTTTAGAATGTTGAGCCTCCTCCTCCTAATAGTACATCTTTGACCAAAAGCCCAAGACCTGCCCGCATGTGTATGCAGGCAGACACAAAGTATCACTAAATCCAATTCTCTGTTTATAACTCTTTGAAAACCTGCTTTCTTCACCGTCAGCCGCAGTGTAGTGAAGGCTGGTCCTGGGGGTATTCTTTTTATTGTCCTTATTCGGATTAGCCTGAATGTTCAAAAAATTTCGTTTTAAAGATGACTTTTCCGAAAAAAAGCTATCAATACATGCAAGCCGATAATATTATCTGCCGCTTGTGAGGATTTAACTGAAATTATACCGACACAATTGCTGCATTATGGAAACACCAAAGAAGAAAATACTGCTTGCTGAAGACAATGCCATCAACCAGAAAGTGGCTTTATTGTTGCTGCAAAAGTATAATCAAACCATTCACATTGCCGACAACGGCCTGATGGCAGTAGAAAAATTCAAAAGTCAGGATTACGATTTGGTCCTCATGGATTTGCATATGCCTGAATTAGATGGGTTTGAGGCTACGATGCAGATAAGGGAAATTGAGCAGGCGGAGCAGCGGGAAAAGAAGGTAAAAATATTCGCCATGACAGCCAGTTCCATACACGACGAAAGTGAGCGTTGTTATGCCGTAGGCATGGATGGATATATTTCCAAACCTTTTAGTCCTGCTGAAGTGATTGCTGCCCTGCAGTAAGTTCCCGGCCGGGTATGGCCTCTATCAGTTGTTGGGTATACGCCTGCGACGGATGATTAAAAAGAGTGTCGGCTTCTCCGGATTCAATAATCTGTCCCTTTTTCATTACCATTATCCGGTCAGACATATAACGTACCACCGACAGATCGTGTGAAATAAAGATATAGGTAAATCCCATTTCCCTTTTCAATTCATTAAGCAGATTAAGTACCTGAGCCTGCACCGATACATCCAGTGCAGACACCGATTCATCGCAGATGATGAATTCCGGATTAACTGCAAGTGCACGTGCAATACAAATGCGTTGTCGCTGGCCACCCGAAAACTGATGCGGATAACGCTGGTGATGATCGGGTTGAAGTCCCACCCGTTCAAGTAGTTCGAGCATCTTATTCCGGCGCACCCGTGATGTATTACCCAGCCTGTGTACCAGCAAAGGTTCCAGAATGCTTTCTCCTGCGGTAATGCGCGGGTTGAGTGAGGAGTATGGATCCTGAAAAATAATCTGAAAACGTTTGCGCATATCTCTTAATGCGCTGTGAGATAGCCTGTTTATCTCAATATCATCGAACCATACCCGCCCGCTTGATGGTTCGGTCAATCGCAGAATGGCCCGGCCCAGGGTGGTTTTACCACAACCAGACTCACCCACCAGACCCAGGGTTTCACCCGGGAAGACTTCCAGGTTTACCTTATCTACAGCCTTAAAGGGTTTTGCTTTCTCTCTGCTGAAAAAGCTGGATTTACTGGCATATTCCACGGTGAGATTCTCCACCCTGAGTAAAGGACTTTGCTCATAGCACTTTTTATGAAGTTGCAACCGCTGCTGAGCTGACATCAATATAATTTCCGGCTGAAGTCCATTTACAAACTCACTCACTACCGGCAAGTGTAACGGCCTGCTGGCAAGAGGGGGGCGGCAGGCGAGTAAGCCTCTGGTATAGGGATGCCGGGGGTGATTAAATACCTTTAAAGCAGAACCCTGTTCCACGATTGCTCCAGCCTTCATTACGATAACGAAATCAGCGACTTCAGATACCACTCCGAGATCATGACTGATAAAGATAAGGCTCATCTGGTATTTTCGCTGCAGCGATTTTAGCAATTCCAAAATAGCTTTCTGTACCGTAACATCCAGGGCAGTGGTAGGTTCATCCGCAATCAGTATTTCTGGATTCCCCGACAGTGCCATGGCAATCATTACCCGTTGTTTTTGCCCGCCCGAAAGTTGATGCGGATATGCGCTGAATGCCCGTTCAGGGTCGGGCAGTTTAACTTCGTTGAAAAGTTCCAGCACCTTGTTTTTTGCTTTTTTTCGGGAATAACCCAGGTGCTGCCGTAAACTTTCGGTAATTTGTTCGCCACACCGCATTACAGGGTTAAGGGAAGTCATGGGTTCCTGGAAGATCATGGCAATGCTGCGTCCCCTGATATTCACCATTGTTTTTTCAGGATAATCAATCAGATCAATGCCCTGATCATTTAAAGGCGCAAAACAGATGCGTCCTCCGTCAATACGACAACCATCACCCGGCAGCAGACGCATAACAGCCAGTGCGGTCACCGATTTTCCAGAACCACTCTCACCAACTATACCCAATGTTTTGCCCCGTTCAAGCCGGAATGAAACCTTACTCACTACCTGATGCCATTGCTGCTCATCGGCAAAGGAGATGCTCAGGTTCTGCACATGAAGCACTGAGGAATAGGTTTTTATTGTCATAGTGTGAAGGTATTCCAATCAAAGCAATGCATTGCGGCGAACATCCTGTTTGATGAAAATGAACAACAAAATGGTAAAAGACCACAATGATGATCCACCATAGCTGAAAAAAGGCAAAGGTATTCCTATAACTGGAACCAGCCCAATGGTCATGCCAATATTAATTGCGAAATGAAAAAACAGTACGGAAGCCACTCCGTAACCGTATATTCTGCTAAAATCGGACCGTTGTCGCTCTGCAACAATAATGACCCGAATGAGCAATAGGATAAATAGCACAACCACAACCATTGAACCGAGAAAACCCCACTCTTCGCCCACTGTGCAGAATATAAAATCGGTACTTTGCTCAGGAACAAAGTTATATTTTGTCTGGGTGCCTTTTAAGAAACCTTTTCCTGCAAAGCCACCCGAACCGATGGCTATTTTAGACTGGTTTACATTATAACCGGCGCCACGTAAGTCCAGTTCCTTACCCAACAATACATTGATGCGTGTTTTCTGGTGGGCACCTAAAAAGTTATCCACGGCATAATTCACTGAAAAAACAAAGCCAATTCCCAGCATGAGTAAGGCGGCAAGATTAACAATATTGCGCCGGTTTCTTTTGATGATAAGCAAAAGAAGGCTGGCAAGTATCACCAGTGCTATGGCAACATATATGTAGCCTACCATCAGGGTGGAAAGTGCCATTATAATAAACATCACTCCCGCCAGTAAAAAATTGCCCGAAAGACCCATTCGGTATAGTACCAGTATAAATCCTGAATATACCAGCGCTGAACCGGTATCATTTTGCAGTAAAATAAGCAGTGCAGGTAATCCAATAATTACCAGGGGGATAAATCGCGTACGGAATGTTTTAACATTGATGTGTTGTCCACTAAAAAATTTGGCCAGGGCAAGGGTGGTTGCAAATTTCCCAAATTCGGAAGGTTGAATGGCAAAGTCGCCAATTTGAAACCAGGATTTCGATCCGGAAATCTCCGTACCAAAAGCCAGTACAGCCAGCAGCAGTAAAATTATGATTCCATAAATAAGATAGGCAAAAGTACTAAAGAACCGGGCATCTGTCAGCAATACAACCAATCCCAGAAAAAGGGAAGTGACTATCCAGATCATCTGTCTCCCATAACTCTGGCTCAGGTCAATAATGCTGCTGTGGTCTTCATTGTACACTGCAGCGTAAATATTGATCCAACCCATACTTATCAACAGCAGATAAAGGGCGACAAGTTTCCAGTCAATCTCATTCAGTATATTATTTCTTTCGCTCACCTTTAATAAAGTCTTTTGTTGATCATATCTTCTTCAATCTGCGTGCGACTCACCTCACCGTTAATGTATTTTTCAATCATAAGTGAAGCGATGGGCAAGGCCCAGGTAGAACCAAACCCCGCATTCTCCACCACTACTGCAATTGCTATAACCGGATTGTCGGCAGGAGCAAAGGCCATAAACAAGCTATGATCTTTACCATGTGGGTTTTCGGCCGTGCCGGTTTTTCCGCACATGGTAATATCTTTAATCTGATACCAGCGGGCTGTTCCCAGTGTGGCCACTTGTCGCATGCCTTCCACTATAATTTCATAATGGGAGGGGGAAATGTCTGAGATAACTTTTTTAAATTTCTTTTCATCAACTGCTTTTTCACCAATTTGTTTTACAACATGCGGCACAATATAATACCCCCTGTTGGCCAATAATGCTCCATAATTGGCCAGTTGAAGGGGAGTGGTCAGAATTTCCCCCTGTCCGATGGAAAGTGAGCGCACCGTCATTGAGGTCCATCGGCCTTTGCCATAAATCGCATCAAAACTTTCGGCTGAGGGAATGTTTCCTGCCAGCTCCGCATCGGTATCCGAACCAAGTTTGTGTCCAAAGCCCATGTCCATAACATGATCCCGCCAAATTTCATAGTTTTCACGGGTACCCTTGTACCGGGGATTGCTCAGAATACTTCGGTAAACCTGCCAGTGAAATGGATTACATGATTGCTGAATAGCAGTATAAACATCCAAAGGTGACTGATGATTGTGTGTACAGCGGATGGGTGTTGATCCGGGCCCCTGACAAGAATAGTGGGTTGAGGTGGTCAGCACTCCCTCTTGTAATCCCACCAGGTCGTTTACCATCTTAAAGGTAGATCCGGGTGGGTATTGACCCATTAATGCGCGGTTAAGCAGTGGTTTTACCGGATCCTGCAGAAGCAACCCGAAGTTTTTGCCCCGCACGCGCCCAACCAGGAGGTTTGGATTGTATGATGGGCTGGAAAGAAAAGCCAGAATTTCACCTGTTGATGGTTCAATGGCTACAATGCTGCCCATTTTGCCTTGCATCAATCGCTCTCCATACTCCTGTAAGGTGGCATCTATAGAAAGATAAAGGTCTTTGCCCATCTCCGCAATGGTATCATGCAGTCCGTCCTGAAAACTTCCTACTTCACGATTATGGACATCCACCATTTTTATTTTAATCCCTTTTATTCCCCGCAATTCTTCTTCATAGGTTTTTTCAATTCCACTTATTCCTACGTAATCGCCAGATTTGTAGTAAGGGTTTTTATCTATCATGGCCTGATTTACCTCTCCCACATAACCCAGCAAATGGGCACCAAGAGGAGTAGGATATTTACGCAACGTGCGGGGTTGAACAAAGAAACCGGGAAAACGGTACATCTTTTCTTCAAGGTAACCATATGTTTCCTTAGATAGTTGCTTTTCGAACAGGCTGGGTTTGTAGCGGCTGTAATCTTTGGCCTTCCTGAGCCGTTGCCTGAAACCTTCCGGAGTGATGTCGAGTATTCGGCAAAATTCCAGAGTGTCAATATCTTTAACCTGTCTGGGCAATACCATCAGGTCATAAACTGCTTCGTTGTATACCAATAACTTACCATTGCGGTCGTAGATCAATCCACGGGCTGGATATTGGGTAACATAACGCAAAACATTATTGTTGGCAGACAAGGTATAGCTGTCGTCGATAACCTGAAGATAAAACAGCCTCAGCAAATAAATGAAGCCAACGACCACAAAGATGGTAATAACAGTTTGTTTTCGTGAAGCAAGCGATTTATTGGCCATGAGGCATTTTCATTAATAATGTAGCAAAAAACTAATAAATTAACCACTTTTGCCTGCAATTATTCCGGTTTAGTAAATATTCTGAGTTCAGAATGATTACGTTATCATGCGTTTAATGTCTGGCAAAAAACACGGTGGTCTTGCGGAATCTGCTTATATCCGGATTGCAAATTTAAAGATTAAGCTGGTACCTTCAACGTTAAAGGTCGGGCTTAAAAAGTTTTGAAGAGAGGATAGTGGACTTTGTTGTATTTAGAACTTGGACACAACTTTATCAATTAAACACCTATTATTAAATTATGGCTTGTAAATTTATATTTCCCCGGGGAATGAGCTGCAGGGAAACGATAAGGCCTTTAAAAAGCGGATAACTGAGCCTAAAGAGCAAAATAGAAAGAAGTGATCTAAATCATGTAGACTAATTCTTCATTGGGAGCACTTTATCTCCGTCGTAGGCCCATTTAAGGTATACCGCGCCCCAGGTAAATCCGGCACCGAATGCAGAAAGGATGATATTGTCGCCTTTTTTTAGTTGTGATTCCCATTCCCACAAACAAAGTGGCAAAGTAGCAGAGGTGGTGTTGCCGTAACGCTGAATGTTGATCATTACCTGTTCTCTTTTGATGCCCATGCGATTGGCGGTGGCTTCAATGATGCGCATATTGGCCTGATGGGGCACCAGCCAGCTTAATGTCTCAGGCGTAATCCCGTGGCGGCGCATCATTTCTACAGATACATCAGCCATTTTTGATACTGCCCATTTAAAAACAGGCTGACCTTCCTGATAAATATAATGCTCGCGGGCCTCAATGGTTCGATGGCTGGGTGGTTTTAAAGAGCCACCTGCTTTTTGATGGAGGTGTACCCTTCCTACGCCATCACTTTTTAATATAGAGTCTATAACGCCCATACCTTCATAATTGGGCTCAAGCAGCACAGCGGCTGCACCATCTCCAAAAATAGGACAGGTGGAGCGATCCGTATAATCTACAATGGATGACATTTTATCGGCACCAACCACTATTACTTTTTTGTGGCTCCCGCTTTCAATATATTTGGAAGCTGAAACCAAAGCATAAAGAAAGCTGGAACAACCCGCATTCAAATCATAGCCAAAAGCGTTACGGATATTGGCTTTATCTGCAATAATATTGGCGGTTGCCGGAAATATCATGTCCGGGGTAACCACACCACAAATAATCATGTCAATCTCTTCGGGAGAGGTATTTGTTTTTTCGAGCAATCGTTTCACCGCTTCCACACCCATATCGGAGGTAGCTTTACCTTCGCCTTTCAATATCCGTCTTTCTTTGATTCCTATCCGCGTCATGATCCACTCATCCGAGGTATCAATCATGGTGCTGAGTTCGTCGTTGGTAAGCACGTAATCGGGAGCATATCCGGATACGCCTGTTATTGCAGCTTTAATGTTTGACATGTTTGCATTACTGTAAAAAAATACTAATCTCTCACCACCATGCTAACCCGGCCAAGTGCACGCTTTATCTTGCTTGAAAGTTTAGCCTGATATACATCCCTGGCAAGGATGATCATGTTTTTGATGGCTACATCATTTGAAATACCATGGCCAACGATTACTGTGCCATTGATGCCTAAAATGGGGGTTCCGCCGTAGTTCTCATAATTGAACCGGTCAAAATACTCATTTCTAAGACCGTGTTTGGACATCATACGGTACAAGCCTTCAATGTTTTTCAACAGTATGTTGCCGGTAAATCCGTCACAAACAATCACATCAGCCTTGTTTCTGAATAAGTCCCGACTCTCGATATTTCCGATAAAGTTGAAATCACTGGAAGCTTTCATCAGTTGGTAACTTGCCTGAACAAGCAGATTGCCTTTGCCTTCCTCATGACCAATATTGAGTAAACCTACCCTTGGATTTTTGATGCTATAAACACTTTTGGCCGTAAGGGAGCCCAGTAGTCCAAATTGATACATTACATCAGGTTTGGCATCGGGATTGGTGCCAACATCCACGAGCAGGCTTAGTCCCCCGGCCTCCTGAGGAAGCATGGCAAACGTACAGGGGCGGATTACACCCTGAATGGTATCAATGCTGTAAATAGCACCTACCAGCATGGCACCACTGCTTCCTGCACTGGCAAAAGCGTGAATTTTACGCTGCTTTAACAGTTTAAAACCAATGCTGATGCTCGATTTAGGTTTACGAATAATGGCGTGAGTGGGATGCTCTCCCATGCCTATAATATCAGGGGCGTGTACGATGTCGAAGTTGTCTTCAGCAATACCCCGGGCCGATAATCCATCAAGAATAATCTGACGATTACCAATCAGTACGATCTGATCCTCACCCGATAATGCTTCTGCGGCCAATAAAGCACCGGAAATAGCTGCATCAGGGGCAAAGTCGCCGCCCATTACATCAAGTCCGATTTTCATCTGACTTCGTTTTGGTGAATAAAAAAGTTGAAACCTGCATTAAACGGTTTCTGCCTTCTCAATGGCTGGTTTCCCTTTGTAATAACCACATTCGCTGCAAACTCTGTGATAAAGTACAGAAGTTCCGCAGTTGGAGCAAATGCTGAAGGTAGGTGCTTCTACTTTGTAATGTGTTCTGCGCTTTGCAGTTCTGGTTTTGGAGTTCCTATGTTTTGGATGTGCCATTTCAATTGGTTTTTATTATTTGTTAATCCAGGTTAATGTCTTTAAGTTTATCCCAAACGCTGCCGTTTTCCCCAGTGACTTTTAGTTGTTCCAGACGGCTGATTACCGTCCTGTCGCAGGTGGTGTTTCCGTTTTCATCATCGGGATGAACCACCCGGTAAGGAATCATTAAGTGGAGATAATCATAAAGTAAAGGGGCTATGTCAAAATGCCCTACTCCCTCGGGAATGATGCTAACATTGTCAGCTTCGTCGCGGTATTCATCTCCAAACTTAACAAAAAATTCCTCTTCGTTATCCACCGGCATGTCAAATTCATCCAGACAACGGCTGCAGGTTACACCAATACTCCCTTTAAAATGAAAGTTCAGCACCAGCATGCGTTCCTTCTTCTCCAGGTCAAGTTCCACATTAACATTGGCCTGTCTGATTTCGGCTTCTTCAAAAAGAGAAAAGAACTTATCGTCAACCCTAAAGCTAAACCTGTGATTTCCGGTACTTAACCCCACAAATGGGATTACGAATTGTTTAAGATGATTCACGGCTTAAATGTTTCAGGTTTAAGGGGGGCAAAAGTAGATAAATTTTATATACTACACAAAAATTTGTTAAACCTTCACGGGCTTAAAGGCATTAATATGACATATTTAACAAATTTAAAGAAATTTCCCCCCTATTATACGACAGCATTTATTGTGTGGATGTGCTTTTTATTTGGTTTGGCTGGTTAGGTGAATTAATTTTAAAATAAAACAAATCCCGACTAAGGTTTATTCCCCGCACAAAGCACTTCAACAAACAAAGATTTTTAAAGTATTATTTAAAGGCTTTTTCCGGTAAGCCATCGCCTGAAAGCCTGAGCCTGTCCATGTATTGAGGTACAGGTCTACCCATGAGTTTATCCACGTATATTTTCGCGAGATATTGTCCCAGCATAAATCCATGCCCGCGCAATCCCAGGAAAAGACCTAGTTCAGGATCGATAATCATACGGGGTTCCACATAGTATCCCGCCCACACAGCCTGAAAGCCTACACTTGAAAGAGAGGGGAACCAGTCAACGAAGACTTCGGCAGTGATTTCGAGGAATTGACGGCTGTTAATTTTTAGGTTTTTGTCTGTTTCCAGAGGCTCAATCACTGGAGAAGCACAGCCTATAATCTGTCCGGTTTCACCCAGTTGTTGGCCATATACCGCTGCAAACCCCTTGTATTTTCTGCGGTCTATTATCATATCCAGGGGGTTACCATCTTTCCCCATCATGGGCAGACGGCGGGTAATAAAAGCCTGGTGTTTTACCGGGTATATGCCGGTATCATGCCCGAGCATATCTGCATATTCCTTGCCATCAGGCCCCAATGCATTGATGAATACCGGTGTAAGATATTCAATGTACCTTTTTTCGTGATCCTGAACCAACACCCGGTATTTATCTGACACCCGGTTTACGGCAATCAGTTTGCAGTCTTCAAGCACATTGCCTCCATGTTGTATCCCGATGCGTCTGATCAGGTCAATTACTCTTCCCGGTGTGGCCTGCCAGCAATCCCGGGTAATCAGGGCGCCCAGGTAGTTATTAAGCTGAGGATTGATGTAAGGTGAAATTTCTTTTTTAAAATTTTCCGGTTCAACCATATACGCGTCACTCCAGGCCCGGGAAGCCATAAGTGAATTATAAACGTGCTCATCGTGAGCAAAATTCACATATCTGATCGATCTGAACTGTATGTCACTGATCTGTTGAAGCTCTTGAAATATTTCCCGGTTTTTCAGTGCAATATCGGCAATTTCGGGCAGACTGAAGGCGGGTCGACCACCGGCAATATTTCGCCAGGAAGCACCCCGGCCAGCATTAATCAATACAGGTTCCTGCCCGGCTTCAGCCAGATACCGGAACAAGGCTGATCCGCCGATACCTCCGCCTGCAACAAGCGCTTTTACTTCTTTTTTTATCGCTTTATTTTTTCCTGAATCTATATGTATATGCTCTTGAGCAGTGTGTGGATACAATTCACCCATGGTGAGTTGATTTGAAAGCGGTCCGCGGGGAGTAGCCTCTCCAACCACGGTAATGTTATAGCTGCCAAGGGTTTGTTTCAATCTCCGGATACAACGTTTGCCCCTGCAGGCACCCATTCCCAGCCGGGTGGTGTGTTTTATTTCATCCACCGAAATAAATTTCCGCTGACCAATAGTTTGCAGCACTTCACTCAGGGTAACATCATCACAATGGCAAACATACATTTGCTCTTCCTGTGCATAATTTACCGGTTTCATTTCAAGTGGCTCAGGATAATTGGTTTTCGCAATAAATCCACGAATATTAATCATATCTTCTTTTGGAATATTGAGGACTTTTACCCGGGCAACATTGGTTTTATTGGGTTTCTTAAGTATTTTTTCCAGGATACCCTCTCCAAGTTTCTGACCGTGGTTGTCTACCATATATACCGGAGTTTGCGGTTCAATGGCATATTCTATGGGTAAGAACAACCAATCTTTGGCAGGATGATAACCAAAAATGGCCAAACCCGGACATTGATAAACACAATCCATACAGCCAATACACTTCTCGTAATCAATGGCAGGAACTGTGCTGGTGGAAGTCTTGGTAATGGCTCCGTGAGGACAGGCAAATTCACAGGGATTGCAGGCAAAGCCATACAGGCAGTCAATCTGCACAAAGGGCCTGGTTGCCATGCGTTGAGGTTCCGGCTGATAGGGTGTTTCAATTACCCTTTGTGGATGCTGCTGTGAATCAATGTATTGTTTTGAAATGTTGAGGTATTCCTGATAGTCAGATCTTATGCCGGCTTCCTGCATAATTTCATAAGCCACCTGTTTGCCTCTGAGTACAGCACTGGTTCCCTCGCCAATGCGAATGGCATCACCGGCTCCAAAACAGGCCCGGCCAAACACTTCATTGCCTTTAAGCAATAGCTGGTCATCGGGAACCAGTCCGGTACAAATATTTATTGCATCAATACCATCAATCAGCTTTTCTGTGCCTCTAATGGGTGTAAAATTTTCGCATTCGGCTACAATAGCTCCTGTTATTCCGGTGTGATTCTTGTTTGGTATGGCCTTAAGCAGCATGTGCGAAAGCACTACAGGGATTCCCAGACGCCTGACGCGGTTGGCCTGAACCGGAAATCCACCCTCAAATGGTGTAGCTTCAATAATCGCTTTCACTCTTGCCCCCGCCTGCATCAACTGATAGGAAGTAAGATACCCTATGTTTCCGGCTCCAACGGTAAGTACATTCTTCCCCAGAAGGGTAAATTCGGTATTCATCATTTTTTGTACAACTGCTGCCGTATATACACCTGGAAGATCATCATTCTCAAAGGTGGGCATAAAGGGTACTGCTCCCGTGGCAATGACCAGATATTGGGTGTCAATGTAATAAATATCTTCAGTTTTGATGTTTTTGACGGCCACACGTTTGCCTTCCAACAAATCCCATACTGTTGAATTCAGGAAAATACCGGAATGATCTTTACCCGCCAGCGTATGGGCAATGTCAAATCCCCTCATTCCACCAAATTTCTTCTCTTTCTCGAAGAAGAAAAACTGATGGGTTTGCATCAGAAATTGTCCTCCAATGTGGCTGTTGTTGTCAATAACAATATTGTCGACACCGTGGGCATTGAAAACTTCGCGGGCGGCCAGGCCTGCAGGGCCTGCCCCTATGATGGTAACCGTGGTTTTATAGATGTTAATGGCTGCATTGATATTTGGCTCCTGCACTGAAGGCTCATAATCACGCGGGATTTCCTTTACTTCTTTCACCCCGTCAACAGTAGTGATGCAAATACGTTTAATTTGTCCATCAACCAGCATTTCGCAGGCGCCGCATTTACCTATGCCACATTCCAGACTGCGTTCGCGGTTGCGCAAACTGTGGCTGTGAACCGGAAATCCTGCCTGATGTAAGGCGGCCGCTATGGTAAACCCTTTTTCACCGGTAACTGCCTGCCCTTCGTAGGTAAAGGTAACGCTTTCGCATGGAGCAACCTCGAGTATCGGGTGTTCAACGATCTTATTCATCTGTAAATCCTGCTAATAATGAGATATAAAAAACATTCATGTGATCAAATCGCAGCAAATTTATAATTATTTAATTGCAGATGTATAAAAGCCAATCTGATTTTTTCAAAACCAATTATACCAAAGAGTTAACTTAGAATAATTTTAAATAAGGCAAAGCAGGATATATCGTGGTTGGATGCCGGCAGTAATGCTGCCTGGGATAAGTTCTTTTTGCATCATGCCTCTGGGTTGTGGTTTGTTGTTTAGCAGAAATAGCCTGTGGTTTAATTTATTGTAAATTTGAAAACAGTCTGTAAGTCAGCGACATACGAGCTTCATATAGCCAAAACAGGCGCCGTTAATTTATGCTTTTATCTGATTAGAAACATGTTAAAAGAAGATTACCATAAAAAATTGGATTAAAATGGTTAAATTTGCAAACTGTTTAAAATTTATTAGTTATGGAAAAGTCCAGGATACTTTTTGTATCTCAGGAGATTATTCCTTATTTGAAGGATAGTCAGATGGGTTATATTGGCAGACACCTGCCACAGGGAATTCAGGAACGTGGCCGTGAAATAAGAACTTTCATGCCAAGGTTTGGTCACATCAACGAGCGCAGAAATCAACTGCATGAAGTTATCAGGCTTTCCGGAATGAATCTGATTATTGATGAAACGGACCATCCGCTTATCATAAAGGTGGCCTCTATTCAATCGGCCCGAATGCAGATTTATTTTATTGACAACGATGACTATTTCCAGCGGAAATATATGTTCCGTGACAAAAACAACAAGTTTTATAAAGACAATGATGAACGAGCGGTATTCTTTTCACGTGGTGTTATTGAAACGGTAAAGAAGCTGGGTTGGGCGCCCGACGTAGTTCATTGCCATGGGTGGATGACAAGCCTGGTCCCCTTGTATATCAAGCGTGCTTACCGCGATAACCCTTTATTCAGTGACTCAAAGGTGATCATATCTATTTACGATGATGATTTTGAAGAGCCGCTCAATAAGGATGCCATGACCAAAATCAAACTCGAAGGGATAACCAATAAGGACCTGAAACATTATAAAAAGCCAACGTATCTCAGCATAATGATGGGAGCCATTGATTATAGTGATGGCATTATTATTGGTACAGAATCAGTTAACCCTGAGTTGCTTGCCTATGCCGAAGCAAGTGGCAAACCCATACTTCCCTATCAAAACCTGGACAGGTTTGTGGATGTTTATAACAATTTTTATGATAAAATCATGGGAAAATAGACGGAGTTAAAAGAATTAGTGTTAATCTTGCATCACTTCTTTTATATCCAGTAACAATTTTATAACGTGCTTAAAAATAGATTGTTAATAGCTTTTTCTACGGCATTAATGCTGACAGTAATGATTTCGTGCAATAAAGAACCCGATTTTGTGGGACTTGATTTGTTGCCCGGAGGCGACCGCCTTGGTATGGATTTTACCGATACTGTTGATATATTGGCATACACCGTTTCTGAAGTTCCGCTGCGTACCGATGCGCTTGCTGTAAACCTGTTGGGATACATCAATGATACGACCTTCGGGAAGGTGAGTGCTTCCATTTATACACAATACCGGCTTGAAAGCAGTAACTTTAAATTTGGAACAGGAGCAGTAGCGGACTCCATGTTTCTCACCCTGGTCTATGCCGGCAGATATGGAGATACATTATCTCCACATCGTGTCAGAGTTTATGAACTTGACGATAAACTGACTGCCGAAAACCAAAAGGCGTACTATTCAAATGATACCTGTGCGATAAAATCCAACCCTGTAGGCGAGGTTACATTTGTTCCTGATTTCAGACCGGATACCCTCAGAAAGATGCCGGCATTGCTACGCATTCCGCTGAGCTATGAGTTCATGCAAAAGTTTATTACCGCCGATGAATCTACCCTTTCGACGAACAAATTTTTTATGGAAGTTTTTAAAGGCCTCTATATAGAAGCTGATCCGGCTGCTACTTCAGGAGTAGGTTCCATGCTCTATTTTAATCTGGTACATCCTGAATCGAAGTTGCAATTGTTCTATCACAACGATACTGACACCGCGGCCAACGTAAACTTTGTCATTACAGACAATACCATTAAATTTAATCATTACGAACACGACTATACCTCTGCAACTCCTCTATTAAAACAACAGTTAGAAGGAAATATCCAGGCCGGAGAACAAAAGCTCTTTCTGCAGGCAATGTCCGGAACTAAGGTAAATCTTAGCATACCATATATTGGCAGTATCCCGGGAAAAGAAAAAATGGTTGTAAATGAAGCCTTGCTGGTATTCACCAATGCTGAACCCCAAAGTCTGTTTTTGCCACCACCTCAACTTACGCTTCGTTTGTACAGCGATGAGGCTGAATACATCATTTTCCCCGAAGAACGGTACAATGTTCTTTATTTCGGAGGGCAATACCAAAAACGCGGAGAATATAGTTTCAGGATAACCAAATACGTGCAGGAAAGAATGATGCATCCGGAAGAGCCAGATTATGGAATGGCCTTACTGATATCAGGTTCCGCTTTGAGCAGTAACAGAGTAGTATTGTATGGCCCTGGAAGTGAAACTTCTGCGGCTAAACTAAAAATTTATTATTCCATGAATGGGCTATAATCAAATGGCTAACATGGAAATCAATGCATTGTAATTCGGCTGCATATTAATGTTACTTTTGTCCTTTATCAGGGGTGAGGAAGCTTTGCTCAGATAACTGGTTAGGATATTCTCTCCGGATTTAGCCATTTTGTAATATCTTCCTCATCAGATCATGATACAATGATGAACTTTAATGGTTTATTATTATTTTGAATAATTGGACAGAATGAACCGAAGTTTTTTTAAGATGTTTACTTGCTGATTTTTCAATGTGTTGAATTTTTAAACTGACCGAAAGAAACTGAATTTTGATTTTTTAAATAATTTTATCTGCAGAACTAAATAACCATGTGTGGAATTGTAGCTTATATTGGCCCTCAACAGGCCTACCCTATTCTTATGAAAGGGCTTCACCGTCTGGAATACCGGGGCTACGACAGT
This sequence comes from Bacteroidales bacterium UBA5281, assembly GCA_002410555.1. Lineage (GTDB taxonomy): Bacteria > Bacteroidota > Bacteroidia > Bacteroidales > Lentimicrobiaceae > Lentimicrobium. The sequence continues at coordinate 13,096 of DHSR01000037.1, read as the reverse complement.
GCCGGCATTGCTATACAAAAAGACAATGAATTAAAACTCTATAAAAACAAAGGGAAAGTAGCCGATCTCGAAAATGTCCTGGTTGGTATCGATCTTAGCGGTACCATTGGTATTGCCCATACACGCTGGGCCACCCATGGTGAGCCCAATGATATCAATGCCCATCCGCATTTTTCCTATTCCAAAAATCTGGCCATAATTCACAATGGCATCATTGAGAATTATGCACCTTTAAAAAGTGAGTTGATCAAACGTGGGTATAAGTTCGATAGTGAGACAGATACTGAAGTGTTGATCCATCTTATAGAAGATATTCAGCACAATGAGCATGTGCAATTGCCCGAAGCAGTTCAAATAGCGCTGAACCAGGTAGTGGGAGCATACGCTATTGTTATCATTGATAAGCAGGACCCCGATACACTTATTGTGGCTCGAAAGGGAAGTCCATTGGTTATTGGCATTGGAGAGGATGAGTTTTTTGTTGCCTCAGATGCTACACCAATAGTGGAGTTTACCCGGGATGTAGTCTATCTTGATGAGGAGGAGATAGCTGTTGTTCGCAGAAATCAGGCGCTGAAAATAAAAACCATTACCAATATCGAAAAAACTCCTTACATCCAAACCCTCGAAATTAACCTGAGTGAATTGGAAAAGGAAGGGTATGAGCATTTCATGCTTAAGGAAATTTTTGAACAGCCCCGATCCATTCGCGATAGTATGCGTGGAAGATTAAAGGCCAGTGAGGGTATAGTGTTGCTTGGTGGAATAAAAGAATATCAGCAAAAAATTGTCAATGCCAAGCGTATCATCATCATTGCCTGCGGAACTTCATGGCATGCAGGATTGGTTGGAGAATATCTTTTTGAAGAATTGGCACGCATTCCGGTTGAAGTGGAATATGCCTCCGAATTCAGATACCGGAATCCAATTATTTATGAAGATGATGTAGTAATTGCTATATCTCAATCTGGTGAAACGGCAGACACCCTGGCGGCCATTGAGTTGGCTAAATCGAAAGGTGCTACCATTATTGGAATTTGCAATGTAGTGGGTTCTTCCATTGCAAGGGCAACGCATGCAGGTTCATACACCCACGCAGGGCCTGAAATTGGCGTAGCTTCTACTAAAGCATTTACGGCTCAGGTAACACTGCTTACGCTTATGTCGCTGATGATTGCGGAAATTAAAGGTACGCTTTCCCGCTCGCGGTTTAATATGATATTGCAGGAACTGGATGCCATTCCCCAAAAGGTTGAGCAAACCCTTAAGGTGGATGATAAAATAAAAGAGATTGCAGCATTATATAAAGATTCGCGCAATGCATTATATCTGGGCCGCGGCTATAATTTCCCCGTCGCCATGGAAGGAGCACTTAAACTCAAAGAGATTTCATATATACATGCCGAAGGATATCCTGCAGCCGAAATGAAACATGGGCCCATCGCGCTCATCGACGAAGAGATGCCCGTCGTGGTCATAGCCACCAATAAAGGTACATACGATAAGGTGGTCTCTAACATTCAGGAAGTAAAAGCACGTAAAGGGAAAATCATCGCCATTGTTACAGAAGGCGATGAAAATGTGAAAAAGCTTGCAGATCACATCATTGAAGTCCCCGAAACCGAGGAAATGCTGGTTCCGCTTATCGCTACCATTCCGCTCCAGCTGCTTTCTTATCATATTGCTGTGATGCGTGGATGCAACGTGGATCAGCCACGAAATCTGGCTAAGAGCGTTACGGTCGAATAATATTAATGCCTTGTCTGCTCCCGTTTGCCTTACCAGACGGACTGAATTTAAAGTTAATCATTAAACAGTCAGGAGGCTCTGCCTCAGACTTCCATATTGTTTCAGGCTCTTTGCCTGCCAGATTTTATCGCTGTCAAGCCTGTTGCCACTAAATACCGAACGAAACTACTAAGTTTAACCATAGCACTAGCTATGGAATTTCAGAAGGACAAAGTAGTAAAAATGAATTGAAGACAAACAGTGGAATGATCTAACGTAAGCTGAGGTTTGAGAACCGACTTTGCTGTGGTGGCTCAATTTCAAACCTTCATATCTTTATTAAAAATCTCCAATGCCTTCTGGAAAGTCTCGTCGGTACGCAGATAAATGGGGTAGAATCCTTCTTCATTATACAAATTTCTGGAGATAAGCGCCTTAATCAGGTTCTGGATCTCATGCTTGTTAAAATTAATTCCGGCAGGGTTACGTTTGACTCCTTTTTCTTCAGAAAATTGGATGAATTTCTCAAAAAGTTCCGGAGAGACCTCAAAACTGCGGTCAAAATTGGCAAAATTCCCATAGCGACGTAGCCTGGCACGATTTGCATCAGTGTATTCAAAAGTAAACTGATAGATGAGTCCCCGGCTAAGTAATTCGTTGAAGTATTTATATTGTTCATTGGTTTCCACAGGGATGTATACATCGGGCATGATACCACCTCCGCCATAAACCGTTTTTCCTCCCGGGGTCGTAAATTTCAACGAATCGTTAAAATGTATGCTGTCAGCATGTTGATATTCGCCATTTACCATCCGTTCCATCAATTCATCCATGTATTCATCTGCATGGCCTTTGGTATAGGGCTTTTGTATACTTCTGCCGGTGGGTGTATAATAGCGGGTCACGGTGAGTCTCACTGCGGAACCATCGGGAAGAGAGAGCTGTTCCTGGACCAGTCCCTTTCCAAAAGAGCGGCGGCCTATAATGGTTCCCCTGTCGTTGTCCTGAATGGCACCGGCTACAATCTCACTGGAGGAAGCTGATCCTTCATCAATAAGCACCATGAGCTCACCCGTTTCAAAACTTCCCCGGGCTGTGGCATAAGCAGTTTGCCGCGGACGGTGAGCACCTTCGGTGTATACAATCAACCGACCATCCTCCAGAAATTCATCTGCAACGTCTATGGCGGTATGCAGATATCCGCCGGAATTACCTCTTAAATCCAGTATTAATTTTTTAATGCCCTGAAGTTTTAAATCGGTGAGTGCTTTACGAAATTCTTCGGGTGTAGTAGCTGAAAATTTCGATAATTTAATATAACCAATTCCTGGTCTGGGAACAAAGGCGATGTCTACACTGTAGGTTGGGATAATGTCACGGATTATATCAAAAGGTACAAGAGCATCGACACCTTTGCGAAAAATGCTCACACTTACTTTTGTACCACGCTCCCCTTTGAGCAAGTGCATCACTTCATTGTTCGTAATTTTTACTCCGGCAATAAGTTTATCTCCTACCTTAATGATGCGGTCGCCGGCCATTATCCCTACTTTCTCCGAAGGCCCACCAGGAATGGTATTGACGATGTATACGGTGTCACTTTCGATCCGAAACTGCACCCCTATACCTTCAAAATTTCCAAGCAAAGGATCATTTACCTCGTTAAATTCTTCAGCAGTAATGTATTGAGAATGAGGATCGAGATTGGATAATATCCCAGTGATGGCAGATTGCTGGAGCAGATCAACAGATATCGTGTCGACATATTCCTGTGTAATATAACTGATTACATTGCTAACCGGATCATAACTGCGTTTTTTAATGCCATCAAGCATACCACTGTCTATGGTAGAAACTTTTATGAGGATGGCGCCAAGAAAGAATCCAACAAGCAGCACCAATGCTAAAATAATGGGCAAATAAACTGAAAGCTTGCGATTGTTATACATGAAAATTTAGTTTAGCTTTAAAAAATCAGGATTGCAAAGGTAGATAAAAACGGAAATGGACAGCTTGTTTCTTTTAGCGTAATCTCAAGAGATTAACAACAGTGGTGAAAATGGTTTTAATCCGGAATTTATGTAATTACCTGGCTTAAATATTCTGTATTAATAAATCTTCTGGTGTTATGATGTAAGCTTATGGAAGAAAAATAAAAGAAAAAAGCCCCATTAGTAAAATCACTAAACAGGGCTCTGTTCCGTACCTCGGGCCGGAATCGAACCGGCACGAACTCTCATTCATCGGTTTTTGAGACCGACGCGTCTACCAATTCCGCCACCGAGGCATAATGGAGACTGCAAAGGTAAAATATTTCTCATTAAATGAAACAATATGGTTGTAATTTTTAAGTATTCCCCTGAAACGATTTTTTATTTAGTTATTGCCGGTAGAGTGCTTTGCAATGGTTGCCAGAGCATGCAGGATAAAAGATACCTTTTAAACCATCTGAAAATGATTCCATGAGTTATTATTTCCTGCCAAAATCAGCCGGTATTTCACCCCAGGAGGCAGTATCCCATTTGAGTACCGGATTTTCCCAGGTGTTGTTTTTTAACCAGTTTTCGGCACGTTGAAGCAGGTGCAGCAATTCAGCATTTTTAGCATTGGGAACCAGTTTGGTGTTCGCTTTTTTATCGCGCACCCACTTAATGGCTGTTTTTGAATCACTATAAACAGGCAGATTGAGATTTTTTTGTTTAAGAAAGCCAAGGCCATGCACAATAGCTAAAAATTCTCCAATGTTTACCGTACCCTGAGGGAAGGGCCCCACATGAAAAAGCCGTTTACCGGTAGAGGTTTCCACTCCCTGATATTCCAACACACCCGGATTGCCGCTGCATGCAGCATCTACCGCTATACTTTGCCATATGGGTATATGATCGGGTAAAGCAGCCTGATGGTTTTTTATGCTGTTTTTTTTAAATTTTGGAGGACCAACGCTGAAGGCTTCTATGGCCTCCTTTTCTGATTCATAACCTTTGAACCTGGCTGCTTCAAAACCCTTTACCTGTGCTTCACATTCCGCCCAGGTTTCGAAAATACCCGGTTTTCGACCATTCCAAACTACATAAAACTTCTTACCTTTCGCCATAATCGTTCAACAGTTCAATAAAATCATTTTACAAATATACAAACAGAATGGTCTCAATGATTACTTTTGTATCTAATTGAATTATATAGTCATGAGAAAAATAAGCGGGTTTGTTTTATTACTTGCGTCTTTGATGCTGAGTTGCCAACCAAACAAAGTATATGAACGGTACAACAAATTTAACAATTATACCTGGTCCAGATTTGATAAGGTGCGTTTCGACATACCAATTGAGCAGGCAGGAATGGAGGCGGATATCATATTTATGGTTAGACACATTACCCAGTATCCTTATGACAATCTGCCGGTAAATTTTATACTTACTACTCCTTCAGGCGAGGAGCGTATCATGGAAAAAGAAATACGGATAAAAGATGAAAATGGTGATTTTACAGGCAGCGGGGCCGGTGATTTGTGGGATGTGGAAGAAAAGCTATGGCCGGGTTTCTATTTTACTGAGCCCGGAAAATATACCATTGAAGTGGAAAACATTTTCCCCCGAACCGGAATTCCCGGATTGATAGATATTGGAATAAGAGTAGTTAAAAGATAACAAACAGAGTTTCTGCGAAAAGATACTTATTATAGCTTCGGACATTGATGAGCCGGTTAATCAGTGGAGCTTAAAATGCCGGCTGCCTCTATACTATCATGCTTTAGCTGGGTTTTCAGCAAATCCAGGTTGCCAAATTTTTTCTCATTTCGAATACGTTTTACCAGTTGAATGGTCAAACTTTCATAATAGATATCCTCATCGAAATCAAAAATATTGGTCTCAATGGTCAACTTGTATGCATTGATGGTGGGGCGCATACCAATGTTGGTCATGCCATTAAATATGCGGTTTTTAAAATAAACTTTAGAGGCATAAACCCCCATGGCCGGAATCAGTTTGTTGGGGTCGTCAATATACAGGTTTGCAGTGGGATATCCGATAAGACGACCAATTTGATTGCCACGCACCACCTGACCGGTAATCTCGTAGCGCCGGCCCAACAAGCGGCTTGCCTGCTGTGCCTGGCCCTCCTGTAATAACCACCGGATTGCCGATGAGCTTACTTTTTGACCATCTACCACCAATTCGTCAACATGCTTAATGGCGAAGTCAAATTTTTGTGCATTGTGGTAAAAATGACTTATATTTCCTGACCGGCCTTGTCCGAAGCCATGGTCGAACCCAATGACGACAAGTCTGGGTTTTATATTTCGGGCAATCATTTCGATAAATTCATTGGCTGTATGCCGCGCAAACTCACGGGTAAAAGGGATTTCTATCATATGGTGTATCCCCGATTCAGCAAGCAAGGCTCTTTTTTCCATCTGTGTGTTCAGCAGATAAACCTGATGGCCCAATACCAGGCGGGGGTGGGGGTTAAAGGTAATTACTGCGGTTTCGGCATCCTGCTCCATAGCATGCTGCTTCATGGTATCAAATATGGACTGATGTCCCAGATGGAGCCCGTCAAACGTTCCAATAGTGATAACGGGGCGGTTAAGGTCAACTGGAGCTGTGATGCCGGCAATAATATTCACGCAAGTCAGGCTTTAAGCAGTTCATTGTTCAGGAGAATTGCTGCAATCTGAACTGCATTGGTAGCGGCACCTTTACGCAGATTATCGGCAACTATCCACAAATTTATACCAAACTCAAGGGTGTCGTCCCGGCGCACCCTGCCCACAAATATTTCATCCCTGCCCTGAGCCAGTTGGGGCATGGGGTAAACGGCACGGTCAATATCATCCTGTAATACCACCCCGGTGGATGATTCAATGGTTTTGAGCAGTTCATCCATTTCAAAAGGCTGGTCAAACTGGATGTTTACCGCTTCGGAATGACCACCGGTAACCGGAACACGCACCACCGTGGCGGTAATATGCAGTTGGGGGCTTTGCATTATTTTTCGGGTTTCATTTACCAGCTTCATCTCTTCTGTGGTGTAGCCATTAGGTAGAAAAGTGCCGCCATGGGGAAAAAGATTCAGGTCGATAGGATGGGGGTAAACCCGGCTTCCTTTAATGCCCCGCCTCTCATTTTCAAGCTGCTGCACTGCTTTGGCGCCGGTACCTGTAACGCTCTGATAGGTGGAAATCACTAAACGCCTGATGTGATATTTTCGATGAAGAGGCGCAATTACTGCTACAAGTTGAATGGTTGAACAGTTGGGGTTGGCTATTATCCTCTGCTCCCCCGTTATGGTGTGGGCATTCACTTCCGGCACCACCAGGGGAATTTCCTCATCATTGCGCCACGCAGAAGAGTTGTCAATTACAAAACAACCCTGGGCAGCAAAAGCAGGAGCGAATTCCCTGGATACCTCTGAACCTGCTGAAAATAATGCCACATCAGGATTCAGAGACAGTGCCTCTGCCATGGATTTTATTTTATAGTTACGGTTATGGAAATGAATATCGCTGCCTACCGATTTTGCGGAGGCTACAGGAATAAATTCCGAAATAGCCGTAATAGGTATGTATTTGCTTTCTTCAAGCACTGTTGTGATCATTCTGCCCACCAGGCCGGTGGCACCAATAAGTGCAATTTTCATAGTTTTGAATGATTTAAACCGATACCCATAGGGTATAAAGACAACAGACGGCCTGCAAAAGTACAAATATTTGAGCACCCTGATTCAGGTAATTTACAAGAAAAGGGGATGACTCGCAGCCAAAGCACTGCGGCTTCATCCCCTGAAAAGGATAAAGCGGAGGTATGCATCAGTTCCGCTGGATGTGAAAATTGAAATTTACATGCCCCAAAGTACCCCATAACCTTAGCCAGACCGGCAATAGCATTTCTGTTCCTCTGGCAGTGGAGATATCACCCAGATCTATGATGTCCTTTTTATCCCAACCCATTGATTTGAGCAAATCAATGACTGATTTCTTGGCTTCGGCATCATTGCCACTAACAAAAACGGTGTGTACTCCATTGATGGACGATGGATTCACCATGATAGAAGCACTCATGGTGTTGAGCGCTTTGACTACCTTCAAATCAGGAAACTTTTCCTGGATTTGCTCTGCCAGAGAATGGGTATTGCATACCGAAAGCGTGGGTGGCATACCTTTGGAAAAATCCAGTGGATTGGCAAGGTCGAGCAGTACTTTGCCACGGAGCTGATAATTTCCTATTGCACTGAGCACAGATATGGATGCGCCTCCCTGGGTAGCATTTACAATGAGATCGGCTCCTTTAACTGCATCCGCATTTTTCTTCAGTTTAACCTCTGGATATTGCTTGTGCCATTCAACAAACGACTGGCCGGTCATTGGATTGTTTTCAGTTCGGGCAGAGGTTTCTTCTGGATTGCGCGTACCGAGATTTACTTCATATCCAAGTTGGCGAAGTTTGGCCGCAACAGTCTGACCTACTGTGCCGGTTCCTAAAATGGTTATTTTCATGGTTTTTGGTTTTTTTGGTCGCCTACTTCAATTTAGCGTCTTTGTTCGGCTTGTTCCGACGGCAGCATCTGATTAAATCTGGTCTTAATAAACCCTTATTTCAGATACTTGCTTGTACATACAACATGCTGACTTAATTTTTTTCAAATGTTGAGCTTAGTTTAAAATTCCCTTTTTGCCACTAAGGCACAAAGAAAAAAAGCTTCAACAAGTTTTAATCACTAATATACAAAGCCTTGTGCAACCTGGTGTCTTCGTGTTTTAATGGCATTTTTTTATTTTATACCTTTTTAGACCGGACTCAATATTGCTTTTGTTCACAATTAGCTTAGTTTAGCATAGGCTTCAGTGAGTAAAGCAGTAAGTTTTCTGGCCTGATCTTCTCCAATTACGCTGGTATATCTTTCATACAGGCGTTTCCAGGAATCTTTGATTTTCTGATGCAGTTCCCTTCCGGAAGGAGTAGGAGAGATGAAAATATTTTTCCCTTTCTGTTCGCGTGTAAGCAACCCCGAATGCGCAAGCTTATCGAGCAAACGCGTAACTGTTGAAGGAGTCAACAACATTATTTCGCTGATTTCTTTAGGCGATATGCCCGGATGATTATTCACCGTCATCATTATAAATGCTGAAGATGATGTCAAACCTGTAGCAGCAAACTCCTCGTCTGATATTTTTGTAATCAGTCGCGAAAGTGCATTGGCTGAATAGTAAAGGCAATGGCAATAAGGTGAAGTTTTTTCTTTCATGTGGATACAAAAATATAATATTGTTGTATGTACAAGCAAATTTTTGTTGCGGTTTAACATAACATTAACAAAGTTGGTTATATCAGGAAAAAAATCCCGACCATCGCTAACACACTTTACCGGTTAAATGAAGTTGACTCGTTCTATCTCAACAAAAAAGTTGAGCAACCTCAATCCTGAGGTTGTGTACGTCGCCGTCAAAAGACTTTGCTGGTAAGAAAGGCTGGAGTAATTTTGCAGCATCAAAATAAAGGACTATGAAACACAACGTAAATACTCAATGGAATGGAAATATGCAGTTTGATGCCGTGGTGAACGGACATCACCTGATTATGGATGCCAATGCCGAAGTTGGCGGTCAGGATGGTGGCCCACGTCCCAAAGAATTGTTGCTTGCCGGACTGGCCGGATGCACCGGTATGGATGTTATTTCCATCTTAAAAAAGATGCGCGTGTATCCGGAATATTTCAATATACGCATTGAAGCGGATATGACCGAAGAGCATCCCAAGCATTATCAATCCATGCACATAGTTTATGAATTTGCAGGAACTAACCTTGAAATTGAGAAACTCAACAAAGCAGTTGACCTTTCCCAGGAACGCTATTGTGGTGTATCACACATGTACAGAAAGATGATGACGATTACCCACGAAATTTCTATTCTGGATAAGAAACTGCTGAAACATCTTTGACTGAAGCCATCTAAATTAATACGGAATATTTTTCCGGTTTTTTGGAATTGAATCAATAATAAAACAAATTTAAAACTAAAAATCATGCTTTACACCAATCTTCACCATGTAATGACCGCAGCCGAGCATCAAATGCTCATCAATGAAAATGAGAACGTTATGATTTGCTGTGGACGGATGGGTCCCATGTGTATTCCGGTTTATGGAATTATGGAAGACCTGGAGGATGAATACAAACACGTAAAATTTGCTGATATGGAATTTGATAACCCTGAAGCACATGTTATACGTAATGCGCCTGAAGTACGCGGCTTTATGGGCATTCCATTTACCATGTACTATAAAAATGGCAAACTGGTTAAAGCCACTTCGAGCATTCAGAGTGCCAGCCAGGTACGTAGTATCCTCGATAAGGAATTTGAGCCGGTAACGGTTAATTAAAATTTCGAATTAAGTACTCTCAGAAGTTGGAAGAAACACTTCCAGCTTTTGAGTTAGCTTTAATTTTTTTTACTGGAATAAATAAATGATGAACACTTCAATGCATTACGATGCCATCGTTATCGGTGGTGGCCCAGCCGGATTAACTGCCGGCATATATTTATCCCGTGCCAGGGTAAGAACGCTTCTTGTAAGTGATGGTATGCCCGGGGGACAAATGATTCTTACTCATGAAATTGCGAATTATCCGGGGGTGGAAAGTATATCGGGATATCAGTTGTCCAACATAATGAAGCAACAGGCCAAGAAATTTGGCTGTGATATTAAAAGCAATACCCATATTTTGGATTTAAATATGGAAGGAGAGGTAAAGCAAATGACACTGTCTGACGGGAACACCTACACCGCCAACACCATTATACTTACCCCCGGAGGCCGGTCACGTACACTGAATGTAACCGGAGAATCAAAATTTAAAGGCAGTGGAATTTCTTATTGCGCCACCTGCGATGGTGATTTTTTCACCGATAAGGAAATTGTAGTGGTTGGTGGAGGCAATTCTGCGCTTGAAGAAGCCGTTTCGCTGACCAAATATGCTTCCAAAGTTACCATTGTACATCAGTTTGATCATTTCCAGGCCTTTGATTATGCCGTGGAAGAAGCAAAAGCCAATCCCAAAATTCATTTTGTAATGGAATCAACCATTACCGCTTTTTATGGCGAAAACAAACTGGAGAGTGTTGACATCAAAAACCTGAATACCGGAATTACCGGGAACTTTAAAACAGACGGAGTGTTTATTTTTATCGGGTATGTGCCCAACACTGAATTTCTGCAGGGAATGGTAGATTTGAATCAATGGAATGAGATTGTGGTTGCCCCCGATATGGCTACTTCGGTGCCGGGAGTATATGCTGCAGGAGACTCAATAGCCAAACGCTACCGGCAGGTAACTACAGCAGTAGGCGACGGTACCGTTGCTGCACTTGCTGCTTCCAACTATCTCCATCAGTTGAAATCAAAACATCATTCATCCGCTTTAGCTCTGTAATATGTCTTACATCCTGATAGCAGTAATTGCTCTGATTCTCACTTTTGCCATTTACATGGTTTATTCGTGGCAACGCATGAAAAAGATGGGGGCAGTTCCCGAAAGCAGTCAAATAGTGACCCTGACCGATAGAAATTTTAAACAGGAACTAAACAAGGGCCTGGTTATGGTCGATTTCTGGGCCGAATGGTGCATGCCTTGTAAGGTGATGGGACCTGCACTTAATGAGTTGGCCGAAAATAAGGACTTTAAAGCGCGGGTAGCCAAGCTTAATGTGGATCATTTTCCATCCGTATCACAACAATTCTCCATCAAAGGTATTCCTACACTTATTCTGTTCAAAAATGGGAAGGAAATAAACCGCTTTGTTGGAATAAAACCCAAAGATTTTTTAATGAAACAGGTGAATGCAAGCGCCTGATCCAATAACATAACCATGAAACAAAAAACTATGCTGATGCTTGTCCTTTTAGTGACGAGTTACACCTTAAACGCCCAGACCCACACCATGAAACAACCTGTTGTTATGCTTGAAAATGAAAGCCGTTATGGTTTTGATGAAACCGTTGAAAAACTTAACGCCGCTATTGCTGAAGCCGGATGGAAGGTAACCTCTACCCTGAATCTGCAGGAAACCATGGCCAAAAACGGGAAAGAGGTTTTACCGGTAAAAGTGCTTGAGGTGTGCAATGCTGCTCATGCCTATAAAATATTAAGTGCCGACCAATACCGTCTGGTTTCTCCAATGTTGCCCTGCCGGATATCAGTATATCAAAAGCAGAATGGTAAAACCTATCTCTCCCGCATGAATGCACCCGCATTCGCGCCACTTATTGGTGGTCTGGCCGGTGAAACCATGACGGCAGCATTTAATGACACTGAACTGATTTTAAAGGTATTTATCATAGAATAGCTCTAAGTGATGACGACCTTAAGGTCGCAATGTGCCGATAAATAAGGCGGAGTTGTTTTCAATCAAAGAGAGATCTGCGGTGTCGACCACTCCGTCTCCATTTACATCAGTTACCAGGTATCCACTTTGAAAATCTGCTGCTGCATTGTCTACGGGTGACATATCCTCTGTATCTATTATGCCATCCTGGTTAACATCACCACCAAAAATAACGTATTTCCCTGATAAATATTTCAGGTTGTTCCCGAATGCATTGCCGGCATAACTGGTAAAATCATAATCGATATTAGATCCTCCAAAAATTACTGGTTCACTGCTCCAGGTCTCAAGGCTATTGCGGTGTTTTACAACAATATAATAGGGGCCAACGAGTTCGGAGGGCAGGGATAGAGTTGTTTCGCCTGCCTGAGATAAGTAGGTAACAATGGCATCACCATAAATATTAAAAGGAGCAAAGCTTTCCCTGAATTCTATATTTATCCTATCGGCGGTGTCACCTTCAAAGGCTGAACCTGAACCATTTGATGCTTTGTTTAATCCGCTGCCATTAAAGAGTCCTTCAAGAAATACAGTTAGATTTAATGTGTGTAATGGCGAACCGCTTACTTCTATATCATCTATGCAAACACCGTATCCGTAACGGGCATTACCCTCAAATCCAATGAAAAGGTTTGGGGAAGATTCGGGTAAAGATATTTGCTCTGACGTCCAGGAGGCAATGTTACCGGAGTATTCAGCAAGCAATATCCAGGGATGGCTAATGCCGGTTTTATAAAAAACCCGGAGTTCATCCTGATCCCCTGACCAGTATTGTTGCGTGAGCCAGAATTTAAGTGCCGGATCTGACAACAATGTAGTATTAAGCGGTGGAGAAATAAGCAGGGTTTTTGTTGATGCCGCAGTTGCATCCTTCAGACATGCATTGTAACTGCCTGAATGTGCTGTTCCCGGATGATTACTACCATTTCCCATCAGATATTGCCAGCTAAGGGAAGAAGTTCCGTAAGCCTCCGGCCAAGTGCA
>DHSR01000026.1:20246-28453 GCA_002410555.1 Bacteroidales bacterium UBA5281 | reverse complement strand
CCAGTTTTATTAGACCAGCTCAGTAAGTGGTGGCGCAATCCATTGGGACTACAAAATACTTTTTAAATATGATTTTGATAAACAGGAATACACCCGATTGGGAGAAGCAAATGACAGTCAGATAAATGTATTGGGGATGACCTCAGATGGCAATGGATTACTGTATAGCAGCTCCCCCGGACGTAAGCTGGTGAATGTAAACAACAATACAGTTACTGAAGTTACCATCAATGGTGGACAAGCATACCACAACACTTCCCGTTGGAACAGCTCCGGTTATTGTTCAGGGGAAACTGACAATACCATAGGAATATACAACATTATGTCTGATGAAAAGCATTCCATCAAAACACCTGCGCGTCCATATTATGCACAGTTCAGTGCTGATGGTAAACAGGTCTATTATATGTTAGAGTCGGGGAATGGGAAGTATTTATGTAGAACCACCAATCTATTGCCAGATGCTGTCACTGATACAATATGCGAATTGTCTTCTGAGGTTTCAGAATTTATGATATTAAAATGATGAGTTCGGAATTGTAAAAAAAAAACAGTACCACGCTGAACATCAATGCCCCTAGGTTTAAAATATCTAAGGGCATTGCTTTTATTTTAACGGTATACTGAAAAATATTTCTAAATTTGCGATAGAATGACTTTAAATTTCTTCATTCTATGTTTGTGAAATGATCCCAAAATAACCGGATATAATTATCAACAAAAGCAATTTCAGGATTAATCTCATGTTCCATACCTTGCCACCATCGTTTATTAATAAGCTAATATGATGACAAGAACGCATGCTGAAGAACTCCTGAAAGAAAGATTCGGATTGCCTTACTTCTATGATGAACAGTGGGAAGCCATCAGCAAATTGTTAAATGGTGAGCGAATATTACTGATCCAACGCACAGGATTTGGCAAATCTCTTGTTTTTCAGTTTGCCGGCATGTTGCTTTATGGCACAACTGTTATCTTCACCCCACTCATAGCGTTGATGCGGGAGCAGGTAAATAAATTGCAGGCATTGGGCCTTGCTGCTGCGTACATAAACTCCACACTTACGCCTGATGAGAAGGCAGTTGTTATGCAGAATGCTGAAAAAGGGACGTATAAACTCTTATATATTGCACCTGAAAGGCAGGAAGATGAAGAATGGCAGCAAGTGGTCCAGCGAATGCGATTGGGAATGGTTGTTGTGGATGAGGCCCATTGTATCTCAACCTGGGGTCATGATTTTCGTCCTGCTTACCGCAGAATTGTAAATGTGGTAAAACAACTCCAAAAAGATTTTCCTGTTCTTGCATGCACCGCTACGGCTACTTTACAGGTTCAGCAAGATATAGAGCATCAGTTTGATAATTCCCGATTGACCGTTTTAAGAGGGAACCTGAGCAGAGAAAATTTTGCGTTAAATGTTGTATACTGCAATAATCAGGAAGATAAACTGGCAGGAGTCCTTAACCTGGTAAAGGGAAGCCAGGGTACTGGTGTGGTATACTGTGGCACACAGGCTGAAACGGAAATTTACTCCAAATGGTTAGATTTCAACGGGATTATAACCACAAATTATAACGCGGGACTGGATAATGAAACAAGAAAACGCATCGAAATTGATTTCTTAAATGATAAATACAAATGTGTGGTATCGACGAATGCCCTTGGGATGGGCATGGATAAGCCCAACCTTCGATTTGTTATTCATACCCAGATTCCAACATCACCGCTTCATTATTATCAGGAGATAGGACGTGCAGGAAGAGATGGCAGGGCAACCAGCGTTTTTCTGTTCTACACGCCAGCCGATGATGAATTGCCTTTGTCATTTATCAGGAATAACAAGCCCTCCATTAATAATTATCAACGACTGATTGATTTACTGAAACTAGAACCTTTGGGATTGCACGGAATTATCAGAAAAATAAATCTCAAGCAAACAGCCGTAAACGTAATCCTGAATGATCTTATAGACCAGGGTATTGTTGTAAAAACCAGTAAGAATTCAAAACCGTATTACGAACTAAAATACAGTGCTCCGGCTTTAACTACCTCAGGATTTGAGGCATTAAGAGAAGCAAAGCTTGCTGATTTCGAACAAATGAAAGGTTATTTGAATGCCACTGTTTGCAGGATGAGGTATCTGCAAAACTATCTGGGCGATACGGCTGTGAATTCCTGTGGTAAATGCGATGTTGATTTGGCAAAGAAGTTAACAGTGAATGCATCGCTTGAGGAGTTGCAAAAAATTGAAGCGTTTCGGGAGAACTATTTTCCTGTGTTAGAGGTTGAAACCAAAACCGGTATATTGATTGACGGGGTTGCCGCTTCATGGTATGGGGTAACAAATGTAGGTTCAATGTTGCATCACAGTAAGTATGAGCATGGCGGCGATTTTCCTGATTACCTGCTTCGTCTTACCTTAAAAGCATTCAGAAGTCAATTTAAGAACATGATGTTCGACCTGGTTATGTATGTTCCACCTACCATATCGGGTGATCTTGTAAAGAATTTTGCTGAGAAAATTTCCCGTACTTTGAAATTTGAATTGTCACATGGTATATTAAAGACCAGAATAACAGAACCCCAGAAAATATTTGAATCAGCCATTGGGAAGAAAGATAATATGAAGAATGCATTTACCACGGAAGTTGATGTAAAGGAAAAGAAAATTCTATTGATTGATGACATTTTTGATAGTGGTTCAACCATCAAAGAAATTGCCGGTATGCTCAAACGCAGAGGTGCTGAATTGGTTGCTCCACTTGTAATCGCAAAAACCGTTGGAGGACGTTGATATGACCAATAACCCAATACCATATTGGATGGCATTTGCACATGCAAAAAGCTTTTCAAACAGGCGAAAGATGGACTTTCTGATTGAAGTAGTTCACGACAAAGAAACCATCGAAACTGCACTTTTAAAGATAAAATCGGGAGATAAACTTGGATTTGAATTCTCGCACAAGGAGTGGGAAGGAATTCAGGAAGCAGTTTCAGATATCCCCAACAATGCATTTCTGGCGGAAAAACTAATTGACCAGGGTATAGAGATAGTTCATATTATGGAAAAATACGCTTATCCTAAGGTGTTGAAAGAAAATTTAAAGAAAGATGCTCCAATTGTTATCTACACCAAAGGAAATGCCGACCTGCTCAATAAAAACAGCATCGCCATTGTGGGTTCAAGAAGTTGTTCAAAAAAATCCCTGGATTTTACGGATACAATTGCAAAAAAGGCTGTGGCAGAAAAGTCGGTTATTGTAAGTGGCTTTGCCAAAGGAATTGACAAGCAAGCTCTGGACTCAGCCCTGAATCATAAGGGACAAAGTATTATTGTTCTTCCACAGGGAATTGAAACATATACTACCAAAACTTATTACGCTGCAATTGTTAGGGGGGATGTATTGGTAATCAGCATTTATCACCCAAAAGCGCCATGGTCAGTTGGTTTAGCTATGGACAGGAATAAAATAATATACGGATTGGCAAAGGAAATATATGCGGCCGAATCCGGAAACACAGGAGGGACCTGGGAAGGGGTGCTGGATGGAATTAAACGAGGTAGAAAAGTGTTTGTAAGAGTAGCTGCTGCTGAGGAGAAAAACGCAAATAATCTGCTGATTAGTAAAGGAGCAGTTCCCGTAGATGAATCGGGAATGATACTTAAACCGCAGGAAACCCATTCAACTCTGGTTGATGTGTCACAAAACAGTTTGGAAGGATCAAAAGAACAGGAATACAGCGATAAAGATATTGTTGAAATGATCGTTAAGGAGCTTAAATCCAGAAATGGTAAAGGAATTACTGCAAATGAATCAATAGAATTATTAAAGCTGGACAAAAATAAAGCATCTAAAATTAACAAATTGCTTTCTTCTCATCCAGCGTTCATTAAGTCGAAAAAAGGTAAGGAGAATTTCTACCATTTGAAAAGTGACACTCCTCGTCAAACCAGTTTTTTTTAATAATGGTACAGAGCCTTGTGCCACCTGGTAACTTCGTGTTTTAATGGCATTTTTTTATACCTTTTAAGACTGGATTCATATGTCTTTTTTTAACATTCATTCGCGTTAATCGGCGTTTACCCCGTTTTTTCGGGGTAATCCGCGGTCAATTAATAAACCGTCTCTTTATGCCACTAAGGCACAAAGTCACTAAGGCTCACCAAGTTTTAATCACTGATAAACAGAGCCGACGTAATTCGCGGTCATTCAATAAAAAATCCTTTTATGCCACTAAGGCACAAAGTCACTAAGGCTCACCAAGTTTTAATCACTGATATCCAGAGCCTTGTGCCATTTGGTAACTACGTGTTTTAATGGCATTTTTATTATACCTTTTAAGACTGGATTCATATGTCTTTTTTTTTAACATTCATTCGCGTTAATCGGCGTTTACCCCGTTTTTTCGGGGTAATCCGCGGTCAATCTCTTTTTTTACCGCTAATTTCTGCTATTTTTATTTCAATGTTAATCTGTGTTAATCTGTGTTTATCCTGTTTATTCGGGGATGATTCACGTTCCGCCTTTTTTGGCACAAAGATTAACAAAGTTTAATTTTATGATTGACAATTCTTTGCAAACCTTGATTTTTTTGTTTTGGTGGCATTCTTTTTCTTTTACTTATTCGGAGTAGCCTCAAAAATTATTTTTCTGAATAGTTGTAGAATTGATAAATCTGCTTATCTTTGCGCTCTCAATTAAGAGATAGTTCTTCTGAATATTGGTCCGGTAGTTCAGTTGGTTAGAATACGTGCCTGTCACGCACGGGGTCGCGGGTTCGAGTCCCGTCCGGACCGCTTAAAGCTCCTCAAAAGGGAGCTTTTTTGATTGGTGTATGGCGCAATGGAAGTTTGACGGGAATCAGCGGTTAAGTAATTTTCAACATTTATAGGCTGAATCTGTTTATTATCCCAAAACAAAACCTTATGCCCGATATTCACGAAGGAATCATACGTTTCCGGCAGCATGACTTTGAAGCCAACCGACAGCATTTTAAAGCTTTAGAGCGTGAACAAAAACCACATACCCTGTTTATTGGTTGTTCTGATTCCCGGGTTGTACCATCATTAATTACCCAAACTATGCCGGGTGAACTTTTTATTGTGCGCAATATAGCCAATTTGGTTCCTATGTACAGGGAATCGGGTGAGTTTCTGGCAACTACTTCCGCCATAGAATATGCTGTACTGATGCTGAATGTAGAAAACATCATTGTTTGTGGTCATTCCAATTGTGGCGGATGTGCTGCATTGTGGGAAACCCAGGAAACCCTGGATAAAATTCCACATACCCGACGTTGGCTTGAACTGGCTAAACCCGTTAAGAAAAGGGTAGAGAAGGCGCTTATGGGACAAAATCCTGAAGCCCGCGAATGGCTTACCGAACAAATGAATGTGGCACAGCAACTCTGCCACCTGAAAACCTATCCTTATATTAAGGAGAGGCTCAAAGCGGGAACCATTACACTTTTTGGCTGGCATTATATGATTCCTACGGGCAGCATTTATGAATACCATCCTGGAAGTAAGGAGTTTAAACTAATTGATCAGCCCTCAGAATAGCGCTTGAGACTGTATCCTCATTTCTTTTTCGGCCTTTTGCAAACCCGGGGAAGTTTTCCGTTCTTTGCCGAAAAAAAATGAAGGCATTGCTATCCGCAACTATTTTATCTATAATTCTGATTGTTAATCCAGTACAGATTTTCTCTCAGGAAAAGACTTCTCCTTATAAACTTGCGGTGAGCGGATACGTGCGTGCCGATGCAATTTTCGACAGCCGCCAGGTGGTGGAAGCGCGCGAAGGATTTCTGCTCTTCTATCCAAAGAGGCCTGTTTTTGACAAAATCGGAAAGGATATCAATGCCCAACCCAGTTTTAATCAATATGCGATGATTTCCCGGGTTACTTTAAAAGCCACCGGTCTGGATGTGCTTGGCGCTAAAGTGCAGGGACTGATTGAAGCGGACTTTACAGGAGCCTCCAATAGCGAGAACAACAGCCTGAGACTGCGCCATGCATACATATCGCTGCAATGGACCAAAACCAGGCTTCTGGCTGGTCAGTACTGGCATCCCATGGATGTGCCTGAGATGATACCCAATGTTTTAGCGCTCAATACAGGTGCACCATTCCGTTCCTTTAGCCGTCAGCCACAGGTGCGGCTGGATCGTACGGCCGGAAATTTCAATTTTGTAGTGGCAGCAACCGCTCAGCGGGATTATGTGAATGCCGGTCCTGAAGGCAGTACTTCTATTTATTTGCGCAACAGCGCCATTCCCAACTTTGTGGCACAAATTCATTATAAAAATAAAAACTGGTTTGCCGGGATTGCTGCTGATTACAAGCAGCTTACACCCCGTCTCTCAACGGATAGTTTATATGTTGCGAACGAAAAATTGAATGGCTCCTCCTTTAGTGGATTTATTTCCTTTAAGACCCCGGATTTTTCAATCAAAGCACAATATATCTATGGAAAGGCTCTTAATGATCATTTGATGATGGGTGGCTTCGGTGTTTCTGGTATAAATCCTGTATCCGGGCAACGTGATTATACTCCGCTTGTTATACATTCCTGGTGGCTGAATGCTTCAAAGACATATGGCAACTGGCAACCTTCCGTTTTTCTGGGTTTGACCACAAACAATGGTGCTACAGAGGAAATTCAAGGGCCAATGTATGCGCGGGGTGAAGATATTGCCTATGTATACCGGGTGGCGCCAATGCTAACCTACGCCATTGACCGGTTTAGCCTGATGGCTGAGGTGGAATATTCGGTAGCTGCTTACGGAGTACCCGATACAAAATACAAGATACAGCAAGCCAAAGAGATTGCCAATATAAGGGTAGGCCTGGCGGTGATGTATACTTTCTAAAATCAGAAAAACTTTACTTTATTTTATGCTGAAATCCCGCTGCCGCAGTGCTTCAAAGGCCAGCACTGCTGTGGAAACGGAGACATTCAGTGAATCAATGCTGCCCGACATTGGAATGATTACGCGGTGATCGCAAAAGTCAATCCATTGCTGTGTGAGACCATCGGCTTCAGTCCCCAATACAAAGGCAGTGGGGCAGGTGTAGTCGAACTGATGATAAGGCCTGGAGGCAGTGAGTTCTGCTGCATAAGTGGTGAATTTATGCTCTTTGAGCCATGACATGGCTTCTACTGAACTACAAGTCACCACCTGAAGAGCAAAGATACATCCTATGCTTGAACGGATCACATTGGGGTTGTATAGATCGGTAAGCGGATCGCAAATTATTACTGCATCGGCCTGAACGGCATCGGCAGTACGCAAAATGGCACCCAGATTTCCCGGCTTCTCAACGGCTTCAAGAACGATCAGCAGGGGGGTTGCCCGAAGCTTTACATCAATAAGGGAGAGGTTTTTAGGTTCCAGGACTGCAATACATCCATCAGAGCCTTCCCGATAAGCCAGCGTCTCAAAAACTGCTTTACTGATGAAAGTGGTGTTGTCATTGTCGGAAAGTGATGCGAAAGATGCAGGGTCAGCAATTTCCGGACAAACATAAAGTTGCACCAGTTTAAAGTCGTTTGAAACGGCTATACCAATTTCCCGCAGGCCTTCTACCACTACGAGTTGCTGTTTGCGTCGTTCGCGCGATTTCTGCTGAAGTAACAACAGGTTTTTGATGCGAGGATTTTGAAAGCTGCTGATGACGTTGGTCATAAAGGTAGACTAAGGAAATATTGGTAACGGCAAAGTTAGGGATTTTTGGTTTCCTGAAGGGTAGGAGGCAAACTGCATATTTATTTGAACTTCCCAAAACCCGGAAAGGCAATATTCCCGTGTTTATTTTTCTTCAACTTTGTCAAGCAACCACATAAAATTTTTCCTTGCTTCAGCAGCATCCTGGCCGCAAAGGATTACTTCAGGCTGAAATCCCCTGCAAACCTTTGGTCTTTCTGGCTTGCCAAACAATTTGCAGTTCAACTCGCTGTCAAGCTGAATGCAGGCAACCATAGCCGGCTTTCCTTCAGACATTCCCGGAATGGGAGAGCTTATAGAAGGGAAAATGCAACAGGCAGCGCAATGTGGGCGGCAGATCATTTTTAGAGTGTTGAGTTATGAGTGATCTGTGATCTGTAACTGGTGATTGGTGATTAGTGAGTGGTAATCGGTGATTAGGAATTCAATCCGGTGATCTGTGATCTGTGATCTGTAATCTGTGATCTGCAATCTGTTGA
>DHSR01000026.1:549-20096 GCA_002410555.1 Bacteroidales bacterium UBA5281 | reverse complement strand
GTTGATTTGTTGAGTTACATAGATGTAGAGTTGTTGAAAAATCAATTCGCGGGAATTCGCGTAATTCGCGGTTGAAATCTGTGATCTGTAAGCTGTAATCGGTGATCTGTGATCT
The DNA here is from genome assembly GCA_002410555.1 of Bacteroidales bacterium UBA5281. Taxonomy (GTDB): domain Bacteria; phylum Bacteroidota; class Bacteroidia; order Bacteroidales; family Lentimicrobiaceae; genus Lentimicrobium. The sequence continues at coordinate 19,981 of DHSR01000026.1, read as the reverse complement.
GTAAGCTGCAATCTGCAATCTGTTGATTTGTTGAGTCGGTAAGCCGTGGCCTGGCCCCATCAGGCGGAAATGCGAGGAGGCCTGTCAGAAAACAAACTTGTTAATCTTGTTAATCCTGTCAAAAAAAGAATTGCCTGCCCGCATCTGCTGAATGGTGATTAGTGGTTAGGAATTCAATCCGGTGATCTGTAATCTGTGATCTGTGGCCTACCAGCCTCAGGCGGAATCTGTTGATTTGTTGAAAAATCAATTCGCGTTAATCCGCGTTTACCCCGTTTTTTCGGGGTAATTCGCGGTTGTAATCTGTGATTTGTTGATTTGTTGATTTGTTGAGCCGTTGAAACATGATTCGCATTAATTTGCGTTTACCCCGTTTTTTCGGGGTAATTCGCGGTTAATTGGTGATTGGTGACTGGGAATCGGTGGTTAGAAATTCAATCCTAATCCGCAATCTGCAATCTGCAATCCGCACTCAATATTGTGTATCTCTGCGTCTTTGCGTGATTCTTTAAATCTGCAATCCGCAATCAATACTTGCGTGTCTTTGCGTTTTTGCGTGATTTTTTAAATCCACACTCGCTATAGCTTAGGTCCCGCTGCTACCAGGCGTTTCCCCTCTTCACTATCGGTATATTTCTCAAAGTTATTGATGAAGCGTTGAGCCAGGTCTTTGGCTTTTTTGTTCCATTCTTCAGCACTGGTGTAGGTGTCCCGCGGATCAAGTATAGCAGGATTTACACCTTTTAACGCAGTGGGCACTTCAAGATTGAAATAAGGGATTGTTTTGGTTGGTGCCTCATCAATAGAGCCATCCAAAATGGCATCAATAATGGCGCGGGTATCCTTTATAGAAATGCGCTTGCCGGTTCCGTTCCATCCGGTATTCACCAGGTAAGCTTTAGCCCCGGCATGATTCATGCGTTTAACCAGTTCCATGGCATATTTTGTGGGATGAAGCGCCAGGAAGGCATTTCCAAAACAAGCCGAGAATGTGGGTTGCGGTGTGGTAACACCACGCTCAGTGCCTGCAAGTTTGGCAGTAAATCCCGAAAGAAAATGATAGGAAGTCTGATCGGCAGTTAACCTTGATACAGGAGGCAATACCCCAAAGGCATCGGCTGTAAGGAAAATAACTTTTTGGGCATGTCCGCCTTTAGAAACTGGCTTTACGATATTTTCAATGTGATAAATGGGATAAGAAACTCTTGTATTTTCAGTCTTTGAGGCATCTGCAAAATCAATGCTACCATCGGGTCTTACCACCAGGTTTTCGAGCAATGCATCCCGGCGGATGGCATGATAAATATCAGGCTCATTTTCTTCACTCAGATTGATGCATTTAGCGTAACATCCGCCTTCAAAGTTAAATACACCGTCATCGTCCCAGCCATGTTCATCGTCTCCGATAAGGGCACGCTTTGGATCGGCTGAGAGGGTTGTTTTGCCTGTTCCCGAAAGACCAAAAAATATTGCTACATCACCCTCTTTACCCATATTGGCAGAACAATGCATGGCAGCAATGCCTTTTAATGGGAGATAATAATTCATCATGGTGAATATCCCTTTTTTAATCTCACCGCCATACCAGGTACCTCCTATGATTTGCATGCGTTCTTTTAAATTGAAAACCACGAAGTTTTCGGAATTCATGCCCTGCTCTTCCCATTTGGGGTTGGTGGCTTTTGACCCGTTCAACATTACAAAATCGGGCTTAAAGTTTTCAAGTTCCTCCTCTGTGGGGCGGATGAACATATTCTTAATGAAATGTGCCTGCCAGGCTACTTCTACTATAAAACGGATGCTCAGCCTCGAGTCTTGATTGGCTCCTGCAAAGGCATCTAAAACATATAATTTTTTTCCCGACAATTGATCCACAACCAAACCTTTGAGGTAATCCCAGGTGTCGGGAGAAAGTGGTTTGTTGTCGTTTTTACCAACCGTTGACCACCAGATGGTATCTTTACTTACATCATCAAGTACGATATATTTATCCTTAGGCGAACGACCGGTGAATACTCCCGTATCAACAGAAACAGCCCCCGTATTGGTAAGTATTCCTTTTTCGTATCCTTCGAGGGAAGGATCCATTTCATGCTCGTAAAGTAAATCGAATGACGGATTATAGAATAGCTCTTTAACATTTTTAATTCCATATTGTGAAAGATCAATCGTTTTCCCACTAATAGTGAAAACGTCATTTTTTTCATTTTCCATAAGGTTTAAATTAGATGGTTTACGGGTATAAGTTTTGTTTTTCTGAATATTTCTGCCAGACAGAGCAGCAGTTTCAGCTAAATGCAAAATTAAACAATATTTAAATGTTTCAAATAAAATATACTATGAATCTAAGAAAGCTAAAATTTATTGCATTGCTGCATAAAAAAAACAGCCACTCAAAAGAATGGCTGTTGTGTAAATCAGGTGGAAGACAAATTTATTTTTTAGCTGCTTTTTTAGCTTTCTTATCTTTTTTAGCTGCTTTTTTGGCTGCCTTTTTAACTTTGTCTTTTTTCTTTGCTTTTCCTTCTTTTTCCAGTTTGGCTGCTTCTTTAATCGATGCCTGAGCAGAAGCAAGCCGGGCGATTGGCACGCGGAAAGGTGAACAACTTACGTAGTCCATACCCACACGATAGCAGAATTCAACCGATGACGGTTCGCCCCCGTGTTCACCGCAAATACCGACCTTAAGCTTGGGATTGGTTGAACGGCCGCGCTCAATACCCATGCGTACCAATTGTCCAACGCCTTCCTGATCAAGAACCTGGAAAGGATCGTGTTTCAGGATACCTTTTTCAAGATAAACAGGCAGGAATTTTCCGGCATCGTCCCTTGAATAACCAAAAGTCATCTGGGTGAGATCGTTGGTTCCGAAAGAGAAGAACTCGGCTGATTTGGCAATTTCATCGGCTACAAGGGCTGCACGCGGAATTTCTAACATGGTGCCTACCAGAAAATCGATGCTATCTTTACGCTCCTCAAACACTGTGGCGATGGTGTCGCGAACGATTTGTTCCTGCATCCGCATTTCTTCGAGCGTACCTGTGAGCGGGATCATAATTTCGGGAAGGGTCTTGATGCCTTTTTTCTTTAGGTTCAGGGCAGCTTCAATGATGGCGCGTGCCTGCATCTCAGAAATTTCCGGATAAGTGTTTCCCAGACGACAACCGCGGTGGCCAAGCATGGGGTTCACCTCTTCGAGATCGGATATTTTTTGTTTCACTTCTTCAATGGAAATACCCAAATCTTCTGCCAGCTCTTTTTGATTGGCTTCTTCGTGAGGAACAAACTCATGCAATGGTGGATCGAGCAGGCGAACGGTTACCGGCAGATCATGCATTGCTTCAAAGATGCCTTCGAAGTCCTGGCGCTGAATGGGCAGCAGTTTCTCCAGAGCCTTTCTGCGTCCGGTTTCATCGCCGGCCAGAATCATTTCGCGCATGGCACGGATACGGTCTCCCTCAAAGAACATATGCTCAGTGCGGCACAGACCAATACCTATGGCTCCGAATTTACGGGCAACCTGCGCATCACGGGGCGTATCAGCATTGGTACGCACACGCATGGTAGAATGTTTGTCGGCTAATTTCATCAGTTCGCCAAAGTCGCCGCTGAGTTCTGCTTCGCGGGTGTTGGTTTTGCCTTCATAAACTTCACCAGTGGTTCCATTAAGAGAAATCCAGTCGCCTTCTTTCAGGGTAAGCCCATCTACAACAAGTTTTCGTGCTTTATAATCAATCTTAAGCGATCCGGCACCTGATACACAGCATTTGCCCATACCACGAGCCACTACGGCTGCGTGTGAAGTCATTCCACCGCGTGCCGTCAGAATGCCCTTGGCCAGATTCATGCCCTTGAGGTCTTCGGGCGAGGTTTCAATGCGCACCAGTATCACCTGATGTCCTTTGGCAACCCACTCTTCTGCATGGTCTGCAAAGAACACTATTTGACCTGAGGCGGCACCAGGTGACGCAGGAAGCCCTTTGGCTACTACTTTGGCTTTTTTAATGGCTTCAGCATCAAAAACAGGATGTAATAACTCGTCCAGCTTATTGGGTTCGCAACGCAGCAAGGCTTCTTCTTCAGTGATTATGCCCTGTTTTAGCATATCCATGGCGATTTTTACCATGGCAGCACCGGTACGTTTACCATTACGGGTTTGCAACATCCACAGTTTGCCATCCTGAATGGTAAATTCCAAATCCTGCATATCCCGGTAATGGTCTTCGAGTTTCTGCTCAGTTTCAAGCAGTTCTTTATAGATGGCCGGCATGGCTTCTTCAAGGGATGGGAATTTTGTTGCCCGCTCCTCTTCTGAAACATTGGCCAGTTTAGCCCAGCGTTTTGAGCCTTCTTTGGTAATTTGTTGCGGTGTGCGAATACCGGCAACCACATCTTCACCCTGCGCATTGATCAGGTATTCGCCATTGAAAAGGTTCTCACCGGTGGCAGCATCGCGGGTAAAGGCAACGCCGGTTCCCGAATTCTGACCCATATTTCCGAAGACCATGGCCTGTACATTCACAGCAGTGCCCCATTCGTGGGGAATATTGTTGAGCATGCGGTAATATACTGCGCGCTCGTTCATCCAACTGTCAAAAACAGCCAACACAGAGCCCCACAACTGCTCCCAGGGATCAGTAGGGAAATCGTGTCCTGTTACATCTTTAACTGCTTTTTTAAAGCGTTTTACCATTTCTTTCAGGTCATCTACACTAAAATCGGTGTCCAGTTCAATGCCTTTTTCTTCTTTCATATGATCCATAATTTCTTCAAATGGATCAATGTCTTCTTTGGAGGCAGGTTTCATACCCAATACCACGTCGCCAAACATTTGTACGAAGCGGCGGTATGAATCCCAGGCAAAACGCTCGTTTCCGGTCTTCTTTGCAATTCCTTCCACGGCATCATCATTCAAACCCATGTTCAAGACGGTGTCCATCATGCCCGGCATAGAAGCCCGGGAGCCTGAACGCACGGAGAGCAGCAAAGGATCGTTATGATCGCCAAATTTAACGCCCATAATATTTTCCACATACTTAACAGCAGCTTCTACTTCGGGGCGGATCATTTCAATCACTTTTTCCCGGCCCATGGCATTGTAATCGGTTGAAACTTCGGTGGTGATGGTAAACCCCGGAGGAACCGGAACCCCAATAAGGTTCATTTCGCAGAGGTTGGCACCCTTGCCTCCCAGCAGGTTTTTCATACTGGCATCACCTTCGGCCTTTTTATCCCCAAAGGTATAAACCGTTTTTCTGGTCTTGTCTTTTCCCATTTTGATTAGGTTTTATTGTTTTAATGAATAAATATTCCGTTAATTTCATGCAAAATATACTTGCCGAAACAAGGGTGCAAAGGTACGAAAAAAATCGCATCGAAATTTTAGAATATGTAAGGGAGGCGAACGGAGTTAAATAGTGGTACCAGGCTGAAATGTAACTGTTTGTATTTGCTTTTAACTTCTTTATTGTTTGTGAATTATGCAAGACATGGAAAAGGGCTTTAAATTTTGTTCTTGTTCTTTTTTATTTACTGAGCCAGTACCGCAAAAATTCTTCTTTGGTATATTTTACCAGTCCATGGGCTGGGTTGTAATTGATATCAATAAATGCCCTGATTTGAAGATGTGGAATCCTGAGCTCAATAATCTGGCCGATTAAAACAATTAAACTCTTCCAATGATTCATACCAGAAGCTAAATTCCCTGTCAATTAGAAAGTTAAAATATTCATCAATAACATTGTGGTTATCTTTTTCATAAAAATTTCATCTTTGCTTACGCCTCTGTTTTCAATTACTAATTCATACAAATCATTAGGGATTGTTTCATAAACACCACGCTGCAAATCAATAATAATAAAACGACAAGTGCCTTTTACCATTTTACAGCATGCAAATAAATTGAAATATTTCATATTAGAAAATTAGATGGCCTTAGAGATGGACTTGTAAAGCTCATGTAAGACGTATAGTATATTAAGGTGGCTGGCCTTTATCCAAAATTCCCTTACTCAGTTTGCAAAAATTAAGTGTGCTTAAGGCTCAATATCTGAACCCTCTGGCTCAATTTTCGAAAAAAAAGTGTTTGAGTGAGAGTCAATCTATGATGAAACAAGTTCGTCTATGTGTACAATATCCAATTTGTATTCCCATTTCCCGTATCTCATTTATCATCCTTTTTTAGTGGAATATGAAAAACACAAACTCATTGAGAGCTGCTCTGCTGTTCCGGTATTACCTTTGAAAATCAACTCATGGAGGTAATCAGGTTGCTGCTTTCAACGCTTAATCTCCACTTCAGCAACCGGATTCTAATATTCAAAAATAAACTCATTCAACTCTTCAATACTCGACTCAAAGTCAAAAGCATCATTCAGGCGGTAATAGTTGCCAATGTCGAAGGTGTATCCGTAAGCATGTTTTGCCAGTTCGAGGCGGGTATCTTCGAAAGTAAAAAGCAGCATTATTTCTTTTACCTGATCACTTAGCAGGCAGTTTGACGAAATTACCTGTTTGGCAATGGTAAGCCGGGTGTCGTCAAATGTTTTGCTGGCAATGGATTGTTTTACACTTTGAAAATCGCTGGGATGCATAGGGTAGGGGCAACCAACCGGCCCGTTGTAACCCGGCAATACGTAGGCTTGCTGATCCGGTGTAGGATAGCCACCCGTAGTTGTGGTGGTTGAATAAGAAGTAGTGGTTTGAGAAGTGGTAACCTGCGATCCATCATAAAGGCCACCGCCATTTACATTCATATTAATGTTTACGCCCGATTCACGATCATTAATATTAATTCCCATGGAAACCTTACCCTGGTGTAGCTGACCATAGCTCTCGCTGACCGTGGTGGTGGTTTGAGTTGTTGTGGAAGGTGGCGGAGCCTGTGTAGTATAAACCACTACCTGTTGGTTCGACGCCGGTGGAAATGTCTGGGCTATAGGTGCCTCGTTCATCCAGCGTACGATATACTCGTTTTTCTTGTTGAGTTTGATCACAAAGGTGCTTTCCATTCCCTGGTTGAACATTAGATTTTTGTCGATTTGCCCAAGGTTGGTATCATCAAAAATTACTTTTAGTTTATAACTGGGTGCTGGAAGATCCGTAATTTTTACATTGGTTTCAGGGGAGTTATTTTGCCGGACACCATTCAGTATAACAGTAAATCTTTCGCCATTTTCGGTAAAAAAGATAAGATTTGAGTTTTGAGCGAAAAGATTGGTGCAGGCAGTGAGAGAGAGCATCAATATTAAAAGCTTGTTTTTGAGTTTCATATGGGCATGATTTTTTTTAAATTAACAGATGAATAGGTTGATCACTAATTAATAAAAAGGTAACTCTATAATCTGTTTCTTCTTTCATGGTTTTATCAGGCATAAAGTCTCCTGCAAAAAAGCGATCGGTTTTCATTGAAATTCAATTTTTCCCAGCCGGCCCATGGCACGTTCAATGCTTTGCTGTCTCCGGAGTATATAGGCCGAAGGTGCCCCGGCATTCCATCGTCGCGGGTTGGGCAGCACTGCTGCAATGCGTGCCGCCTCACTTTTGTTCAGGTTAATGGCCGATTTATGGAAAAATGTTTCGGAAGCCATCTCTACACCATAAATACCCTCACCCATTTCAATTACATTCAGGTAAACTTCCATAATTCGTTTTTTGCCCCAAAAAATTTCGATGAGGCCGGTAAAATAAACCTCCAGGCCCTTTCGTAACCAGGTGCGGTCGGGCCACAAAAAAACGTTTTTGGCGGTTTGCTGACTGATGGTGCTGGCGCCCCGCATGGTTTTGCCTTTTTTATTCATCTCCCGCGCTTTGCGGATGGCATCGAAATCAATACCGTAATGTTTTAAAAAGTTGTTATCTTCCGAAGCAATCACTGCCCGTACCATATTTGGGCTAATCTGGTCTGAAGGCACCCATTTCCGTTTCGATTTTATTTTTTCTCCGGCCATAAGCTGTTCAGATATTCGAATAAGTTGCAGCGGGGTTACTGGTGGACGGACAAACCGGTATACTATGGTTACCAATATGGTAGAAAAGAAAAAGAAAAAAAGGAAGAACCTTATAATCTTTGATATTTTACGTATAATGCTGCGGGATGATAAACTCATTTTTTTATGGAAAAATTCTCTGCAAACCTAAGCAAAAATTGAAATTTTATGTAACTGTAAGGAAATTATATGCTAAGCTTAGGGAATTGTTTGCTTACATTTGTTGATTGTCAACCTGATTAAAAAGTGTATTACATCAATATAAACGGCCTATGAATAAAATTTGCATCCGCCATGAAGATAAATACAGGCATGAGCGGCGTTCACCACTTATCCCTGAGCATGTAAAAGAACTCATTAGAAGTAAAAAAGTCAACATTTTTGTAGAATCCTCAGAAAAAAGAATCTTTACCGATACGGAATATGCTGAGGCGGGAGCCACTATTGTAAAGGATACAAAAGACTGCAATGTGATCATGGGCGTTAAAGAGATACCCATGCAGCATTTTGAGCCTGAGAAAACATACGTTTTTTTTTCGCATACCATCAAAGGTCAGCCATATAATATGCCCATGCTGAAACGCCTGATGGATTTGAAGTGCAATTTAATCGACTATGAGCGCATCGTAAATGAGCGCGACCAGCGTATGGTATTTTTTGGTCATTATGCCGGTCTGGCCGGAATGATTGATAGTTTGTGGTCGCTTGGCATGCGTTTGAAAGTCCTGGGAATTGAAAGTCCTTTCAGTAAATTGAAGCAGGCCATTCATTTTCATTCTCTGGAAGAGGCTTTCAATGCCATTTCGGAAGTGGGCTATGAGATTGCAGGGCATGGACTGCCCGTTGAAATTCATCCGCTTACCATTGGTATTACGGGTGCCGGTCATGTATCGGCAGGAGTTCAGGAGGTGCTCAGCCTGCTTCCCGTAAAGGAGATTACCCCTGAAAACCTGCATTGTCTGGACAAGCGGCGGCATCTGCCCAAGAATCTTATTTACAAGGTGGTTTTTCACAAGCGTCATCTTGCGGTACATCGGGAAGGGCGTGCATTTAGTGATGAAGACTATAAGGCACATCCTGAAAACTATACCGGAATTTTCGAGAATCATCTACCCAATCTCAGCATGCTTATAAACGGTATTTACTGGGATGCGCGTTTCCCGAGACTCGTGACCAAACATTACCTTCGGGAGGCATTTGCAACCGGGGCATCCAAACTTCTGGTTATTGGTGATATCTCCTGCGATGTGAATGGCAGCATCGAAATCACACATAAAGGCACCGGCATTGACGAACCCGTTTTTGTGTATAATCCCAAAACAGATCGTCCAACCATGGGTTTTGAAGGAGAGGGGATTCTGGTTATGGCTGTAGATATATTGCCCACCGAATTGCCGCGCGATGCTTCCCGCGAATTTTCTGATGCCGTGTTTACTTTAATAAAACCTCTGGCAAATTGCGATTTCTCCAGGCCCTTTGCCGAACTCAATCTCCCCCGCCCACTTAAAAAAGCTATGATTTTGCATCATGGGAAGCTTACGCATGATTATAAGTATATGCAGGAATTTTTGATGTGATGAGGAGTTGATGTGTTGATGTACTGATGTGTTGAGTAATCAGTGATCAGTAATCTGTGATCTGTAACTGGTGATTGGCGATTAGTGATTGGCGATTGGAAATTCAATCCGGACCGGAGTGATGAGGCGGTGCTCACCGAAGGTAAATCTGCAATCGGCAATCTGTTGATTTGTTGAGGCGTTGATTTGTTAAGGCGTTGAGTCATTGCCTGCCCGCACGCGCTACAAGCGCGCTATCACCGGAGTAATCAGTGATCAGTAATCTGTGATCTGTGATCTGTAACTGGTGATTGGCGATTGGAAATTCAATCCGGACCGGAGTGATGAAGCGAAGCTCACCGAAGGTAAATCTGCAATCGGCAATCTGTTGATTTGTTGATTTGTTGAGGCGCTGATTTGTTAAGGCGTTGAGTCATTGACTGCCCGCAAGCGCTACAAGCGCGCTATCACCGGAGTAATCAGTGATCAGTAATCTGTGATCTGTAACTGGTGACTGGTGATTGGTGGTTAGGAATTCAGTCCGAAGTCAGCAATCCGCAATCTGCAATCAAAACTTGCGTTCTTCTGCGACATTGCGTCCTTGCGTGATTCTTTAAATCCGCAATCTAAAATCTGAAATTAAACATATTATGAAACGAATTTTAATTCTTGGTGCAGGCATGGTGGCCCATCCGATTGTAAACCATTTGTTAACCAAAAACCACTTTGTAACGGTGGCCAATCCCGATGTGGAGCGGGCAAACCAATTGATTCACGGATTTACCACTGGAAAGGCGGTATACTGGACCATTGACGATCCGGAAAGCCTTGAAACCATGGTGGCAGATCATGACATCACGGTAAGTCTGCTGCCTTTTGCACTTCACGTTAACGTTGCAAAAGCATGTATCAAACATAGGAAACCCATGGTTACTACTTCATACATCAGCCCGGAGATGCAGGCGTTGGATGCTTCTGCAAAAGAAGCCGGTATCATCATTTTAAATGAAATGGGTCTGGATCCCGGTATTGATCACATGTCGGCCATGCGCATCATCGATAAGATTCATGATAGGGGAGGTGTAGTTGAAGAGTTTTATTCCTTTTGTGGCGCACTGCCAGCTCCCGAAGCTGCCGACAATCCATTTAAATACAAATTCTCATGGAGTCCGAAGGGGGTTATTATGGCTGGAAACAACGATGCGCGCTATCTCCATCAGGGTCAAATTGTGGATTTACCCACCAAAGATTTGTTTAAGCATCCTATTGTTGTTGACTTTGATACAGTTGGTAAGCTGGAAGTTTATCCCAACCGCGATTCGGTTGCTTACATGGATATTTATGGCATTCCGGAAGCCAGAACCATGATGCGTGGCACATTCCGCTATGAAGGCTGGTGCGAAAGTATGGATCTGATAAAAAGACTGGGACTGATCAGCAGTCAAATTATTGACATGAAAGAGATGGCCTATGCTGATTTACTGGCTCATACAGCCGGCATCAACAATATACCCGGACTTCGGGCAGAGATTGCTGAAAAATTCGATATTTCCCCCGATTCAAAAGGGCTTGAAGCCCTGGCCTGGCTGGGTTATTTCAGCGATGAGCCCATTGGCAGGGAAGTGGAGACCCCTTTTGAAGTTACCAGTGATCTGATGATTAGCAAGATGGATTTGGGGCTACATGAGCGGGATATGGTAGTTATGCAGCACACCTTCCTGGTACTTGGTGCCAATGGGGAAAAAGAAGTAATCCGTTCGCGCATGCTTGATTTCGGCAGTCCCGCAACAGATACCTCGGTGGCGAGAACCGTTGCGCTTCCCGCTGCTCTGGCAGTGGAAATGATTTTATCTGGTAATATCAGTGAAATGGGCGTATTCCGGCCGGTGATTCCTGCGATATACCATCCGGTACTCAGTGAATTGGAAAAGCTGAATATCCGGATAACAGAAGAATTTGGGCTTCCCGAATCTGAAAATATCAGGTAAGATGTTTTTTTTGATTTTTGATGCATCCATTTTAATTCTGATGGCAATGTGTACCTTTGTACCGGTATATTATAGTTAAGACTAACAAATATGGCACTTACATCATTTGGTAAATGGATTGGAGGCGGTTTAGGCTGGGCTTTGGGCGGTCCCATAGGCGGGATTCTTGGGTTTATTTTCGGCTCAATGTTCGACAGCATGCAGATTGACCAATACGAGCAAAAGGGGTTTACACCTACCCAACAGGGCGATTTTAAAGTGAGCCTGGTGGTTATGATTGCGGCCATTATGAAAGCCGACGGACACATCCTCAAATCGGAACTCAGCTTTGTTAAACAATTTCTGCGTGCGCAGTTTGGCGATTCTGAAGCAGAAAGGCTGCTCTTACTCCTCAGAGAAATACTCCGACAAGACCTGGATGTGGATGAGATCTGTGAGCAGATTCAGGAAAATATGGAATATCCTTCCCGGCTTCAACTGGTGCACTTGCTTTTCGGAATAGCCGCAGCAGATGGTATTTCACATCAGGCGGAGGTTTCTGTACTTAAACGAATGTGCCTGCATATGGGTATTCGGGCCAGTGATTTTGATTCCATACAGGCAATGTTCATTAAAAGCACCGGGAGTGACTACCGTGTGCTCGAAATCGAGCCTTCTGCTACTGATGACGAGGTGAAGAAAGCTTATCGCAAAATGGCCCTTAAATACCATCCCGATAAGGTATCCCACCTGGGCGAAGATGTACAAAAAGCCGCTAAAGTTAAATTTCAGCAACTGAATGAGGCTTATAATAACATTAAAAAGGAGCGGGGAATGCCTTAAATTTTCTCTTTGATGGTTTTTAATTTCATCAGGTGAATGGTTACGCCAATGCCAACAGAAAGTAAAATCAACCAGATATACCATTTGTGTGGAGCAAACCAGGCCGAAGAGCCTAAAGTAATCCATAATACGAACAGCGCAACCAGCCGGTGGTGTGGGTCAATGCCCTTCTTTTCACGGTAATTTCTTAAATACCGGCCAAATATTTTATTTTTATTCAATCGGGCATTCAGCCTGGGTGATGAGCGCACAAAACACCAGGAGGTGATTAGCAGAAATGGAGTGGTAGGCAGTAAGGGCACAACAACACCAATGGCACCAATAATTAATGATATACTTCCTGCAATAATAAGCAGCCAGCGCTTCATCCTGAATCCGGATTTATTGGCTTTGGGCTTTCCAGACTTTCCTACCAGATTCAAAACGGGTTGTCCCGGCATATGCTGAGGTTCTCTTTTCTTTTGTAAAGGTCTGGCAGTTTTATTCATGTTATATAAAGTAGCAGGCTTATTGTTCAATGGCTCTTCTTAAGAAACGGTTTAATGGATACAATGTTTTGAAGATAGCAGATACATTATGGCTAAATTCCGGTGCAAGTATGGCTTCATCATTGATGTGATGGCTACCAATATAGCTCCGGTGCATCAGCAAATGAATGTGAGAAAAATCTTTCGGGAAATCACGTGGGGGGCGTTTCAGACTGTCTTCCGATGAAAGTGAACCAAATACCCTTTTAAAATCAGTATCGTTAACAATGGCATGCATTTCATCGGCATTAAAATAAATTTCCTGTCTGACCTTTTTCAGCATTACCGGGTCAGGCTGGTACATTCCCCCGCCGGCAAAAGAAGCACCCGGCTCAATATGGATATAATATCCGGGCAACATGCTTTTGCGACCGCCCTGAGCGATATAGGCACCAAAATGATTTTTGTAAGGAAGTTTGTTGGGTGAAAATCTCACATCCCGGTAAATTCTAAATATACATTCTTTTGGTTCCGCTATGCCTATAGAGGTATCAAAGCCGGTAATGCCGGCAATTATTCCGGAAAGAAGCTGTTCAAAATTAACCCTGGCCTCATCGTAATGCGCTTTGTTTGCCTGAAACCATTCCCGGTTATTGTTTTGTTGAAGCGATTTAAGATAGTCTAATATAAGATTCATGAAAAAGTTAAGATTGTTAAGAAAATTTTTACCGGTCTGAGCCCTGGTTTGAGTTAAAGTTTTATATTTAACGATTGAAAATCCGGTATGGTTTTTACAACGTCATTATCTTATAAAAGTTGCGGATGAAAAGAAATTTATTGAGCGGTTGTCTGCTGTTATTCTTCCCTTTGTGGCTTATGGCCGGAGGGGATAATCGTCCCACCGGTGCGCGGTCTGCCGCTATGGGGCATGCTTCGGTTGCCCTGGGTGATCTGTGGTCTGCGTTTAACAATCAGGCGGGACTGGCCCGGGTGGAAAATATATCGGCGGGGGCATATTATGAAACCCGATACATGCTTAAAGAGCTTGGTTATAAAGCGGGAGCCGTGGTATATCCCGGCAAAATGGGTGTAATTGCGCTGAGTTTTAATCATTTCGGATATTCGGCGTATAACGAGAGTAAAATAGGCCTGGCATATGCCAAAGGCTTTGGGAAACATCTCTCCTTCGGTCTTCAGCTTGATTATCAGATGGCACGTCTTGCCGAAAGTTATGGCAACCGCAATTTCGTTACATTTGAAGCGGGCATGCAGGCCAACATCACTAGTCAACTGGTATTGGGGGCACATATTTATAATCCCATCAGTGCAAAACTCTCTGAATATAATGATGAAAGGGCCCCGGTTATTTTTCGTCTGGGTGCTGCCTATAATCTTACCCCCGATATATTAATCACTTCCGAAGTCGAAAAGGATATTAATCTAAAGGCCAATATCCGCGCTGGTCTCGAATACCGGCTAATTCCGCTCATTCATCTAAGAGCAGGAATTTCAACAAATCCGGGATCCAATTCATTTGGAGTGGGCATATTTACCGGCGACTTTGTTATCGATGTGAGTGCTTCCTATCATCATGTACTTGGATTTTCACCACAGGCTTCTTTACAATATAAATTCTGATCGATGAAAACAAAGCAGCCCTGGTTCATGCTGATATTTCTCTTTATCAGCTTTCCTTTTGCCCTGGCTCAGGTTGATCCTGAGGTGAACCAGGCCGGCAAGAGTCCGCAACTCGAAGATAAAATTGAACAGCTTTCTGCACAAACAGATGCTGAACTCGATTATTCGGAACTGGTGGATGAGTTGCTTCAGTATATTCAGCACCCGATTAATCTGAATAAAGCCACAGAACGTGAACTCAGGCAGTTGCAACTGAATGACCTTCAAATGTATAATTTAAGCAATTACATACAACAATATGGCGAACTTACCAGTATTTATGAACTCAATCTTGTAGAAGGTTTTGATAGTACACTTGTTTCTGCAATTTCACCCTTCATTACGTTTCAACTGGAGCCGCCCGGGGCAAAAATAACATTCAAAAACCTCATCAGCCGCGGACGTCATCAGGTGCTTACCCGCTACCAACGCATTATCGAACCACAATTGGGTTATTCCTGGGCTTCAGACTCACTGTTACAGATAAAACCCAATGCGCGTTACCTGGGAAGTCCCGATAAATTGTATGTGCGTTATGGCTATAATTTTTATAACCGGGTGCGCTTTGGCATTACCATGGAAAAGGATGCCGGAGAAACACTCTGGCCTGACAATGATACACTTAAGAAAGGTTTTGACTTTTATAGTGCCCATTTTTATTATCGCGGCAATAAGCTTGTTAAGCATCTGGCTTTAGGCGACTATCATCTTGCTTTTGGACAGGGGCTGACCATGTATAGCAGTCTTGCTTTTGGAAAGTCGGCTGAAGCCATTACCAACCGGCGTATTACCCAACCCGTAAAACCCAACACGGGTGCCAATGAAAACCTGTTTATGCGGGGAGCGGCAACCACACTTTCGCCACTGAAACAAATGGATGTTACCTTATTCTTTTCTGATAAAAAAGTGGATGCCAGCGTTAAGGGTAACGATAGCCTGAACGCCGAGGAAGTGTACATCAGTTCGTTACAGGAGTCGGGCTACCACCGTACTCCGGGTGAATTGGCTGCTAAAAACAGCATCCGGCAAACCGTATATGGCGCCAATGTTCAATCGCGGATTAAAATGTTCAGGATTGGAGCCACTGCTATGCATACGGCCTTTGACACACAGATTAAACCGTCCGGGTCACTTTATCAGACCTTTAATTTTCAGGGAACGGCATTGGATAATTATGGGCTGGATGTAGTGGCGATACTTCGCAAGATGACTTTCTTCAGCGAAGCTGCCTATAGCAGTAAGGGCGGTCAGGCCCTGATTGCGGGAGCTACCGCAACGCCCGACCCCCATCTGGCCATATCGATAATATACCGTAATTATGGCCGTGATTATCAGAGCTTTTTCAGCAATGCATTTGCAGAGGGCAGTTCTAATGCCAACGAAAAGGGGGTATATCTTGGTATGTTTACCCAATTACATCGCAAGCTTAGCCTTTCAGCTTATGCTGATTATTTTAGATTTAACTGGTTGCGCTTCCGGGTAGATGCCCCCTCCAGGGGAGTTGAATACCTGGGACAGCTCAGTTATAATCCATCGCGTTATACCCTTATACAATTGCGATACCGGTATAAACAGAAACAATTGAATCCTTCCGATAATCTGTCCTATACCGATTATCCCGAACCCGAAACCCGGCAAAATCTGCGTCTGCACTTCAGCATTAAAACCCAGGCCAGCATTACACTCAAAAGTCGCATTGAAACTTTGTGGTGGTCCATGCCAGGCTTCGATACCCGTCGCGGATTCCTCATTTATCAGGATGTAATCTGGAATCCTGAAAATAAACCCTGGCTGCTTAACATGCGTTATGCGCTGTTTGATTCCGATACCTATAACGAGCGTCTGTATGCATATGAGAGTGATGTATTGTACGCTTTTTCAATTCCTTCCTATTATTATAAGGGCAACCGTTTTTACCTGATGGCCCGGCTCGACCTCGGACGAAATGTTGATGTATGGCTTAGATATGCCATCACGCACTATACCAATCAGCTAACGGTCGGTTCAGGCCTTGACCTTATTGAAGGAAATCGTAAGTCAGAAATTAAGGTGCAGTTGAGGCTGAAATTATAAACAAGCATTTATTGTTGTCGTCAATCAGTTAATTATTTGTATAGCTGAAATTTTTGGTTATTTTTGCTTCCCGAAACGCACATAACACAATGACACAATAATCATTTAACTTTTAAACTATGTTCAAAAAACATCCCAAAGGACTACTGGCGGCAGCGTTAACCAATATGGGCGAACGCTTCGGTTTCTACATCATGATGGCTATTCTCACATTGTTCATTTCTGCAAAATTTGGCTTGTCAGAAATAACAACAGGATACATCTACTCCGTATTTTATGCATCTATTTACGTGCTTGCCTTAATTGGAGGTCTGATCGCTGACAAGACACAGAACTACAAACGCACCATCATGTGGGGTCTCATCCTCATGGCTGTAGGTTATTTTATCATTGCTTTCCCAACACCTACACCAGTGCCACATTTCGCACTCTATCTTACACTTACCTGTTTTGGACTTTTGGTAATTGCCTTTGGAAACGGCCTTTTCAAAGGTAATCTGCAGGCTCTGGTTGGACAGATGTATGATAAAAAAGAATATAAAGAACGCATACGCCAGGAATATGGTGTAGACAAAAGGGGACAGGTACTTGATATGAGAGATACCGGCTTCCAGTTGTTCTATATGTTTATTAATATTGGCGGTTTCTTTGCTCCCTTTATTGCTATTGCTGTTAGAAACTGGTGGCTGAAGTTCAATGGCTTTGATTACAATGCACAGCTTCCAGAACTGGCTCATCAATACATAGGGAATGCCTCTGCAATGAGCACTGAACAAATGAATAATCTTCAGACTTATTCATCCCAGGTAATGCTTGACGGTTCCGTGGTAACCGATTTAACCCAGTTCAGCAATGATTATCTGAACGTTTTCAACCGCGGCTTTCAGTATGCTTTCTTTGCAACCATTATTGCCCTTGGTATTTCACTGATAATCTACTTAGTGAATCAAAGTAAATTCCCTGATCCCGGAACATCTGATGTAAAACTCAAAAAAGGCGAGAAAATTGCCCGCGAAGAAGTCACTATGGCTGCATCAGAAATCAGACAGCGTATTTACGCATTGTTCGCAGTGTTTGGCGTAGTAATTTTCTTTTGGTTTTCCTTTCATCAAAATGGATACTCTTTAACCTATTTTGCAAGAGATTACATTAACCTTGATGCAATAGATATAAACCTGGGGTTCACTTCACTCAAGGGTGCAGAGATATTTCAGTCCATCAACCCATTTTTTGTGGTTCTGCTAACACCGATTATCATGTGGGTATTTGGTGCGCTTAAGAAAAGGGATATGGAGCCTTCCACACCAAAGAAGATTGGCATAGGTATGGGTATCGCCGCATTGGCTTATGTGTTTTTCCTTATTGTCTCCATTTCGCTTCCCGATAAATCTGCCCTGGCTACAATGTCAACCGATCAGCTTGCCATGATGAAACTTACACCCTGGGTTATGGTAGGAATGTACTTTATTCTTACTGTTGCCGAGTTGTTTATTTCGCCATTGGGGCTGTCATTTGTATCAAAAGTGGCACCTCCTCACCTTCAGGGTATCATGCAGGGAGCCTGGCTTGCAGCTACTGCTGTAGGTAATAGTTTGCTTTTCATTGGTGGAATTCTGTATACATACGTTCCACTCTGGGCCTGCTGGCTGGTGTTTGCAGTTGCATGTGCCCTTTCTATGATTGTGATGCTTTCCATGATAAAATGGCTGGAACGGGTAGCCAGATAATCCGAACCTGTTATTTTTAACTTAAAAGGCTGTCCGGTTGATGCGGGCAGCCTTTTTTGAAAAAAAATAAGCACTAACTTTGTTTCTGTTATGGATAAGTTTTCCGGGAAGCGATACAATTCCTATAATGAATATTTCAAACGGACCTTTGGCAGCCGGGTTCAGAAGGTTTCTATTGATGCCGGCTTTACCTGCCCCAACCGCGATGGAACCGTAGGTTATGGAGGGTGCACCTATTGCAACAATAAAGCTTTTAATCCATCCTATTGTGAACCAGCAAAACCGGTTACACAACAAATCAATGAAGGGATAGCATTTCATAAGATCAGGTATCGCCGGGCCACGAGTTATCTGGCTTATTTTCAGACTTATTCCAATACTTATGCGTCCCTTGAGCGGCTCAGACCCATTTATGAAGAAGCATTAAACCACCCTGATGTGACCGGTTTGGTTATTGGCACTCGTCCCGACTGTATGGATGAGGGAAAGCTGCGATATTTCAGCGAACTGGCCAAAAGAAGGTATGTAATTATTGAATATGGCATTGAAACTACCAATGAACAAAGCCTAATTAACCTGAACCGCGGCCACAATTATGTACTTACCGCCGAAATGATCCATAAAACAGCAGCTTATGGCATTAAAACAGGCGCCCACCTGATTTTTGGACTTCCCGGTGAAACGCGTGATGAAATGCTGGACAGGGCAGCCATTATCTCAGCATTGCCGCTTACCACTGTAAAATTTCACCAGTTACAGATTATAAATGAAACTGCCATGGCACGGGATTATCGACACCATCCAACGAAATTCAGGTTATTTAGCCTTGAAGAATATGTTCATTTCATTGTAAGGTTTATTGAACGCCTGAACCCTGAAATTGTAATTGAACGCTTTACAGGTGAAGTTCCGCCCCGCTTCCTGGCAACCACGGGGTGGGGAAAGATACGTGCCGATCAGATAGTTCATTTAATTGAAAAAGCATTGGAGAAACAGAATACCTGGCAGGGGAAGTTGTTTCTGAGCGGTGAGGATGAGCGGGTGAGTGATAAGAGGTAAGCGGTGAGAGATGAGCGGTGAGCGTGAGTCTGGATTCTTAGTTCCGATGATTATTGAGAGGTTAGAGGTTAGAGG
>DHSR01000026.1:0-250 GCA_002410555.1 Bacteroidales bacterium UBA5281 | reverse complement strand
GTTGAGGAGTTGAGACGTGGGTCTCCCCGTCCCCTCTTACCTCATCCGCCTTCGGCACCTTCTCCTAAAGGAGAAGGGACCTTCTAACTATAATTGGTTGTTCAAATAGCCATTCTCTTTGTCTCCTTGTTTCCCTGTAGTGATCAGTGATCAGTGATCTATAATCTGTTGATAAATTGAGTGGAGACGATGGTCTTCCCGTCTCCTTGTCCCCTTGTCTCCCTATCTCTTTATCTCCTTATCTCCTTAT
>DHSR01000036.1:48859-97209 GCA_002410555.1 Bacteroidales bacterium UBA5281 | reverse complement strand
TTTATTTTAGTCGTTCAGTAGTGTTAATTTATATGTTTTCATAACTTTTGTTTTTTTGACCCACTATCGAAAAACGATTGGTGAAGTGAATGTTTTAATTGTTTATTTCGGCAAAAACCAATGTTGCTCACTGTTTATAAAATAGTTATGGAGGAAATCGTTGAAAGGTATTGGCCTGAAAAAACACAAAAAACAAGGAAGAAAACGAAATATATTTAGAAAATGTCTGCCATAGATTATTGTAATATGCTGATATACAGAATGATACCCCCCCCAGAAAGGTTGCAGAAAAATCGGGCAGGTATATTTAAGCCGCTATGCATAATAGTTATACTGAATATGCTGTAATATTAAAACATTATTTTAGATTTGTCAATGGGTAAAATTCATTCGCATCATCTTTTCTTCTATTTTAGAATGATTCTATTTAAGAGTTTGAAAAAAGGGTTGGTATTTCAAAAAAAACATGTACCATATGTCAATTGAGGGCATATTACCGGTTAAAATCCGATTTACGCGAGAAATCAGCCTAAAAATAGTGGATTATACCGCAAATTATGTAATTTTGACATCCTTACACCATAACATCAGCCAATAGCGACGCAATGATGACTACTTTTTACAAATTTCATGGCACCGGAAATGATTTTATTATGATTGACGGACGGTTTCATCCTGAAATTCCTGCCCCATCCACGATTGCCAAATGGTGTAGCCGGCGTACCGGCATAGGCGCCGATGGCTTGATGGTGCTGAAACCCGTGGCAGGTTTCGACTTTGAAATGATCTATTTTAATGCCGATGGCAGCAAGGCGGATATGTGCGGCAATGGTGCCCGGTGTTCGGTGGCCTTTGCGTTTATGAGTGGCTTTTGCGGCAAAGCGTGCCGGTTTATGGCCGGCGATGGTCCGCATACCGGCCGCATTATTGAAGCTGATAAAAATGCATGGATGGTTGAAGTGAGCCTGGTGGATGTAAAGCTGCCCGAAAACCCGGATGCCATCATCAATACCGGAAACCCTCACCTGGTAATCGTTACAGAAGATACCAACGCCATTGATGTGGTAAGCGAAGGAAGACGTATTCGTTTTTCTCCAACTTACGCCGAACAAGGGGTAAATGTAAACTGGATGAGCATTCACGAGGATCACCTGTGGGTGCGGACTTATGAGCGCGGCGTGGAAGACGAAACCCTTTCCTGCGGCACAGGCATCACCGCATCCGCCATAAAAGCAGCCCTGCTTACCGGCAAAAATGAGTGGAAAATTGAAAGCAGGGGCGGAAAGCTACACGTTCGCTTGCAACGCAATGCGCAGGTTTTCAACGACATTTACCTCGGTGGCCCGGCGGTTATGGTATTTAAGGGTGAATTAAAGCACGACAAAGTATGACCGGAAATACCATTCACCTGCGTTCCCCCGAGTTTGGCGATATTCCTGAAATGTACGCCTGGGAAAACAATCCTGAGGTGTGGCAGGTAAGCCATAGCATTGTGCCGTTGTCGCAATTTGCCCTGGAGCAATATGTATTGAACTATTCCGATGACCTTTTTACTACCCGCCAAATGCGGCTTATAATTGTTTTGAAGGAGGACCGGGAACAACTGCTGGGTGCCATAGATCTGTTTGACTACAATCCTGTCCATCGCCGCGTAGGCGTTGGCTTGTTGATTGCCCCGGCACATCGCCATAAAGGCTACGCTTCCGAAGCGCTTAAACTCATGTTGGATTATTGTTTTGAAACCCTTAACCTGCATCAGGTTTACTGTAATATTTCTGCCGGCAATGCCTTGAGCATTCATCTTTTTGAAGCCAATGGCTTTGAGCACACAGGCACAAAAAAGCAGTGGATATACCGCGAGAAGCAATGGATAGATGAACTCTTTTTTCAGCACATCAGAAAATAAAACCCATAGATTATGGCAACCTACCATCCCCGATACAGTAATCGCAAACAAGCGGGCAAACGCAAGAGCCGGCGCATCATTGCCGTCTTGCTGATTGTGTTTGTTATTTTGTTTGCCGCCTTTGCCTGGCTGAGTTACATGGTAGTCATTAAACCTAATGTTTATACGGCAGATCAACAACAGGCATTTATTACCATCCCCACGGGCAGCGGGTTCAGCGAGGTAAAAAAAGCACTTTACAGCCACGGTTACATCATTAACAGGCGAAATTTCGAATGGGTAGCCAGATTTCGCCACTATCCGGAGTCTGTCAAGCCTGGCCGATACCGAATTGATGAAAGTATGAGTAACCTTGACCTGGTTAACCTGCTGCGTTCCGGAGCGCAAACACCCGTCAGGCTGACTTTTAACAACATCAGGACACCGGAACAGCTGGCCGGAAGACTTGCCACCCAGATTGAAGCCGATTCTGCATCTTTCATGAAACTTTTCAATGATAGCGTATTTCTGGATTCCCTGAATATAACCAGGAAAGAACTTTTCAACATTTTCATGCCCGATACATATGAGGTATACTGGGATACCCCAGCCCGCAGCGTGATTAAACGGATGAAGACAGAGGCTGATAAGTTCTGGGAAGGAGAGCGCACTATGAAATTGGAGCGCATCAAACTCAGCCGGAACGAGGCCATTACGCTGGCTTCCATCGTCGAAAAAGAGACCAATAAGAATGATGAAAAAGCCAGGATAGCCGGTGTATATATGAACCGCCTTAAAAATGGCTGGCTGCTTGAAGCCGATCCTACCCTGGTATTTGCTCATGGCGATTTTGGGATACGCCGGGTGCTGACTGCGCACAAAACCATCAACTCCCCCTACAATACGTATTTGTATCACGGATTGCCGCCGGGACCTATTTATTTACCATCGAAAGCTTCCATTGATGCCGTTTTGAATTACGAAGACCATCAGTATATGTTTTTCTGTGCCCGGGAAGACTTTTCAGGATACCATAATTTTGCACGAACACTGGAACAACATAATTTGAATGCCTATAAATACCGTCAGGCACTCAACCGGCGAAACATTTATAAATAGCGGACATCCATCTTTCCGGGTAACCGCACAAAACTGAACAGTATGAAAAACGCATTTAAGGCCTACGACATCAGAGGCATATATAATAAGGATTTCAACGGAAATGATGTTTATAAGATCGGGTTTTTTCTGCCCCGGCTGTTGCATGCCGAAACCGTGCTGGTTGGCTACGATGCGCGCCTCTCCTCTCCGGAAATCCTGGATCAGCTTTGCAAAGGCATAACCGATTCGGGCGCCGATGTTCATGTTGCCGGATTGTGCACCACACCCATGATTTACTGGGCTACCGCCCGATATGACTATCAGGCTTCGGTGATGATTACGGCATCCCATAATCCGGCAGACTATAATGGCATGAAAATCTCCAGAACCGGGGCATTGCCGGTGGGTTTTGACAGCGGACTGGCCGAATTACTCGAAATCATTGAAAACAATGAAACTTATCCTTCGGATACGCCGGGCATCTATGCTGAATTTATCTTCAAATCTGATTATCTCGACTTTTTAAGCGCTTACAAAACCGATCTCAGTGGCCTGAAAATAGCCGTGGATTGTTCCAATGGCATGGGGGCGCTGTTGATCCGCGATTTGCTGGGCGATGCCCCCTTATATCTCAATGAAACCCTTGATGGAACCTTTCCCAGCCATGCACCCAATCCACTGGAACAGGAAAATGTGGAACAATTGAAAACCGTGGTGCGAAAGCAGCAATGCGATGTAGGTGTGATTTTCGACGGTGATGCCGACCGGGTGATGTTTGTGGATGAAAAAGGGGAGTTTATTCAGCCCGATCTGATGATTGCCGTGCTGGCCGGTTATTTTGCCGGAAAGGGGTTGAGCGGCAATGCCCTGCAGGATATCCGTACCTCAAAATCGGTGACTGAATACGTGGAAGAAAAGGGTTTTACCATGCATACCTGGCGCGTGGGACGTGCTTTTGCCGCGCTCAAACTGCGCGAAATAAACGGGCTGTTTGGCGGTGAACTTGCCGGACATTATTATTTTCGTGAATTTTATTTTTCAGATTCCGCCTATATGGCCGCGCTTATTCTGCTTGGTGAGATAAAAAAGTTTCACGATAAAGGCATTTCGCTTTCGCAACTTATTTCTTCTATTGTCCGATATTCGGGAAGTGGTGAAATCAATGTTCATGTTGATCTAAAGCAACAGGCCATGGATGCCCTGAAAAATGCTTTTATGCGTGAAGAAAAAGCCAGCGCATATTACGATTTTGACGGTTACCGCATTGAGTTTGACGACTGGTGGTTTAATGTACGTCCCTCAAATACCGAACCTTATCTGCGTTTTCTGGCGGAAGCCAAAACACCGGAACTGCTCGCTCAGAAAACGGCACAAGCCATGGAAATACTCAAACCTTTTATTTCAGCCGAAGAAGGTGCTCACTGAACTCAACTGCATGCTGAAGCGGTGGCTTATTCTCATGCTTTTGCTGCCTTTGAATGGTTACAGCCAGTCTGATTCGGCATTTAAAGCCGATACCCTCTGCCTCCACCGGCAGCGGCTTACCGCGCTGATTACCGGCAGTACCCTGTTGTATGCCGGCAGTATGACGGGACTTTATCACCTGTGGTACAAGGATTATCCCCAAAGCAGCTTCCATTTTTACAACGACAACGATGAATGGCTGGGCGTGGATAAAGCAGGACATACCACCGCTTCATACATTATGGGCAGTCTGGGCTATGAATCCCTTCGCTGGGCCGGCGTAGAAGAGAAAAATGCCATCTGGTTTGGCGGAAGCGCGGGGTTTATGTTTTTAACTGTGGTGGAAGTTTTAGATGGCTTTTCAGCACAATGGGGCGCCTCTCCCGGCGACCTGATCGCCAACGGCCTGGGATCAGCGCTGTTTATCAGCCAGCAACTTGGCTGGAAAGAGCAACGCATCAAGCTGAAATGGTCCTTTCACCTCACCAAATATGCCCAATACCGGCCAGAATTGCTTGGCAGCACCTTTCCCGAACGCATGCTTAAGGATTACAACGGCCAAACTATCTGGCTTTCGGGAAACATCCGTTCATTTCTACCCCAAAATTCAAGTTTCCCCGCGTGGCTGAATGTTGCCGTGGGCTATGGCGCCGAAGGTATGACCGGCGCCACTATCAACCCCGACTTTTACAATGGACAGCCCATCCCCCACTTCGACCGCTATGCGCAGTTTTACTTCGCTCCAGACATCGACCTCAGTCGAATTAAAACCAATCAACCAACCCTTAAAATGCTGTTCAAAGTTTTGGATTTTATAAAAATTCCCTTACCGGGACTGGTGTTTACAGAGAAAGGAATGAGAATTTGTGGGGCGTGTTTTTGATGTGTTGATGTGTTGATTCGTTGAGTTGTTGAGTTGGTAATCTGTGATCTGTGATCTGTAATCTGTAATCTGTTGCCTGCCCGCCTCAGGAGGGATTCGCTGAGTTGTTGAGTTGGTAGGTTGGTGACTGTGGTTTCCTGGCTCTCAGTCTTTGGTCTTTTTAAGTTAGAGGTTAGAGGTTAGAGGTTAGAGGTTAGAGGTTAGAGGTTAGAAGTTAAAAGTTAGAGGTTAGCCGTTAGATGTTAGAAGTTAGAGGTTAGAAATTCTCCCCCCGTCTCCACGTCCCCTTGTCCCCCCGTCACCCGCAAAGGCTTTTTCGGTAAGGTTTTCGATAACCCCCTCTCCACGTCCCCTTGTCCCCCCGTCACCTTGTCCCCTTGTCTTTTTAGTTCTGGATTATAGGTTTGAGGGTTAGCACCCCCAGATCCTTCTCCCTATCACTTCCTTCCCCACCTCCCTCTCTCACCTTTCTCCCTCTCTCTCTCCCTCCCTCCTTGAACTCAATAATGAGTCCAGTCTAAAAAGATATAAATAAAAAAATGCCATTAAAACACGAAGTTACCAGGTTGCATAAGGCTCTGTATATCACTGATTAAAGCCTGATGAGCTTTGTTACTTTGTGCCTTAATGGCAAGAAAAGAGTTTTTTATGCTAAGCTCATTCATAATTCTAAACTAATATTTTACCAAATCTTTAGGAATATCTATTACAAGTCTATATATTTGTTTCCTTATCAGGACAGCTCAGTAATCAGTATCATTTATACCCATTTGAAATGCGTATACGACTATCATTCAACACGCTGAATACTGGAATTACCACCATTCCGGTGAATTACCAGTATCCGGTTTCGGCATGGATTTACCATACGCTGGCCGAAGGTGACCATGAATTTTCTACTTTTCTGCATGATTCGGGCTTCGCATTGGGCACTAAAGCATTTAAGTTTTTCACTTTTTCGCAATTAAACTTTCCTGCAAAAGGATTTAAGGTGGAAGGTGACCGGCTGCACATCCTCACAGGACAATGCCACCTGATTGTTTCATTTCTGCTTCCACTGGCTATGGAAAATTTCATCAAGGGATTGTTTAAGAACCAGCGTTTCAGCATAGGCGACAAAATAAGCCAGACCGACTTGCTGGTGTCTTCCGTTGAAGTACTGACCGAGCCAGGTTTCAATGGGAAAGCTATATTTACCACTACTTCCCCCATAATGGTGGGCAAACGGATGGAGAATTGCAAAACAGCCTCATATCTAAGCCCGGAAGAAACCGCTTTTGAACAATTATTAGCCGATAATCTTATCCACAAATTTACCACCGCCCTTAATTATGGCCTGATTTCCCCTGGGCCTGAATTGGAAACGGATGATCCGGAAATAACCTTTAAATTGCTGAATAAGCCGCGGATGCGGGGGATAAAAGTTAAAGCATTTACGCCAGAAGAGACCAAAATCATTGGTTATACCTTCGATTTTGAACTTAAAGCGCCCACCGCACTGCTGCAAATTGGCTATGTGTGTGGCTTTGGCGAAAAGAATTCACTGGGCATGGGCTGCGTTGAACTTAAAAATATCCAATAATGGATCAGCCTAAGCTCGACCGGCAACTGCGGCTAATGATGATATTGACCGGGAATCATAGCCTTACATTAGCACAGATTGCCGAAAGGTTCGACACTACCGGGCGGACCATTTACCGCTATATTGATACTTTCCGTGAAGCCGGTTTTGTGATTAAAAAAGTGGACGGTTACTACCGTATTGATAAGTCATCCCCCTATTTTAAAGACATCAGCAGCCTGGTCCACTTTACCGAAGAGGAAGCCTATATCCTTAAATCGGCCATCGAAAGCATTGATGAGAACAACCTGATAAAGCAAAACCTCAAAAAGAAACTCTATACCGTTTATGATTATAAAATTCTGGCCGAAACGGTGGTAAAAGGCAAGAACAGCATCAACATCAACCGCCTGACCCAGGCCATTGAGGAGCAAAAACAGGTGATTTTAAAAGGTTATAGTTCTGCCAACAGCAATAAAGTGAGCGACCGTCTGGTGGAGCCGTTCCGCTTTACCACCAACTATATTCAGTTGTGGGCATTTGAACCCCAGAGCGGACGCAACAAGTTATATAAGATTTCGCGCATAACCGATGTGGAAATATTAGCCGAAGACTGGCAAAATGGCGATAAGCATACCGAAGGCCGGATAGATATTTTCAGGATAAGCAGCGATCAGCATTTGCTCATAAAACTCAAACTTGGTCTGCGGGCCGCCAACCTGCTCCAAGAGGAATATCCACTTTCGGAAAAATACCTCTCGCACTGTGGCGGCAATTACTGGCTGCTCGAAACCGAAGTATGCAGCTACGAAGGCATTGGCCGCTTCGCCGCCGGACTGATGGATGATATTGAATGGATGGAACCCACTGAACTCAGGGAGTTTATGGAACAGAAAATCAGCCGAAGCATGGAGCGTTTAAAAGATTTTGAGCAGAAAGATAAAAGATAAATGAAAGTTTTTTATTTTTGACAGAAGATGTCAGAAATGGTTTGTTATTTTGCTCTTGTCAAAGTTTTTAGCATGAACAGATCACAATTTATAAAGAGTATAGCACTGGGTCTGGCAGGAATAATTTCGGGGCCAACCCACCAGTTAATTGCTATGCCTAACAAAGCAAATTATGTATTAGGCGAAATGCCTGTTGCCGGATACAAATACTATAAGGGTGAAAGTATCGAGCACCTAATGCAAACAGGCGATGCATTACTGCTTGTACGTGAACCAGATAATAAATTTGATGCCTCAGCTATTGCTTTGCATTATGGTGAGATTAAAATCGGATATTTACCCCGTGTTGAAAATAGTACCATAAGCAGGTTATTAGACCAGAATGCCCCGGTAACTGCCACAATAACCGACCTTGACCCTGATGCAGAGCCATGGGAAAGGGTCTGGGTGGAGGTGAGGATGGGAATTAAAATCAAATAATAATATTGATAAGGGAATAAAATAGTGAGACTAAACCCACAATATAAAGTTGACTATGAATGGTTGACTAGGCCAACTGGCGACACTTTTGCTGACACAGGCAGTTTTGATATTGATTATTTTTCGGAAAAATTCACGTATATGAAAAGAAATGTATGGGTTAATGGAAATCCAAAGCCTCAGAAATTGGATAATTCAAAGAAAATGAAAATAATAAAAGAAGTGGAATCTTTTATTGAAAATTCACAAAAGTTATCGAAAAGTATAAATCGTTTCGAACTAAGGGCAGGGCGTGTTTACTTTTTTCAACTCATTGAACAGTTTGGCTGGAATGATCCGAAAAACAAATTTATCATGCCACTAATTGATGGCTGGTATGCTGAATTCAAATACGCCCGGATCACAATATATCCCTAAGAATGCACACTCGACTGGCAACGCCATAACGACCAATGGATGACTATTCTTAGCGGGACTTTTACAGAATGTCTTCAACATATGGACGAAAGAAATGAGTGGTTTCAATGATACAGTTTGTAATAAAATAGGATTGATAAACAACGATATGAAAATGATTTACTATGTGAAGGCAATTGCTGGTAGCTTGAAACCGAAGTATGCAGCTACGAAGGCATTGGTCGCTTCGCCGCCGGACTGATGGATGATATTGAATGGATGGAACCCACTGAACTCAGGGAGTTTATGGGGCAGAAAATCAGCCGGGGCATGGAGCGTTTAAAAGATTTTGAGCAGAAAGATGAAAGATAAATGAAAGTTTTTTATTTTTGACAGAAGATGTCAGAGATGGGGGGTAGATTTGTGGGGTTGGAAGGGGAAGTCAAAATATAGTAATTAAGAAACATTTTTAATATTCAACCATAATGATAAATGAACTTTGCAATTTTGTTGAAATTATCGAAGAGCAAGCACCTGACTTATTTGAAGATGGTGCCAAACTTAAAGAAGGTCTCTATGTAGCTTTGGACATTGCTCTTGTAGATGGGGAATTTGTCTTAAAGAATATAGATGAAGAAGGGGTTCTTCTAAAAGAAGATTTTGGCCTTTATAAACAAAAGGACGAAATAACGCCGTTTTTCAACGAATGTAAAATGATTTTGCAGGCATCAAAACCAGTGTCTGCTGCAAAAATATTTAATCCTAATAAGAAAATTTTCAATGTAACCTGTTCTCCCTTTGCGTTAGGTTTTACAAAGAAAATTGTTGATAAAAACATCGGGACTATTGGTAAAGAGGGTATTCTGAATGAACTCAATAAGCAATACTTTAACAAAGCAGAAGATTTTATTGAAGAAGGCGATCAAAAAGTCAAATTTGAAGGTTTTAAAAGGTATTTAGGGGTAAATTTTTGGGATTTATTGGAAGCACTTGATTACGACAACCTGAAGGATTCCTATACCATAGTATTTTTCCTTAAATCGTTGTCATTGGAGGAATTCAAGCAACCTTACCAGAAGTATCTTGGCCAGAATGTATTTAACAAATCCGACTATAACAAGGTATTTAATGAAACTATTTTTGGAATCAGTGATAGTCTAAGCTCTTTCAATGACAAAAAACTCTTTTTGCAACATCAGTCTGCAAGCTTCAAATACAATTTTCGAATTGATGGAGCAAAAGCACAATTAATTTGGAAATTTTACCAATTGAGCGGAAATAAACAATTGCCGAATCCTTTGCCGATTTTTGTAGATAAGGATGAAGCAAACCTCAATTCCGAAATGCTGAAATTATTCAACAATGACGGAGTTACAGGTTATTCTGAAATTGTAAAGTCACTTCTCAACAATCGACAGAGTAATCTTCAAAATTTTTATCTCTTATTTATCTCAAGAGGAAAAATTATCGATTTAGATTTTGTCCCATTATTCAGATATACCTTGAAGGATATAAGCGGAGAGGATTTTTTCATCAAAGAGTTATTTGGAGTTGAGCCAAAAATTTATTTCAAAAGCAACGATAACAACGTTTTCGATTTTCAAATCAATGTTGTTAATGCTTTTTTTAACAACCAATTGATTCAGGAGACAAAAGCTGGGACATTATGGATTAAATATTTTGACGAACTTGAGATAAAGCCTGATTACGGTCTAACTGACACCATTTATAATCTTCTAAATAAATACAGGAAATCATGGTACAATTTCATCTACAAGTCCATGCAGCACGAAATAACTATGACGATGATAGATGAAATGGCTCGTGATTCCATCATGGATAATCTCAGACACGATGAAGAATTCAAAAAAACAGCACATATCCGAAAAATAATAAGTCTTTGGTTTGGCTTACAAAATCTTTTTGACCACAACCCTAAATCAAATAATATGGCAAACAAAACTATTGAATTACAAACGAAGGTTAGGGAAATTGCCCAAACCGAATCATTCCACATCGAGACCGATGACGAATTTGCTTTTGCATCAGGTCAAATTATATGGAGATTATTAATTCAAAGCGAATCTGCAAACCGATCTCATGCCTTACTGGAACCTTTTCTGCAAAAGACGGAAGCCGCGCTTTTTAAACAGGCCATTGCAAACACCTTTAATATGTACAAATATAAGTTTGCTTTGTATCCAACTAAATATGAGTTTGACAAAATATTTAGTGAAATCATGGGATTTTCACCAAGTAACCCAAATATGAAAGATCATTTACCAATGATTTTGGCCGGATACTTCTCGGAATCCATTTTCAAGAAAGAAAAATAATAACCCTAAAAATACAAAAACATGACTTATTCAAAAAGAATTTTTGGTGCAGCAATTATCAAAGCTGTAAATGCGAACTACAATGCTGATTTTTCAGGACAACCACGAACCCTGCCCAATGGCGTTGTTTATGCAACGGATAAGGCACTAAAATATGCAGTTAAGAATTTCCTAAAGGAAAATTACACTTCCGAGAAAGTATTTTATTTCAAGAGATTTAACGAAGAGTTTGTCCCATTTAGTTTGGATGACGCATATGCCAATGCATTCCCTGAAAATAAGGACGAAAAAGACAGAAAAGTAGTTGCAAAAGACCTCTTAAGTTGTATAGATATTCGATTATTTGGAGCAACATTTGCAAAGAAATCGAAGACAAATAATGTTGCAATTTCAGTGCATGGCCCTGTTCAAATTACACATGGTGTTAATATCTGGCATGAGAACAACTTCTATTCTGAGCAGATTATGTCTCCTTTCAGAAATCCGA
Source organism: Bacteroidales bacterium UBA5281 (assembly GCA_002410555.1). Classification (GTDB taxonomy): domain Bacteria; phylum Bacteroidota; class Bacteroidia; order Bacteroidales; family Lentimicrobiaceae; genus Lentimicrobium. Next base: position 85,666 of record DHSR01000036.1, on the reverse strand, counting down.
ATGAAAAAAGCGAGGATAATACCGCAACAACTCTGGGACGGCAAACAAAACTGCATGAAGGGCACTACTTGCATCACTTTTCAATTAACCCTAAGAATATTGATGAAATTGTAAGTTTAGCCGGGAGTGGTGCCAAAGAACTCACTTCAGGAGATATTGACAAACTAAAAGAAGCATTGCAAAAAGGAGTTACTTATTACGATTCTGCTGCAAAAGCAGGATGCGAAAATGAATTACTGGTATGGGTTACCCTAAAGGAAAACTCCAAACTTGTATTGCCCAATTTTACACAATTGATGAAATTAGAAAAGGAGAAGAAAGACAGCAAGGTTCAATTGGATATGGGTGAACTTAAAATGGTAATTGAAGCAAATTCAAAAGAAATTGACTCCATTGAAATCTTTTTAAATCAATCATCAATCAGTTTGAATAAGGTTCCTGACGGGGCTGTAATTTCAAACCTATAAACAACTAAACCTGGCAGGTACTATGTACCTGTCAGGTTTTAAACCCTCCTTAATATGAAAAAGATCATATCAATCAATATAAAATCTGACTTTGGTTTTTTTAAGAAACCAGATACAAATGATCCGATTTATTTAACTTTTAATATGCTCCATAAACCATCTTTTTTGGGGATTTTAGGTGCAATTTTAGGTGAAAGAGGGTTTCAGAAGTATGGCGAGATGCCCGAATATTACAGGAAACTCAAAGGATTAAAAATTGCGATTGCTCCCCTTGAAGAAAATGGAAAAACGTACCATGAAAATGGAAATTTTTCAAAAACTATAATTAAATATAACAACACAACAGGGTTGGCAAGTGAAGAAGAAGGCGGAAACCTGATGATAACAGAACAAGCCTTAGTCGCCCCCGCATACAAGTGTTGGATTATGATTGACACAGAGAATGAAATTGAATCTAAACTATTCAGCTACCTAAAAGAAAACAAAGCAGAATATTTGCCATATTTGGGTAAAAACGAATTCTCTCTTTGGTGGGATAATTTTACTGAATATGAATCAGCGCTATTTTCTCCTGATGGAAACTTTCAAATTAACAGCATATTCATAAAAGAAGAAATGGTAAAAGATGGAAAAGTTAAATCACGTTTTCGTCCGGGCGTTTTATCTACAAGTGGGAATAAATATTTGTATTTTGAACGATTGCCTGTAGGTTATATTGAATCACCTCTATTTCAGTATGAATACAAAGATTTTGCATTCACCAACTGGGACCTAAAACAAGATTTTACACTTCCCGACTCCTATCCGATTTTGAAATTGTCAAGCAATGAGAACATTCAATTATTTTAAGACATACACTCAGAGTTTGCTGCATATTTTTGATGAGCGGCACTCTACCTATTTTGCCCATTTATCCAATGATAAAAAGGTAAAAGAATTACTTGTTGAACATTCTGAATTAGTTTCGAGATATTGTTTGAATTTGATAGAGGCTCATGGGATTGAGAAATTAATTGATTCGCAAATCGAAGTGCTTATGGATCGATTTCCCGTAGAGCATAAATTAGAATTTGGTAACCAAATTAAAGAAGCTTTTATTGCAGCGATTGTTTTCCACGATATGGGAAAGATAAATCCAAATTTCCAGGTTTTAAAGATGGAGAATGATTTACTCGAGTCCGACAAAAAACTATCCATTCAGTCCAACCACTCCTTACTTGGTTCTTACCTGTATTCAAATTTATTTTTCAAAAACATCACAGAGAACAATAGCTTTAATGAGGATGAGAAACTTATTTTATATTTCTTGATTTTGCTTTTCGCAACACCGATAATTAAGCACCATAATCCTAAAATCAATTTCATATTACAATTTGACATAAACCAAATTGACGACTGCTATTCATTTCTTGAAAAATACCGCATTGTTTTAGAAAAAGAATTCTGTTCAAGTTTTTATCTTGGAGTAAATGATATTTTTAACGAATTTGGAGACTTGGTTAATAGTACAGAAGCCTATTTTAATTTATTTGTATTAACAAAACTGCTTTACTCGCTGCTGACAGCTTCCGATTTTTATGCGACCAATCATTTCATGAATAATACAGAAATTAACGAATTTGGGATATTAAGCAATGAGCAAAAGGTAGTACTTATTAGAAATTTTAAAACAGTACTTCCTTACAACAAAAATTTATATTCTAATATCGGACATTACCATTCTATTCCTTTCTCACAAATAGAAAAGCAAAATAATGAGAATCTAAATATCCTCCGTCAAAAGCTTACTGCCGAAATGATTTTCAAACTACGGGAAAATGCTAAAAAAAGATGTTTTTACCTTGAAGCATCTACCGGTTCTGGAAAAACGAACTTGTCTCTTGCATTCGCAACTGAACTGCTTGAAATTGACAATTCACTAAATAAAATATTCTACGTTTTCCCATTTACAACTTTAATCACGCAGACATTTAAGTCAATCAAGAAAACCTTAGATATAGACAATAATTCTATCGTACAACTTCACTCAAAAGCTGGATTTCATGAAAAGGAGGATGGTGCTTATGGAGATGAAAAAAGACTATTCATTGATAATCTGTTTGTTAATTACCCAATTACGCTTTTGTCGCATGTCCGCTTTTTCGATATTTTAAAAGGAAATGAAAAAGAAAGCAACTATTTATTGCATCGGTTATGTAATTCTGTTATAGTCATTGATGAAATCCAAACATATAATCCAGAACATTGGGATAAGATCGTCTATTTCTTGGCTAATTATGCAGATTTATTTAATATGCGCATTTTAATTATGTCAGCTACCCTTCCAAAAATCGATGCGCTTCATGAAGAACTTCGTGGGACTTTCGTATCATTAATAACAAATCGCGATCAATATTTCAGTAATCCTAATTTTGCAGGCAGAGTTTCTTTCGATTTCACCTTACTTGAGATGGAGAAGCCCAATAATGAGGAGGAGAAGAAAAAATATCTTTCTGAATTATCTGATTTTATGATTGAAAAATCAGACCAATATGCTAAATCACATCAAGTTAGCGTAAAAATCCTTATCGAATTTATAACCAAGAAAACGGCTTCACTATTCTTTTCCACGATTAATGAAGATGAACGATTTAAGAATTACGAAATCGTTCTGCTTTCCGGTGATATTTTAGAATTCAGGAGAAGGCAAATTATCAATTCAATTAAAGAAGGTGAATATCAAAAATTAATTGTGATATCAACTCAGGTAGTTGAAGCTGGAGTTGACATTGATATGGATATGGGATTTAAAGATCGTTCGCTCATTGACAGTGACGAACAACTAGCTGGCCGGATTAATCGGAATTCTTCCAAGAGCAATTGTATTGTTTATTTATTTGATTGTGACAAAACAAGTATTATATATGGATCTGACTTTCGTTATAAGGTACAACAAACGGATAGAAAGGTTTTTGATGAATACAAGGAGATTTTAGCGAAAAAACAATTTCATACCTTGTATGAAAAGGTATTTGAAGAAAAACGGAAAAAAATGGGAAGCCATCTATTCGCAGCCGGCCATTATTACCAGTATTTTAAAGATTTTAACTTTTCAAAATTAAATGACGAGTTTAAGTTGATTGAAGACAATGGTAGTCAACAATTATTTATTCCGATTAATATTCCCGTTTGCTTTTTTGAAAACATCTCAATTTTAAGCAAAATGGACATATTAACTGCGGATGAAAAAAGCGTGGATGGCGTTAAAGTCTTTGAATTTTATGAAAAATTGATAAGCTGTGAGTTTGGTGACTTCATTTTAAAACAAATTGAATTAAAGAAAATTGGGAGTGTTATTTCCCAATTCTGCATCTCATTGTATAAAAAACAATTGGATGCAATTTCAACTTATCTTGACCCCGAAAAAGAAAAATTTGGGTTTAAATACTTATCAAATTGGAATCTATGCTATACGCCTGAATATGGGTTTGACTCGAAAAAAATTGACACGAGCATTTTTATTTGAGAATAGAATTTTTCTACATGTCAAATCAAATCCTGCAAACCCTGTAAATCCTGTCAAAAATCATAAAATCCTGTCAAAAAAAAAAGAACCCATGCAAAACTACCTCAATCAGTTACTGGAAAATTTGGAGCAGGTAGCGAAAAACCCTCCACCGCCGCCCTATATTGAGGTTCCGCCACATATGGCAGAGGTGCCTGATATGGCAGAACTGGCATTGTCGCCGCCCACTACGCTTGAAGAGTTGACGGACATACCGTTTGAGGCCATGCCAAACATTCTGAGCCTTGAAAAGGAGCAATGGGAGGTGCTTGCTGATGCCTTAAAACGGCTTCTGGAAGCGTTGAATATTCAGATTACTGATCTTCCCGATAATTACCCGGATGATGCACTATACGATCTAATTGTAAACAGTTGGGATGAGTCTATTCAATATTTGCCCCTGGCCGGCTTCGATTGGGAGTTCTGCACGGGGGACCCCGATACCTGTCCTTATGGTGAAGATTGCAACTGCGGGGAGCCTGATGAAACCGAATTCCCGGTTTACAATGGCCTTTACAACGACGATGGCACCCAGGTTGACATTGAAAATATACCCATACCGGATTTGTGCCTGAGGTGTAAAAGTTATCTTTCCGATTATTGGGAAGAAAACCTGCTGTGCAATATGAACCGCAACGATCAGCGCAATGAGGATCACTTTGAGTGTAGTGCATTTGAGGAGGATGAACCGCAAATCCCTGAAAATTAAAAACAAACAAAACCATTTAACTTATGAGCCAGGAACTTTTTGATGATTTATACAAGAGCATAAGTGAAGAGCGGAAGCTTGAATATTTTGACTTAACCTGATTTCTAAGAATTTTTCAAATGCAAATTACCGGCACCCATTTTAACTACTTTAGCCTTTGTCACCGCAAGTTATGGCTTTTCGCCAATGGCATGCAGATGGAGCATACTTCAGAGTTGGTGGAGATGGGCAAACTGATTCATGAAACCTCCTACCCTGCCCGCACCGAGCGCTATGAAGAAGTAGAAATTGGCGGTATAAAGGTTGATTTTTATGATCCAAAGGCGGGCATCATCCATGAAATCAAAAAATCGAACAAAATGGAGCATGCCCATCAGATGCAATTAAAGTATTATATGTGGGTATTTGAGCAATATGGCATCAAGTGCAACTATGGAATACTTGAATACCCAAAGCTGCGAAAAACGGAGGAGGTGTATCTTACTGATATGGATCGCGAAGAGTTTCCGGGTATGGTGGCCGATATTGAAGAAATAATCCATAGCGATGAATGTCCGCCAAGGGTAAAAATAAGCATCTGTAAAAACTGCTCCTATTATGATTTCTGCTGGAGTGGAGAAATAAATGGAGCGGATGAATAGTCCTGGACAGGATTTACAAGATTTACAGGTTAAAAAGATTTGCAAGTTAAAAAGATTTGCAAAAAAATGATCGAATATGAAAAACACTGATACTGATGATTTAACGGGCAAGGTAATTAAGGCAGCCTACACGGTGCATAATATTTTAGGCTCCGGATTCCAGGAAATTGTCTATCGGAATGCTTTGGCCATTGAGTTGCGGGAGATGGGTATTGAAGCAATGGAGGAGTTCCCCATCCAGGTCTATTACAAAGGACATCTTGTAGGTGCCTATTTTGCTGATATATTAATACATGGTCAGCTTGTAATAGAATTGAAAGCCATCGAAAATCTAACTGTATCTCACGAAGTTCAACTGGTAAATTACCTTACAGCTACAAAGATTGAGCATGGATTGCTAATCAATTTCGGTTCATCGGTAAAGGTAAAGCACAAATTCAAGACTTATAAAAAGACAAAATAAACCGGGATTTGTAACTTAACCCATACTAATGGTGCAGAAAAACATGTTAGTTTTGTTAATCTTGTCAAAGAAACCTGTGAATCCTGTTAATCCTGTCTAAAAAACCTGTAAACCCTGTAAATCCTGTCTAAAAAACCTGTAAACCCTGTAAATCCTGTCTAAAAAAACTTTTAAACCCTATAAATCCTGTCTAAAAAACCTGTAAACCCTGTAAATCCTGTCAGAAAAACCTGTAAATCTTGTAAATCCTGTCTAAAAAACCTGTTTAACTTGTTAATCCTGTCTAAAAGAACCTGTTAATCCTGTTAATCCTGTCTAAATGAACCTGTTAATCCTGTTAATCCTGTCTAAAAAACCTGTAAATCTTGTAAATCCTGTCTAAAACACCTGTAAACCCTGTAAATCCTGTCTAAAAACACCTGTAAACCCTGTAAATCCTGTCAGAAAAACCTGTAAATCTTGTAAATCCTGTCTAAAAAACCTGTAAACCCTGTTAATCCTGTCTAAAAAAACTTTTAAACCCTGTAAATCCCGTCTAAAAAACCTGTAAACCCTGTAAATCCTGTCTAAACAATAACCTGCTAACCCTGTCCATGAAGAAAACCTACTATCTGTTTAATCCCGGTCGCCTTAGCCGCAAGGACAACACCCTGAAATTTTCCCCTGTAGATGAAAACGGTGTTGAAGGCACTCCCCGATATCTTCCGGTTGAGAATGTGGAGGAATTTTACACTTTCGGCGCGTTAGATGCCAACAGCAGCCTGTATAACTTCCTGGGGAAAAACCAAATCAGTGTTCATTTTTTCGATTATTACGAAAACTACACTGGTTCCTTTATGCCACGCGATCAGTTGCTGTCGGGGAGAATGCTTCTGGCCCAGGTAGATCATCACGCAAAGCTCACTAAGCGCATGATCATTGCCCGAAAGTTCGTTGAAGGTGCTGCTTTCAATATGCTCAAAAACCTGAAGTACTACCACAACCGGGGCAAAGATATGACTGAAATTATTGAAGGCATTGAAAACCTGACGACAAGCATCAATTTATGCCAGAAAACCAATGAATTGATGGGAATTGAGGGTAACATCAGGCAATATTATTATGATGCATTCAACCTGATTGTAAATGATTTTGAGATGGGCAACCGCAGTAAACAACCACCCCGGAATGAGATAAATGCATTGATTTCATTCGGCAATATGATGTGTTATTCGCAATGTTTACGGGCGATACATCAAACCCAGCTTAACCCGACCATCAGCTATTTGCATAGTCCGGGCGAACGCAGGTACTCCCTTGCACTCGACCTTGCCGAAATATTCAAACCCATAATGGTTGACCGGGTGATTTTCAAGGTACTGAATAAAAAGGAATTACAAAGCCGTGACTTTGAGAGTAAGCTAAACAAAGTGTTGCTTAACGAAAAAGGCAAGAAAACCTTCATAGCAGCATTTGAGGAACGTTTAAATGAAACGATACAACACCGCACCTTGAAGCGAAACGTGAGCTATCGGCACCTGATTAAGCTTGAATGTTATAAATTGAGCAAGCACATGTTGGGCATTGAAGAGTACAAACCTTTCAAAGCCTGGTGGTAATAATTTAAATCATTGATAATCATGTATGTAATTTTAGTTTATGACATTGGTGAAAAACGTGTTGGAAAAATGCTTAAATTGTGCCGCAAATACCTGAACTGGATTCAGAATTCGGTTTTTGAGGGCGACATTACGGAAGTTAAGCTGGAGGAACTGAAAATAAAAGCCAGGAAACTGATGAATGAAGAAACGGACAGTTTGATTTTATTCAAGTCGCGCGACGAAAAGTGGCTTTACAAAGAAGTGATTGGAATGGAGCGCAATACGCTTGGAAACATCATTTAAAGGTTGTCGGTGTCGAATTTGAGCGTGAGAAATTGTATTTAAACTATATTATTTTTCTCTCATATCAGTCTAACAGCCTAATAACAAATAAATTAAACAATGCGTCGCTGAGCAGGGAAAAAGTCATGATTGTGGGTTGACTACAAACAGCGGCAAAATCAGCCGGATTTATTTTTTTAATAAACTAATAATTAGGGGATTAAAAAACAAAAATTAACGGCTATCAATCGAACCATTTTTGGAATTGAAACTTTAAGCACATGGCCGGAGACAAAGAGGTGCCCAACTCTATCAATCGAACCATTTTTGGAATTGAAACGCACCTTCACTCTATTTTGCAGGGTTTCGATTTCAGACTATCAATCGAACCATTTTTGGAATTGAAACGTGTATGTTCCGGTTTGCCCGTGAGTAAGGGATGTGCTATCAATCGAACCATTTTTGGAATTGAAACCCTGAAACTATCACAATTCGCAAGGACAGCATCATCCTATCAATCGAACCATTTTTGGAATTGAAACGAATCACAGCCCAAACCTAAACAGATCCTTTCAATTCTATCAATCGAACCATTTTTGGAATTGAAACGTCTTGAAAAAGATGGTGTTGAAGGTATCATTGAACTATCAATCGAACCATTTTTGGAATTGAAACGATTATCGAGGATTAGAGGCGACTTTCTACCAATACCCTATCAATCGAACCATTTTTGGAATTGAAACCGTGTATGGGTAAAGCTGAATAGCAATCTGTTTGGGCTATCAATCGAACCATTTTTGGAATTGAAACGCCGGAGGCGGAGGCAGCGTAATCCCCCCCGGTGCGCTATCAATCGAACCATTTTTGGAATTGAAACGATTATCGAGGATTAGAGGCGACTTTCTACCAATACTATCAATCGAACCATTTTTGGAATTGAAACGAATTATAAAAACAGCCATAAGGATAACTTGGCAGACTATCAATCGAACCATTTTTGGAATTGAAACGTAACAACATTATGAGAAACGGAACAATCACCGATGAAGCTATCAATCGAACCATTTTTGGAATTGAAACGAGACAAAGAGGTGCCCAACTCACAGCTCATCCAATTCTATCAATCGAACCATTTTTGGAATTGAAACCTATCTTTTAGCAGCTTCACAAGTTTTTCCTCCCAGAACTATCAATCGAACCATTTTTGGAATTGAAACGTGTTATGTGCCGGGCTTATTGTAATCGTTCAAGACCTATCAATCGAACCATTTTTGGAATTGAAACGAACAGGATTATTTCATAAATATGGCAATCAGTCTAACTATCAATCGAACCATTTTTGGAATTGAAACGCAAAATAGAGTAAAGGTGCTGGAGACTGAAAACAAGCTATCAATCGAACCATTTTTGGAATTGAAACTTATAACGTAATTTTAAGGTAATTTTAATGTGTTTTACTATCAATCGAACCATTTTTGGAATTGAAACAAAGTTTTGATTGAGGATGAAAAAGGATTGCGCTTCGCTATCAATCGAACCATTTTTGGAATTGAAACAAGGGAATTTGAAGGGCTACGGTTCTTTCTCACTGGACTATCAATCGAACCATTTTTGGAATTGAAACCTATTGATCAGATAAACAGGGAAGGGGCGCTTGATCTATCAATCGAACCATTTTTGGAATTGAAACTCGGTGATTGATTTTTCAACTGGCAAAACAATTCGGCTATCAATCGAACCATTTTTGGAATTGAAACTTATATTTACGAATTGATGGACTACCTCACAGGCGACTATCAATCGAACCATTTTTGGAATTGAAACCAACGATGGTGGGACGCAAATAAGGATTTGTTCTTTACTATCAATCGAACCATTTTTGGAATTGAAACTCAATGTATAGTTTCCCTATTGTGTAGGTCGGTTTCCTATCAATCGAACCATTTTTGGAATTGAAACTATCATGTTTGGGTATGTTCATGGTCTGAGGCGTATCTATCAATCGAACCATTTTTGGAATTGAAACAAGAAATTGAAAATTGATAAATCAGAAAAATGAAAGACTATCAATCGAACCATTTTTGGAATTGAAACTAGCAACTCCGGCAGCTATTAATTTCACCGCTCCAACTATCAATCGAACCATTTTTGGAATTGAAACTGGAAAAACAAAGCCAGATTAGGCGATTTTTGGTGTCCTATCAATCGAACCATTTTTGGAATTGAAACTTGCATCGGTATCAACTAAAAATACTTTCGTATCAGCACTATCAATCGAACCATTTTTGGAATTGAAACATAAATGATAATGGTTTGGCAACCGGTAATTTAGTCTCTATCAATCGAACCATTTTTGGAATTGAAACCAATAAATTTAGGGCAAAAGGCCATCATAAAACATTCTATCAATCGAACCATTTTTGGAATTGAAACAAAAAAATACCAACAGATTACAGAGCGGGCCGGTGGCTATCAATCGAACCATTTTTGGAATTGAAACTGCTAAGGTATACAAGCCGAAGGGTGAAACAGTCGCTCTATCAATCGAACCATTTTTGGAATTGAAACCCGTGAACAATTCCTGAAAGTGCTTGGCATGTATCAGCTATCAATCGAACCATTTTTGGAATTGAAACTTACATTTGGAGGGACGGGATGGCTAAGCAAAGGACTATCAATCGAACCATTTTTGGAATTGAAACGACTACACGCAGAGCGGCTCACAGCTATACGGCCAGCTATCAATCGAACCATTTTTGGAATTGAAACCTGCTTTAGCAAAGGTATCCCTGCATTTTTAGCCCCTATCAATCGAACCATTTTTGGAATTGAAACCTTTTTAAGGTAGTCGGCAAAGTCATATGCCATCCACTATCAATCGAACCATTTTTGGAATTGAAACTTCGTTTCTACGATCAGGACGAGAACAACGCACAAATCTATCAATCGAACCATTTTTGGAATTGAAACTCATCATCTTTTTTAGTCGTGTACCACTCATCTGTATCTATCAATCGAACCATTTTTGGAATTGAAACTCAATGTTGGTGAGTTTCTTGTAGGCGATATGGCAACTATCAATCGAACCATTTTTGGAATTGAAACTTGCTAAAGCAGTGGGTTCCTATTGTTGACAATAACCTATCAATCGAACCATTCGTGGAATTGAAACAAGCATTGGCAATTTGCTTATCGGTAGCGTTGTAGACTATCAATCGAACCATTCGTGGAATTGAAACTTGATAAATGGGTTGAAATGGCTGGATTTGATGGTGCTATCAATCGAACCATTCGTGGAATTGAAACGTTGCATTCAACGTTTATTTTGCTCATTTTCATACTGCTATCAATCGAACCATTCGTGGAATTGAAACGTAAGTATTCGATCTGCTTTTCGGCGTCAATAATGGCCTATCAATCGAACCATTCGTGGAATTGAAACTGTAGGAAAAGGAGGACAGGTACTACAATGAAAGACACTATCAATCGAACCATTCGTGGAATTGAAACCTCATTGGGTATCCGGTGCTTGCCGACAAGGCTTCCAGCTATCAATCGAACCATTCGTGGAATTGAAACCTGGTATATTTTCAATAATGCAGGTCAGATTGACTCTATCAATCGAACCATTCGTGGAATTGAAACCCTGACGCAAAACCTGTGTTAGCGGTTAGTTCATTGTCTATCAATCGAACCATTCGTGGAATTGAAACTGGGAACATGGAAAAATATTACATTATTAATGTAAAACTATCAATCGAACCATTCGTGGAATTGAAACTTTCCGACCGGCGCTCGTCGTTCCTCCTCGCGCCGGTCTATCAATCGAACCATTCGTGGAATTGAAACAACCTAAACGGATCCTTTCTATTTCTGAAATTAAGATCTATCAATCGAACCATTCGTGGAATTGAAACTGTAATCCAGTTGCCCTTTAAACTGGATGAATACATTCTATCAATCGAACCATTCGTGGAATTGAAACAGTGGTTTACTGGCGCAAGGCACGTATAATGAACAAACTATCAATCGAACCATTCGTGGAATTGAAACTCAGCGACAGCAGGGTAACTTCGCAGGGCCTGCAGATACTATCAATCGAACCATTCGTGGAATTGAAACAAAGTAAGCAGCAATGGCTTACTTATAGAATTGTTGCCTATCAATCGAACCATTCGTGGAATTGAAACGAGATAAACACAATTCATAACAGGGCGAGTTTCGTCGCTATCAATCGAACCATTCGTGGAATTGAAACTGAACTGACGTTTGAACTCAGCTACTACCCAAGCTCTTCTATCAATCGAACCATTCGTGGAATTGAAACTACCTTCTGAAATTAATTCTTGTGAAGATTTTAAAGACTATCAATCGAACCATTCGTGGAATTGAAACCTGTGTGGGTAATAGGTAGTTTGTTTCATGTCATTCTATCAATCGAACCATTCGTGGAATTGAAACTAAGGAACTTTATTGGGATGTTTACACCACCAGAGACTATCAATCGAACCATTCGTGGAATTGAAACTTCGCAGGATTTGTCATTAATTACAGAAGTCCAACACTATCAATCGAACCATTCGTGGAATTGAAACATGGCAGATGATTTTAGACGATGCCACTACCGAAGACTATCAATCGAACCATTCGTGGAATTGAAACCGATTCTGGTAAATAGAGATTGGTCATTCATCTTCCAATCCAGCCAGGCTTCAGTGGGTTTATTGAGATGGCCTTGGACAATTGAATTTACTCCTTATTTCTTAAGTAATAAAAAACACAGCTAAGGTATTAAAAGCCCAACGGATTATAAAATTGCAAAAAAAACAGACAACATACCTAAAAATGCAAACATTCTACTTTGTTACATGTTTAAATAATAAGATAGCGAGGTGTAAATCAACCTTTTGTTGATAAATTAGCCCGTTGAAATTAAGAAAAATCTAAAAACTAAAACCATGAGTATACTTAGCGCATTGAAAAGACTGTTTCGCACCACCAAAGAGGTGGGTGTTGAGAAAATTACCGATCTGAAGACTAAGGCCGATCATCTTAAAGATGAAGCAGTTGACAAAACCAGAGAAGTAGCCCAAAAAGCCAAAGAGGCGGGCGATGAACTGCTGGATAAAACAGAGGAGGTGCTGGATAGTGCCAGAGAGAAGGTGGGTGATCTTGCTGACAAAGCCGGAGATAAAGCTCAATCGGTAAAGGAAAATTCCGGGAAAGTTGCCGATAAAGCAAGTGAAAAAATGGATGAGCTGAAGCAGGAAACCAAAGAAAAAGCCGGTGAAGTGAAAGCAGATGCCGGCAAGGTTTGGGACGATGCTAAATCAAAAGCTGCTGATATAAAGGATGATGCAGCTACCAAAACCAGTGAAGTAAGAAGGGATGCCGCCAAAACATGGGATGATACCAGGCAAAAAACTGGCGACTTGAAAGAGGATGCTTCGGTGAAAGCCGGAGAAATAAAATCAGATGCTGCTAAGGTGGTACATGAGGCTAAAGATAAAGCCGGTGATTTGAAAGAAGATGCCTCCGCTAAAGCCGGCGAAGTGAAATCAGATGCTGGAAAAGTGTGGGATGATGCCAAATCAAAAGCTGGTGAACTAAAAGAATCGGCTTCGGAAAAACTAGGTGATGTCAAAGCAGAAGCCGGTAAAGTATTTGATGATGCCAAAAATAAATCCGGGGAGGTTAAACAGGATGCCACCGACAAAGCAAATAAGGTAGCGGAGGATGCCAAAAAGCTGGCTGACACTGCAGAAGAAAAAGCAGACGAACTAAAAAAAGATGCTAAGCATAAGGCCGGGGACATTAAAAAAGAAGCAGAGAAAAATAAAGGCAATCATCCGGATAAGTAAGTCATTAAATAGGTAATTATACAACTGAAAAACGCACCCGTGGGTGCGTTTTCTGTTTGTATTTACTACGTTTTATACGTTAAACCGGATGTGCAAAATGTCGCCATCTTCAACCACATAGCTTTTGCCTTCCACATATAACTTTCCGGCTTCACGGCAGGCATGCTCGGATTTCAGGCGAATAAAGTCAGCGTATTTCATTACTTCTGCGCGGATGAATCCCCTTTGTAAATCGCTGTGTATCACCCCTGCCGCCTGAGGTGCAGTCATACCCTTTTTAATGGTCCAGGCGCGAACTTCCATTGGCCCGGCGGTAAAAAATGACTTAAGATCAAGGATGTTATAAGCAGCCCGCACCAGCTTGTTTACGCCAGGCTCAGTCAGCCCTGCATCTTCAAGAAAAACCTTTCGGTCTTCGGCACTTTCCAGTTCGGCAATTTCAGCTTCAAGTGAACCGGCTATAACCAAAACCTGGGCATGCTCATCCTGGACTGACGCCTTCAGTTGCTCCACATACTGATTACCCGCAACGGCAGATGCATCGTCAACGTTACAAACATAAATCACCGGTTTATCGGTGAGCAAAAACATATCTTCAATATAGGAACGTTCCTTTTCGTCCAGATCGAGGGTTCGAACGGACTGAAAATCTTCGAGGTGACTTTTCACTTTATTCAGAGCATCAATACCCTGTTTGGCCTGCTTATCGCCGGCTTTCACCAATTTTTCCAATCGTTGTATTTTACGCTCCACCAGGTCGAGGTCTCTTATCTGAAGTTCAAGGTCAACAATCTCACGATCACGTACCGGGTTTATAGAACCTTCAACATGGGGCAGGTTTTCGTCATCAAAGCAACGCAATACATGAATGATGGCATCGGTTTGCTGTATATCGGCCAGAAATTTATTCCCCACCCCTTCTCCCTGGCTGGCTCCCTTGGCCAAACCCGGAATGTCCATAATTTCAACTGTTACCGGTACAATCCTGGCAGAATGGATTAATTTATCGATTTCATAAAGCCGGTCATCCGGCACATTTACCTGACCCAGGTTTGATTTGTTGGTGCTGTAAGCAAAATTGGATGTTTGACCTTTAGTATTTGAAAAACAGTTGAATATGGTGGTTTTACCGATGTTGGTCAGCCCAACAATGCCGCATTTTAATGCCATAAATTGAAAATTCTAATGATTTGAGGGGTGCAAAGATAGGAGTTTATTTTGTGTGATCTGTAATGTGTGATTAGTGATGAGTGATCTGTGATGTGTGATGAGCAATCAGTGTTAAAATAGTGAATGAACCCAATTGGAGTATAAAATTCCACCAAACCGCTTTATAAGTATAAGTGGTAAGAGCCAATTTTTTATTCACGAAATTCAGTCACGCTTCACACAGCGAGTCATCCACAAAGGCGAGTTTCCAGCCATCGGGCGTATGAATGAAATAAAATCCGCGGGGATTATCATAGGAATTGGGCAGATAAACGGCCATAATTTCTGCCTCAGGATAGGCTATTTTCACTGGCCTGGTTTCGAAGGTCTCCGTATTCACAACCACATCAGGAACACTTTTAATCCTTACGTAATATATTACATTGATATTACTATAAATGAGATCACAAGGCGTTGAATTGTCAAAGTCATTTACATACTCAAATATTAAATCACCGGTTGCGCTGGGTTTGCTCATAAAATCATCCTCCGGGGCAAAACCAAAATCTTCGGCTCTCGTTGCCAAAATAGCTACTGTACCGGAAGCGTAGTAGCGTCTTACATCCATTTTTGAGTCAAGGTAATTAGCCAGTGTTTTGTCATTGTTCTTGAGCAGGCTGCTAAAGTTTTTTCCCCAATAGCAATCGTTCAGGAAACCCTCGATAAAAGCGGGGAACTTATCTTCTGGTTCTCCGGAAGAAGCATTGCCATTTTGCGCATTTGCATTATAATCAAGCACTTCCAATTTAAAAGAATTGATTATATGTTCAATAACGCCTTCCATCCTGTCATTCTCTTCTTCGGGATATTCGAAGCGAATGGTGAAATATCTATCATTAAACACAGTATAATCAGTGTGCAACATATTATCAACCTTATATTTGATAATATAGTGGTTGTCTTCGAGCTTTTTACTGAGAACTCCTGTTATGAAAGCTAAATCCTCTGCGTATGCCTTTTCAACCGAAGGAGGTTCACCATCTTTAGTGGGATCATCTTTGAACTCATAATAAACGATCAGTTGGATTTTTTGATCTTCCGAAATGAATTTTTGACCGTCTCCGCTATCCGCTTCGCCTTGCGGAATAAGGAAATCGGGATATTCAACGGTGTAGTCGTATCGATCGTTGTGGTAAGTTTTGTAGTTTACGCTGTCTGGCTGCGTATCTGTTTTCCCGGGGTTGCCGTTGCACGCTGTAAGTAGGACAAGGGAAATGATAAAATACGTTAGTTTGCTCATGGCTGTTAAATTTTAATAGTTGGAGGCTTGAATTAAGGACTTTGTGGGGCAAGGACTTTCATTTAATTTTCATAATAAAGCCGCCTGTTTCAAACTCATGACTTAAATGTCCGAAAATTTGCATGGTTATACTCCTTTGTCCCATTTCTTCGGCAGAGGCTTCGGTGAGTCTGGTCATGGGCAATCGTTCAATATCGGCAATTGTGCATTCAAAAACGGGGGTCTGGCTTTTGTCGGCATACACCACCTGGTCATTTAAACACACTTTGCCGTATTCAATGTGTCCTGTAAGGATTGTACCAAGGTCATCTTTGAGTGCATATGTTCCGTAAATCCGGAAAAGGAATGATTTTTTTGCTGTAGCTGTCATAATTGTTTTGTTTATCTTAATAATGATAATTATTAGATTGAGGCCGAAAGTTGAGGCTGACTGTGGAGAAGTTCTCCACCTGCCATTGCTCTTTTATTACCTTGCAGCATAAAGCGAAACATTTTCTGCAATTTTTTGGATGGAAAGCTCATCGTTGTTTGCAACAAACAGATTTTTTTCATAATCTGTGAATATTATACTGTTGTTTTTGAGCCATACAGGATTTTTATTACTACCAATATCCGTTTGTTCTAGTATCATCTGATTACTACCATCTTTGTTGGCTATACAATAAGGACCGTGTCCTAAATCGCCCATCTCAATGATTGTACCGTAAAGAATTTTTGTCTCATCCGGTGAAAGCGTAAATGAGATGAACTCTGTTTCAACCCAATAATCTTCACTCTCTTTATTTCTCAGCACATTAAAATCCAGTTTGTCAGACAAACACACTTTTACATTGTTGCGCGTATAATAGAGTTGTTGTTTTGTTGTTTTGAAGTACTGATCTGCTTTATTACGAGGAAGTTCCGTCATGAATTTTCCTAAAACCCGTCCGTCAGATTCCTTGTCCAGAGATTTTTTTTCTTTTCCGGCAATGGAGTATATGTCAAATTTCCTAAAATCGTAGTAGTCCCAAACAAAGCCGTGCTCCATAAGCAGTTCTCCTTTATGGTAAAGAAGCGGGCTTATTTCGCCATAGGTGTCGGTTATGCAGTCGTCTTTTTTCAGTTTCCAATCAACCACCCATTGTGGTGTAATTTTCGAATCGCTAATGACAGCAGATTTGAGCCATAGCGAACCATCACGCTCTACACTGTAATACAATGTTTTTCCTTCTGCATCGAAGGTAAAATTAAAAATGGTATCAGATTCTTCGACGAATTTTACTTTTTTGTTATCGTCAAAACTGTGGAAATACAATTGGCCATCAATAAGATATGCTAAGGGGCATTGCGTGTAGGCAATATCTGCAGGTTTCTCCAAAATGACTTCTGCCACAGTTGTATCAGCAGGTTGCAGCTCATTGTGGCCATTTTCCTGATTGCCCTCTCTACAAGCGGATAGTATGGCAAAGATTGCTAAGAAATAGATTGTTTTTTTCATTTGTAATACGTTTTTAAAGTAGAATGCTACCTTTCCCATTTTTCGTTATTCCATTTTAGCGTAACTTCTTTGATTGCTTCATAAGGAATTTCCCGGGCTTCATCGTAATCCAAAAATTGATAGGTATCTATGTTTAATTTTAGTGAGGTGCCTTTTTGAGGAAGTTGGTAATAAACAATATAGTCACCCTTGGCAAATTGCTTTTCTGCAAATTTTCGGGTATCGGCCGATAGCTGCGAAACATTAATAAAGTCAGTCAACTTATAATTTTGATTCCCGCCTAACCGGTAATTGGGATCTTCGGCAAGTTTTCCGTTTTGGTAAAAAAATGTCCTTATTTCACTTCCCGATTCCGTACCATTATTTATAGCTACCAACTTGCGGCCGTCTTTCAGATTCCAGTAGCACATTTCCCATCCAAACTGCATTCCGGTAAGGCTTAAATATCCGTTTTTCACATCGCACACATCAATGGGAGTTGATGAAATATCGTAAGCTTTATCTTCACCAATATTATTAAGCAGCAGCTCTCGATTGGTTAAACTTATTGCTTCGGGAAATGCATCATCGGGCAGCAGTAGAAATATATCTTTAATATTTACGACTGTAGCATCGGTTGTTTCTCCCGCAATTTCATTTTGTTTCATGGTGCCTGAAATTTCGACGGTAGCGCCTTTTTGATTCTCACCTGTACATGAAAAAAGTATTGCAAGAAATGCGATCAGATAAATTTTCGATTTCATGGTTTATCTTTGTTTTTGAATGTGCAATTTTGTGTGAAATTATCTTTTACTAATAGATGAAAAGATTCTGTTATTAATTCATGCTTCTCACTTTATCTTAATCCATCAAGGCCCACTGTTAAACTCTATCGTTTTAACCAGGTCATTCTCATCAAAATTGACTTCTATATTAAGAATCTCCATACTTATGAAGGCTTTATTACCGTCTTTATTTTCAAATAAATCGTCTTTAGTGAGTCCGAATTTCTCGATCAAAAAATCTTTATCGCAGTTTTTGTCTTCACAAATAATCCATCCGAAACCCTTCCCCGGCTTAGTGATATAGGCGTGAGTCATGCGGTCGTCCTGATAGGTTAACTGAATGCCGTCGTACTCCATGGTTGTGGTCGTCACAATATAATCCTCATCTATGTAACCGGAAACTTCCAAAGGTTCTGTTTCTGTATTCTCAGATTGTGGTTTACCCAACAAACGTTTTGCATCATCGGGATTGGTTCCCAATTGAAATTTAGCAAGTGCGAGATTTTGTAAAAAGGGAAGATTTATATGACCCTGATGTACATCGATTAACGCTGTTTCAATATAGTCTATCAAAAATGCATCGGCCGACGGGATAAGCACTAGAGTATTGAAAAAAACGTTCTCTTCACCGTAGTCAATAAGTGCTGTAAATTTCAAATCAGAAAGGTGGGTTATGGTCACATTTTCTAATTTATCGCCTGCTTCCATGCCGTTTCCCATTCCAAACGGGGCCCAAACTTCCTTACCCAAAGGATAAATCATTTTCCATTTGTTTTTAAACACTTTTTCGGCAGCTATCTGCTCTTCTTGTGCCTCAAATTCAGGGTATTCATAGATTTCGAGCTTTTCGTGATAAAACTCAAGATACCGTTCGGTAAACACTTTCTTCTCATCAGGCAGACAGTAGCCGATTTCAGCGGAGCATTGAAAGATGCTTTTCAGCCATTTATCGCCCGAAGCAATTTGCTGCGCATCTATCCCTTGCTTCAAAGAATCGGAGGTGTTTTCTTCCTGGTTGCGGGAAGTTTGGTTGCAGCTTGTTGACAGTGCAAATACCAGTATTGAAAACAGTAGGGTTGTTGAAGAAAGAATCGATTTTTTCATTGTTTTAAAAGTTTAAACATAAATCTATGAGGCCACTCCGAATAGGTAAAAGAAAAAGAATGCCACTAAGACACGAAGAAACCAGGCTGCACAAAGAATTGTAAATCAGAATATTAAATTTAGTGATTCTTTGTGCCTTTGTGTCTTTGTGGCGAAAATGCTTTATTCGGAGGAGGCTCATCTATTGATTTATTAGTGGATGAAAATCGAAAAGCTTATGGAATTATTTGTACAAATCCATGTAGTCAAAAATAATTTTAACAGCATCTTCTTTCATATCTCTGTTTAATGAGCGATTATTGCGAACTTCATTGGTTAGGTTGTACACTTCATCCCAATCAGAATCAAATGCGTTTTGTGCCTCAATCAGTGCGCAAATAATATTGATTGTGTAACTTTCGTTGTTCTTCGACCTTGCTTTGAGTGCGTAAATAATTGGCTCGTCAACATTGAAATAGTTTTCCATTGCCTGCAGGTAAGCCAAAGAAATCAGCAAATCAGCACTAGCCTGATTAAGGAATTCATCTGTGTCTTTAAAGTTATATTTCTCCTGCAAATATTCATAGAAGTAGTAGGCATTGTTAAAACCATTAAAACCCCAGCCCAGTTGATTGATTACTGCTATTTTCAATTCAACCGGATGCATACTTTCATTCAGATAATTCATTAATTCAATCGTTAACCTTCCTTCGGTTGTGGAAGCTAACTGAACTATTTTTGAATCTTTATAAGCTTCACTAATTGGTGTGGAAGTCAGCGGAGAATCTGCAAATAGATTTTGACTGAGTACAACTGCCGCAATCAGGAGTAGGGCTAATTTCGCTTTCATATTAATAAGGTTTTTTAGTCTGGTGTTTGCTACTGATGAATTATCAGCATGATTTATTCACGTTAATACGGATTACCACTTACTTAATAAACATGTTATCGTCCCAGGTTTTGCTGCCGGGCAGCTCTTTTACCTGTGAATAAAGTCCGGGAAAATTATCGACTAGAAAATATTTGTTGTCCCAGGGTTTGATTACACGAATGATGTCTTTGCCGCTGTCTTTACCGCCGGTGAGCACATAGTACTGAATGAATTTAGCATCCATTTTACTGTTGTATTCATAATTGGAATTCATAGCCTCCACTTCCACGGTATAGGGCTTTCCGGGTATGTATCCGTTTTGCTGATGGGCACCTTTCAGGTAAGCGGCTACCTGATAGGGACGCGCATAATATTCATCTTTACCGCGAAGCAGTTCGCTGAGGCGATGCATTATCCGGTCCTTGCTCATACGCCCGGGATTGTTGGGATCGTGTTCATTTTCAGTGGTTGCCAGATACAAACACTTTTCGCCAATAACGGGGTATTTGCGGTATATTTCCATGGCAATCAACACCATGGTTACGGCGCCTTGCGGCTCGGTGGAAACCTGTGCCTGTAATTCCCGGAATTTTGCAACCGTCCACGGAAAGCGGTCGAAGGTGCAGGAGGCTTTGTCGCTCATATTTAGCTCATCATGGTTAATTTTACCGGCAAGTGTTCCGGTAATGGAAGCATTGTCGGCAGGCACCTTTTCTTCTACAAAATCCTGAGTGGCTTTCTTGCAGGCGCTGAAGCTTATGACCAGCGCAATCGCTAAAATCAGAACATTAATTAATTTGGTTGTTTTCATTGTCATCTGTTTTATTAAAAGCTTTTACATTATTCTTGTTTATCGACCAACCTATCGGTTACAAAAAATGCTTCGTTTTTTCTTCCTACTCTTCCTACTTCCTACTCCCTATTCCCTACTCCCTACTTCACCATCTCCACCCTTGTCACTCCTCTATAACTTGGAATGGTTTTCAGCCCTTTAAGGTATTCAATGGTGGTTTCTGCTGAAGGACGAAACAGTCCCTGTCCGGGATCGTTGTGGTCGTATTTATAAACCGAAGCCATATAATCGTTCATGACTACGGAATACGTTTTGTCCATATCAAACGGTTTTCCGTCGGTTGTTAAAAGTTCCACATCTTTAAGCTTCCCATCGGGGTTTAGCATATAGCGCATAGTCATTCCCGAAGGATAAATGGGCAAATGGTCATCGAGTAGGAATGCACTGAGAAACAGATTGCGCATTTCGTGGCCTGTAAGGTTAAACAGCACTATTTCGTTGCCGAAAGGATCCATTTCATAAACGTCCTTGGTACGCACCGGACCTTTGGCAAGCGTTGATATACGAACCCCACCCGGATTGATAAAAGCAAGGTCGGTTCCCGAAGCAAAGCGTATGGCATCGGTCATCAGGAATCCTATTTCTTCGTAGTTTGAAAAATCGTCTTCGGCTATTGCGATGGTTTCGGTCAATGCCGGATTGTTGTTGTAGGCATCCACCATTGTTTGAATATCGGCACGGGAATTCCCCTTCTTGCCCACGGTTAACAACTGCATTTCTCTACCCACCTTTCCTTCGGGACTAACTCTCAGCTTAATGAGCGTTGCATATTTGAGTTTCCGTTCGGCCTGCGTAATCATAATTCCATTGTGGATTTGATCTTTTTCGACTTTGGTGTGCGAGTGTCCGCCAATCATTACATCTACGCTATTTGCCGGCAGTTGATTGGCTAATTTCACATCGTTTTCAAATCCGAGATGGTTCACCATCACAAATACGTCGCAACTGTCTTTCAGGAAGAGATATTCTTTGGCGGTTTGAAACGGGTCTTTAAACCCAAATCCTTTTGCATTATCCGGGTGTGTGTCCGGAATTCCATTGTCGTTTATGTCCAAAAAGGACACAAAGGCTGTTCTCAGCCCATTTGGGCTTTTAATTATTACATATGGTTTAATGCGAAAATCGGGTGTTTTCGGCAGATCGATATTGGCACTAAGGAAATCAAACTTCGCTTTGTGTGTGATGTTTGCAAAACCCACAAGGCGGGAGTCAAACTCGTGGTTACCCACTGCCGACATATCAAATTTCACGGCGTTCATCAGCTCAATGATGGGTATTCCCTTTTCGGGATATTGGTCGTTTGCCGGGTTTCCTGTTTGATTATCTCCACCCGAAATAAGCAATAAGTTGGGGTATATATTCCGCAAACTGTCAGCCATAAAGGCAAACCGGGGGAAGTTATCCAGGGCAGCATGCATATCGTTCACAGCAAGGATTTCTATCGTTTTTGCTTTGGGCAGCTCTGCTACCTTAACCTTTCGGCTTGTGCTGCAACCCATTAACAAAGAGGTGCCAAGCAGAACAATGGCACATATTATTTTTGGTGTTGTCGGAATTATTTTCATGCTTTTTGTGTTTTTGGTTTTTATATACAAATGATTTCCTTCGCTTAGTTCGCCATCTGGAGCAACGCTGTTGCCATAGGCATCGGTAGCGATGGGTAATCTGCGGGGCAATTTTTTGTTGCGCAGCGCATAGTACCCACGAATCACATCTAAAACAGTAGCTCCGTTGTGCGTTGTTATTTCTTTATCGTTGACAAATAGTTTCATGGTAATGCTTTTGAGCGTTAAGTTTTAAACGAATGGCGTTTGAATACACCTAAAATTTAAAACTGCTGAATTTTGGGTGTGCTTTCAGTGCTGCCGGAATATTTGGCGAGAGTTGGTTGCCGGATAAATCGAACAAAAAGAGTTTTTCGCATTTCGCCAACTCATCAGGAATATTACCCGTAAGCTGGTTTTTATCCAGTCGAAATGTGGATAATTTTGAACAATTTCCTACTTCTGCCGGAATACTTCCTGTGAATGCGTTTTGGCTAAGCGTTAAGCTGCTTAGGTTCCCTGATGCAAATAGTTCGGCAGGGATAGGTCCGGTAAGGCCACAATTGAGAATGGTAAGGCTTTTCAAATTATTCATTCTGGCCACTTTATCGCCGGGTATGGGCCCACCTGTATTGCAAATAGCGCGTACATTCACGTGTTCAAGATTTGTCATATCCCATATCCATTCGGGGAATTTGGCATCGGCTTGTGTTATTTCTCCTATAAATCCACCACTGTAATCTATAACAAGCGTTTTTAGTTTATTTAGTTTTCCAATACATGCCGGCACTTCCCCCTTGGGCGGGTGATGTGTGTTTAAAGTAAGCTCCTCAAGCGCAGTCAATTGACAAATGCTTTCGGGGATTTTTCCTTCAAACCCATCAATACTTAAAATTTGTAATTTTTTTAATTCCGAAAAATTTTCCGGAATTTTGCCATCAAACCCGCTGATATAAAGTGTTTTCAGATTTGTCAGTGTCGAAATGTTTGGAAACTCGGGTCTTCCATGTGTTGCGTCAGTAGATGCGTTTAGGGCTAAGATTTTCAGTTTTGTTAATTTCCCAATTTCTGATGGAATTACATTAGGGATATCGAATTCTCTCGAATTAATATACAGTTGTTCCAGTTCTGTAAGTCCGCCTATTTCCGCCGGAATCAATCCGCGGACACCACCACCTTGAATTCGCAGGGAAATTACCCTTCCTGAATCATTGGTTATTACATTTTCCCATTCTCCAATCGGTTTATCGCTCAACCAATTTTTTCCTCGTGAACCTTCCCACTCAGGCCCATTCATCGTTTCGTAGATTTTCACTAAAATTTCCCGGTCAGTCAATTGCTTAGGTGCAGAACCACTGCAACTGATTAGGGCTATGACCATGAACAGGCATGCCATTGTTAAAAATACTTTTTTCATAATTCCTTTTTTTTGAGTTTGTATTTTTCAGTCTTACTTTTGTTTTTTTTTACTTTTTTGGGGACGAGGGACGTGTGGGACGAGGGACGACTCCTCAAGCTACCTACTTCTTACTTCCTACTTCCAACTTCCCTATATCGGATGCTCTCGTCCCGATAGCTATCGGGATCGCTCGACCACCGAACTTTGATTCCTACTTCCTTCTTACTTACTTACTTCCTTCTTCCTACTTCCTACTTCCCTATATCGGATGGTCTCGACTTCGTTCGACCACCGAACTTTGATTCTTACTTCCTTCTTACTTCCTACTTCCTACTTCTTACTTCCTACTTCCAGGTTCCAACTCACTAAAACTCCCTGCAATAGTCTTCTACCATTTTCCACAGCCTGTCGCTATCAACGGTAAGTACAATGCGAGCCTCCTGCGTTCCCACCGGTTGATTGCGTTCAAAAGCGACCGATTGCCCGTAAGAGAAACCGAATTGCGAATTCACATCCACATAGCGTGTTACTTCTTCTGTTATCAGGGTTGGGTCAATCATAATGGCTCCAGCAATTACGTCCCAGATGTAATGCACATAATTTGGATCTTCGATATAGAGTGTATTTAAGAAATTACGTTTCATCATCGCTTTCAAGTCGGTATTTTTAATCATACCGGTCAACTTTTCGTATCGGTCTTTTTTGAAGGGCATTTTTTCGCATACGTCCAAGCCCACGATAATTTGTTCTTTGAAAGGGGAGCGAAGACAAATTTTTGCTGCTTCGGGATCCATCCACCAGTTAAACTCTGCCGTGGGCGTGGTATTTCCGGGCTTAAAGAACGAACCACCCATATAGATTACTCGCTTTATCAACGGAATAATTTCAGGAGCCATACGAACGGCCATTGCCAGGTTTACTCCCGTTCCAATAGCGATGATGCTTACTTCGTTTGGATATTTTTTTACTTGTTCGATTATAAAGTTAACTGCCTTCATATCCAGAGGCTTAGCCTTGGATTCCGATCCGTATTTTTGCAAATACACCGTTTCCCACGATTTTGGTTCAGGATAGCCGGCAGCGCCCACATAGGCATCGCCGATGCCGAACAAGACACGCTCATTTTTAATGGTTTCAAAACGGCTTGGATAGATGGGCTGGCGAATGCCGGGGACAACCGGAATATGGTGTTTTTCGATCACTTCCAGTTGTCGGATGGCATAGGCAACCCCTTCGGGAACCCAGGTATTTCCAACAACAATGGTAACCCCTATAAGATCAATATTGGGAGCATTGGCAAGCATCATCATCGTGATGCCATCGTCAAACACCTCTACCATATCGGTGTCCAGAATTACTTTTTCTTTCTTTTGTGCTTGTGCAGTTGCCCCGAATAAAATCAGGCAGACGAGAGTGCTAAAAATCATTTTTCTCATAGTTCTTCTTTTTTAGTGTGTGTATTGTTTAGTATTGATTTGATGTTGTGTTTTATTAGCAACTAGTGCTATGGTTTTTACTTAAATTAACAGGTTAGCCTTCGGCGAAAAGCTCAGGCACCGAACCTTTTAGGTTGGCTTCTTACTTCTAACTCCCTTCCTCAAAACTTTGTTGACGCACCGCCGCCACCACTGCTTCCGCCACCCCATGAACCGCCACGGGTGCTGCTTCCGCTGCTGCTTGACCGCGAACTGTTTGATGATGATGACGATGAGGATGATGTTTTTTCTACATATACATACGGCACCAATTCTGTATGAACATGTCCGCATTTACTGCATTTGAAGCTGTATTCTTTCATCCCGTCCTGTCCGGGAATGGCTGTCTGCCTGATGCTTGGCTGGCCCATCAGCTTAACTCCTCCGGCAGCCTTGCACGATTCGCAGATTACTGCCTTAGCTCCGCCTTTGTTTTTACCCGAGACTCCTTTAAAAATAGCAAACAGAATAAATGCGGGTAAAAATAGTATGGCTATCCAGCATCCAACACCCATAAAACCGTCGGAATTTATGGCTGCCATATAGTTAGATGAACCGTCTTGTTTTTCGGGTTTGGCTGTGCGGCTTTTTAGAAAAATAACCAGTAATCCCATCACTATCCAGGCAACAATAAACCAGGTGGCTTCTTTGGGCCAGCCTTCCTCAACAACCAAATCGGAATTCCCTTTCAATACTTTCTCCACTTCGCTAACTCCGGCAATCAATCCGGTGCCAAAATCTTCTTCTTTAAAGTGAGGCAGCATCTTAGTGGTTTGAATAAGCTTGCACATCCCATCCGGCAATTTATCTTCCAGCCCGTAGCCGGTTTCAAACGCAATTTCACGCTCACCTTCTCCGGTTATAAGCACAATGAGTAATCCCTGATTGCTTTGCTTATCGCCAATGCCCCAGTTTTCAAACAATTCGGTGGCAAAGTCTTTTGCCGTAGCATACTCCTCAGCAATGGCCGGAAGCACAACCACTGCACATTGCACGTTGAGTGAATCCTTCATTTCCTGTATTTTGGCGTTCAGAGTTTGAATATCCACATAGGAAACAGCGTTATCCGGATCGCTCACAAACTGCTGATAATCCTGACGCTGCACATTGGGAACATCTTTTACCGAGTATCGGGTTTGCGCCACAGAACCCATAAAAAGACACAACAAGAGAGTTATGCTAAGGAGTCGAATGTATGGTGTTTTGTTCATATTGATTTAATTTGTATTAGCAAAGCTTATGTTTAATTTCAATTTCAAAAACCAGTTTTGGGCGCTACATCAGCTCCCTTTTCCGCTTCAAAATATTTAATCTCTTTAAATCCGAAAACAGCTGCCGCCAGGTTCTTCGGGAAAATCCGCCTATACGTATTGTATGAGTTTGCCGATTCGTTAAATCGTTTGCGTTCCACGGCGATGCGGTTTTCCGTTCCTTCAAGCTGGCCTTGCAGCATAATGAAGTTTTCGTTGGCTTTCAAATCCGGATACTTTTCAATAACCACCATCAACCGCGATAATGACTGCGAAAGCTCAGCCTGCACCTGATTGAATTGTTGCAGGTTTTCAGCATTGAGATTGCCGGCATCTACATTCAATTGTGTGGCTTTGGCACGCGCTTCAATTACTTCTGTGAGCGTTTCCTGTTCGTGTGCAGCATAACCTTTCACCGCTTCAACCAGATTCGGAATCAAATCTGCCCGCCGCTGATATTGATTTTCGACCTGTGCCCAGACTGATTTCACGGCCTCTTCGCGTTTTACCAGTTTATTGTAGTTTCCCCAGAAAAAGGGAACTACCAATAATAATCCGATGAAAACCAAGAACCAGATGATTACTTTTTTGCCCATATTTTTTGTTTTTTAGTCAGGTTAGCCCTTCCAGGGTAAAGAAACCCTGTCAGGGTAATCTTTAGACTTTCTATTTTCTACTTCCTACTTCTTACTTCCCTGTATTCGATGGTCTCGACTCCCTCGTCAAAAAGGACAAGACAGGCTGCTCGACCACCGAATCGGAATTTCTACTTCCTACTTTCTACTCCCTACCCCCAACTCATAAAATCATAACCAGGGCAGCTATAACGGCGATAATCGCCACAACCAGCATCACGATCTTCGAGGTGCTCTTCGGATATTCTCCGATAACCTGCCCGGTGCGTCCGTTTACCACAAACTGATACAATTTGCCGTTGAACTTAAAGGCGCTGATCCATATCGGTAACAGTAATAGTTTGAACATTAAATCGTTGTATTCCGTGTGTTTACTGCCAATTTTTTGATGGTTGCCTCCGATATCGGAGCGGATGGTGCTGTCGATGACGCTATCCATCTTTTCCCTGGCTTTATGAACACCTTCCCTAAAATCGATCTGATAGATTTCTGTGATAAACCCGGCCATAAACTCCTGTCGATAGGCAACGCAGTTCATCATATCCCAGTTGGTAAGCCCATTCATAATTTTGGGCGGCAGGGTTTCAGCAGCAGGCACAACTATATCGTCAAATGGCACCGACACTGTACCCGATGTGGGATACCAATCGGTAATGGTGCGGCGCACTTCTTCGCCTTTGTTGTTTCGGTAAGATTCAGTGCGGTCATCGCCACGCTCACCTGTATATTCGGTAAAAGTGTTGGCATCATACGTCCAAAACGGCAGATACACGCCTTTGAACATATCGGTGTTCACGCCACCCTTCTTTAGCTCCGATGGCAGAAACCACTTCTTACCCAGCCATTTTTTGAAGTTGGCACCGCTTTCTTTTTCCGTTATTTTAAACGGAAGCAGATATTCCGGTTGCCAAAAACGCTTTATGGATGCTTCGTTTAATATAAGAGGCGTAGAACAAAACACGCATTTTGCTGCCGAAATATTGGGAGCCAATGTAGTATTGGCACCACATTGCCGACACTTTATTTCGGTAACTTCTACTGTTTGTCCTTCACTATTTTCTTCGGCACGGTCTTTCCAATGGTTGAAATCGTTTTCCTTTATTTCGGCTGCTGTAAGATCCAATCCTGAGATGTATCCACAATAAACGCATTTCAAATCTTCATCGGCAGGTGAGTACTGCATAATGCCACCGCACGATTTACATTTGGTTTGCAGCGCATCGGTTATGGGTTGTTTTGTTTCGTGCATTGTTTTGTTTTTTTATAGAGACGTAGTTCATTGAAGTGCAACTGATATCGCAGCTCTCTGAAACTACGTCTCTTCAATTACCGAAAATGAATTTAATCCTGATAATCATAATGATCACGGATCAGACTCATCTGCCCTTCTTTATTGAATGCCAAATTCCTTAGCACTTTCGGGGCACTCCTCTTTTATTCTTTCGAAATCCAGAAAGTTCATGATAGCAAACAAATCGTCGAATTTTCGCTCTAAGTTATTGCCACCATAGGCTTCAAGTTCAGGGAGTCTTGCGTCAAACTTTGCCTCAAAACCTTCTGTAACCTCGGTGCCCAACTTATCCATCGCATCCCATGAGGCGGTTAAACTGGCCATTACATAGTCTACTCGTGTTTTTTCATCTTTCTTATCAAGTACTTTACCATACTCAACCATCTGCCCCACTGAGCTTTTATGCAATGCATCGATGTCTTTTTCGAAATTTGCATCTATTTTGCTGTGTTTGTCAAGCAGTTTTCCCATTTCCTGGACTACATGCACATTGATTGCTGCTGTTTCCTCGGCAAATTGTTCTTTGGTTAATTTTTCAATTTCGCTCATGTCTTTCAATTTAGGCTGTGAATTGCTGCTGCTGCATCCGCCAAGGATTAAGCCTGCAACGATGAATGTAAAGAGAATTGTTTTTTTCATTTTGATTAACTTTAAATTGTTTTTTTCATTACTCACGGTTTGCGGTATGAAACATATGGTCACTATTTGTAATTTACGGGCTGAAAACTTGAGCCCATTTTTACCATCATATTCCACTCACCTCCATTAGGGCTTTTGGTAATGTCATAGTAATTCATTAAATATTTATCAGCTCTTTTCACAATAACTGCTGCTGGTAAACTTAAATGCATCACCCGATAAGGATATTTGTCTTCCTGAAACTCTGACCATTTGCTACTTAAAAATATAGTTTTTACATATTCAGCCCCAAGCATTTCTTTCGCCATACCATTTACTTTTGCTGAGGTGGCTGCATCTATACTCACCCCCTTAGGCATTTCAACGGGTTTGGCATTACTCAAGCGTGCATCTGATTCAACATCCATACGTTGAGATTCCATGGCGCTATAGGATGCTTCAATTTGACGATTGGCAACATCAGAAGAATTATAATCTTTATGTTTTCTAAAGATATCAAGCATAACAGCATCAATTTGCCAGTACAATTTATACTTCACCACTGCATCAGTTTCTGTGTTAAACTGTTTAAACAGATCTTTTAGGTAAGTACGAACATAATCCATCGATACTACATTACGCGCTAAGGATAGCCCTGCTTCTTCCCGTCTATCCTGACGACTTTCGTAAATGCTACGTGAAGGTGCAATTAATAATTCACCCGTTTTTGCATGTACAACTCCTTTATCCGGATCGTCCATTTCGTAATATATTTTTGCCTCAAATATCTGATTTCCAAACATAAGTGCTTTTGTAAACTTATCAAATGCTTCAGAACTCATTGGATCGGCAACAAACTGAGCTGTCCAGGCATTTCTGAAAAGTTCATCCATGGTTACCAATAAATTACCATCAGGTGTTTTTATCTTTAAATAGTTCACAGGATAGTAATTTAAAGGTCCTAAGCTTGCGATATTAGCTATTAGGGAGTTAAATTCTCTTACACGAAAATCTTCAGTAGATTTATCATGAACATTGTAAAATTCCTTATATTCATAGTAGGGTTGATAAGTAAATACTTTTGGGTCGAGCTGCTCATAAGCTGCGTGTATTTCACTTATCGATTTTGTAAAGCCGGGTTCTACAGTCTGGTCAGAAGCCTTTGGGTCGGCAGCAAGCGTCTGGGCACTTGGCGTATTTTTCTTTTTATTGTTATTTTCGTCTGCTTTGTTGGCTTTGGAGTCTTCGTCAGAAACCTTTGGGTCAGCGGCAGGAGCTTCGGCACCTGGATTATACTCCTTTTTGGTATCGTATGCGTCTTCTTTCTTGTCCCTGTAGCTTTCGCCCGAAGTAGCATTGGAAACGCCCTGGTCCATTTTCTTTTCGCCTTTGTCTAAGGCTTCGCGGGTTTCACGCGCTGCTCTCTCTTTTACTTTTTGTTCAACCTGTTGTTCGGCTGACCTTTTTACCTGACTGCCTAATTTTTTAACGTTGATTTGTGCTTGCACAGGCATACAAAATACCACGATGAGCAGCACGAGAAAAATTGATTTTGTTTTCATCTTTATCTTTTTTTATGTTACTGTTAGCGGACATTCGGTAAAGAGATTTTAAACCGCTTTACGGGTTTGCTTCTCACTTCCAACTTCCAACTCCCAACTCTCAACTTTCCACTTCCAACTCCCTACTTAATCATCTGTGCCCCATATCCATCGACGGCTCCGAAAAGCTCAAATGTCTTTTCGTATGGATAGCGATTGCCATACATCGAAACGCGCACGGTTTCTGTTCCCTGCATGTTCATTCCCAAGGCATTTCTGAACTGATTTAACGATGAGTTGGGGTTAAACGACGAGGTTTCGGTGCCTGTTATCCCTATAAATCCTTTCAAATAAGGAGCATCTATTTTTTCGCTAATGACATTTACTTCAGTTTCGTTCATCTCCCGGTTATTTTCGTATTTAACCAGTTGGTCCACGTCTTCAAAGTTTTTGGCGAGTACAAACGTCCATCCGCCGCCCCCCGATGGCATTACCAAATCGCCATTTCGGTTACCAAAAAACAGGTTGTTCCAGGCTGAGGTTACGCGTTTGGTTTCCTTGGCTTTGTCGGCATCCACATAGGAACGGTCCAGCGCGCCATAGTTACTACAACCAATTATATTATTATACACATCCGCATCAATGCCGGTCATATAGCGGAATCCGTAGCCCATATCCTCCATGTGCTTTGTGCGGCACCAGGTAAAGAGCACCGTATTGTCGTGAAACGCAATGGAACACGTGTTGGGTTGTGCCAGCCCGCCACGTACTTCGCAGGCAGCCATGCGGTTTGCCACGAACACATTGTTATTTACATTGAAATGCCCGCCCTTGCAGGCCATTTGTATGGCGAAGTGGTATCCATTGAGGAACAAACAGTTGCGGATGGTGATATTGCCTTCCGCTTCGCCGCTGATAAGCTGAAATGCACTTTTCATACCTGCAGGCTGCATTACAGCCACTGCCGGCGATTCATCCACATTTACGATACGCCCGGTTTCGCAGCCTTCGGGAGCAGCCGCTCTTTCGTCGTCATGCAAAGGGGCTAAGTACAGGCTGATTTGTCCACGGTCGAAAATAATGCCGTCGATAAGCACTACACCGTCCCGCTTTCCCACCACACGAATATCCATCACCCCTTGATTGCCCGAAGTCGTTTTCTGGGCAACGCCCGGACGCATGGTAGTGCGGAACTTTACAGGGTCGCGTTGCGAAAAATCATCGGAATAACCACCTACAATAGAAAGGTATTTGTTTACCTTCACCCATCCCTGATCCAAATAACCCAAATAATTTCCTTCGGCAACGCAAATAACAGCTCCTTCGGGAGCTAGGTCAATGGCTTTTTGAAGGTCTTTTATCGGCGATGTTTGGCTGCCGTCGTTGCGGTTGCTTCCGCTATTTACCGATACATAGAAGGTTTCCGTTCCTTTGGGAGTTTCTTCCGTTACGGTCTCTTTAGTTAATTTCTCAATATCGCTCATGCCTTTAAATTTATTTTGTGCGTTGCCGCTGGTGAATTCCACTTGAGTTTAAGTCTGCAACTATGATTGTGAATAGAATTGCTTTTTCGATTTTTTTAACGCTGATTTATTTCAGGCTTCATTGGATCGCGGTGGCGGGGGGCGAGTGCCTGCAATATGACGACTGAGGTTCTTCAAGCCATCAGATCTGTGGCACTCGTAGCCACCATTTCTTTAATTAATCACTTGTGCCCCATAGCCTTTCACAGCTCCAAAAAGGTCAAATGCTTTTTCATACGGATAGCGATTGCCATACATGGAAACGCGCACGGTTTCTGTTCCCTGCATGTTCATTCCCAACGCATTTCTGAACTGATTTACCGATGAGTTGGGGTTGAACTCTGAAGTTTGTGAGCCGGTTATACCTATAAATCCTTTTAGATACGGAGCGTCTATCTTTTTGCTGATGGCATTTACCTCTGCTTCGTTCATCTCGCGATTGTTGTCGTATTTAGTTAGCTGATTCACGTCTTCAAAGTTTTTTGCCAGCACAAATGTCCATCCGCCACCACCCGATGGTAGCACCATATCGCCATTGCGATTGCCGAAAAACAGATTGTTCCAGGCCGAGGTGACGCGTTTGGCTTCTTTAGATTTGTCGGCATCCACATAAGCGCGATCCAAACCGCCATAGTTGGAACAGCCGATTATATTGTTATACACATCGGCGTCAATACCGGTCATGTAGCGGAATCCATAACCCATATCTTCCATGAGTTTATTGCGGCACCAGGTAAACAGCACGGTATTCTCGTGAAACGAAATTTTAGATGTGTTGGGTAGTGCCAATCCGCCGCGTACTTCGCAGGCTGCCATGCGGTTTGCCACAAACACATTATTGTATATATCAGCATGTCCGCCTTTGATAGCCATCTGAATACCGAAGTGATATCCATTGAGGAATACACAGTTGCGAACAGTTAAATTGCCTTCCATCTCGCCACTGATAAGCTGAAATGCGCTTGTCATACCCTTGGGTTGCATCGTAGGCACTCCTTCTGTCGATTCGCCCACAACTGCAATACGCCCGGTTTCGCATCCTTCGGGAGCCGCAGCTACCGGATTGCTATAAACAGGAGCCAGGTAAGCGCTGATTTGTCCGCGGTCGAAGATGATACCATCTACCAGCACCACACCGTTTCGCTTGCCAACCACACGAATATCCATCACGCCTTGATTGCCCGAAGTCGGTATTTGCTCAACGCCCGGACGCATCGTGGTGCGGAACTTTATGGGGTCGCGCTGCGAGAAATCATCGGAATAGCCGCCAATTATTGACACGTACTTGTTTACCTTCACCCATCCCTGGTCTAAATAGCCGAGATAGTTACCTTCGGCAACACAAATAACGGCGCCTTCAGGAGCATCGTCAATGGCTTTTTGCAGGTCTTTAAGTGGCGCTGACTGGCTGCCGTCGTTGCGGTTGCTACCATTACCGACCGACACATATAAGGTTTTTGTCCCTTTTGGGATTTCGCCCTGGCTAACTTCGTTGTTTCCTGAGGAGGCTCCACCGGAAGAGGACTTTGAAACACCCTGGTCAAGTTTCTTTTCGGTCCGGTCCAGTCCTTCACGGGTTTCGCGCGCCGCTTTTTCTTTCACTTTTTGTTCTGTCTGCTGTGAAGCAGATTTCTTGATCTGACTGCCAAGTTTATTTACGTTGATTTGCGCTTCAGATGTAAAACTGAATGCAAGTATGCAGGCTATCGCCATTAGTGCTCTGTTGGTTGATGTTTTCATGCTTTTTGAATTTTTGTTTTTATTTTATATGTTTAGCAGTATCAATAAATTATAAGGGCGGAGGAACCGTTCCAAACAATTGCGACAATGAAGGAACCGAATTGGCTGCTGACCAGCCCGCCATTCCTGCCGTCCAGACTAAGGTATCGGGAGTAAGCTGCCCCTGCTGTGCCATTTGTTGCAATTGCGCCATCGGGAATGGTCCCTGTTGCACTCCACCTACAGCCACATGATACATTTGCTGTGGCGGCATGGGAGGAGGTGCGCCCTGTTGGGGAGTAAAGCCGGCAGGATTATGAGGTTGCCCGGCACCCGGCTGACCAGCAGCGGGTTGTCCGTTTTGCGGATTCACCATTTGTTGCGCCATTTGTCCGGCCATGGCCAGGCCTATACCTGCGCCCATGGCATCACCGGCAAGATTTCCGCCTCCTGCAGGATTGTTCGCTGCATCCTTGAGGGAATCAGCAAATTGCATTTGTGTATAGGTGGTCATGTTGCCGATAACGCCCATACTTGTGCGCTTGTCCAGGGCTTCTTCCACCGCTTCGGGCAACGAGATGTTTTCTATCAAAAACCTGGTGAGCTCAATGCCGTATTCTGAAAAATCGTCTTTCAGTGCAATATTGAGCTCGCTCGAAAACTCGTTAAGGTTTGCCGCAAGGTCAAGCGCTGCAATTTTTGATTCGGCTAAATAATCGGTGAATTTTGTTATCACAAAATTGCGCAATTGCTCTGTTACGCTCTCGGTAGTGAAATTCCCATCAGTACCCGCCACATTGCGGATAAATTTAATGGGGTCGGGTTCCACACGAAAGCAGTACGAACCGAAGGCACGGATGCGAATGGGTCCAAATTCGGGATCGCGCATCATTATGGGATTTGCCGTGCCCCAGCGCAGATTCAGAAACTGTTTGGTGTTTACAAAATAGACATCCACCTTAAAGGGTGAGTTAAAGCCATATTTCCATCCTTTAAGGGTGGTAAGAATGGGCATATTGCTGGTATTAAGCTCATAGCGCCCCGGCTGATACACATCCGCAAACTGGCCTTCATTCACCAACACAGCCACCTGAGTTTCGCGCACGGTGAGTTGTGCACCATTTTTGATTTCCGCATGATAACGCGGGAAACGCCAAATCATGGTGTCAGCCGTGTCATCGGTCCATTCAATGATGTCGATAAACTCACTGAATGCTTTTTGTTTGATTTTGTTGAATAAGCTCATAGCTGCTTGTTTTTTTAAGGATTGAATAAATATTTGGTTAATGGCATTTTTTTCTGAGATACACTTGCAAACCTAAGCTGGTTTTAAAAAATCCGGCTGCATTATTTGAGCAACATTTAGCATTTTTTACGCATTAACAAATGGTGTAATCAGGACTATCTGTGCATTGCATTTGTCTAATCTATTGATATCCAAGGCATAGAACATACAAGTTACTGCTGGAAAATGTCTTGATCTGAAATCGGTATTTTGATTGCGTAATGAGGATATCCGGAACTTAATCAGGAATAAGCGTAATAAATATGATCCGGCATCAAAAAGCAAAACCACCTTGTTTTAATAAAAAGGGAACAGGTAAGAAATTAATCCCTACCTGTTCCTTTTATGGTTTATTTTTGGATAGATACCTTGCGGCTGATTATTACTCCATTATTCTGCACTACGTTTACCACGTAAATACCATTACTTAATGTTGATGCATTGATGGTGGAATGGGTATCACCATTGGTATTCCCCTGCAAAACCAACTTACCGGTAAGATTATACACATTTACCAAAGCGGTTTCGCGGGAAGCGGTCACCAAATAAATCAGGTTGCCTTGAGCATATACCTGAATTGCTTCTGTTACTTCAGGGTTGTCAATACCGACGTTTACTTTCGTAGTAAAGCTCCAGATTGGTCCAGGGGTGGTCCCGACTGAATTTTTCGCGTTTACCTGCCAGTAATACGTCTTGTTGTACTCTAACCCGAAGAGTGTATAAGTTGTGGCCAGGTTACTGGTGTAAGGAACAAACACTACGGATGGCGGGTAAGATGTACCCATCAACAGTTGATATTCACTTGTATTGGCGCCAAATGCCCAGTGCAATGCCATGCCATTATCAATATTGATGGCACCATTCATTGGCGTGATATTGTTTACAGGATCCGGGGTAGGGGCAAGTGCAGTAGTAAAACTCCAGATCGGACCCAGCGTTGTACCCGTTGCATTTGCTGCATTCACCCGCCAAAAGTAAGTTGTGTTCGGAAGCAGACCGGAAAGTGCATATGAAGTGGCCAAAGTGCTTGTGTATGGTACAACCACAGTGGCAGGTGGATTGGTGGTACTCATCACCAGTTCATATTCGTTTGTGTAATTCCCAAAAATCCAGTTTAGCATCATCCCATTGTTCACATTGATGGAGCCATTGAGCGGAGCAACATTGGTTACCGCAACGGGAAGTGGCATAACGTCTTCATAAACCTTTACCAGATCAATAACATTGGCAAAACCATGGTTATTGGTGCCTTCAAAAGCGATCTGATAGGTAGCTGATTTATTGGGAAGATTAAGTTCAAATTGGGTCCAGCTTCCAATGTCGCCAGTGTAATGAGCCAGCTCAACCCAGGAGGCCGTTGCACTTGTTCTGTAAAATACTTTGGTCGTATTCTGGTCTCCTTGCCAATCTTGCTGCCCTATATAGAAGGATAGCTTTGGTGAAGATATGCCTGATAAGTCAAGTGGTGGAGTAACAAGTTTGG
>DHSR01000036.1:0-48591 GCA_002410555.1 Bacteroidales bacterium UBA5281 | reverse complement strand
TGTCTCCAATCAGTTAGGGTTGCCGAAGAAGTTTCAAAGGTCTCTGTAAATGGGAAGGAAGTTACTGTTGCCGGCGTTGCACCTTCAAAAACCTTAACCAGATCAATAACATTGGCACGGCCATAGTTATTGATGCCTTCAAATGCGATCTGATAGGTAGCTGACGGATTGGGAAGCGTAAGCTCAAACTGA
This sequence comes from Bacteroidales bacterium UBA5281, assembly GCA_002410555.1. Taxonomy (GTDB): domain Bacteria; phylum Bacteroidota; class Bacteroidia; order Bacteroidales; family Lentimicrobiaceae; genus Lentimicrobium. The sequence continues at coordinate 48,399 of DHSR01000036.1, read as the reverse complement.
GTCCAGGTAATAATATCGTTGGTGTAATGAGCCAACTGAACCCAGGAAGCTGTTGCACTTGTCCTGTAAAAGACTTTGGTAGTATTTTGTTCACCTTGCCAGGATTCCTGTCCAAGATAGAAGGATAATTTTGGTGAAGTAATGCCTGTCAAATTAAGCACGGGAGAAATAAGATAAGCACTGTTTCCATAGTTGCTATTACTTACAAATCTGGCATTGCGTGTACCTTCCCAGGCAGTAGTTATAGAACCTCCTCCAGCTCCTGTAGCAAAACTCCAGAAGTCAACTCCATATCCTACACCCATGGTCTGTGTCCAATCGTCAAATGTAGGAGAGTTCGTTTCAAAAGTCTCAATAAATGGAAAATTAGTCACTTCAGCCAGAGATGACTGTGCGGCAGAAGAGTGATTTTGCGCAAACAAATTGCCGGAATTGACCCATACAAATGTTATAAGAGCCAATGCTACGAGTCTTCGCAGATAAATAATTCTTTTGTTCATAATAATTTAATTAAAGTTAGTAAGTCGAGGATTTACAAATACAAGGGCGTTCTTCCCTCAATACGACTGCAAACATAGGGTCACTCTTTACATTCCATCTGCATTATCTGCGCAACATTTAGTACTTTTCACGCATTAACAATTGATGTCATTAGGATTATTTGCGCAAGAAATAAGGTCAAACATCTCTAAATCAGGATTTAGTATATACAAATAACATTGTGTAAAATTTTTTATAAGAAGGTCGGATTATTACTTTCACAGCGTCCCATTCAGATAAACCAAAGGTAACGTATATGATTCTTATTCATGGTATAACGAAGCCATCCGGACTTTATCCGGAGAGCATAATTTTTAATAACAAAGTTTAAATTATTTACTTTCAGAGACTGAGGAAAATTTATTTTACCCCAAAACAGGCATCTTTTGAAAGTGTGATGGCGATATCCCAAATTCCTTCTTGAACACACGTGAAAAATAACTGACATCGTAAAATCCACAGGCATCAGATACTTCGGTTATGGAAATGTTGTCATCGGCGAGCATCTTTTTTGCCTTGTTGAGTTTGAGCTGCAACACATACGATATGGTAGAATAACCGGTAATGCCATTAATTTTTCTACTAAGCTGTGATATGCTCAATGCCATTTTATCTGCAAGAAAGGTTGAATTCAGTTCAGGATTGTCTATTTCAGATTGGATAATATTGGTGATGGTTTGCAGGAATTTCAGGTTGGCGTCATTGTCTAACTTATTTTCTGAACCATTGCGTGTGATGGCGCTCATGTATTTTTCTTTGAGAATACGCCTGTTTTCAAAAATATTTTCAATGCGGATAAGTAATTCTTCCTGCTGAAACGGCTTGCGAATATATGCCTCCACACCGCAACGCAAACCCTTTATGCGATCTTCTTCTGAGGTTTTCGCAGTAAGCATAATAACGGGAATATGGTTAAGAAGCATGTTTTTTTTCATTTCGCAGACAAATTGATAACCATCTTTCACGGGCATCATCAAATCTGTAATAACCAAATCAGGAATACTTTTTTCTGCTGCATCTAACCCTTCCTCACCGTTTCGTGCCGTTATTACTTTGTAACGATCTACAAGGAGTGATTTAAGGTATAAAACAATGTCCCTGTTATCTTCTACGATCAAAACAAGGGGTTGTACGGCGCAGGATTCTTTTTCCAATGGTTCGGGCTTCTCCTCGTTTTGGTTGATTACATCGTGTTTTTCGGGTAAAACAGAAGCTGGTTTTTCATCTTCTCTGAGGGGCAAAATATGAGGCAACTGTTTGTTTTTCAAGGGTAAGCTAACGGTAAAAACGCTTCCTTGACCCAATTGGCTTTCAACTTCTATTTTCCCTTTCATTTTCTCCACCATCATTTGAGTGAACGCCAGACCTATTCCTGTTCCGGAAGTGTTTCTGGCTTGTGGGCTCTGATAAAAGAAGTCGAATATGCGCTCCAAATCTTCCTGTGGAATGCCCTCACCGGTATCGGATATGCGAATGGTAATGGTATCGGGACGCGGCCCCTTTCTGACAACAAATTCTATTTTACCACCCGGTTCAGTGTGCTTGATGGCGTTTGAAAGCAGGTTGCAGACAATTTTATCGATGTATGATGGAATGAAATCCATTTCTGTCAAAGTTACTTCACTGTAAAAAGTTAATTTCACTTCTTTTTCACCCGCAAATAAACTGAATGCTTCTGCCGTCATTTGCAGGTATGCGACGATATCGCCCCGCTTCCATTGTGGCTCATCAGCTCCCCGCTTGATTTTTGCAACATCCAGCAATTGGTTGACCAGATTAAGGAGGTTGTTGCTTTGCCGGTCTATGGCTGCCCTGAATGCTGTTTTTTCTTTCTCACAAAGGTTTTCCTTTTGCTGCATCTGGCGGTTCAATCCTTGTATCACGGTGAGGGGTGTGCGAAATTCGTGGGTAATATTGGTAAAAAAGTCAGTTCGGGTTTGTTCCAGTTTTTTCAGTATTTTGTTGCTGAGTGTCCGCTGGCGGTAGGCATAGTAAAGCAATGCCGTTATGATGAATGAAACGATGATAATCAGCCACGACATATAAATGACAAATTGTTTTTTTTGTTGCTCCATCTTACTTGCAGCTTCCATTTGTTGGAATCGTAGCGCGTTTTTGTCTTGCTCGTATCCCAGGCGTATATCCATATAACGATTTGCCTTTTGTACGCCCTGCACACTGTCCTGCATTGCTTTGTGCTGCTTGTAATGTTGAAGTGCAAGCCGGTGATTGCCTTGCCTGATATCGTAATCGTGTTTGAGCATATATATGGCGGCAAGATGCTCGGGCGATTTAATTTGGTTTGCAGTGCTTTCCGCCAATTGGATGTAACGATTAAATTCGGCGACATTACCGGTAATTAAATGAATGCGGGCAATGGACTGGCAAGCTTCCAGCCAATGCCATTTGTCAGAAATCTCATCCATTAAATCATACGCTTTTTGGTATTCAGCCTTTGCCAATTCGAATTTTTGTTCCTTCTCATACAATTCGCCAAGGTGTATCAGGCATAGCCCGATGCCCATATCCGATTTGGCAATTTTATTCTGTTCCAGCGATTTGTGAAAGTATAGATATGCCGAGTCGTATTGCTGTCGATTTTCGAAAATAGCGCCCAGATTGGCATAATTAATTGCCTGTCCGATCGGGCTTTTTAGTGCAATTTCGTCTTTCAGGGCTTCGCGGAAGTGTTTTTCGGCCTCGTTGTAGTATCCAAGTGTGAGACTAATATTTCCGATTCCGTTTAAAGATACAACGCGGTTTTTGGTACCGGTATGGGTATGTAAACCCGACCAGGCTTCGGCATAATGCAGCGCCTGATAGTGGTATTGGGAGGCTTCGCTCTGCGCCCCTATACGCCGGAAGTTGGTACCCAGGTTGTTCATTGCCTGCACTATTTCGATGGTGTCGTTTAATTTTAATGCTATCTCCAATCCCTTGTGGTGACTACTGATGGCATCAGAAAAATGGGCGTTTTCGCGCTGTCGCGATCCCAATTGCTTATAGCATATCATTTTACCGACATCATTCTTCTCTTCGGCAAACTGTTTTAGCACGATTTGAAGCGAATCCTCATTCCGGATTTTATAAAGTCTTGCCGAAAGCTCTTTCCGGTATTCGGTGTTCGAATCCGTTTGCCCTCCGGGTGAAGTGCAACAGCCCAGTAGTGCAGTTATAGCAAGCAGAATAACAAACTTTTGAGTGTCCATGACTGAGCGTTTAAATACCTGGTTTATCATTTGATTTATTGTTTTAGCTTCTTTAATTTTCTTCTTCTCTGAAGCGCCCCACGATTGTTTGGATGCGTTTGGATTTTTTATAAGAAGTTCCGTTGCATTCAGATGTTTCAGCAACTCTTCATATTGAATACTGAGGAAAATGAGTTGCCGGACAAGGCTTTCTTTGGATGTTTTGACGGGACCCATGTCTTCTTTTTTCTTTCAGTAAAAATAGTATGCAAAACCCTGAAAATCAATACACTTTTCCATGTAATTTTTATTACGTACTTCTACTTAGACCAATTCTGGTTGCGATAGGCCAGATTAATGATTGCATAATTAAAATTTACTACTCTTAAAAATGCTTTGATATTTTGTTTATATTCAAAATTTTATCATATTTGCAGTGATAACTCATCTGCTGTTTTACGCTGCTTACCGCTCCTATGTACCTGAAATTAATATATCACTGTTTACTTTCCTGTCTGCTGCTATGCTCCGGTTCATATGCTTCGGAAAGTAGGTTAGATTCTTTGCAACAGGTACTCAAAGATTCCAGGCTTTCTGTTGAAGAAGAACTATCGTGTTATGAACAGCTGGGAATGGAATTCGAGGAAAATTACCAGGCTACTGAAGCTGCCCAGGCCTATCAGCAGGCAGTAATTCTAAGCCGGAAGTCGGGAAATACCGGAAATAAGCTTCCATCCCTGTTATACAGATATGCCGTAATGGCCAGCTATGCAGGAGACTTTACCAATACCATTTCAGCACTGGAAGAAATCTTAAAACTAACAGAGCACGTCCCCAACGATGTATTGCGTGCCCGTACCCTGATGCAAACAGGCATGGTCTATTTTTTTCAAAACGAATGGGACAAGGCACATTACTTTTATCAATTGGCGCTTAATGCTGCCCAAAAACTAAAAAACAAGGAAGGAATTTCCATTGCTTACAACAATATCGCCAATATCTACCAAAAACAACAGCTGCCTCAACAAGCTGCTGAATACTATGGTAAAGCATTAAAAATTCAACGCGAACTGGCCGACAGTGCTTCTATATGCAATTGTTTGATGAATATTGCTACCAACAATCTTGAGCAAAACCAATTACATGCCGTGTCGGCACCCTTAAATGAAGCTATGGATATTGCAATAAAAATTGGCGACAATGAAATCATTGCACTGAGTTATATGCACCTGGGTGTGCTGAATTCCATCACCGGAGAAAAGGAGAAAGCCAATGACATGTTCAAAAAGGCTGAAAAACTTTCCCTGGAAACAGGTTATGACCGGGTAAGGCAGGAAGTTCTGCTCACTGCAGGCGACTTCCATCGTCAATCAGGAGATTATAAATTGGCTTATGAATATCTTATAAAATTGCAAAACCTCACCGATACGCTGATGAATCAGGAGATGCTGGCGAAAACACAGGAATTTGAAATTCGCTATAAAAGCAGGGAAAGTGAAGCGGAACTGCTCTTATATAAACAGAAGTTGAAAATCGTGCATCAACAACAAATTTTCCTTTCCGTTATTTTAATACTGCTCACGATACTTGTGGTTACACTCATTATCAACCGAAAACGAAGCCGCCTCAGGAATAAAACACTCAAGGAACTCAATGAAACCAAAGACAAACTTTTTTCAATCATCTCACACGACTTAAAAAGTCCGGCCATTGCCCAGAAGGTAGCCATTGATGCGATGATAAAACACGCAGATAAGTATGATGCTGAAACACTGGGCTTGCTGTCTGCTTTCAGCAATGCCGCCGAATCACAGCTTTCACTGCTACAAAATTTGTTAAACTGGGCCAACCTGCAGACAGGAAAAATGACCTATAATCCTTTGCCGTTTAATCTTAGTGAAACCATTCACAAAAATCTCGAATTGTATGCCATATCGGCCAAAAACAAAGGCATTCAATTTATAACAGACCTCCCTGAAAAATGCATGGTGCACGCCGACCGGCAGATGATCAATACTGTTTTCCGCAATCTGTTCGACAATGCAGTGAAGTTTTCAAAACCGGATGATATTATTCGCGTAGTTGTCTCCAGAGACGACTCTTTTACGCGGGTTTCAATCATCGATCAGGGTATCGGCATGCCTCAGGAAAAGATAAATGAGCTGCAAATGGATGGGAAAACCACCTCTGACGAAGGTACATACGGAGAAAAAGGCAGCGGTTTGGGATTGATTATCTGCAATGAATTGCTGGAGAGGAACAACAGCCGCCTTGAAATACAAAGCAACCCTGACAAAGGAACAATCTTCTCATTTAATCTGGCAAACTCATGAATTCATTGCCTCCCACCAGCATTGTTTTGGTTGATGACCATGCACTATACCGCATCGGTCTCCGTACAACCATAGCCGCAATGGAAGCTCCGTTATCCATAATCGGCGAGTGCGCTTCAGGCATAGAGTTTTCCCATTTGCTCCAACAAGGCAAGGTTCCCGACCTGCTGATACTTGATATTCGCCTGCCCGATGAAAGTGGTATTGCCATAGCACGCCGGTTGAAACAGGAATATCCTCAAATCAAAATCATTATGCTATCGTCGGAAGTTTCATCAGAAACGGTGAGCGAATTGCTTGAAATAGATGTAGAAGGTTATCTGAGTAAACTGGCACAAATGTCAGATATAGAAAAAGCCATTCGTTGCGTACTTTCCGGAAACCACTATTACGGTCAAAGTGTAACAAAAATTATGTACGATGTGTATCTGTCTAAGACAGGTATTACTGCAGGAAGAAAGACCTTTACCAGAAAAAAGGAAACAGCATTGACTCCCCGTGAGATAGAAATCATTCAACATTTATGTGATGGGCTTGCCGCTAAAGAGGTGGGTGACAAACTGAATGTGAGCTACCGTACCATTGAAACCCACCGGAATAATATTTTGCGAAAACTCGGATTCAACAATACTGCCGAGTTGATAAAGTACGCAGTAAAACAGGGAATAGTTGAATGGAATTAGGGCTGATAAGCATCAGAGTCAATACAATTACAGATCAAAAAGCACATAAACATCAACCAGAAGCATAAAACGTTTCTGTTTTCCTCTATTGATTCCCGCTGGCATATCAGAAGTGCTTGCCAGTTCACAAGTTACAAAAACGACACCTCAATGTATACATCGCTGTTCCTCCCCCGGTCATCCGAACAACTCACCTTATAACTCCCTGCATCAGGTTCAAAAAATACCTTTTCGGAGGGTCTGACTGATTTGTAAAACCGGTCATTAAGATACCAGTACACTTTAGCTACTCCGTTTTCAGCATTGCAGGCAAGCATCAATTGCTGTTTTCTGCCATGGATGAGAAGATATTCGGCACCATCATTCAGGGAAGTAATTACCGGGTCACCTTCCCGGCGGATGGATAGACAGGCAGGATTGTGCGGAGGCTCAGCATTACAGGGAATGTGTATTTCGTTGTACCAGGCAAGCAGACTGGACGGATAGGTGGAGAAAAGAGCAGACTTATAACCCTTTTCCGGCAGGCATTGCCGGCAGTAGGATATGGTTTCGTCCGGATTAGTATATACCTGATGAAGATGATTGCAGCGCATGGCAGTTGAAACTCCCGGAATGAAGTAATCCATCACTGTCTGATGACAAAAAGTGTCTGGGATCATGCCGGTTTGAGTACACACCAGCCGGAAATCAAGTCCGTCAGGCGGAGTAAACCATCGGGGTGAAACTCTATCACTCAACAGATTAAAAATATTGAACAACAGGGGCACTGCACATTCAGCTCCGTTGAGTTCGGGGGAACCAAAACCTGGAAAATTACCCGTCCATACCCCAACAGTATATTCCGGGTTATAACCTATGGCCCATCCATCGCGTCTGCCGTATGAAGTACCGGTTTTCCAGGCAATAGTCGGCAGGTGAGCAGCTTGTTGATATTGATTCGGCAGATCCGGACGTTGCAACCCGGTAAGCATTTCGGTAATCATATAGGCGGCCTGGGGCGAGCAAAGGGTATCAGCCATAAGAGGAAGCGCCTGCTTATCCAACTGCAGGGGATGGTATAACCCGCCATTGGCGAAAGCTGCGTACAAGGCAGTGAGTTCTTCGAGTGTAGTACCGCATCCACCCAGTATTACAGACAGTCCCAAATGTTTGCGATTTTGTGCAATCCATTTAAACCCGGTGAGCGACAAAGCATCTGACAAATGTTCAGTTCCCAGTTTATCCAGCAACTCCACCGCAGGCACATTGAGTGAATGAGCGATGGCATATTCAGCGGTAACTTTTCCCCGGTATTGCTCATCATAATTTTCCGGGCGATAACCGGCAAAATTCACCGGCACATCAACCATCATCATTTTTGGTGTAATCAGGCCTTTATCTATGGCCAGAGCATACAGTAACGGCTTGAGGGCAGATCCCGGAGAACGCAGTGCAGTTACACCATCAACCTGTCCCTGATAGTTGTCATCATTAAAATCAGATGAACCCAGATAAGCCTTCACTTCCATTGTTTTGTTACTTACCACAACCACTGCAAGGTTACCCACATTTATACTTCGTAGCCGCCTTACGTAATTTCCGGCCAGGGTCTCCAGTTTACTTTGAAGTGCAAGGTTAAGGGTAGAATAGGTATTTCCCTGAGCCGCTTTTGCAGCCACCCTCAGAGAATAATGGGACGCCAGCCGGGGCATTGCCATGCGGTGATCAGCTATGGTTTCGTTTAAGGCATCATTTATAGCATCACTATTAAATTCTCCGGATGCTTTAAAACGATTTAGCCACTTATTGCGCCAATCAAGAAGCAACGCATTGTCTGCCCCGGGTTTCAGATGATTGGGATTATTTGGAATTACGGTCAGCATGGCCACCTGTCCCATGCTTAGTGCCTGAGGCATCTCGTCAAAATAAACCATGGAGGCGGCCTTTACCCCTTCAATATTTCCGCCGTAAGGCAATAAATTAAGATAAGTAAGTAAAATTTCATCTTTCGAATAATGCAGCTCTAACTGCAGCGCGCGAAACATCTCTCGAAACTTATTTATAAATGTTCGTGGTGCAGGATCTAAGAGACGGGCCAACTGCATGGTAATGGTCGAAGCTCCCGAGGTGCGCCGCCCGCTTGTAAGATTATTAAATAAGGCCCTGCCTACCGACAATAAATTTACTCCCGGATGATAATAAAACCACCGGTCTTCCTTATATATAAAGGCTTTCTTAATCTCCGGAGTAATTTCATCCGGCTCGGCTTTTAATCTCCATTTATCATCGGAAGTCAGAAATGCATGTATTAATATACCTTCTTCATCATATATAACGGTTCCATAAGATACCTTATCTATATTGAACGGAAAAACAGCATCCACAACCAGGAAAGAGCAGAACAGCACAATCGCAGCAATTACTGCCCCGAAAGCAGGATGATGATAATTGGTATTTTTGAAGCCGGACATCAATCAGAGTTATCTCACTGCAAAGTTATCATTTGAACTTTATTAAAACCAATAAATGCATCCTTTCGGCAGCAAAATAACAATAGAAATATTTTTTGCGGAATATAACTTATTAAAGACTAAAAATAAACATATGTTTTCTAAAAATTGTATATTATAAATTACCATTTTGTATAGAAAGAATCAGCCCATTACGCGGATCAAACTTCTTTCACCAATTAGAAATCCGGCAATATTTTTTTAAAAATACATTTAAATTTGAATGCTGCAAAACCAGATATGACTACAATTCTTAACATAAAATTAACACTAATTCATTCATTATTAGCTCAATGAGCCGAAACAATTTAAGAAAAATGTTGTTATTTTATTTTTAGTTACCCATGCGGTCTGGCGCATATTTACACCTCAGACATCTCTCACAACTGCCTGCCTGTCCTGCTCCCCTTTTCAGCATATATACTGACTCTCATTTTTTATTGTTCATTTCAAACAACACACACAAATGAAACATCTACTCATTTTTATTTTTGCAGCGCTCTCCATTCAGTTGCAGGCGCAAATAGCCATCAATACGGATGGTTCCAATCCCGACAATTCAGCCATGCTGGATGTAAAGGCAACCGGCAAGGGTTTTCTCGCACCCAGGATGACGCTTGCCCAGCGTCCGGCAGCTCCTGTTGCAGGTTTGCTCCTTTATCAAACTGACAACACGCCGGGATACTACTATTACACTGGTTCGGCCTGGCAACGTTTTGGCACCTCGGCAAACGATTACTGGCAACCCAATGGATCCAATATCTTTTTTAATACCGGGCGCGTAGCCATAGGTACCAACGTACCTGAAGACAATGGGTTGAACGTAACGAATTATCTCATTGGCAAGGCTGCAATCAAAGGGAATGACCAAAACGGAGCTGAGACTTATGCCACCGGTATGCTGGGTGTGTTAAGCCCGCAATCTATGGGAGCGCCTGCTTTAGTTTACAATGCCGGTGTTATGGGCATAAAACCTGCGCTGGGCGCCAATGGTGCCGCGGTTTACGGATGGAACAACGATGTGAATGCAACCAATTATGGCGGTCTGTTTGTTACTGATGGTATCAATGAGAATACCAATTATGCTGTAAGTGCAACAGCAAGCGGGGCATCGGCCAATTATGCCGGAAATTTTAAAGGCCGTATTCTGATTGAAAGCCACAGTGGCGGTTCAGGGGGTGCAGACTCATTATCAACGCTACTTGACGCCACCGTTTTACACACGCGTTCAGCAGATACCCGGGCATTAAGAGGGACGTCTGTGAATGCTCCCGGCTGGGGAATAGGTGTTGAAGGTATTGGAAGTTACCGGGGTGTTGTTGGCACCGGAAACGGACAAACTTATACCGGAACCACTTACGGGGTATATGGCAGTGCGTATGGCGGTACAGAAGGTACACGAATAGGGATATATGGTTCCGCCAGCGGTGGGGCAAGCAGTTGGGCCGGATATTTTGCCGGCACAACATATATATCCAACGATCTAAGAATTGGAACCACCAATCAGGCTACAGGATACAGACTCTCGGTAAATGGAGGAATTGCCTGCAATGAAGTTCTGGTTCAGGCAACGGCAAGCTGGCCGGATTATGTATTTGCCCCGGAATATGAGTTGATGAGTCTGCAATCGCTTGAAGAAAGCATTCTTAAAAACAACCACCTCCCGGGAATTCCTTCTGCAAAACAAGTTGAGGCTGAAGGCATCAAACTGGGCGATATGCAAAGAATGCTGCTCGAAAAAGTGGAAGAACTTACCTTGTACCTTATTGAACAGGATAAGGTCATCAACCAGCTAAAAGAAGAAGTTAAAGCTTTAAAAGCCGATAGCCGGTAATGTTACTTTTAAAGAGCTTTTCACCTTTTAAACAAAGAACCATGCAAAAATTTAAACGGGTTGGTTTATTGCTGCTAATGGCAATGGGCATTTCTTCTATAAGCGCTCAGCAACAGCAACCATCAGAAAAATCGCAAATACAAAAAACGGTCGTTAAAAACGAAGCTCCTCCCATTGATCCAAAGCTTACCGGAATTGAAAGGGAGTTACAGACTGGCACATTGCACACCAATCCTGCCAAAATCAGCACACCCCTGGTGGATACCAAACTTCAGGGAGAATGGGCATTCGAACCGGAACCGGCACCAGGCAGACCCGGAATAATTCCCGTTGATCCCAAAAGGGAAGATGAAAGCTTCACAGAGCATCCAAAAGCAATCAGCTTACAACCTACCGGTGTAGATGCCTCAATTGATCAGAATACCGGACAAAAAACTGATGCTTCTCCGATAGAAGTTACCAATTACAGGGATATGAAAGGAGAAAGCAAACAAGAGGCCCCGGAAGCGCAACCTGGTATCATCAATTATCGAAACATGCAGGGGGAACGCACACAACCTCCCGGTGAAAAACCAAAGTAACCTGAATTTCATTTCATTAAAAGCAACACACTTATGAAGAAAGTTATACACCTGGGATTAATGCTGCTATTTGTAACCTTATCGGGTTTGCTTTTAGCGCAGCAAAGCCCTCCTTCGGATTTATGGCTTAATCCCGCAACTACAGATTTTGAAACCATCCGGCAAACGGTAGAGCAATATTATGCTGACAAGGAAAAAGGCCGGGGTACAGGCTACAAGCAATGGAAGCGTTGGGAGTTTTTTCATCAGCACCGGCTTACTGCTGACGGAAAAATCACCAATGTGGCAGCCAAAACCTGGGACACCTATCTGGAACACAAAGCTCAGTTTGATAATGGTTCAAGAGCACCACTATCCACGAACGGCTATTGGAGTTCTATCGGACCCACCACCTATACCAATCTTGCGGGCTGGAATCCCGGTATTGGCCGGCTGAATGTTATTGCCTTTCATCCAACAGCCTCCAATACTTTCTGGGTTGGAGGACCCTCAGGAGGCTTGTGGCGCACTACCAATGGCGGAACAGCATGGACGCCACTGACTGATGGCATGCCAAATATAGGGGTATCAGGCATCGCTGTCAACTACAACAACACCAATATAATGTATATCCTTACCGGAGATGGAGATGGCGGTGATACACGATCTATTGGCGTACTAAAAACCATAAATGGCGGCGAAACCTGGCTCACTACCGGTCTTAGCTGGACAGTACAAAATAATGTAAGGGGATATAAGCTGCTGATTCATCCCACCAATCCTAACATTCTTTTTGCGGTTACCACTCTTGGAATTTTTAAAACCACAAACGCAGGCTTTAGCTGGACAAATGTATTGTCAGGCAGCTACCGCGACATCGAATTTAAACCCGGCGATCCTGCTTATGTATACGTGTCGGGCACATCCACTTTTCATCGCTCTACGGATACCGGTGAAAACTGGACCCAGATAACCACCGGCATGCCCTCAGGCTGCACCCGGATTGCCATTGCCGTTTCACCCGCAAATTCGGCCTACGTTTACCTTTTTGGCGGGCCGCCTACTGCAGTTGGTGCTTTTAAAGGATTTTATCTATCTACAAACAGTGGTTCCAGTTTCTCAACACGATCAACCACTCCAAATCTGCTTGGTTACTCAAGTACCGGAAATGATGATGCTCATCAAACCACCTACGATCTTGCCGTTGCCGTATCGCGCACATCAAGCTCAAATGTAATTGTTGGAGGTATCAACACCTGGACATCAACCAATTGGGGAACTTCCTGGACCATTTCATCATGGTGGGATACCCGTGGAAATACGATAGGTTACACCCATGCCGATATTCATGACCTGGCAATCAATCCTCTGAACAATTATCTGTATTGCCTGAGCGATGGCGGCATCTTCCGTTCAACCAACTTTGGTGATACCTGGACCGATTTAACGTCCGGTATTTCAATTACCCAGTGGTACCGCATTGCCGGCACCCAGGCAAATGCAAACCTGCTTATCGGTGGCACCCAGGACAATGGTTCGAACAAATGGACTGGTACCAATAACATGCAACACCTGCGGGGAGCAGATGGTATGGACTGCATGATAGATCATACCAATTCAAACATCATATACACCAACCGGCAAAATGGCGCTCTGGAAAAATCTACAAATGGCGGTACTTCATTTACCTACATTCAACCAGCGGGTTCAAGCGGAACCTGGGTAACACCTGTAATTATGAATCCATCAAACGCAAACACAATATATGCGGGATATACCGACGTGTATAAGAGCACCAATGGTGGTTCAAGCTGGACAAATACCGGGGTGAACGGCAGCAGCGCGATGGCTATGGGAACCAGCAATACCAATCGTATTTATGCTGCGAGTGGAACCTCTATATGGCGTTCAGACGATGCCGCTGCTACCTGGACATCAATCAGCAGTGGTTTGCCATCCAGAAACATTACGGGTATTACCGTCAATCCTGATAATTCGCTGGATGTATTCATAACTGTAGCTGATTACGTGGCTGGTCAAAAAGTATATGCCTCATCCAATGGGGGGGCTTCCTGGACAAACATATCAGGGAACCTGCCCAACACAATCATAAACTGTATTGCTTATGAGGACAAAAACGGATCACCAGACAATGCCTTGTATATAGGTACTGATATCGGTGTGTATTACCGCGATGAAACGCTTGGTTTCTGGATCCCCTTTATGAATGGGTTGCCCACCGTACCGGTATTTGATCTTGAAATAAACTATACGGCTGGATTAATACGCGCGGGAACCTATGGCAGGGGATTGTGGTCATCCGACCTCTATACTTCCTGTCCAACGGCCTATTATCTTACGCAGGGAAACGATCCGGGGAATCCGAATTACACAGGGGTTCAGAACTATGAAGCCAGCATTTCTGTAACTTCCAGCCGGATAATTACCGGAGGTGTTGGCACTGACGTTACCTATAAAGCAGGCAACTATGTGCAGCTTACAGAAGGATTTCATGCAAGAGAAAACAACCTGTTCAAAGCAGTGCTGGGGCCCTGCCAGGTTCCCTTAATTGCAGTTTCAGGAACCTATGCCGGAGCTCAGACGGAGTAACTAATTCAATTTTAATGAAACAACCATCAACAATTTAATATTCAGCATTATGAAAAGTCAAATCGCACAATCTGTCCATTTGGGAAAAGCAACGTTAAGCTTTCTTTTGATGACAGGCTTTTTCTTAACCTGCCTGAATCAATATTCATGGGCTGAAAATATCATAACCTCCGGAACAACCCTCAGGGTAACACCAGGCACCACCCTGGTTTCTGTTGAAAACATGGTGATTAAGAATGGAGCTACCCTTAACAATGCAGGAACGGTAATTGCCCGAAAAAATGTGGTGAATGAAAATGCAGCCGCCAATTCGCTGGGCACTGGAACGCTTCAGATAGCCGGAACGGTGCAGCAAACCATAAGCGGAACCAACATCATTCAAAACCTGGTGATCAATAATGCTGCCGGCATGGTGAATGGCGGTCAGACCAGGGTAGAGGGAGTTCTCACGATGAATAGCGGCCGCATTATTCTGGGAAGCAACCATTTAACCCTTGGTACTGCAGCCAGCATTGCCGGAGTCCCTTCTGCATCAGCTATGGTTGTAGCTACAGGATCAGGAGAGCTGCGCAAATCATTCTCTTCAGCCGGAAGTTTCACCTTTATTGTGGGCGATAACACGGGAACCGCCGAATATACGCCGGTCACCCTTTCGTTTTCAGGTGGTTCTTTTTCAGGATCAAACTATGCTGGCTTAAAGCTTACCAATGCGGCTTATCCGGGATCTGGCAGCAACTATTTAAACCGGTACTGGGTGGTTACTCAAAATGGAATTACGGGTTTTACCTGTAACGCCACTTTTCAATATACGGTTGCTGATGTAACAGGCAGTGAAAATACGCTGTTATGCGTTAGGGTGCTGCCCGAACCACCGGTGAGTTTTAATCCGGCCAATACTACCTTACATCAATTGACGGCCAATGGGCTAACTACATTTGGTACTTTTACAGGCCGCTCTGCACTTACGGATAAAACACTCAATTTAACCCTCTTTATTGAAGGGCTTTATAATGGAGGTGGCACCATGCGCAAAGCTTTAAATGGTACAGGACCACAATTTCCCGGCACCACAGCCGATCAGATACAAGTTGAACTGCACAATCCGGCCAACTATTCCAATATTGTTTATACTTCCGGCAATGTCAATTTATCCACAACGGGACAGGCATCTATGACCATCCCGGCAGCCTATGGCGGGTCCTATTACCTCACCATCAAACACCGCAACAGCATTGCAACGGTATCATCCACACCCGTTTCTATGGCGGGCACAACCATCACTTATCCATTTAATGTTCCTGCAATGGTTTATGGAGGTAATTTGCTGATGATGATTGATGGTGTGTATGCAATTTATAGTGGTGATGTTAATCAGGATGGTTCTATTGATACCGGAGATATGTCCCCGGTGGACAATGATGCTTCGAATTTTGCTACCGGCTATTTGTCTACTGATGTCAATGGGGATGGCAGCATTGATACCGGCGACATGACCATTATTGATAATAATGCTTCCAGTTTTGTAGGTTCCATAACCCCTTGACTGGGCTGAACCGGAATTAAATCTCGACCAGAATTTCTCCCTTTCCTGATGCTGTGATGCTCCCAATTATTGCAGCCGGAATATCTTGTTTGTGCAATGATTTTATTAATATGCCGGCTTCTTTGGGCGACAGACTGATTAACAATCCACCCGAAGTTTGTGCGTCACACAATATGGCTTTTTCACCAGGAGATGCCGAACCAAAATCAGTGTAAGTTTCGGCATAAGCTACATTAGCAAGTGTGCCTCCCGGCACTGCACCGGCCAACACCATATCAACAACTCCCTGAATAAGAGGCACCTTATCAAAATTAACTGTGGCCTTAACGGCAGAAGCGCTGGTCAGCTCATGCAGATGTCCAAGCAAACCAAAGCCGGTAATGTCGGTACAGGCATGTACTGTGCGCATAACCATCTGTCCGGCAGCAGTTTTATTCAGGTTCATCATGATTTTTACAGCAACATCCACCACATCAGGCTCAGCCAATCCCAATCTGGATGCCGTTGAAATGATACCCGTACCAATGGGTTTGGTAAGGATTAGCACATCACCAGGCTCAGCTCCTGCATTAGATATGATCTTTTCAGGATCAATCAAACCCGTAACTGCCATGCCAAATTTGGGTTCATTGTCTTCAATGGTATGTCCACCCAGAATGGAAATACCGGCTTCAGTTGCCTTGTCGGAGGCTCCGCGCATGATGTCTTCAAGTACCTTTAGGGGCAAACGATTTACCGGAAATGCCGCGATGTTCAATGCGAATACGGGGCGGGCACCCATGGCATAGATATCGCTCAGGGCATTGGCAGCAGCAATGGCTCCAAATTGATAAGGTTCATCAACTATTGGGGTAAAGAAATCGAGGGTTTGAACCACAGCCAAATGATCTGACACCTGATAAACGGCGGCATCATCGCGTTTTGATGCACCAATCAGTACATTAGGATCAGTTGCCGGAGCCAGTTTTGCCAGCACAGCCTCCAGATCGGCAGGCCGCATTTTACAGGCACATCCCAGTCCATGAGTAAATCGGGTTAATTTGATTTCATCTTCTGATTCGCTAAACGCTTTATTTTGATCATTGCGTGGTTCAAATGACTTTATTGCATTTGAAATGATCTCAATGGCTTTATTTACTTCAGCAGTGGTAGTATTTCTGCCCACCGAAAACCGGAGTGTACCCTGGGCATATTCGGGGGGAACACCCATGGCACCCAGCACGCCTGAAGTAGTATCACTGCCCGTATGACAAGCGGCTCCGGCTGAAGCAGCCAATCCGGGCATTGCCTGCAGAAGTGAAACTGCATTCAGGTTTAAAAATGAAAGACTTAATGTATTGGGCAGGCAGTGTACCGGATGACCATTTACCCTGAAATTACTCAGCTCATGCCGTAGCCCGTTCAGCAGCAGCCTTTTCATCTGCGACAGATGAATAATTTCATTCTCCATACCCTGACGCGCCAGTTCACAGGCCTTGCCTAAACCCACAATTTCAAGCACATTTTCAGTGCCGGCTCTTAAATTTTGCTCGTGGTTGGCGCCATGCATGAGCTTTTCAATTTTCACCCCGTGCCTGATGTAGAGTGCACCCACACCTTTGGGAGCGTATAACTTATGTCCCGCAATGGAAAGCAGGTCAACCTCAAGCAATTTAACATCCAGAGGAATTTTACCGGCTGACTGAGCTGCATCTGTGTGCATGAGCGCACCATGACGACGGGCGATCTGAGCGATTTCAGCAATCGGTTGAATGGTTCCCACTTCGTTATTGGCATGCATCACCGAAATAAGTATGGTTTCGGGCTGCAACATTTCTTTTATAACATCCGGATTCACCATACCATATTCATCCACAGGTGCTATGGACACCTTGAAACCATGCTGACTTAAAAAGCCGGTAACTTCGCTTACCGCAGGATGCTCCACAGCAGATATAATAATATGATTGCCATGTGGTTGCATCGCGAATGCAGCACCTTTTATTGCCATATTATTCGACTCTGTGCCTCCGCTGGTAAACACTATTTCCTGTGGTTTGGCATTGATAAGGCCGGCTACCCGCGACCGTGCCTTTTCCAGAGCTACCCGTGCTTTGATACCAAATTCATGGTTACTGGATGGGTTCCCGAAAATGGCCTCAAGATAGGGCCGCATTTCGTTGGCTACCGCTGCATCAACAGGTGTAGTGGCGTTATAGTCAAGATAGATCTGTTCCATGGTTGTTTTTTTGAGAAAGTAAAATCATCTGGCGGGCATGAGCAATCATGTCATCATCATCAATAATTAAATAATCAACTTTGCGGGTGTTAAATTTCCTGAATGCTTTGATATAGTTCTGATCGTAGTACTTCAATAATTCCGAAACAGCAGGTTCAAAATTACCCTGATTTATATGCCCGATAATTTGTTCAACTTTTGCAGCACCCAGTTGTTGCCGGAGCCTGGTCACCGCATCTGTGAGCAATGCAGCATCAAACATCCCGTATTCTGCCAATATACGTCTGATTCTTTCCTGAATGGGAACCTCGATAAAAATCAATGGGCTGCTTTTTACTTTTTTAAAAAAGGGATCCGGCAGCGCAACAGTACCTATACTCCTGCTTTCGTCCTCCACCCATACCCTGAGATTAGTGTTCAGCATACGAATGCTTTCATAAAGATCATTTTCAAACTGCTCATTGTTGGGTTGTTCGTGCTGCCCCAGATAGCCAAATACGGAGCCTCTGTTGCTGGCCAGAGCTTCCAGGTCGATCACCTGCTCACCCATGGATTTAAGGGTGTGTAATAATGGAGTTTTGCCACTTCCGGTCATGCCTCCCACAACAATAAATTCAGGCCCATCGGTAATATGCTGACGTATAAAACTTCGATAAGCCTTATAACCGCCTTCAAGTACTTTAACGGTATAACCGGCAAACTCAAGCAGCCAACCCATAGCTTGACTCCGCATTCCTCCTCTCCAACAATGCACGATGACACCTTCAACTTTTTTATGGGTTAGGCCGTTGATTTTTTTAACGAAACGAGCAAACCTTGGTCCGGCAATTTCAAGCCCCAGCAATAATGCAGCATTTTTGCCCCCGTTAGCATATCGCATACCTACCTGCGCCCGTTCTTCATTGTTGAAAAGGGGCAAATTGATGGCTCCCGGTATGTGCCCCAGCTCAAATTCAGCAGGTGAACGCACATCAATCAACAGATGGGTGGATCGAAGGTCGAAAAGCTTGCCGGCATCAATGGTGGGAATCATGCGCCAAAATTACCCATTTTTTTTTCAGGCTACAGTAACTTTTATTTCATCGCCCAGATAAATGAGCCAGGCTTTCACCTGCGGATATCCCATAGCCGTGAGCAAACTTGCGTACTGTTGCACCTGATGGTGATGTGATTGATGCTCTGTACCGGTTTTATAATCAATAACATCAGTACGACCAGGTCTGAATACAATGCGATCAGGACGACAACTTTTTCCGCCACGCGTTAATATTTCTGCTTCGTTTATTCCCCGAATGCCCGGTTCAAAAAACATCCCTGCCACCTGATGATTCATCAGTGCCTTCAAATGTTTTTCAATATTGGCAGCCTGTTCCGGAGATATAGATCCTTCACCCAACAAGCGCTCAACAGCAGGTTTTACGTCTTCTGCTACTGAAATGGCCTTCAGTGCTTCATGCATCATCAGACCCGCTGCCTGAATGGCCTCAGGTGCGTCTACCAGCCAATAATCCGGAGCACGTGAAGCAATCACTATGCGATGATGCCAGGCATTGGAGATAAATTCAGGAAGCAATGCCTCATTTGGTTTCCATTCATATCCACGAATACAGGTGCCTTTTCCCATCTCCATTACAGGATTTAAACGGGGATCGTGATTATTCTCCACATAAAAAGCCGCAAAAAGATCGGTCATGGTTTTGGTTTGTGATGCTGAATCTTTCTCTGGGAGTTTGCCGGTAAATACAAACAAACGTTCTGAAGGCCTGGTAAGTGTTACATAAAGCATATTGAGCAAATCCAGGTATGCCTTTGCCTTTTCTTCTTCGTAAAGCGCTGCAAAAGGCGTATTCAGTACCTTTTGTGTAAGTTTCAACATTGCGACTTTTACTTCCGGTAAAAGTGGATCATCCTCAAGTGTCACCCAGGTGTAATCTCTGCCTGTTCTGACTGTATAATCTACAAATGCAGCTATCACTACCGGAAACTCCAGTCCTTTGGCTTTATGTATTGTCATAACCTGAACCGCATCGGCACTGGCAGGAAGCACCACCGAAAGCCCGGCTTTTTGTTGTTCCCAATATTCAAGAAATCCTGATATGCCCTGATCACTGCCTAAAGAGAAGGAAAGTATCTGATCAAGGAAAAATTGAGTATACAGTGGAGCTATTTCGTTGAGGCGAAAGATACGAATAAGAGTTTGGGTTTGATCAAACAAGGCCTGCGCTTCCAGTTCTTGCACATTAATGTGGAAACCATTTTCATCAAGCAATTTGTAAAACAACGCAATATCCAGGGATTGCTGAAGCATTGCATGACGGGCTGCGGCTCCGAAAGTGCCACAAGAATAAAGATACTCCAGAATATGAGCTGCTGATACAATATCCTGAGGATTAAACAATAACCTGAACCATGAAATCAGGAACTGAACTTCAGCAGCATTATTCAGCAGCAGTGAATCGGAGGAGACTACTTTAATACCTGATTCAGTCAGGTGGGAGGCTATTACTTGTCCGGCAACATTGGTACGCACCAGAATGCAGATATCGCCGGGCTGATATCCTGCCCTCACGTTCTCATTCACGCAATCAAGCACCTGATCACACATAGCTTCTTCATAATTATCCGCCGTTCCGGTGTATAAAGTGATCCGGATCAGGCCTCCGGTTTTGGCCGGATCAGCTTCCTGCATTACTTCATCATAATAAATACTTTTTTCATTTAGAAACCAGTTAGCGGCAAAGCAAAAAAAACGGTTGTTAAAATCCACAATTTCTTTACGCGAACGCCAGTTTTTGGTAAGCTTATCCTGAAAAAATTCCCGTGCAAGGGAAGCTGACCGCTGTGCAACGATCAAACTTCCAGTTGGATTACTCACCTGAGGCAGGTTAACAAACTGATCGGCATCGCCATTACGCCAGCGATAAATGGCCTGCTTTCCGTCACCCACAATCATATTCAGGTGACCTGTTGAAAGTGCATTGTCCAGCATTGGCAGCAGGTTCTGCCATTGCATTACTGATGTGTCCTGAAACTCATCTACCAGAAAATGCCTGTACTTCTCCCCTGTCCTTTCGTAAATAAAAGGTACCGGCTCATGCATTACAATTTCAGAAATTATCTTGTTAAACGCCGCAATGGGTACGACATTTCTTTCCTTTAGCACCAGGCTTAGTCTTTCAGAAAGCGCATTTAATACCGCCATGGGATATAAATTATTCCGGAGGATACCATACAATACCACCTGCGGAAACCTCTCCTCTGCCAAACGCTGCATCCTGTGGTATATAGACAATAAATCATCCTTTATCTCCATCAGGGCTTCTTCATCTTTGATTAATTTATTGTTTGCCGGTGTCCATTTGCCCTGCTCCACAGTTTCAATAACATACTTATTGGGACCTCCTTTTTCAATTCGTTTTACGGGATCATTAAAATAGCCGTAGATTCCGCTATCTTTTCTGTAAAAAACATCAGGTGATATGTGATGACTGTCAATAAGTGATATGGCCTGATTGCCCAAATTCTCTATTTCCTCGTAAAACTTCCGGATATATTCCGAAATATTATTTTGCAGCGCTTTAATGCTTTCGGGCGTATAAGCACCAATACGGTCAATGTAGCCGGCGGCCGATTCATTAAAAAGATTTTTTGCAAAACTGGTCAGTAAAGTATCAATTTGCCAGTTTTCATCATTGTCTGCCTGATCTTCAATATAATTTACCAGAATGGAAGTCAATCCGGCATTGCGTCCGGCATCTGCCAAAACCTTATCCACAGTAAGCCTGAGCAACATATCAGTATCCATTTCCACCTCAAAATTGCTCATAAGCTTGAGATCAAAGGCAAAGGTGCGAATAATCTTATGCACAAAACTGTCGATGGTTGAAACAGCAAAGTCGTGATAATGATGAAGTATTAACCCCAGAGCCTGACGTGCATTTTCCTGCAAGGGCATGGGCTCCAGACCTGTTCTTTCGCACAACTGATTAAGTTTTTCTTTATCAAATCCCGATAAAGCAGCCACATCGGCAGAAGACAAAAATTTAAGGGTATCTAAAATGCGCTGTTTAATCTCATTGGCAGCCTTATTGGTAAAAGTAATGGCCAGAATGTGTCTGAAATCGGTGGGCCGCTTTAACACTATACTCAAATAAACCATGGTCAGTGTATGGGTCTTTCCCGATCCGGCTGACGATTTGTACACATGAAAGTTGCCTCTGGCACTCATAAAACAATACATTATAAGTAGAAAAAAACTATAAATCAGATCAAAAACAAATACATAATGCTGTTCTTATTATGGCTGTAGAACGATGAGTAAATGATTTCAGCAAAAATAACCATTCTGTTGATGTATTCAAAAGTAAAATTTAAGCTTTGCTGATATTTGAATGACTTATATTTGCAAATATTTCACACGAGTCATCATTCATGAAAAACGAAAATCTGGTTTACGGTATTCATCCGGTTATTGAGGTTATTAAATCGGGCAAAGAAATTGACCGTCTGTTTCTTCAACAGGGTCTTAAGGGTGAAATGTTGCCTGAACTTCGCCGGGTAATAAGAGAATACGCTGTACCCTATCAATATGTACCTGTAGAAAAGCTTAATCGTCTGGTAAAGAGCAATCATCAGGGGGTGATTTGCTTCGTTTCACCGGTAAGTTTTCAGCCCATCGAAAATTTATTGATGTCAGTGTTTGAAAGCGGGGAAACGCCTTTGTTCCTAATTCTGGATCGGGTAACTGACGTCAGGAATCTGGGCGCCATTGCACGTTCAGCCTCTTGCGCCGGCGTGCATGGACTTATTGTGCCTGAAAAAGGCAGCGCCCCCATCAGTGCCGACGCCGTTAAGACCTCAGCAGGTGCACTAGCCACCCTACCGGTACATCGTAGTAACAATTTAAAAACTACCCTCGACTATTTAAAGAATAGTGGACTCACCATAGTGGCTGCCTCAGAACATGCTTCAAGAAATTATTTCGACACTACGCTTACAGGGCCGCTCGCCATTATTATGGGTTCCGAAGAGACAGGCGTTTCCCGTGAATATATTCAACGCTGTGACTCGGTGATCAGGATACCGCTTACGGGCAGCATTGGGTCACTCAATGTTTCTGTGGCTACAGGGATTATTTTATTTGAAGTAGTCAAACAGCGGTTACAAGCTACCATATAAATCTGACAATCTGGTTTAAGTCATGAAACAGGATATGGATACAAAATATCACCTCAGCAACCGCCATTATTATGTTTGGACGGGCATCATCCTTTTTATGGCGTTGGCCATGCGGTTATATCATTTGAATTTCTCTTATTCAAACGATGAGTTGAGTGCACTTTCCCGTACTCTTTTCTCCTCATTCAGTGATTTAATAAGTAAAGGGGTATTGGTGGATTTCCATCCGGCGGGCATACAGATTTTCCTTTACTATTGGGTGAAACTTTTCGGCATGGACATGTGGGTGGTAAGGTTACCCTTTGCCATTGCAGGCACACTTGCCATCTGGCTTTCCATGCTTACCTTCGCTCGTTGGTTTGGGCGGCAGGCGGGTTTATTTAGCGGAGCAGTGCTCACTTTTATGGAATTGTCACTGCTTTATAGCCAGATTGCACGACCTTATGGGTCGGGGTTTTTGCTCAGCATGCTAACCATATATTTCTGGACACTTTTTTTGCAAAAGGACAAGCCGCGATATGATTATGCCCTGGGTTTTGCCCTGAGTGCAGCAGCCTGTCTGTATAATCATCATTTTAGCGGGCTTTTTGCATTTATGGCTGGGATAACCGGATTTTTTATTCTCCCGCGCACCCATCTTAAACTTTATCTGGCAGCGGGGTTTGTCGCCACCTTGCTTTATATACCCCACCTTTCCATAACTTTTGCCCAAATGAGCATAGGCGGAGTGGGTGAATGGCTGGGAAAGCCATCCCGGGACTGGCCACTGCAACACTTTTCACTGTTGTTTAACCACTCATGGATGGTAGCCGCCATAATACTGCTGGCAGGAGTGGCGCAATGGAAGTTTTATAAGCCCTATAAAGGAAGCTGCCAGTATCGGATTATTGCCCTCATTTTCTTTGGAGCTCCTATGGTGATTGGGTTCTTTTACAGTGTGTTTATCAATCCTGTACTCCAACACAGTATATTAATTTTTTCCGCACCGTTTCTCTTTGCCTTCCTGTTTTCATGGAGTTATGGAATGCCCCCAAAAGTGCTTAATGTATTGTTAACGGTTCTTCTTGCCGGCGGTATTTTTCATACCATTTTTATCAATAACTACTACAGCACCCAGCATTTTGGCGAATTCCGCGGCATTGCCGAAAAAGTGAAAATATGGAACGAGCAATATGGTGAGGACAATATTACCAGAGCCATGAACACCAACAACCCCTGGTATCTCAACTTTTATCTCAGGACTGACAGCACCACTTTTGTGCAATCGGAAAACCGTGGTGGGGAAGATCTGCAAAAGCTGAGCAAGTTGATCAACAATAGCCAAACGCCATATTTTATGTATGCCTGGCTAAAACCTACTCCACTTGAAATAAGTGATATAATTCAGGCAAGGTTTCCCTGTATTGTGCAGGAAGCAGATTATAGCGGTATGTCGAAGATTGTACTATATTCCAGATATGACGAAAAATGCAGTCAGCAATTATCTGACACTTTATATTTTCAGGAAAGCGCCTTCCCTGAAAACTTAAATGACACCGCGAAGCTGAATTTTCAGGAGTATTATCCGGGATTTGAAGGAAAATTACCGGAACACAACCACGATGAATCCATAAAGATACGTGCAAGTGCTGACGTGCTTACGGATTCTGCCAATACCCGTGCTTTATTAACTTTTTCAATGCACAATGCTCAAAATGAAACTATTTTCTGGACAGCGTCAAAGCTTAGTTATTTTGCAAAAGAAAGTGAATGGAGCAAAGTACTTCTTACCGTTGATCTACCTGCTGATATCCCGGATGAACATAAAATAAAAGTCTATCTTTGGAATCCGGGACATGAACGTATTTTCATACGCGCACTCTGCCTGGAACAATTCCATACCAACTCCACAAATGACTAAAATGCCAAATATTAAATCAATCAGCTTTTATGCATTACTTTTCATAACATTGACGCTATTTTCGTGCAAGCGTGATAAAAAGGAATATTATATAGATGGTACCCTCAAGTCAATGCAGAGCTATAAAGGTAAAACTCCCGAAGGCAGCAGTGTCTGGTACTATCCAAACGGCAAAAAAGAGCTGGAAATCAATTATAAAAACGGGAAAGAACAGGGCGAAGTCAGGCGCTGGTATTTTAACGGAAACAAAGAATCGGTTGAAAATTTCATTAACGGTCGCAAATCAGGTGTTTCTTATAATTGGGATCAGGAAGGCAGGCTGGTTGATGAAAAAAATTATATAAATGACACTTTAAATGGCCCTTATATTAAATATCATCCTAATGGCAACATTATGATTGAGGGCAATTATAACAAAGGGTTGTTTGATGGAAAATGGACCTATTTTAATGAATTTGGGTTAATTATAGGCGAAGGCAATTTTACATCAGGCAATGGTATCCAAAAGGCATTTCATCCGGATGGGAGCATATGGGTAGAAACACCATACAAAAATAACCTGCGCCATGGAATTGAAAAACAGTACAGCAGTAAAGGTGAACTGAAAAAGGAAACATACTTTACCAACGACCGAATAGAAAAAGTGGTGAATCATTAGAGCAGTACTATACCCGGCTTCTCAATTTTTGCGGCGCTCTGACCGCTTACCGGTTTCTAACAAGCTACCATTCAGTAGAAATTATACATTATTTTGTATCAATGATTTAGACTTCCGGATGAAACATTTTGGGTTAAAAAAATAAAGTAGGTGTTTAATTTGGAAATCTCGTTTTTTATAGCATAAATTTGTACCACAATTAGCCACATTACGCTATTAAATAATCAAATAATTACCTTAACATCTACAAGATGAATTTGGAAAAAATCATGACTGACCTGGAGCAAAAACACCCGGGAGAAGTTGAGTACTTGCAAGCAGTACGCGAAGTTCTGGAATCCGTAGAGGAAGTTTACAACCAGAATCCACAGTTTGAATCGGCAGGCATTGTTGAACGCCTTGTTGAGCCCGACAGAATTTTAACCTTCAGGGTACCCTGGGTTGACGACAACAATAAGGTTCACGTGAACATTGGCTACCGTGTCCAATTTAACAATGCCATTGGTCCATACAAGGGCGGTTTACGTTTCCACCCAAGTGTTAACCTGAGCATTCTTAAATTCCTGGGCTTTGAGCAGATCTTCAAAAACAGCCTCACTACCCTGCCTATGGGCGGCGGTAAAGGTGGAAGTGATTTCAACGCCAAGGGTAAATCCAATGGTGAAATCATGCGTTTTTGCCAGTCATTCATGCTGGAATTATGGAAGATTATTGGCCCCGAAACCGACGTACCTGCTGGAGATATCGGCGTAGGTGGACGCGAAATTGGTTATATGTATGGAATGTACAAAAAACTGGTTGGTGAACATACCGGCGTTTTAACCGGAAAGGGAAGAAATTGGGGTGGAAGTATTCTCCGTCCTGAAGCTACCGGATTTGGCGGCGTGTATTTTGTTCAGGAAATTCTCAGAACACACAACATGGAAATTGAGGGCAAGACTTTCTGCCTGAGCGGTTTCGGTAACGTTGCCTGGGGCGCTGCATCAAAAATTTCAGAATTGGGAGGTAAAGTGCTAACCATTTCAGGACCTGATGGTTATATCCACGATCCCGAAGGTATTTCAGGCGAAAAGATTGACTATATGCTTGAGCTTCGTGCATCAAACCAGGATATTGTTAAGCCTTATGCCGATAAATTCCCTGGTGCAACATTTTACCCCGGCAAACGCCCCTGGGAAGTTAAATGCGATGTAGCTATGCCGTGTGCTACCCAGAACGAACTCCACCTGGAAGATGCCAATAACCTCATTAATAATGGTGTTACCATCGTAGCTGAAGTAGCCAATATGCCTTGTACTCCTGAGGCCGTTAATGCATTTTTGGGAAATAAAATCATTTTCGCACCCGGTAAGGCTGTGAATGCCGGCGGGGTTTCCACCTCAGGCCTCGAAATGACCCAGAATACCATGAAACTGAGCTGGACCGCCGAAGAGGTTGATATGCGTCTGCATCAGATTATGAAAAACATCCACGAACAATGTGTTACCCATGGTAAACAAAGTGATGGATACATTAACTACGTAAAAGGTGCCAATATTGCCGGTTTCCTTAAAGTTGCCAATGCTATGCTCGATCAGGGTGTAGTGTAACCAAAAAAAATAATCAGCAAAAAACCCCGCCCCTAAAGCGGGGTTTTTGCTTTTCATGATCAAACAGTGAACTGAATTATTACAAAGCCCGAAATGTAAGGAGTGTATGAGCTTTTTGAAAATAATCAGCAAAAAAAGACGAAAAACAGGGTTACTTTCAGCCTGTATTACCATTAATTATAAAACAGCTTGTATAACAGCCGGATATAATAACAAAAACCGCTAATTATGAAAACCTTTACCACCGTTGAGCAGGCCATAATTTTTGCCATCAATTCAGCCACTGAATGCGCAGAATTTTTCAACAACTTTTCAGACAAAGCCCGTAATGGCATAATTCGTAAACAGTTTGCGGGATATTCGCGCAATGAATATGCACAAATAGCAAAACTAAGTAAAATATTAAGAGACAAGCCGGCTTTTATGAACCAGGCATTCACTACCTCCTTGTCGGATGACCGGATTGGTAAAGCTCAGTGCCATGGTGCTGATAACCTCAGTTATTTGCAAACATTAATTATGGCCATGCGCCGTGCTCAACTGGCCAGGATACTCTTTGGTGAACTTGCCACCCAGTCACCAGACCAGGAATCATATGATATTTTTATGAGCCTGGCACAAAAGAAATCAACTCAACTCAATGGCATAGCCTGTGAGTATAATGAATCTTTACTCGTTTTCAGCTAGTAATACTTGTTACCATCTACCCCTGACCTGCCCTGTGGGCAGGTTTTTTTGTGCCTTATCCTTCCATTTTAGTGGCTTTGATCCGTTTGTTTTATTAAATTTGCAGTCCATTACAAACTGCCCTGCCTAAAGCGAATATGCAACTCATTCATCCTTTCGTCCTTTTCGGATTGTTGGCCATAGGCATTCCTATAGCTGTACATCTATTCAACTTCCGCAAGTACCGAAAGGTATATTTCAGCAATGTTAAGTTTCTTCAACAGTTGGAAAAGCGTACCAGAAAACAGTCGAAGCTGCTGCACTTACTGGTACTGGCCGCCCGCATACTGGCTATAAGCAGCCTGGTCATCGCTTTTGCCCAACCCTATCTTCCGGCTCCTTCGGGTGCACATCTGCAGGGCGTTCAGTCGGTTAGTGTTTTTGTTGACAACTCCTTTAGCATGGAGTCACCCGGCAACAACGGCAGATTACTTGACGAAGCCAAACTATTGGCAGCCGGCATTGCTTCGGCTTATGCCCCTGATGACAGGTTTCAATTACTTACAAATGATTTTGATGGCCGTTTTCAACGTTTCATTTCACGGGATGAATTTACAGAGTTGCTCAGGGGAATTGAAACATCACCAGCTTATCGCAATCTGGATCAAATTGTGATGCGGCAAAACGAATTGCTACGGGCCCAAACCACGCGGGCAAAATCTGCTTTTATAATTTCTGATTTTCAGCAAAGCACGCTTCTGCAACAACTGCCTGACACCTCAACCTATCCAGTTTTTCTGATACCCGTGGTGGCCCGACAGGTCAGCAATCTGGCCATTGATTCACTCTGGTTTGACAATCCATTGCTTCGCCAGGGACAGGCAGCGAACCTTAATATCCGCATCCGGAACTGGGGTTCAGCCGATCTTGAAAAAATTCCTTTAAAACTCTGGATCAATAATTCACAGCGATCAGTGACTTCCATCGACGTTGCAGCTTCAGGCTCAGCCACCACTACCCTTTCATTTAGAAGTGATTCTGCCGGACTTTTTAAAGGCAGAGCTGAAATAAGTGACTATCCGATAACTTTCGATGATAATTATTATTTCGCTTTTAAAGTATCGGAAAGTATTCCCATGCTGGTAATAAACTTCAACGAACCCAACGCCTACCTGAATGGAGTTTTCTCGCTCGATTCAGTAATAAACCTCTCCAATGCCTCTATACGGCAACTCGATTATTCCACATTGAATAATTACCGGTTAATTGTGCTCAACGAGCTGACTTCACTTACCACTGGAGCCATCAGCGAGTTTGACCGCTTTGTGGAAAATGGTGGCAGTTTACTTGTATTTCCTGCACCGGATGCCTCACCCGAAACACTCAATGCACTTACCAACACCTTAAAGGTTAACAGCTTTGGTGAAGCCGACTCAACCCGCATTAATGTCAGGAGCATCAATACAAGGCATCCGGTTTTTGCGGAGGTATTTGATCAGGGCAGTCTGAGCAACGACAATGTTGACCTGCCCATAATCAATAAACGGTTTCGTCTCTCTGAAAGTACCGGAACAGAGAGCCTTATCACCCTCGAGAACGGGAATTCATTGCTTACCATCTCCAGTTCAGGTTTAGGCAAAGTGTATCTGAGTGCCGTTGCCCTCTCTGAAAAAGCAAGCAACTGGCCACGGCATGCCATCTTTGTACCAGCCATGCTCAACATTGCTTTTCAAAGTGAAGAGATGTTGCCTCTTATGCATTATACCGGTAATACTCAGGCATTGAATATTGGAAGTATCAGGCCCGGGAACTCGGAAGTTTTTACTATAACCGGTGAAACAGGAGGTGCTGAGTTTATACCGCAGCTTAAAATTGTTAATGGCAAAAGTTTGCTTTTTACAAATAACCAGGTAAAAAAGGCAGGTTTTTACGATGTTATGGACAATAAAACAAAGGTAACCACGCTTGCTTTCAATTACCCGGCAGCCGAATCAAACCTCAATTTTGCTGCTTCAGATAAACTTGAAAATATAGTTGGCTCACGCAGTCAGTTTCAGATAATGAAACCCGGCAAGAAAGGTATTGCACAAACCATTGC
The DNA here is from genome assembly GCA_002410555.1 of Bacteroidales bacterium UBA5281. Classification (GTDB taxonomy): domain Bacteria; phylum Bacteroidota; class Bacteroidia; order Bacteroidales; family Lentimicrobiaceae; genus Lentimicrobium. The sequence continues at coordinate 18,312 of DHSR01000036.1, read as the reverse complement.
AGACCAAAGTCTTGGAACACATTTATGGAAATGGTTCATTTTACTGGCACTTATTTTTCTTGCCATTGAACAGCTACTGTTGCGTTTTTTTAAACGCAGGTTTAAGGCTGCTCCAACCAACTGAGCTTAGAACTTTTTATTACGCATTCAAAATATGGAAGAAAATATCACCCCCCCACCCGATGACCAACTGCCTGAGGAGTATCCCGAAGTACTTCCCGAAGGTGGAGAAAGTGAATTGCATCAGGCCATTCAGTTATCGGGTATGTTCCAAAACTGGTTTCTGGATTATGCCTCTTATGTGATTCTGGAACGGGCTGTTCCCGAAATCATGGACGGCCTTAAGCCAGTTCAACGGCGCATCATGCATGCCATGAATGAGCTGGACGATGGGCGCTATAACAAAGTAGCCAACATCATAGGACACACCATGAAGTATCACCCTCATGGTGATGCCTCCATAGGGGACGCCCTGGTTCAGTTAGGTCAAAAGGATCTGCTGATCGACACTCAGGGAAACTGGGGAAATATACATACCGGCGACAGTGCTGCCGCGGCACGTTATATAGAGGCACGCCTGAGTAAATTTGCACTTGAGGTGGTTTTCAGTCCAAAAATTACCACCTGGAAACTTTCTTATGATGGTCGAAACAAAGAGCCGGTAAGCCTGCCGGTTAAATTTCCACTTTTGCTGGCTCAGGGCGTAGAAGGCATTGCAGTAGGGCTTGCATCAAAAATTCTACCCCATAATTTTAATGAGCTGATCGATGCTTCCATAAAAATTCTTCAGGGTGGAGAAATAGAACTTTACCCGGATTTCCCTACTGGTGGGCTGGCTGATGTGTCACGCTACAATGGTGGATTAAGGGGTGGAAAGGTACGCTTAAGAGCCAAAATCAGCCAGGTGGATAAGAAAACACTGCTGATCAGCGAACTGCCCTTCGGAACAACCACCGAAAGCCTGATTGATACCATTGTTACAGCCAACGAAAAAGGCAAAATAAAAATCAGAAAAATAGATGACAACACGGCCAGAGACGTTGAAATCCTTATCCACCTGATGCCCGGTGTTTCTCCCGATACCACCATTGATGCGCTGTATGCTTTTACCGGATGTGAAGTCTCCATTTCACCCAATAACTGCGTTATTCGTGAAGGCAAACCACATTTTATCAGTGTGGAAGAGATTTTACGCGATTCCACCACCAACACGCTCAGACTCCTGAAGGCAGAGTTAGATATCAGACGGCAAGAATTGATGGAGAACCTGCTGTATGCCTCGCTCGAGAAAATCTTTATTGAAAACCGCATCTACCGGCAAATTGAAGAGTGTACTACCTGGGAAGCGGTGCTTGAAACCATTGATAAGGCACTTGACCCCTATAAACCTGATTTTTACCGCGAAATAACCCGGGAGGATATTTTACGTTTAACCGAAATTAAAATTAAACGTATTTCGAAATTCAATACGTTTAAGGCGGATGAAACCATAAAAAACCTCACCGATGAAAAAGCCAGGGTGGAACATTACCTCGCCAACCTGATAGAATATGCGATAGAATATTTTAAGAATATCCGGCGCAAATACGGTGAAGGCCGGGAACGCCGCACCGAACTGCGTAATTTCGATACCATCGAAGCAGTTATGGTAGCTGCCACCAATCAAAAGCTGTATGTAAACCGGGCTGAAGGTTTTGCAGGTACAGGCCTGAGGAAGGACGAATACGTTTGCGACTGTTCAGACATTGATGATATTATTGTCTTTAGAGAAGATGGTACTTTTATGGTAACCCGGGTAGCCGAAAAAGTATTTGTGGGTGAGAAAATAATCCACATTGACATATTCCGTAAAAATGATGATCGAACCATTTATAATCTTGTTTATCAAGATGGTAAAGCAGGTAATACCTATTGTAAGCGGTTTGCTGTGTTGGGAATCACCCGCGACAAAGAATATGATCTCACCCGGGGAAAGCCCAATTCTAAAGTACTTTATTTCACCTCAAATCCAAATGGTGAGTCTGAAGTAATCCGTGTTAATCTAAAACCCCGCCCCAAACTAAAAAAAGCCGTCTTTGACTTTGATTTTGGAGAATTGGCCATCAAAGGCAGAAGTTCTCAGGGAAACATCCTCACCAAACACGCAGTAAAGAAAATTACGCAGGCCGAAGCCGGATTTTCAACCTTAGGCGCTCTGGATATCTGGTTCGACGAATCGGTAAAAAGATTAAACACCGAAGGCAGGGGCCGATGGCTGGGCGCCTTTTCAGGAGATGATAAAATCCTGACCATCATGCAGTCCGGAAACTATCGCTTGTACACTTACGATCTGACCAACCACTTTGATGAAGACCTGCTCATTATTGAAAAATTTGATGAGCGCAAGCCGGTATCAGCCGTATATTACAATGCAGAAAAAGATTTCTATTATCTCAAACGCTTCCATATAGAACAAACCGACAAAAAAACTTCCTTCATTGGCGAGGAAGAGGGATCAAAATTAATGGTGGTTTCCACCGATTGGATTCCCCGGCTAAAGATATCTTTCGATGAGCAAGCCAATAATAAAGTGACAGATGATGAGGTGATAAATATGACTGAATTTATAGATGTAAAAAGTCACAAGGCAAAGGGCAAAAGACTGACTACACTTGTCATAAAGAAAATAAAACTGATCGATCCTCTACCCTTCACTCCGCCGCATGAAGAAGAGCAAACAGAAGAAGAACCTTCTGATGTTAACAATGATGAGATTGATCCGAAAAGACTGCCGGAGCTACCACCAAAAGATAAAAAAACCGGTTTAGACGGAGAAATCACCCAAATGACCATTGACTTTTAAAACAATACATAAAAATATTACTATGACTGACACTAAAATTCTTGATGTAACTCCGGATGTAAAATGGATTGGCGTGCTCGACACCGACATTGTTACTTTTGATGTGGTAATGGAAACCAAATACGGTACAACCTACAATTCCTATTTTATCGATGCTGATAAAAAAGCCATCGTGGAAACCACCAAGCTTCAATTTTGGGATACCTATATTCAAAAAATTGAACAGGTATGCAATCCGGCAGAAATTGAATACATCATTCTCAATCATACCGAACCGGATCATTCAGGCAACCTCATCAATCTACTTAAGCTGGCTACCAAGGCTACTGTAGTGGGCAGCGGCAATGCCTTACGCTACTTGTCCGATATGGTTGACATGGAATTTAATCAATTGCAGGTTAAAGACGGAGACACCCTTTCACTTGGCAACAAAACACTCCGGTTTATTTCAGCTCCAAACCTGCACTGGCCCGACTCTATATACACCTGGCTTATTGAAGACAAAGTACTGTTTACCTGCGATTCCTTTGGTGCGCACTATTGCACTGAGGAAATGTTTGATGACCTTGTGGGAAATTATGATGATTCTTTCAAGTATTATTTTGATGTAATTCTGAAACCTTTCAGCAAATTTATGCTGAAAGCCATCGAAAAAATCAGACCACTTGATATCCAGGTAATTTGTCCGGGACATGGGCCAATCTTGCGCTCAACATGGAAGAAATGTGTGGATAGATCGGAAGCACTGGCACGCGAAGCCCTGGATTACCCTGAAAAAAACCGGGTATTTATAGGTTACATCTCTGCATACAACAATACCGCTCAAATGGCGCAGACCATTGCTTCAGGAATACGGAAAGCAGGAATACAGAATGTAAGCATTGTTGATCTTGAACACAGCAGTCTGGATGTTATTGATGCGGAGCTAACCCGTTCTTCAGCCATTATGCTTGGCTCGCCTGTGATAAACCAGAATATATTACTGCATGTTTATCAGGTATTTGCACTGATAAACCCCATTCGCGACAAGGGTAAGCTGGCCGCAGCTTTTGGTTCTTATGGATGGAGCGGCGAAGGTGCCAGACAAATAGAAAGCAATCTTGCCAATCTCAAGCTTAACCTTTTTGAAGAAAACCTGTTTATAAAATTTAAGCCTCATCAAAAGGAAATAGACCAGGCCGAATCATTTGGCAGACGCTTTGGAGAGCGCCTGATGTCGCGAAAAACAGAATAAATTTAAATAAATTTCACTAGCATGAAACTAAAACCAGTATGCCGGCCATTCCTGATATTTACTCTTGTGGCTTTACTTTCAGGAATTTTTACAGCATGCAGTCCTGAGCGCAGGCTGGCCCGTCAATTTGTTACGCTTAAAGAACCGGTCACAGTGCTGTTGGTTAGCCCCGATATTGTTTACAAAAAGAGCTATAAGGTTCCTGATTCAGTGGATATTTCGTTACTTCCGGAAAATGAGGCAGAGGCGGCGCTCTTTTTTCAAACCCGTCTGCTTCAGTTTACCAACGACTCAATTTTTATTAACGATTTTATGCAAGGTGTGGTTTCCGCTTTACACAGCGCAGGAATCAAAGTATATGCTGCCGATTCAAGCTTAAGGTTTATTCAGTCAGAAACACCGGCTTACATCATAAATGTAGCTCAGTTGCAACTGGAAGAATATTACGATTCACTGATAACATCTCCCGACATATTTAATGATGATCAGTTATACGTTATCTATTACACTGCCATAAATATGAATAGCTGGTATGAACTTAGCCGGCTAAATAGTGAAAGCAGCAACAGGCAGGTACTGTTCAACAGTAAAACTGTGCAGGACTTTGTTGAGGGCGGTATGCGGTATGTACCCATTTCGGGTGACTATAAATTCATGAGTACCGTTGACAGCCTTACTATGTCCGATTTATATGAACTGGCCGGACATGTGGGATTCTTAAATGGCAGCCAGCTTTATGATTACCTGATGAATGCATGGATCAGACAACACCTGCCTAAGCAGTCTGGACCGATAAAAATGTTTTCGTACAATCCCATTTCCGGAGAATTGAAACGCAGCAATGACAGCGGTTTTACACCCATAAACAATTAAGAAAATTTAAGTTGTTACTTAAATAAGAAAAACTGCAACTTTTGTTGTGGTTTTTTTTTATCGGAGGGTTAGAACATCCCGAATTGTCGTTCCTCGTCTGAGGATTGGATGATCTGAGGATTTGATGATTTGAGTTCAGCCCGCCTCTGGAGGGATTTGCCGCCGATCGTCGTTCCTCTTCTCAGGGCTTTTCCGAATCAGCTTTTCTCCCATAACCTCTCCTGCAGCTAAAAGAATACTCAAAAATTTTAACCAGAAATCATGTATTCGATAATCCGCTACTATCCTGTCACATGCATACCGGCCGGCTGGCAGATACGCGAAGATGCTATGGATGCTTTAAATAAACCCATGATCAAACGCTTAACATAATACAGGCATGTGCAGCCAGACCGGTCCTTAAAGACGCAATGTTGAGCTTACAGCGGGTTTCATAAAACAGTATAATATGGAGCATGGGTACCAGCCGCCTAAAGACAAAAAAGGGCCACCTTAAATGAGCAGCCCCTTTTTGGTCAGATAAGTCAATTTAATGTTATCTACTGATTATTAACCGGTTAGAGAATGACTTACCTCCTTTAATCACCTGAACAAGATACAATCCCTCACCCAGATTATTAACAGGAATATCCCTGATCAGTCCACGATTAATGTTAACTTCACTGACTATCCTGGCTTTTCCCAGTAAATCAAAGATCATTAGTTCGGCTTTGCCATTTTCACCCGTAGGCAACTGAATATTAATACTGGTACTTGCCGGAGACGGGTAAATCTTTACATTACGCACATATTCCACATCGCTATTACCGAGAGAAACAGTCCTAAAGCTCCAGGCAGGACTCCAGTCACTGGTGTCTTTATTACTTATCATGTTTGTTCTCCAATAATATACTGTGGCGCTGTCCATTATGTTTGCAGGCACTCTGAAGGATTGAGTGCTAATGTTTGATAGTTCATGAATGGGGTAAGTACGCGGATTATCGAATTCAGGATTTGACGCAATTTGCACTGTAAATCCAATCACCCCGGAAACTGAATTCCATTTCAAAATGGGTTGTAAAGGAACATTGGTAGCATTGTTGGCCGGATCAATATTTTTTACTGCAGCAATGGTTGAAAAACTCCAGATGGGAGAAAACAGGGTGTCTGTCGCATGAATGGCAGACATTTGCCAATAGTACGTGGTACCAAACATCAAAGTATCTGGTTTTTTCTTGGTATCTGTTTTCTGCGCGCTAAACAAATCATAGGAATGGATATCCGGATCAAGGGCAACATAAATATTATATTTATTGATTCCTTCTACCTTTTTCCATCTGAATTCAACATCGGGAACAACATTGGTGGCGTTATTTGTAGGATCCCGAAGCTCAAAAATGTTGGTAACCGTGAATGAATTAACATTACTCCAGGAGGAAGTATCCGCAGCATGCCGCCCCCTGATTCTGAGGTAATAAGTTAACCCGAACTTTAAATTTGAGGTATTTATTTTTTCCAGATTCCCGGGGATAGTGGTCATACGCATTTCAGGACTATCAAATGTAGCTACAGTATCCAATTGGTAATCAATATAGTCAATACCGGTTATGATATTCCATTTAATTTCAGCATTGGCATTCACTTTGGTGGCTCCATTGGCGGGTGTAAGAATAGTGGTTTGGGCCAAAACTGTAAAATCACGAACTTCCGACCATTCTGAAGTCCCCGATTCGTCTTTAGCCCTTACTCTCCAAAAGTAGGTTTCACCAAACAATAACATTGACATATCAATGCGGCTGAGCTCAGTATTAAAATTTTCGGGAGCAGTAAATTCGCCATCAGAACTAAGCTGAATTTCGTAGAATAGTCCAGGCATTCCGACGACGGCAGTCCAATCAAGTGTGACATTAGGGGGCACTCCGGTCTGGTTGTTTGCTGGTGCAACAAGTTCAGGTGTATAGATGGATGGCGCAGCCATACCCACAAAAACACCCAAAGTAAGGAGTAAAGAAAAGTATATCTTTTTCATATTTTTTGATTTATTTCTTGAAAGTTTAATTATCGGGCTTCTGTCATTATTGTGACAGAAGCCCAATAATTCAGTTTATCTTGTTACGATGAATTTTCCTGTTTTTACAGATTTGCCTGCAACAATACGAAGCAGATAGGTGCCATTGGGCAGTTCCCGCATCTGTTTGGTAAATATATGCCTGCCTTTGCCGGGTATTCCCAGTTCATAGTGTTTTATGAGCTGTCCGGTAAAATTAAATATATCAAGCGAAACCTGATCATCCGCATTAAGATCGAGTGCAAAACTCATTTCAGCATTTACCGGATTGGGGAAAATTTCTATGGAAGAAGTGTTTTGTGCCGGATTATTCCAGGGCTCTTCGTTAAAACCTACAAACTTCCGGTTCTCAAATAATCCATTACCATAGCTGGCCAGATAAATGGCTCCAAAATTACTCACACCGGGAATATCATCTATTGCAGGGCGATCAACCGTTTGTTGACGGATCATCATTACCGGCAGTGATCCCATTCCTTCATTTTCTTCAGTCCAGTTGGGATTTTGCGATAAAGTTTCAGTAGTATAAATACCAAAATCGGTACCTATAATCAGGCGGCTTGAATTGTTCATCTCAATCAGACTTGAATAAACAGGCATGGCCGGGAGATTACCCTGTATGGCGGTAAATACAGGTGTTTGATCCAGAGCGTTTACTGTGCGGTATACAAACTCCTCATTTCCATAGTTGCCAAGGGTAACTATAACAATGTTGGAATTGTTTGGATCAACAGCCACAGAGGTAACATAGCGTCCTTCAAATTCTTTAATCACCGAATAAGATACTATACAGCCTGAGCTTCTTATATCAGCTCTGATAGAATCATATGCCAGGGCAAGGTTTGAGATACGAAGCAGGGATCCCTGCTGAGTTCCAACAAACAAATTATTGGCATCGGAGGAATAAGCCAGACAGGTAGGAACTCCCGAAACGTTGGCTATTTTATCCCAGGAAGGTAATTTCGCAAAATTGAGGACATCGCGCGACATATATACTGCGTTGGTAGTCCCGATAAACATAATGGAAGAAATTTTATCCTGAATCCATACCGAATCACCTTCTTGCAAAGGCTGCGTAAGGGTATACCTGAAAGGAAATTTGTTATTGTTGCTATAAGCTGTTACAACCGTTCCTGCATCCAGATCTTCTGTAGCCTTAACAGAAACACTATCGCGGGAATAAATGTTATTAAAACTTTCCCACAATCTGAAAGGCAGATTAAATACGCCGGCATTTGCATTTGTAATTTCAGTGCCGTATAAGAAATTGTTGGCTACTGAAAGTCCAAGGTCTGGTGAGCGCCACAACTCTCCGCCTGTAGTGGAATAAAACATGGTAAGTGGTTGAACCAGAGATATTTCAACTGTACCTCCTGTAAAAATGCTACGGGCCTGTCCGTCAACAATTGGAATAATATTTACGCCGGATTCAACAGTGTTGCCCGTACCATCAATATAAACTATACCATTGCCCTGAGATCCGCCCAAAAGATGACCTTTATCATCAGAGGCCACACTATAAAACATAGAAGTTTTATAGTTTTTGTTCAGTAATTTAACATTAAATGCCAGGTAGTTATCAGTATAAGCTATTCCTTTATCAGATGTCATATAAAGCTCCAGCGGGCTTGATGGCACCAGGCTGAGATTGTGAAAATAAATGCCACTCTCTCCAAAAGAACGTTGCACCCAGTTATAAAAACCATCTTCCTGCATTTTTAAGCCGGTCCAAACATTTACACCACCCAGAAGCACCCTGTCCGGATTGGTCGGATCAACGGTTATGGCTACGGCGTACTCTCCACGGAAGCTGGTACCACCGGCATTACCAAATACATTAAATATATTACTTCCGCCAGGGCCGATCATTCTCCAGCTCACTCCTTTATCTTTGGAAACAAACACACCACGCATCTGATTTTCTTTAAAAAATACGGTTTGTGTACCATCTGCAACAAGTACTGCATAAAGTACCGAAGGATCAGAGGGTGCAAAAGCTACCTCAATGCGTTTGATGCCGGTATTGGGAAGACTATCATTTCCGGCTCCTGTAGATCTTAGTTTGAATCCGTCAATGCTTCCATTGTCAGAAACATATAATTGATAATCAACTACTGCCGCTATGGTGCCATCCGCAGCAATTTTTGCTTCGGTGCCCATTCCGGTAAGCTCAACACCATTGGCTTTAGCCATAGTCCAGGTCTGCCCTCCATCGGAAGAATACCTGATACCATTATTGGTAGCGGCTACCACTTTATTGTTATCGGCTGCCACCTTGTTTATGAAAGCCCATTCTGCATCGGGATTATTAAAAGTACCCGGATTGGTTGAATTGAGCCGGGAAAAGTTGTTCCCATCGGTTGATTTAAAAATTCCCTGCCCAATAAATCCATCGAATTTATTGTAACGTCCGGTAGAAAAGTTCTCACCTGTTCCTACATAAATATCGCCATTTGGGGCCTGGGACATTGTGCTGACATTCAGCACCAATCCGCCTGTGGAAATTTGAGTCCAGGTTAATCCTCCTGTAGTGGATTTCCATATTCCACCTGCAACACTGCCTGCAAAAATGGTTTTCCCGCTCTGATCCCTGTTATCAATAATTAAGGCACGGGTCCGCCCGCCGAAATTATCTGGCCCTACCTCTGTCCATTTTAATCCAATGGCCGAGGAGCTCCGGAGATTATCTGCCTGATTCCGGGCTTTTAATACATCAGCGGGATCAAGTTGACCACTTATCTGATTGTTGCGCATCAGCGAGAGATATTGCAAATCGGTCATAGTGGCATCTATGGTACCGGTGGGTGCCAACTGCGCAAATACAGCCGATTGAAGCATCACAGCCATCAACATAATGATACCAATTCCCAGCTTAAATTCATGAAAGCCAACGAGTAAATTTCTACTTTTCATATTCGTTTAGTTTATGGATATTCTGTTTTTTAACATCACAAAATAGGGGCACAAGTTACGCCTTTTTTAAAGACCAACAAGATAAGCCCCCTGCTTTACTCCAGCAAATTTACATTAAAATCCGATTATGGGATGTTTTGCAGTTAAAAATTTGACAGAATAAATTGGGTCACATTTGAACAGGCAAATGTAGAGGAATTTAACATTAATTCACAACATATTTCTCAGCGAATTGATTTTTTTGTCACTTTTATCTGTAAGAACCCAAAAGAAAGCCTCTTTTGTGCTGATTAGCTGCATTTTTTTGATGAATTAAAAAAAATAAATCTGACATTTGGGATTAAGGTAGGATTTTTACTCAAAATTCCATACGTTTGCCTGACTGTTTTTTACAGCTGTTTATTCACCGTAAGCTTTTAATTAAATCTTAAGAATTATGAAATTTCTTCCCGGATTGCTCACAGTTTCTCTGTATCTTGCATCCTTTGTTATACAGGCACAGGATAGTATTGCCACATCAGATGGCTATATCTTTAAGATTAAGACAGAGTTAAAGACCACCCCCGTAAAAAACCAGTATCGTTCGGGAACCTGTTGGAGCTTTGCCACAGTATCCTTTATTGAAACAGAACTTCTGCGGATGGGAAAACCGGAAATAGATTTGTCAGAGATGTATTATGTGCGTAATGCTTATGAAAAAAAGGCCGAACGTTATGTTCGTATGCATGGTTCGTCAAATTTCGGACCTGGCGGGCAGGCTCATGATGTGATGAATATAATAAAAACCCACGGTCTGGTTCCTGAAAATGATTACCCCGGGCTGTTAAAAGGAGAAACTCAGCATGTACATGGCGAGTTGGATGCCGGCCTAAAAGGCTATCTTGATGCAGTGGTAAAAACAAAATCGGGGAAACTTTCGCAGGTATGGCCCGATGCGGTATCTGCACTGCTGGATGTATATCTGGGTAAAGTACCAGAAAAGCTAAGCATTAAAGGCAACCCTACCCCTCTTGAATATATGAAGCGCGAAGGATTCAATCCTGATGATTATATAGAAATCACCTCCTATACCCATCATCCATATTACACTGCTTTTGCGCTCGAAATCCCCGATAATTGGTCAAATGACACCTATTATAATGTACCTCTGGAAGACTTATACCAAATCATGCTGTCTGCACTCGACAATGGCTACTCATTTTGTTGGGATGGCGACGTAAGCGAAAAAGGTTTTTCACACGGTAAAGGCCTGGCCATTGTTCCTGACAAGAAAATTGAAAGTCTGGAAGGCACAGAACGATCGCGTTGGGAAAAACTTTCGGAAAGAGATAAACAAGCCGAATTATACACTTTTGATAAACCCCGATATGAGAAAACAATTACTGCTGAAATGAGGCAGGAAGCCTTCGACAACCATCAGGCAACCGACGACCATTTGATGCATATTACCGGGCTGGTTGCCGATCAAAACGGCACCAGATATTTTATAACCAAAAATTCATGGGCCGACAATAGCAATGATAAAGGCGGATACCTCAATATGTCTGAAGCCTATGTAAAATTAAATACCATTGCCATTATGGTACATAAAAATGCAGTACCTGCCGACATCCGCAAAAAAGCAGGATTCTAAATTTAATAATCCGTAAAAAAGGCCGCTGCTTCATGCATGAAGCAGCGGCCTTTTTTTGAATATAAATATCAAAGTGGAAATAAAATTTTCGATATAAATATTATAAGGTATGTTGCTGCAAAAGTATTTGATTAATGAATGCTGTCAAAAAAGATATAAATAAAAAATACCATTAAAACCCAAAGATCCCAGGTGACACAAGACGCTGCATATCAGTGATTAAAGCTTAGTGAGGCTTTATATCTTTGTGCCTTAGTGGTAAAAAAGGAGTTTTTATACTAAGCTCATTAATTACCTTCCCTGATTACTTACCTTTCAATAAGTACAGTTTATGCCTGATTCTTTTCGTAACGGGGATGATAGATAAAGATCAATGAGCCGTCTTTGACCGTTTGTATAAACTCATCGGTCACTTCGGGCGGAATGGCCGGACAACCAAAACTGCGTCCGAGACGGCCATACCTGCGGATGAATTTTTCGGTAGCGTATTCAGCACCATGCACCACAATAGCCCTGTCCCAGGCTTTGTCATTTATATTTTTTTCAAGACCGCGCAAACGCATTGAGTTTCCATGTTTACCAATATACACCTGATCGGTAAGATAAAAACCAAGACTGCTTTGATGAGATTCGGGTACATTTGAAAATTGCCTGGCTTCGTTATCGCCGGAATTACGGCCATGAGCTACATAGGTGTTCAGTAACAACTCTCCCGTCTGCAGGTTTATGGTCCATAACCTCTTGGCGGTGCTGGGCATTGAAAAATCAATGAGGGTAACCACATGGGATTTTGCATAGGGCAAAAAAGCAGCCCAACGCGCCCTGAAACTGTTGATAAGTGCCGGGCTAATGATTCCTGAGAAAGCAAGCAACTGGTTCACTTCCTCTTTAGGTAAACCATTTTTTAACGGACTACCCGGTTTTTCCCGGGCAGGAAGCTGGTGAGCAAACACCAGCACTACCGTTAATATAATGATTTTAAATAGTTTATGAAAATGGAAAGTGTATCTTCCGGAATGGTGTCCTTTTATCATGGCGCAAAAATCAGCATAAATTCAATACCTTTTTAAAAATTTAAGATTTTTTTAAAATATTTTATGCCCCATTAGCGCAAATTATTATCGCTACATCATATAAAATGTATAAAATTGTTACTACTGTCGTAAAAGCAGATCGAATTGATGCCTGTTAAAAATTAAAACTGTAACTTATATCAGAAAAACAGCTTATTTCTTGAAAGAGCGGTTAAAATTCTTCTCCATGGCAGAGATTCATCACTTCATCCTGTCCCATCCCGTAGAAAGCGTCTTGTAACAGAGACGATTTAAAAGTTTCTTAGCAAACCCTGATTTAGATATTCCATCTTACCGTCTTGTTCTTTAGTGATTCTGATATGGCTTTGTCCCTGTCGTAAATATCGGTACGATAGTTAATTTCGCCGGCGGCGGTGCTCCAGGCCGTCAAATAATAAATATATACGCCAATCTTTTTGTTGAGCACAACCGTCTTCTCATTGCCTGCATTCATGGCTTGAGAAATTTTATCGAAGTTCCATTCCTCCTTATCAGAAAGCAGCAGTGCAGCGAGGTCCAGTGGCTTTTCCACCCTGATACAGCCCGAACTGAAGGTGCGTTGATCACGTGCAAAAAGTGAACGTGAAGGGGTATCATGCAAATAAATATTGTATTTATTGGGGAACATGAATTTTACTTTACCTAGTGAATTGTGTGCTCCGGGTTTTTGTTTAATAGAATACTTCATCCCCTTTTTCTTCCAGTTTACAGAAGCAGGATCAACAATTCTGCCTTTTGAATCATAAACCAGCATCTGCTTTTCATCGAGGTAGGAGATATTCTTCATCACTGCAGGAATCACATCGTTTTTCTGAATGGTAGGCGGAATGTGCCAGGAAGGGCTCAAAACCAGGTAAGTAATCTGAGAGTGAAATACGGGTGTTTTACGCGCATCTTTTCCTACAATAGTGCGCATTGATAATAAGGTATCGTTGCCTTCGATGACGTCGAGATGAAAATCAGCAATATTTACCATAATATATACAGGTTCTAATGAGTCAGGCATCCAGCGAAGCCTTTCCATATTTACATAGAGTTGCTGAATTCTGCTTTTAACCGGTACATTCAAAGCCTTTAGCGTATGCCGGCCTATAACCCCATCCCGGTTGAATCCAAATTGTTTTTGCAATTGCTTTACAGCAGCCACCGATTTTTTATCGTAAAGAAAAGGATTGAATAAGGTATCTGGTTCGTAAAAACCTAAAAAAGCCAATTTACTTTTTATCAGCGCCATGGCATCTAATGAATCTCCGGGTTTAATGGAGCGCACCAATTCTACATCTACGGTAAAATCTTCCCCAATTTTACCCTTTAGCCTTTTAGCTTCGGATACCATACCCTCGTATCCCGGATGGGGTGAGTAAAACCGTCTGAATCCTTCGGCTATTGAATTTCCTTTCAAGATGGACATCAAATGCTTATCGAAAGGCTGTTTGTTCTTGTCACGGGGTATATCCCAGATTGAGTTCAGGCTATCCGAATCTGTCCTTCCATAATAAATGTGCGAAGCCAGAGCAAAAAATGCATCTGAAAGGAAAATATCCAAACGGGTTACAAAGTCAGCATCAAAAAAAAGTTGCTTATTTTCCTCAGCCTCAACCCTTAAAGCTTTTAACTCGCGTAGATGGTAATCGTCAGGATTTAGCCCGTGGAATTCCGCTTCAGCAATAAAGTCAATCATTTCATCCACTCTGGCCACCGAATCGTAGTGTTTCATCCACAAAGGGAAGAATTCATTCTCTGTATATACTTTGGGAAGGAATTTAGTAGAATAAAGTTCGCTATTCCCTATATGAAAATGATTTCCCGGCCCCCTTGTTTCAAACACATTACGAATCCTTTCAGCCGCATACACCTGAGTGTAATTATAAGCCTGATCTTTAACCGTTTGTATGCTATCGCGAATCTGACTCTCGCGGTCAACCGGCACCTCAGTTTTATCAGAATTACATGAAAAGAAAATTGCTGCAAAAAAGACTAAATACAAATAGCGCATACTATAAAATTTGTACAAATGTAGTTCGTTCAATGGTTACTTAAGATTTAATTGCAGGTTTACCTTCCAAAACCATACCGAAAAACTTTTGGCGTATCGTTTGTTTAATTGTTAACAAAAAAATGCAGCCCATGTATCAGTCCGCCCGTTTAAAAGTTTTTGAAAAACAGGTTGCCAATAAATTCAACCTGTATAACAGCCTTTTCTTAAATCTCCCCTATCAAAAAGATGATGCCGTGGGTATACTTCTGCCCCTGCTTTACCGTCATTGTAAAAGGGGGCTGGAACAAGAAAAAGATCCTGATGAGATTTTAGATGACTTCTTTACCAACATTGCCCTATTAAATACTGAAAAGGAGCGCGTTGATTTTATGTTCAGTGTTATTCAATTTGTTGAACGTCAGGTGGTATTGTTCGACAGCGTGGAGGATGCTGCCTTCAATAGTTTAAGAGAACTGGGCAATTACCTTTCCGTGAAAGACTTTTTTCAGAAACTGGAAAGCCGCAAGAACTGGCGCAGCATAATTGAAAAACTTACCGATTTCAGTGCGCGTATTGTATTCACGGCTCATCCTACCCAATTTTACACACCGGCGGCCCTGGATATCATCAGCCGGTTGCGCACTTTAATAAACAACAACCAGATTGATGAGATTGAGCTTACACTCCAACAGTTGGGGCTTACCAGCCTTATGAATGCAGAGAAACCAACTCCGCTGGATGAAGCCCGCAATATTATCTATTTTATGCGAAATGTATATTATCATGCTGCGGGAGAGCTATATACCTATATTAAAGAGAGTGTTCGTGTGAAAAGTTTTGAAAATCCGGGTATCATAAGACTTGGGTTTTGGCCCGGGGGCGACAGGGATGGCAATCCATATGTAACAGCTGAAATTACCCAGGCAGTAGCCGATGAACTTCGTATGACGCTGATGAAGTGTTATTACAACGACCTGAAGGATCTGGATCAAAAAATCACATTCAAAAAAGTGATAGCACCTCTGAATGAGTTAAAAGAAAAGCTATATACTTCAATGTTCGATGCAAAAGTTGTTCTCGATTACACTGAAATCATCCAACCCTTGAGTGATATCCGGGAAATGATTGTAGCAAATTATCATTCACTCTATTTGAAAGATGTAGATAATCTCATGGATAAAGTAAAAGTATTCAGAACGCACTTTGCCACTCTTGATATACGGCAGGACCATAGCATCCACCAGCAAGTACTGACGGAGATTCTGAAAAAAGCCGGATTGATTAAAAATAAATTGAACGAGCTGAGTAGGGATGAATTGATAAAGATTTTACTGGAAGCCGATATTGATGCCACTTTGATGCAATTTGATGATGAAGTGGTTAATGACACCATTAAAAACATAGGACAACTTAAATCTATTCAGCAAAAAAATGGGGAGCCTGGCTGCAACAGGTATATCATCAGCAACTCTTCCGACATTTTTGGCATACTGAATGTTTACGCCTTCTTCAGATGGAGTGGCTGGCAAGGCCCACTTACTTTTGACATTATCCCGTTGTTCGAAACCATGGAAGGTATGAACAATGCTGCCGTAACCATGCAGGAACTCTTTGACATACCTGCTTACCGCAAACATCTTAAAAGGCGGAACGACTGCCAAACCATTATGCTTGGATTCTCCGACGGCACTAAAGACGGCGGTTACCTTAAAGCAAACTGGGAAATATTCAGAAGTAAGGAAATACTGTCCGGTGTGTGTAAGAAAAACAACATAAAGGCCATATTCTTCGATGGCCGGGGCGGACCACCCGCTCGCGGAGGCGGTAAAACATACCGGTTTTATGCCGCGCAAACGCGCGAGATTGCCAACAATGAAATTCAGCTTACCATTCAGGGACAAACCATAAGCAGTAAATACGGAACCAGGGAGCAATTCATGCATCACAGCGAACAACTGCTTACTGCGGGGCTTTCCAATTATTTTTCACCCGATGAGAATGTTATAAGTGATTCCTCGCGTAAGCTGCTGGATGAACTGGCGCGCATCAGTTTTGAAAAATATACTGCCCTGAAAAACCATGCCATGTTTTTGCCTTATCTTGAAAATAAAAGTACCCTAAGGTATTATTCCAAAACCAATATCACCAGCAGGCCCGGCAAACGTGGCAGCAGTTCACACCTGAAGTTTACCGATCTTCGTGCCATCTCCTTTGTTGGCTCGTGGAGTCAGCTTAAACAAAATGTGCCCGGCTATTTTGGCACCGGAACGGCTTTAAAATCGTTGATTGAGGCTGGAAATCTGGAAGCTTTGAAGGCATTATTTAATGAAG
This sequence comes from Bacteroidales bacterium UBA5281, assembly GCA_002410555.1. GTDB lineage: Bacteria > Bacteroidota > Bacteroidia > Bacteroidales > Lentimicrobiaceae > Lentimicrobium. The sequence continues at coordinate 1,388 of DHSR01000036.1, read as the reverse complement.
TAGGGTTTTTTCGTACCCTGGTACTCAACAGTATGATGTCACTGCTCAAATGCAATTTCAACCTGACCCGTTACATTCAGAAAGATGAGGCATACCGGGAGTTCTGGAATATCTTATACGATGAATACCTGCTTTCCACAGAAATGCTCCTCAAAATAACCGGCTATACGGAATTAATGCAGGAAGAACCCATCTCAAGAGAGAGTATAAAAATACGTGAAAAAATTGTATTGCCCCTGTTGGTAATTCAGCAGTATGCATTGCAGAAAGTTACTTCAGGAGACCAGAAAGATGTATTTGACAAACTGGCTACACGTTCACTATACGGAAACATTAATGCAAGCCGGAATTCAGCCTGAGCAATATTAATCTGCGTACTTATTGTAACTGCTGATGGCAGACAGTTGCCTGCGTGTTTTTTTTCTGAGCCTGTAGTCTTTAGGTACGTATCCCAGGCTTATTAACAGGCCAATATTTTTATCAGCAGGGATTTTCAAAATTTCCTTAATCCTGTTTTCATTAAACCAGCCGATCATGCAGGTGCCCAGACGCAATTCCGTGGCTTTCAGGCAAAAATGTGCAGCGGCAATACCTATATCTATCAATGGCCATTCCTTTTTCTTTACCTGCATGGCAAGACGGGTAATCAATTTTGGCTTCTGCTGCACAATAACTATCAATACGGGTGCCTGTAGGGTGAATTTATTGATGAGCTGAATTTCGGTAAAGGTAGCTTTGGCCACTTCAGTGCGCAAAGGCTCCTGATCGACAACTATAAAGTGCCATGGCTGGGAGTTGCTGGCTGATGGTGACCACCGCGCAGCTTCAAGACACTGGATTATTTTTTCAGACTCAACCTCATGGTTATCATAGCGGCGCACACTTTGGCGTGCAAGTACCAATTCATCGAAATTCATAGCATTTCACATTTATGAAGACAAAGGTAGGAGATAGTTTCACAACAGGACTAACTTAATCAAAATAGCGCAAAAATTAATCTGAATATGCGCTAACTTGCGATAATATAATATATTTTATTGAACAGGCAGATAAGCTGGAACCAAAGGTTTACACACTCATCCATTTAAAATCCAGAAAGCCCGGATTTGTTTTTTTATAAATATGGCATTAACACAGTTTATTATATTAACAATGTTAATTATCTTTGCAGTCTTAAAAAAACAGAATCTATGTCACGGAACAAAGAAATTCAGGAACAGCGCGTGCGTCAATATTTTATTGATGCAACGCGCGAAATTCTTAAAGGAGAAGGATTAAAAGCTGTGAATGTGCGGGCTGTATCTGAACGGGCGGGCTACTCTTTTGCTACCTTCAGAACTCCTGACCTCGTTCAATAAAAATAAGTATTTGCGAACACATTAGCGCAA
>DHSR01000055.1 GCA_002410555.1 Bacteroidales bacterium UBA5281 | reverse complement strand
TTGCGGATTGCAGATTTACCCTCGGTGAGCTCCGCTTCAGATTGCGGATTGAGGGTTGAATACTTAACCACAGATTACAGGTCACTAATCACAGATTACCGATCACCGATCACAGATCAACAGATTTCGCCTGAGACTGGAAGGTAAAAATCAAAAAGAGGCCGGAATTACCCAGCCTCTCTTTTGTGTCAGACCAAAAATATAATGTGATCTGCGGGATACCCAAATGAACTACGCTTGAGGTTCAACCACAAACAATACATCGTTTTTGGCAACGGCATCACCTGACTTAAAGTTGATTTCGCTGATTACGCCATCAACCGGTGCTTTAAAGTTGTTCATCATCTTCATGGCTTCAATTACCACCACTGTTTCTCCGGCTTTAACTACATCGCCATTCTTTTTGCGGTATTCAACCAACATACCGGGGATGGGAGCCAGCAAAGCACCTGAAGAAACTTCTTTCTTTTTGGTGGCAGGCTCTTTTCTTATCTTCCTGGAGCGGGCACCACCATTGCCGGCAATTTTAATATCAGGTATAGAAACATTAAATTTCTCACCGTCAACGAATACCTCCATCTCACGCCTACCGGTTTCCTCACCATCCCTTTTAGCGGTGAGTTCGCCTGATAGTGCCTTTGCAACCAGTTCATCTTCTCTCTTAACATCTTCCATTGTTTTGGGTTTAACATCGGCAGGTACTTCTTCCAGTCCGTATTTCCATTTCAGGAAGCGTTTCCCGGTAACGGGATAAAGGGCGTAAATCAGTTCATCATCCAGGTCTTTGGCCAGGCCTTTCACCTCTTGGCGAACCTGGGGCATTTCGGGTTCCAAAACGCTTCCCGGTCTTACGGTGATGTGCTGCTCACCGCGAGGATAGTTTTTCAGGGCTTTGGCACGAAGTTCTTCATTGATGGGCAGGGGAGTTTTGCCGTATAGACCATAACAAAGGTCTTTCACCTGTTCTGTAATGTTGGCATATTCGCCTTCATAGGTGTCAAATAAAACATTATTTACGGTTTGTACACCCACAATCTGGCTGGTAGGGGTAACCAAAGGAACCTGTCCGAGATCTTTCCTTACCTTGGGTAACATGCGGAAAACTTCGTCTAGTTTATCCAATGCGCCCATGCCTTTAAGCTGGTTCACCAGGTTGCTGAGCATGCCACCGGGTGTCTGGTGCAAAATAACATCCGTATCAATAATAGAATATTTGGGATTATTGGCCAGATGCTTATACTTGGGTATGATGGTCTCCATAATGGCATTGATTTCGGAGAGTTTATTGATATCAAATCCGGTATCGCGATTGGTGCCGAGCAATGAAATTACGAGCGGCTCCACCGCAGGGTGTGAAGTACGGTAAGCGTATGGGGCCATACAGGTATCTACAATGTCTACACCGGCTTCAATGGCCTTAAAAATGGCCAGATCACCCATTCCCGAAGTAAAGTGGGTATGCAGATTGATGGGAATATCCGTAATTTTCTTAAGTTCCACTATCAGGTTGTAGATGTCATAGGGCGCAATCAGGCCGGCCATATCCTTAATACAAATAGAATCTACACCGAAATCGATTAACTCTTTGGCTTTGTTCAGGTAATAATCAATGTTGTAGGTCTCGCCGCCCATACGTGGTTCGGTAAGGGTGTAGCAAATGGTTCCCTGGAAGTGCTTTTTATTTTGCTTTACGATTTTGGCCGCAGTTTCAAAGTTGCGGTAATCATTTAGCGCATCAAAGCATCGGAAAATATCCATGCCATTATCGCAGGCACGCTGCACAAAATTTTCTACTACGTCATCAGCATAATTTCGGTAGCCCACAACGTTTTGGCCGCGCAACAACATGAAAAAAGGCGTTTTAGGCATATGTTTTTTCAGCATGCGTAGCCTTTCCCATGGGTCCTCATTCAGGTAACGGTGCATGGTATCGAAGGTGGCTCCGCCCCAGGTTTCTATGGCATGAAAACCCACCTCATCCAGCAGTTTGGCTACCGGAATCATATCTTCGGTACGGCCACGGGTAGCAAACAAAGATTGATGACCGTCGCGCAAACTCAAATCCTGGATTTTTACCGGATTGGAGGCTGCCGGCCGATTGACATCGTAGTTGACTGGGGTCATTTCAAGTACCCCATGTTTATCGAATGTTCTCATTATTGTGTTTCTTTTGTTTTGGTTATTATTTATTTTGGAATCCAAAGACCTTTGCCTTTACGTTGAATAAATTCACGTTTTGACATAGCCATTTTCGCTCCCATTCTGCCCCATGCAGGAGCTTTTTCAGAGGTCTTTTCATTCTGGTTTTCCTGTACGAAATAACTTACTGCAATGGCAGCAGCTTTCATTTTCTTTTCATGTGGAGTCATAGCACAAATTTTTTATTGAGGGATGTTACCATGTTTTTTAGGAGGAAGTGTTTCGCTTTTTGAAGCGAGCACTTCCAGGGCATCAATCAGTCGCACACGCGTTTCACTCGGCAGGATAACATCATCCACATAGCCGCGTTGTGCAGCCATATAAGGTACGCTGAATGTTTCTTCGTATTGTGCGATCTTTTCTTTGGTTTTGGCTTCTTTGTCTTCGGCCTCTTTTATCTCTTTACGGTAGCCCGAAAGCACCTCTACTGCGCCTTTAGCGCCCATTACTGCAATTTCGGCAGTAGGCCAGGCAAACACCATATCGGCACCCAGATGCTGTGAACTCATGGCTACATATGAGCCACCATAATTCTTGCGCACCACCACAGTAAATTTAGGTATGGTTGCTTCGGAATAGCTCCAAAGCAGTTTGGCACCATGACGGATAATGCCACCCCATTCCTGGTTCACTCCGGGTAAATAACCGGGTACATCAACAAAAGTGATGATGGGAATATTAAAAGCATCACAGGTGCGGATAAAACGGCTGATTTTATCAGAAGCATCTATATCGAGACAGCCTGCGGAAACCATGGGTTGATTGCCGATGATACCGACAGAACGGTTATTCAAACGGGCGAAACCTACAATGCAGTTCTCAGCAAAATGTTCGTGAACTTCAAAAAATTCCCCATTGTCAACTACCTCTTTAACCACCTCTTTCATGTCATAAGGTGATCTGGGGTCATCGGGAACGATGGTATCCAGCATAGGACATAAGCGCCCGGGATCGTCATCCATCTCAACTTTGGGGGTTATTTCCATATTGTTATCAGGTAGGTATTCTAACAATTCCCGAATGCTTTCGATGGTTTCTTCATCGTTTTCGCAGGCAAAGTGTGCATTTCCGCTTTTGGTATTGTGTACCATGGCTCCACCCAATTCCTCGAAACTCGTTTCTTCACCGGTTACAGTTTTTATCACGTAAGGACTGGTGATGAACATATGGCTGGTTTTCTTTACCATGAACACAAAGTCGGTGAGCGCAGGCGAATAAACGGCTCCGCCCGCGCAGGGTCCCATAATGGCCGAAATCTGGGGAATTACGCCCGAAGCGCGTGCATTCCTGAAAAATACGTCTCCATAGCCTTTCAGGGCATCCACACCTTCTTCCACCCGGGCGCCACCCGAATCGTTTAATCCAACCACCGGGGCACCCGATTTGAGCGCCAGGTCCATTATTTTACAAATTTTAGCAGCATGCATTTCACCCAGTGAACCACCAATGGAGGTAAAATCCTGGGAAAAAGCAAATACCGGACGACCATTTATCAAACCATGACCGGTAATCACACCGTCGGCAGCTATATCTATTTTCTCCATCCCAAAATTGGTGGAGCGATGGGATACAAAAGTATCCAGTTCGCGGAAAGTGCCTTCATCGAAAAGCAGGTCGATCCGCTCGCGGGCCGTCAACTTACCTTTATCGTGTTGTTTGTCTACCCGGTCTTTGCCGCCCATTTCAAGCACTTGTGCTCTTTTTGCCTTCAATAAGGCCAATTTTTCAGCAACAGTCATTTCTATTTGTTTGTTTTTATTGGTTTAAATCAAATTTTTCCATTCATTCAATGTCTTTTACATTGCAGGTTGCTCTGTTACTACCCCCGCCTGGGTGTTGAAGAGTTTTCGGGCCACTTCAGGTGAACTGATGCCGGCAGGGCCGGCCAGACAACCACCCTCACAAGCCATTACCTCAATCATATTCCATTCATGCTTGCCCGTAGCAATCCGACGTAATGATGCAATATTTTTCTTGTGTAGCCCGCTAATTACCAACGGGCTTAAGGAAGGACCTTTGTAATAGGCAGCTACTGAGTCCAAAACGCCATTACTCATGGCAAACCGCCTTTCGGGAAGCGCCTCCTCTTCAGTAATTGCCTCAAAAGTTTGTAAGTCAACTTTCATGGCAATCATCATGGCTCCCAACTCTTCAAAAGTCATAACATAATCTATGCCAGGATATCTTCGTGCCTCAGCCTGTTTGGCCACACAAGGGCCAATGAACACTATGGTAGCTTCAGGATATTTTTGTGTTACCATTTCGGCTGAATATCGCATGGGCGAGGGAGTATGTGAAACATATGGCTTAAGTGCCGGCAATTGCTTTTCCGTTAATTCAACATAAGCCGGACAGCAGGAGGTAGTCAAAAATTGCTGACCCTGTTCTAGTATTTCTTCCAGTTCTCTTGCTTCTTCTTTTGCGGTTAACACCGCCCCTTCTGCCACTTCAAATACATCGGTAAATCCCAGGTTTTTAACTGCGGTAGCCACCTGTGCATAGGAAGCCTTAAACTGACCGCAAATGGCGGGAGCAAGCATGGCAATCACCTGTCGTCCGGGTTTTGAAATGTCATGTAATACGTTAATAATCTGCGATCTGTACATTACAGCCCCAAAAGGACAGGCCACCATGCATCGCCCACAATGTATACATTTATCGTAGTCAATTTCTTCCACACCTTCGGCATTGCGGTATATGGCTTTTACCGGACAGGATTCCTCGCAGGGAATGGGCACATATATTATGGCATGATAGGGACAGGCATCCTTACACAGCCCACAGCCCACACATTTCAAGGGGTCTATTTTTGCCTGACCATGCTCCATGGTAATGGCATTTTTTGGACAGATCACCATGCAATGACTGGCCAGACAGCCCCTGCAAAGGTTGGATACTACATAATTACTCTTCACGCACGATGTGCAGGCTTCGTCAACTACGGTAAGCACTCCTTTTTCTGGTTCAGTATGACTTAATGCCCGAAGTGCATAGCTATACAAGCTTTCCAGTTCGTCGGTTTCATCCGAAACATTAAACCCCAATAACGCCATAACGCGGTATTTAATGATTGCGCGGGATTTATGTATGCAACAACGGTTTCCTCCGGCCTGGGTTCCATTTCGGGGAGCCATTTCCAGTGCAATACGATCTATATCTTCAAGCCGGTTCTCCAGATACAGCCTACACAGGCGGGTGATGATTTCGCGGCGGATCAGCGTGGCATTATTGGTTTGTGCCATGATCAACCTCCTTCCTGATAAATTCAATAACCTTATTGAGGTTGGCCCCGGCGATCAATTTTTGATTAACCATTACAAATGGTGGTCGGCCCTGTTCCTGGGTGTTACAATATCCCGGGCAGTTCATCCCTTTAATGGCAACCTTATCTTTCAGGTCGTCGGGTAGCTTGTCGCCCATCATTTCAAAGGCTGCGCCACCCATTACAAAACAAAGGGTGCCATAACAAATGCTCACTTCTACCATCTTGTTCATCGTTCAGTTTTTTTAGTTTTTAGATAAAATCGAGGGCAACCTCTTTTAAATATTTGTCTTCGAGCAATCGTTTTATTTTTTTTACCACATTCCGCCTGATTTCCAGCTCTACAGGCAATGTTGGATCCTGATGGGCTTCATTGATGCGGGTACCGGCCAGTAAAAAAATCTGGTCGTTGTTCAACAGCAGGTTGAGCAGGGCTGATGCGGCATCTTTTCCCTTTACAGGGAGCTGGATTCCGGCTTCGAGCATGGCCGAAACCCTTCCCAGGGTAAGAACACCCTCGGTAACCAGGTCGATGCCTGGCATGGTTGAAATGGGCGGAATGTCCTTGGAGAAAGATTCCAGACTTACCGATATAGGCCTGCCGAGTTCACGGGAAACTATTTCAGCCGTGGTGCCACCCGAGAGTACCTTTTGTCCGCCAAAAGATTCAATGGTCATGGCCAGTCGGTGGTCATCTTCAGGATGATACGGAGGGCCGGAGCAAAGCAGCAACTTTCGGGGATGCCTGAAATAAATTACAATACACGAAATGTCGTCTTTGGCAGTATAGATGTCGTTGGCCTGCGCACGCTGCACAATTTTACCTGCCAGTTCGGGTGCCGAAATGAATTCATCATCTTCCAGAACACTGCCAACCCATTTCCCCACTTCAGGTACATCCCATCCGAAAGGGAAAGGTACCGTGCCAATGCCTGACTGACTCACACCGTCAGAAATCAATATTACCCTGTCGCCCAGCCTTGCCGGGAAAGAACTGTAAGTAAGTTCCCTGGCAATGTCTTCCTTGGAAGCAAGTGATTTCCGGCTGATGTCTGTTTTAATCATCTTACCCTCTCTGAGGATGATGGGTTCGGGATTGTCGAAATTTACAATATGGGTTTCCCCATCGGCGTCAATGTCCACAATGGTAAAAGTAGCATAGCTGATTTTACGTGCCTGATCCACCGGAAGGGTTTCGAGTATGGTTTTGGCCGTTTGCTCGGGAGGGAAATGCTCTATGGTGAAATTCAGGCCCATGGTTGCCGTTAAAGTGGCCAGCACATTGGCTTTTACGCCACTGCCCAGCCCATCGCTAAGCACAGTGATGATGCGGTTCTCTTCCTTAATCTTTCTGGAAAGAAACACATCTCCACAGACCATTTCGTGATCCTTGCTCTGCTGAATGGCACCTATTTCAATATAGAATTCATCCTTCTTCATCCATCAGGGCGATTACGGGGTTATTGATTACTGTATTGAGCATGGCTTCGGTACGTGCAGCATTTTCACCAAGCAGAAAAGCCACCTTTTGTACGGTCGACATGTTTTCATGCACCACTTGTTTTATTCTGCGCATCACATCTTCCTGCATCAAACCGGGATGATGTAAATCCTGGATGATGCCACAAATAATGCGGTGACGCTGAATGGTAAATACCGAAAGGTTAAATAACCGCCCATTTTCCTCTATGTTCCTGTCAATAAGGTCGTTGCCAGAAGATAATACATTGGAAAAGACTTTATGAAAGGCCACCATTTTATTCATATCAGCACCCTGCAATCCCGGCTTGGCATCCCAGAGCAGCGATGCATCATTGCCAATCAGTTCGGCAAAAAGGCGGTTACTCTCAATAATCTGCATGCGGTCATCCACAAGCACCACACCATAAGGCATGCGTTGCAGCAGCACGCTGGCTTTGTCGGCAGCCACACGTCGCATATAAGAAACACACATTTGCCTTTCGGCCATACCGTTGAGCATGGCGATGGCAAAATCACGACAACTGTTGTATCCACAACCTCCGCAGTTCAGTTCATCTTCTTTGCAGGTTTTTCCGGCAGTTTTCAGGGCTTCGGCAATGTCTTCTTCTGACCAGTATTTAACCGGACGGTCCTGCTTGATAAAACAATACCGGGTATGGATGTCGGGCAGATTGTTCGACCAGTCCATTGATGGAGCAGCCAGTTGAGGAGCATTTCGGTATTGATCAACTTTTAGGTTTTTTACTATAGTTCCCGACTTTGATGATGTGCCGGGCCCGTTAATACAGCCTCCTTCACATACCAGCAACTCAATAAATATTTTAGCACTGTTGGCAACTTCATCCAGACCGTTCAGGGCATTTTTGATGTTGGCAATACCACTGATATGCATAAAATTGACTGATGAAGTATTGGTAGCATTTTTAATTGTGCCAACCATTCCACCGTCAATAGGATAGAGTGCACCATCGGAAGCTTGGGCAGGAATGAAAGTATCATTTTCAGCCGGGCACATTAATTCGGGTATAAAGCTTTCTTCCTCAAACCAACGCCTGAGATCATTGAAAGTAAGGGAAGCATCGATTAACGATGGAAAATCATCAGATTCGGTTTTCTTGGCCACACAGGGGCCAATAAAAACAACCCGTATATCCTGTCCATACCATTGTCTGAGCATAGAAGCGTGGGCCATCAGCGGCGATTGAATACCTACCAGACATTTAGTCAGTTCGGGTTGGTACTTGCGGATATAGTCTACTGCCGATGGACAGGCGGTACTGATGTATATGCCTGGCCCGGCTTCATTTAAAAACTGGGCTGTATTTGTCGTTACTACCTCTGCGCCAAGGGCAGTTTCTGAAATGCCTGCAAATCCAAGTTTTTTTAAGGCAGCAACCATGGCAGGAGCTGAATAATCGGGAAATTCAGAAATAAATGATGGCGCAAGAGAAACATACACCGGGGTGTTTCTGCGCAGCAGTCGTTTAACTTTCGATAAATCGTCGCGCACCTTCTTGGCTCCCGAAGGACAGATAAGGGTGCAGCGTCCACAAAAAATACACAGCTCCCGAATGATGGAAGCCCGGTTTGCCTCAATTTTAATTGCTTTCACCGGACATTCGCGGATGCATTTGTAGCAATCCTGGCAATTGTTCACTTCAGTGTAAACCGGTTGCATGCTGTCCATGGATGTAGTTGTTTTTAGTGATTAATAGTTCGGTGAAGCAGAAGTAAAATTTTACCAGATGCAAATGCACTACGCAGATTACACCTGAGCGCCCGAAAAGGCAGTTTTTAAAATGTTTATGACATTGGCCGGATGTACTTCCTGATAAACGTGTTCATTGATGATCAATACTGGTCCTTTATTGCACAAACCGGTACATAGCTGACCCTTAAAACCAACCTCGGCTTCAATTTTGCGCTCACTGAGCCAGGCCTTTATTAATTCCAGGTTCACTCTGTTTCCCCTGGAAAAACATGAACTGCCCATACAAATGATAATCTGGTTTTTTTGGTTCATCTTGTTGAGTTTTTTAAAATGGTACTAAGACTAATCGATCATTACCGTTTATTCAATTGTTCAATCAGGTGAAGGTATCCTTGTTTCAGGTCCTGGCCGATACGGGTATTTTCAACGATAATGCCCGGCGCCACCTCTATTTCATCTGAGGTGAAATTCCAGATGGCTTTTATTCCGGCTCCGCAGAAAATATTGGCTATGTGCTGGGCTTCTCCCGGAGGTGTTGCAATTAAGCCTACACAAATGTGCATGCGTTCAGCCAGCGAAATAATTTTGTCAGGTGACATAACCCGCACCGACCCAATCGTATTGCCAATTTTGGTATGGTCGTTATCGAAAGCGGCCACTATCTTCAAATCAGTTTGCCCCAGGTTTTCTTTAAGCAACAATGAAGTGCCAAGTTTTCCCGCTCCAACCAAAAATGCTTCGGTGTCATTGCGGTAACCCAGCATTTCCTCAAGTTGTGAAGCTAATTTGCTGATGTTATAAACATATTGCCCGGCCAGACTTAGTCCAAATTCCTGCAAATCTGCTTCCACCAATTCGCGTGACAGACCAAGTTCTTCGGTTATGGTGTTGAGCGAAATATCGGTGCGCCCCCTGAGTTTTAAGAGTTTTAATAAAGAAATGTACCTTTCCATCCGCTTAAACTCCTCGAGAGAGACGGTTAAATTATCAGGGCTCATTTTATTGGGATTTTAAGATTTAGTTTCAATTTGTAAAGTTCACACTAAAGCAATCATGCCTGCTTCATGGCAAATGCTTTATCTGATTCATTGGTCAGATTTAAAATTTTTGAATCTTCATTGTCAGATGATACCGCTTGCTGTGCTGATACATGTAAATTCATGCGCAATGCACTGAGGGCCTGTTCAAAATCGAGTGAAAGAGCAGGAAATTCCGGACCTTCGGTAGCCACATTTTTCATTTTGCCATCAGCACTTATTTTAAAAGGGCCATGCTGTAAATCATTTTCTAATAGTTGCGGGGTTAAGTTGGCAGTTACGGGAATTCCATAGCCATTGGCGGTAATTGTAACCGCTTTCATCATAGGTAGCGGTCCGGCAGCAATAATCAGATCATAAGGTTTTTCTTCCTTATTGAGCAGCATTTCGAGTAATTGTGCCTCAGGTCCATGGAATCCCAAACTGCCATCCTGTGTGGCATAATATATATTGTCGCAAACCCTTTCGAGTTCACTGGAAAAAAGCATTTCATCTTTCATAGTAGCTGAAACGAGTATGTCGGCCCTGCAACCAATGTCTGCCAGCCATTTCATCTGCGAAAGCGCTATGGCTGCTCCAATACCGTCAGCAACGAATAAAAGTCTGGAGTTAATCAGTTCCCTGTCGTGACATAAGGTAAGCTCCGATGGTTGTCCAAGGGGGCCGTTTAGTTCATGTAAAATGGATATTTCGCCAATGTTTGCCAGTTGCCGGGTATGCGTATCCGTTACTTCTACCAGCAGGGTAATGCTTCCTTTAGCCACACTCCATCCGCAAACAGGAAGCATAAGTAGCGGGCATTTTGAGGTTGCCTTAACACTTACATATTGTCCCGGAAGAATGGCTGCGGCGATGCGGGGAGTAAAAACTTCAAGAGTAGTTACGGTTGAAGTGAGTTTTTTTCGTTGGATGATTGTAAACATGGCAGTATTTTTTTAGAATTTGTTTTTAGATAACCGGCGGGGGCCTTGCGGCCCGCCACCGGATTATCAAACACACACATCATTGAGATCAGTTAAAAATTAACCGGATTGCCATAATAGGCCGATGAATAAAGCTTTTTAAAGTCGTCAGCACCTGTTTCACGGGGATTACATCCCGTACAGGCATCCAGTACAGCGTTTTCCGACATACGGTCAACGTTTTGGGTGAACAGGTCTTCTGTAATCCCATAATCTTTCAGGGTCATTGGTATATTGAGATTTTCACTCATTTCTGCACAGAAATCGCGGTAAGCATCTACCAGTTCATCTGTGGTGTTGCCTTTAAGGCCAAGGCTTTGTGCAATTTCTGCATAGCGATCTCCGCATACTTTCCGGTTGTAATCAATTACGAAAGGCATGTAAATGGCATTCAAACATCCATGAGGAATATGGAACACTGCGCCCGATTTGTGAGCCATGCTATGAACGATGCCCAGTAATGCATTGGAAAAAGCCATTCCGGCTAAACATTGTGCGATGTGCATCTTATCGCGGGCTTCTTTGTCGCCATGATATGAATTCAGCAGGTGTTCCTTAATCATCTGAATGGCTTTGATGGCCAAAGGATCAGAAAATTCAGAGCGGTTAACAGCCACATAGGCTTCGGTGGCATGAGCCAGAGCATCCATTCCTGTGTAAGCGGTGAGTTCGGCAGGCATGGTATAAGCCAGTTCCGGATCCACGATGGCGATGTCAGGAGTAATCTCAAAATCAGCCAAAGGGTATTTTATTTGTGTTTTATAATCGCAAATTACCGAAAATGCAGTAACTTCGGTAGCAGTTCCGCTGGTTGAAGGAATAGCAATAAAACGTGCCTTGTTGCGAAGGGTAGGAATGTTGAATGGTTTGGCAATCTCCTCGAAGCTTGCTTCGGGATGCTCGTAAAATACCCACATGGCCTTTGCAGCATCAATGGGTGAGCCGCCACCGATAGAAACAATCCAGTCGGGCTGAAACTGATGCATGGCTTCGGCACCGCGCATCACGGTTTCTACGGATGGATCGGGCTCAACACCTTCAAATACCAGGGTTTCAATACCGGCTTCATGAAGATAACCTTCAACTTTGGCCAGAAAGCCAAATCGTTTCATGGATTGGCCACCAATTACGATGATGGCTTTTTTGCCTTTTATATTTTTTAGTTCAGCAAGAGAATCTTTTCCAAAATAAAGATCGCGGGGAAGTGTGAATCGTGCCATGATTTAGTAATTTTTAGTTTGTTTGTTGACACCCCTTAATCAATATACGTGCCATAGTATGCAACATGTTGATAATCAAAGTTATATAAATGTTAATTGTTTAACACTGCTGTTAATAAATTAACAAGTGTCATTAATGTGAGCATTGCAGATGTAATTAATCAGGACAGTGTAATTAATCAGGACAGGAGTAGATGGGTGGATGTATACCTTAAACAGGCAGTTTGAGTAAGTCATTTATTGCATCCAGCCAGAATCTGGTCGTTTTACACAAAATATGAGGTTATTTCTTATTTTTATTATCCCGGATTTCATGTTTCATTATCTTTACACATCTTATCTAACCCATTTGCCATGAAAAGCTATTTATTGTATTTTATGATGCTTATAATTGCTCCAGGTTTGCGCGCTCAGCAACTTACAGGGACACAAGCTGCACACCTTGCTTCCGCCTTTTATCAGCAACGGTTGATGATTCATGCTGAAACCGCATCTTATCCAACAGTAAATCATTTGGTTGAAGTAGAGGCTGAGGGTAGGGTGGTGGCTTTTGCTGTCACCTTCCGGCAGGGAGGTTTTGTACTGGTTTCGGCCTCTGATGCCACACTTCCGGTGCTCGGATATAGTCTGAAAGGTGCATTTAATGCTGAGCGGATGCCTGATGCCTTGATGACCTGGTTAAAATACTATGGCCGGCAACTTGATTATGCCAATAACCATGCGATAGAGCCATGGATTGAAACTCAACGGGAACTTTTAATCAATTCTCAACGAACACCAGGGGAGTGGCGATATATAGAGCCCCTGTTGCGCACGCAGTGGGATCAGGGTAAGCCTTATAATGCACAATGTCCGCCACATCCTGATGGGCCTGGCGGAAGATGCTATGCGGGCTGTGTGGCCACTGCGGTGGGACAACTCATGTTTTATCACCGCTGGCCCGAAAGTGGAAATGGTAGTTATGCCTATACACATCCGGAATTCGGCATCATCTCTGCTGACTTTGGCAATGCTTCTTATGAGTGGAATAAAATGGAAACTGCACTTCAATATAAAAATGCTGAGATAGCTGAATTGCTTTTTCATTTGGGTGTCTCTTTTGATATGGATTATGGCCCCAACGGCTCGGGCATGTGGAATCATAGTGCTGCCAGTTCCATGCGCAACTTTTTTAAGTACGGCGCTGAAACCCAATATGTTTTTCGGGATGAAACCCAACTGGACTGGGATAGTATTCTAATAGCCAATCTTGATGTACGCAAACCTTTATATTATGCTGGTTGGGATGCAGTGGGTTCAGAAAATGGGCATGCTTTTGTATGTGATGGTTATGATCCGGATGGATTTTACCATTTTAACTGGGGCTGGAGCGGACAAAACGACGGTTATTTTCTGCTGACAGCTCTAAATCCTGGTGGAAGTAACTTTAATTTTGCCCAGGAATTGATCCGGGATATTTATCCGGATACCACTTTATATGTTTATCCGGAATTTTGTCAGGAACCGGATACGCTCTCCGGGCTAAGAGGAACCTTCAGCGATGGAAGCAACATGGTTAACTATCAATCCAATGCTGATTGCTTTTGGCTGCTGAATCCGGATCCTTTAATCTATGACAGTGTGACGCAATTGCGTTTGAGCTTCCCTGTGTTCGATATGCATCCTACCGATGATATCGTCATATATCAGGGTGCCGATACTACTGCTCCCGAAATATTTTCCTATAATGGAAGCAATTTTCCTGAATTAGTCACTGTGGATGGCAGGAATGCCCTCGTCAGATTTACTTCTGATGCATCTGAAACAGCCAACGGATTCCTGATATCCTACGATGCTATTCTGCCTGTTTACTGTTCAGGAACCTCAGTGTATACTAACCTGAACGGGACTTTTGATGATGGCAGTGGAAATAAAAACTACGTGAGCAACACATTTTGCAAGTATAAAATTAATCCATCTGTACCAGAGCCACTTATATTGGAATTTGATGAGTTCAATACTGAAACCGGAAAAGACATATTGAATGTATATGACCTGGGAACCCAGCAATTACTTGCTTCTCTCTCAGGAGATAGTGTGCCCGGACCGCTATACATTCACAGTGGCAGGGCCATGCTGGTATTTGCAACTGATGATGATGTTGTGGCCTCTGGATGGAAAATACGCTGGAAACCTCAGGGAACCATTGATGCCAACCCAGGCAGTGTAGAAAGTCCATTTGTTGGACCAAATCCAGCTGGAGACTGGTTAACTGTTAAATTTAAACAGGGCGCTGATTTTAGCTTATATACTTTAACCGGCAAATGTCTGATTAGTCATTCTCTGAAAAGTTCTTCCGGAGCAGGAAATCAGATAAACCTTGCAAAACTTGAACCGGGTTTATATATCGTAACGTTGCAGTCAGCCGAAAAAAGATATGTATATAAAGTGGTGAAACTATAACTTTTTTTCAGGAACAAACAATTCGAGCCCTTGTCCCTGTTCCAGGCATTGCATAATACGCTTTTTAAATTTCCAGCACGTCATTTGTCTGGCATCCAGCTTCCTGGCAATCTCATAGGTGGAAACTTCCGGTTTGTGGCAAACCATCCAGGCCATTTCAAAAGCCTCGGGCAGGGGAATGCGGCAATGGTGAAATACTGTTTGTGCCGTAGCTGATTCATCTGCCTTACAACGCGTACATCGACGGGAATAGGGCGATTTACCGGAACAATAATTTGTATTTCCACATTTACGGCAGGTAAATCCACTGGCCCACTTTATATCAGCAATCCATTGAAGACAGGAATCCGTGTCAGAGAACCTTGCTTTGAATTGTTTATGGTTAAGACGTTTAAAAAAAGTTGAAAAATTCATTTTATGAAATACTTGTATTCTGTTTTATTTTATATTAAGCTGATTACCAGCATTAAATTTATGGCACGGGAATTGATGTAGGAGGTTTTCGTGTGCAAAGATAAAAAAAATAGTGATAAATATGCGATTTATCGAACAGACTTTATATCTTTGCCACCGCAAAACAATTCATTTTCAAAAATCAATTAAAATAACATCTGATGAATATTCGAATTTTATCGGTAATCCTCGCTGCAGGAATCATGATAATCGGTTGTAGTTCTTCCAATGGCAATGATCAGACGTCTGAGGGTAAAACACCTACGGCAAATACTTCTTCCGACACTGAAAAAGGGAAAGTAATTCAAATGAACAAAGCCATGTTTATTGAAAAGGTCTTCAATTATGAAGAAAATCCAAATACCTGGGTTTACAAAGGCGACAAACCCTGTATCATTGATTTTTATGCTGACTGGTGCGGTCCTTGTAAGAAAATAGCTCCGATTATGGTTGAGCTTGCCGATGAATACCAGGATGATATTGTAATATATAAGGTTGATACTGATAAGGAGAAAGAGTTGGCTCAGGTTTTCGGCATACGCAGTATTCCCAGCATTTTGTTCTGTCCTGTGGAAGGTCAGCCACAAATGACGATGGGTGCCTTACCCAAAGCTGAATTTGATAAAATGGTGCAAACCATATTGTTGAATAACAGCACTGAGACCTCAAAATAATATTTTTTTAATCACTCTATAAATTTGTTTGAAATGGAACATTTGACCTTAGAAAGCTTTAAAGAAAAAGTTTTCGACTTTGATAAAAGCCAGGAATGGAAGTTTGAAGGCAAGTTACCTTGCATCATTGATTTTTATGCCGACTGGTGTGGCCCATGTAAAATGGTAGCCCCAATTCTCGAAGAACTTTCAAAAGAATACGAAGGTAAAGTAAACATCTATAAGGTAGATACTGAAGCAGAACAGGAACTTGCCGGTGCCTTTGGTATACGCAGTATTCCAAGCATTTTGTTTTGCCCTGTGGATGGACAACCGCAAATGGCTCAGGGAGCCTTGCCTAAAAATGCTTTTGTTCAGGCCATTGATGATGTTTTACTGAATCCTCAAAAGACAGCATAAAAAAACACTTCAAGATTTTTAAAACCTTGTTATTCCATGTAAGTGGAAAAACAAGGTTTTTTTTGCCCAGGATTGTTACTGAGCGATGAATTTCCCAAATCAGCTTTTGAATAATGGCTGTAAACCAGAATATTAAGGCGGACTCTGACCTCCAAAAGTAGGCATTCATCAGAAGATTTCCCTTTTTTTTAATGCAATAATTCATGGTTTATGATACGGCTCAAACAATAACGCGTGGTTTAAATAAATTTGGTCTGAATGATTTAATGGCAATTAAATTCGGACAATATCTGCATCGTTTACCATGAAAAAGGAATATTTTTGCTGACTTATGGAACTTTCTCCCGTCGTTTTGCCTTTTGCCTGCCTGCCCAATGTGGAATATATGTCATGGATGATTCATTCAGCCGGTTTAAACATCGAAGTACATGAAACCTTCCCAAGGCAGACCTGCAGAAACCGTTATGCCATACTCACTGCAGAAGGTCCTTTTATGTTGACCATTCCTGTGAAACGTCCGGGTGGAAACCACACGCCTTTTAAAGAAGTATTGCTTGATGATCCTGCCAAATGGGTTAACAATCATTGGAGGGCAATTGAATCTGCATACAACAAATCACCCTTTTTTCTCTATTACCGGGATGTTTTTGAGAAGATATTCCGTAAGCCGCCTGACACCCTGTTTGAGCTTAACTTTCAATTTTTGAATACGTTGAATCAATGTTTCGACATTAAACCGTCTTTTCAGTTTACCACGAAATTCATACGTCACTACCCACCGCCTGTAATTGATATGCGTGATTTGATTATGCCAAAGCAAGACTCTGCACAACAATTCCCCCGACAAGATTACCCGCCGTACATACAGGCTTTTTCTCATAAACTTGCTTTTGCACCAAATCTAAGTTCCCTTGATTTGCTTTTTAACCTTGGCCCCGAATCAGTCGATTACCTGACCCGTATTTATCATGGTAATATCGCGTAATTTTCCAGCTAACACTGTTGATGGATTGAATCTGAGCCTCCATGCAATAGGTTTTTTCCGACGCCGGACATTACACTGAGTTTATTGGAATGGCCAAAAGAACTGTTAGCAGTGTGTATTTAAAACAGGCACAAAGAATCACTGTGATTAAATTTATAAAAATCATTTAATTGAGAATCCTGGTTTAAAGAACCGGTTCCACATAATGATCAACAACTCTATGTGCAGACCCTTGTGCATTTATGATACTGGCAGGAATCAATGTGCAATACAGTAAACTTTCTGAGGAGTTCTATCTACATATTTATACCATGTTGAATTTGTAATACTTTGAATATAATTGTCTTATAATTGGATTTTTTATCTGGCATACCATATGTGTCAGGTATTATAGTTTTAAATATATTATTAACCTTAAAAATCAAGATTATGCCCTGGACAAAAAAGGACTATCCTGATGCCATGAAAAATCTGGATAAGGAAGTAAGAGACAAAGCCATTGAGATAGCCAATGCATTGGTAAAGGAAGAAAAGATGGAAGAAGGGAGGGCGATTCCCATTGCCATCAGTCAGGCCAAAGAATCGGCGGATAATAAATGATTTTCTCACCACAGTCAATGAGTGGACCAAAGCCGGCCTGCCAGGCTGGCAGTAATGGCTCGACTTAAAGTCTCCTTTTATCATTAGCGGGAGGCAAGGTTACGCCCTGATTATGCTATGCTATTAAGCCCCGCCCTGATTTCCACGCCCTGGTTAAGCTTCCGGATAAGCTATTCGTACGTGATAGATACTCATCAGTTTCTTTTTGAGTATCTTTTTTATTTTGGTAATGTCCTTAAGGGTAAGTTCGGCATTAATAAACTGCTGTTTCTCAATTTGCCGGTCAATGATAGATTCCACCAGCGTGTCGATGGATTCTATGGTATGATGTTCCAGGCTTCGGGAAGCAGCTTCAACTGAGTCGGCCATCATCAGTACGCTGGTTTCCTTTGAATAGGGGAGAGGTCCCGGATAACGGAAATCCTTGTCATCAGCCTCTTTTTCAGGAAATTCAATGCGCTGCCTGTTGTAAAAGTATTCGGCTACCCTGGTGCCGTGATGCGTCCGGATAAAGTCGATGAGTATTTCGGGCAGTTTGTATTTTTTTGCCATCTCTATCCCTTTTGTAACATGGCCAATAATGATGCGGGCACTTTCTTCATAGCCCAACTCATCATGGGGGTTAATTCCGGTAGTTTGATTTTCAATAAAATACATCGGCATATCCATTTTGCCAATATCATGATATAAAGCTCCTGCACG
Source organism: Bacteroidales bacterium UBA5281 (assembly GCA_002410555.1). GTDB lineage: Bacteria > Bacteroidota > Bacteroidia > Bacteroidales > Lentimicrobiaceae > Lentimicrobium. Next base: position 23,146 of record DHSR01000055.1, on the reverse strand, counting down.
GATAAGCAAGGTATTGCCACCAATTTCATATATAGCTGATTCGGCAATGTTAGCTACCTGCATGGAATGCTGGAATGTACCCGGAGCATGAAGTGACAGTTTTCGCAATAGCGGACTGTTGGTGTCGGATAATTCCATAAGGGTAACATCTGTTACCTGGCCAAAAAGTTTTTCAAATAAAAATATCAATGGATAGGAAAACAAGGTAAACATGGCGCTGCCTCCATAGAGCAGGAATCTTTCAGGTTGAATGTTGACCAGACTGCCATCCTGAATGAGCAGCATACCCAGGTAAACCACTGCGTAGGTAATGAAAATAGACAGTGCGGTGAGGAAGAATTGTGAACGTTTGCGCAATTCTGCTACACTAATGATGGCAATAATACCTGCTATAAGTTGTTGAAAAAGGAACTCAAAACCATTGGGTACCATGAAACCGGTAAGTATCAGGGTAACTACATGCACAAAAAACGCCAGGCGGGTATCGAAAAATACCCTGATTACGATGGGGACCAGTACGAATGGCAACAATGGAAGCAGAGCCGGATTTACGCGAATGGTATAAGCTGCGCTGGATACCATCACCAGTATTACCAGTAGCAGCATGATCAGTTTCTTGTTTTCAGCAAAAATATCGCGTCTGAAGGAAACCATGAAAAGAATAAATGCGATCATGGTGATGGCTATCAACATTGACTGCCCTGTGAGTACGTAGTTGTATTTAAATGATTCTCCCAGCCGGCTTTCATAGTCGGCCCTTAACGATTCGAGCACCCTGAAGCTTTCGGAATTGACGATTTCACCTCGTGAAATTACTTTTTCACCAGCCTGCACCATGCCGCGCATTACGGGTATGTCACTTATCAGTGCTTCTTCGGCGCGACGGGTGTTTTGGGCATCAAATACAATGTTTTGCCTTAAAGCATTCATCAGCAGATCACTCAATAATGTCGATTGCTCCAGCTGAAGTGTGTTGAGTTTTTCAGAAATATACTTTCCCGCTCCGGCAATGGTATACATTTGCGAAAGAGGGATACGGAAGGCCGTATTTCCATCTACCACAAAGATCTCAAAATCAGGTGGTTTGTTTTCAGTCTCATTGGTTAAACCAATGATGCCCCGGCTAAAAAGAGTATCCAGAATCTGCAGGCCCGCATTTAAATGAGCCTGTCGCGTTGCATTTTCGCCCGACGAAACCCCAAACCGGGCATCCCAGGCATTGTTAAAGGCTATCTCAAAATTGTGACTTTGTTGTGTTTTTATACCATTCAGCCTGCTAAAATAAGGTCTGGAATCCTTTAAGGCCAGCGCCTTTTCCTGATTCAGCTCTTCCTCAGTCTTTAAAATACCAAAATCCACCGGTGCAATCAGGTCATCGTGTTGCCAGGCTTTCCCACGTTGATATTCATACCGAAACTTACCCTCACGAGGGAAAATGGCAATCAGCAGAACAATTACACCTGCAAATAGCAATCCTTTGCCTGCAACATCATAATGATTGCGCAACCAGTTTAGGAATTTATTCATATGTTGGATAAATTATGCGAAGTAAATACCATACAAAGTAACTATCAATTCAGTAAAATTCAAAAAATGATTTTTGCTTTCCGGATTACCGGTCGGAATAAAATCCAATTATTGATTTTATCTTTTTGATTATCAATGCCAATGAATGAAAAACAGTCTTGAAGTTAGAAAGTTTTCAACAATTCACACAAAACTGTTGATTACTTCTTAAAAGAGCCGCCAAATAATTCAATATATTTGCGTCAAATCTGTATTAGGCATGACAGGCGGTATATGTTTCCTTTCTTTGGTGGCCCTCAGGTCAAAACCGGCTGAGACCGCTGAAATGGTCAATCAATTGTTGTTTGGCGATATGTGCGAATTGATTGAGCAACAGGGGACATGGCTTTATGTCCGTACACTTCATGACAATTATACTGGCTGGTGTCATCAAAAGCAGCTCACACTTTTAAGTAACGAAACGCTGGAAGTGCTCATGCAAAGCAGTTATGAACTGGTGATTTCACCGGTGGCCATTATAGGGGCTCCCGGCAAACCTCCATTACTATTAACTATGGGAAGCAAATTGTATGCCCTCTCATCTGGCGGCTATGCGGGGCCCGAGGGTACCTATGCGCTTACTGAAGGGCTTTCTGTTTCACCGAAACCCTTCAATGCATCTGAAATGATTGATCTGGCTGTTGACTGGTTAAAAGCGCCTTACCTGTGGGGTGGGCGTTCACCATTTGGGGTGGATTGTTCAGGTCTTATTCAGCTTTTATTTGGTTTGTTTGGGATTGCGCTCCCGCGGGATGCCCGTGAACAGGCTCTGCAGGGGCAGCTGGTGAGTCTTGTTGAAGAGTCCAGAGCAGGTGATGTAGCCTTTTTCGACAATGAAGAAGGCAATATTGTTCATGCTGGTCTCATCACCGGTACAGGCAGCATTATTCATGCATCGGGAGAAGTGAGGATGGACCCGCTGGATCATCATGGAATATTTGACCGCGGAGTGGGAAAGTATTCCCATAAACTGCGATTGATTCGTCGCTATGCTTTTGCAACGGGTGACTGATCTTGGTGGCATTGCCAATTACTTTGAATAAGAAATTTTTAATACCTGTTAAAACGTTTAATTTTGCCGAAAATAAAAACACACTAAAATCAATTATTCATTTATTTATTAACCAAAACAAGCAATCAATGAAACAAACAAACCAATGGATGCGAGCTGCAGGCAGGTTTGCCCTGCTCATTACAGCCGCAATTTTCATTACTTCGCTGGCAACTGCCCAGGTTACCACCTCGGGCATGAACGGTAAAGTAACCGGTAGTAATGGCGAAAGCCTTCCCGGAGCAACCATCATTGCGGTGCATACGCCATCTGGGTCGCAATATGGTACCACAACTGATATCAATGGCTTGTACCGCATCGTTAACATGCGGATAGGCGGACCTTACACCGTAACTGTTACCTATGTTGGTTACCAGCCCACGGTGGCTGATGACATTTATCTTAATCTGGGTCAGACCTATGGATACAACATAAAACTCAGTGAGAGTGCATCTCAGATTACGGGCGTTGAAATTGTCAGCAGCAGGAATGAACTGATAGATGGTAACCGCACCGGGGCATCTACCAACATCAGTACTGATCAGATTACCGCCATGCCGACCATTTCTCGTAGTATCAATGACTATACCCGTCTTACGCCACAAACCGGTTCTGGAAACAGTTTTGCCGGTCGCGACGGCCGTTACAACAACATCACCATTGATGGAGCCAACTTCAACAACAATTTTGGACTTAGCAGCAAGAACCTCCCGGGAGGCGATGCTCAACCGATTAGTCTGGATGCCATTGAGGAAATCTCAGTAAATATTGCTCCTTATGATATTCGCCAGTCGAATTTCACTGGTGCCAATATCAATGCGGTAACCCGAAGCGGAAACAACACTTATACTGGATCAGCGTATGTTTTTTATCGTGATAAAGCTTTTAACGGTGTGAATGTTGACGATGTAGAACTTACCCTCGATAAAACCCAGACTACGACTTACGGTGCCCGTTTTGGCGGACCCATCATCAAAGACAAACTCTTTTTCTTCGCGAATGCCGAAGGGACAACCATCCTTCCCGGGAACAGCGATGCGCCTGATGTGTTGGAACTGGCGGCAAGCTATTTGAAAACGCCTTACCTGTGGGGCGGCAGATCACCTTTTGGCATAGACTGCTCAGGGCTTACCCAAATGGTTTACAAAATGCAGGGCATTGTATTGATGCGGGATGCCAGGCAGCAGGCCGCACAAGGGCTTGCGATTAATCTGTTGGCAGAAGCCCGGGCCGGGGATCTGGCGTTTTTTGACAACGAGGATGGCCAAATCACCCATACCGGAATCCTGACTGAAAATGGAAATATCATTCATGCCTCTGGCAAAGTGAGGATTGATCCTGTTGACCATCATGGCATTTACGATAAAACCCTTGGAAAATACACCCACAAACTACGGTTAATCAGAAGGATGCAAGCATAGGGAAATCAACCAACAAATTGACATGCATTTGAAAAGAGCCACGAATTAAACAATTAATAAAAACTTAACGCTTAGGAAAGAATGATATTAAGATTGACTCTTAACTTTGCACCTTGAAAAATTCCGGAATACTCAAGGCTACTTTCAGAGGAACCTCAAACTTTTATCCCGGAATGATCCTGAATTAATCATCAAAACCAACATAAGCAAACATAACAATTACTAACCAAAACAAAAAACAATGAGAAAATCAGACAAGTTTTTGCTTAGACTCAGGATTACCTTCCTGATGTTTTCTGCAATCCTGTTGAGCGGCACCATTGCACTGGGGCAGGTGACTACATCAAGTATGAGTGGCAAGGTTATAAGTTCAACAGGCGAGACTCTGCCGGGTGCAACGGTGATTGCCACACACACATCTTCCGGAACAACTTATGGCACTACAACCAACATGGAGGGCCGATTCAACCTAAACGGTATGCGTGTTGGCGGACCATATACTGTGGAAGTTACTTTCATTGGATATGGGGCATTCACACAAAGCAACATTACGTTGAGTTTAGGTGAAAACTATCAAATGAATGTTTTACTCTCAGAAGAATCAACATCATTAGATGAAGTTGTTGTTACAGCAACCAGAACAAAATTCTCTAATGAGAAAACCGGGGCAGTGACCAATATCACAAACAGCGATATAGAAAATTTGCCTACAGTAAGTCGCAACATTACAGACATTACCCGCCTTTCACCTTATGGTGGCAATGGGATGAGCCTTGCCGGCACTGATGGCCGTACGGCTAACTTTACCGTGGATGGTGCTAATTTCAACAATAACTTCGGTTTGAGTGACCGACTTCCCGGTGGAGGTAGTCCAATCTCTATTGAAGCTATCGAAGAATTACAGGTTGTAATCGCTCCATATGATGTTCGCCAAACAAACTTTATTGGTGGCGGTGTAAATGCTATTACAAAATCGGGTACAAATACCTTCAAAGGAAGTGCTTATACTTTTCACAGAAATGAAAACCTGCGCGGAGATGCTGTTGATGGTCAACAAATATCAGGTGCGCGTGATAAAGACCGCAATACAAATTATGGTTTAACTTTAGGTGGTCCGATTATCAAAAACAAATTGTACTTCTTCGTAAACGCTGAAATGGCAAAAACGCCAACAATTGCTAATCGTTGGCGGGCTTCAACTGACGGTGTTGCTGATCCAAACAATTTCATCTCTCGCACAACAGTAAGCGATCTACAGACAGTTTCTGATTTTGTAAGAAATCAATATGGTTATGAAACGGGATCTTACACAAATTTCCCTGCAGATGAAAGCAACACCAAACTGCTTGCCCGTATAGATTGGAATATCACCAATAAACATCGTTTGGCATTACGCTATAACTACACCAAAAACACTTCATGGATATCTCCTAATGCAACTTCTATGGACGGAGGTACCCGTGTGTCTGAGGCAAGGATGTCACAGGCCTCAATGTCGTTTGCAAACTCGATGTATTCGATGGACAACCTGGTTCATTCATTCTCTTTTGACCTGAACAGCCGCCTTTCTGATAATATATCCAATCAATTTTTGGCAACATTCTCAAAACTTGACGATGTCCGCGGATCGAATTCTGCCGAATTTCCTTTCATTGACATTTTGAAAGACGGACAAGCCTATATGTCTTTGGGATATGAACTATTTACATGGAACAATGGCGTTCATAACAACGTTTTGAATATCAAGGACGAGCTCACATTTTATTATGGCAAGCATAAAATTGTAGGTGGAATGGCTTTCGAATATAAGATGGCAGATAATGCTTATATGCGTAACGGTACAGGATACTATCGCTACTTAAGCCTTGATGACTTCTTAAACAGAGCAGCACCTGAAATTGTAAACTTAACTTATGGTTATGACGGAGAGAGAAATCCTGCAGCTCGCATAAGAACAAACAAAATTGGAATTTACGGGCAAGATGATTGGAGCGTTAGGGATAACTTCAAACTTTCATACGGACTTCGTATTGATGGACTTTTCTTCAATAATAGTGACCTGATTACGAACAATGCCATCTATGAAATTGATTATTCCGGTCGCAATATCAACACAGGAGAATGGCCTGATGCAAATATCATCTTCTCTCCCCGCGTCGGTTTTGTGTGGGATACCTATGGCGATAAGAGTTTGAAAGTTCGTGGAGGTACAGGCCTTTTCTCGGGTAATTTACCCCTGGTATTCTTCACCAATATGCCTACCAACGGTGGAATGGTACAGTATCAGGCTCAGATAAATGCAGCGAACGCAGCAAAAATGGGTTTCACAATGGATGATTTTGCCGGCGGTCTTGTAACTGACGCTAACGGAAATGCTAATATTGCTGCACTTTATGACAAGCTCATATCATTGGGATATCCTTCAACTATTTCTCCTGAGGATGGAACAGTTCCGTCTGCTATTGCGGCTGTAGATCCAAAATTCAAAATGCCACAAGTATGGAAAACATCACTTGCTGTTGACTACGCACTCCCGACATCTTTCCCATTCTCTGTAACGGTGGAAGGAATCTTCAATAAAACGGTCAACGGTGTTTCTATTTCTGACTGGAGCATTCCAACTGTAGGTGGCTTTGCCCGTTTCAACGGTGTTGACAATCGTCCTATTTATCCTGACGGTTATCGTACAGGCACAAAGGCATTCGTATTGGAAAACACAAGCCGTGGTTATGGCTGGTCAGGCAACATCATAATTAATGCTCAACCCAAGGATTGGATGAGTGTGATGGCATCTTATACGCGTACTACTGCCAAAGATGTAACAGGTATGCCGGGATCAAATGCAGAATCAGCATTTACATACGTTCCAACAATAGAAGGTCCTAACAACATTAATTTGCACAATTCTCAATACACCACGCCCGATCGTCTTGTGGCATTTCTTACTGCCCACGACAAGAGCGGTAACCACTATAGCTTTATCTATGAAGCATGGCGCGGGGGAGCTAACTACTCATATATGATGGTTAATGATATCAATAGCGACGGCTACAACTACGATGCAATCTATGTTCCAACTGATGGTGAAGTTGCAAACAACGAATTCCGCTTTGTTTCGGAAGACGACAAAACCCGCTTTATGGACTATGTGCATGCCAATGACTATTTGAAAAACCAACAAGGCAAGTATGCAGAAGCATATAGCGTTTACTCTCCCTGGGTACATCGCATTGACTTCAGCTACAAACATGATTTTGCTATTAAAACAAACAATAATGAGCACAAACTGCAACTTAGTTTTGATATCAAAAACGTGATGAACCTCTTCAACTCCAATTGGGGTGTAGCTAAATATCTGAATCCGGAAATTGGTTCCGAAGCCCGTATCCTTAAATACGAAGGCGTTGACGCTGAGGGCTATTCTACATTCTCAACACCCTCTTCAATAAATGGTAATACCGAAACATTCACCAAAAGCTACGCTTTGGGTCAATGCTGGTACGCATTAATAGGTGTCAAGTATCTTTTTAACTAATTAAAAATCTGATAATCATGAAATTAAAAAAAATATTTCCACTTTTCATTGCAATACTTGCCTTGATGGCAAGTTGCACCGATGAAGAAACAATGACATTGCTTGATGAAATTCAAGTGTCATCATCTTACGTGTCTATCCCTGTGGATGGAGGCTCTACAACCATTACTGTAACCGCAAAAGATAGCTGGACAATAGAGAAGGTAACTACTATTCAGGATTCAGTTACGTGGTTGACAATCTCTTCAACCTCAGGCAGTGCTGGTGAAACTGAACTAACTTTTTCAGCTGAACCAACCCTCGATGGTCGCACTGCACAGGTTTTAATCCAAAGCGGAGGCCAAACTCAGAGAATTAACATCATACAGGGTTTGTCAACAGTTGAACCTGCCACATGTGCGGAGGTAATTGCCGGACCTGACGGCAAGACCTACCTGGTAACCGGGGTTTGTACCGCAATTACCAACACAACTTACGGCAACTGGTACCTGGAGGATGAAACAGGCTCTATTTATATATATGGAACCCTTGACGAAAAAGGAAATACGAAAAACTTTTTAAGTTGGGGACTTGAAGTGGGGGATGAAATAACTGTTCAGGGACCAAAAACTACCTACCAGGGAAATGCTCAATTGGTAAATGTTACAGTTATCAAGATCAATAAGTCACTTGTGAAAGTTGATTCGGTAGCAAACGCAGTGCTTCCTCTCCAAGGTGGTGAATTCATAGCATATCTCACTTGCAAAGGAGAAGGCATATCGGTAGATATCCCTGAAGATGCCAAGTCATGGTTGTCAATTTCGTCAATTGAGTCGGCAGGCGAACAGGTAGTTGTGAAATTCAATGCCATTGCCAATGCCGGCGGAGACCGTAACACTACCATCATATTCCGCACAACAGACGGGTCTAAATTCTATTCTACAGAAACAACAGTGAGTCAAACAGGAGCGATTATTGATGCAAGTATCGCTGAATTCCTTGAAGCTCCCGTTGGTGATACACAATATCGATTGGCAGGTGTTATTACCAGTATTACCAATGATACATATGGCAATTTATACCTGAGAGATTTCTCAGGTGAAACATATGTTTATGGCATCCAGGATTATGCACAACTAGGACTAAAAGAAGGTGATATTATCACAATTGTTGGAAAACGTGCCGCATATCAAGGAACCCCGCAAGTAGGTGGTGCTGTTTTGGAAAGCTCAATTCCTGTAACTCCGATTACTATTGCAGAGGTACTGACTAAACCTGATGACCCCAATACATACTATATGGTAACTGGTGAAATAACATCAATCACCAATGAAACATATGGTAATCTGTATTTGTCAGACAACGGCAGTGAAATCTACCTGTATGGATGTTATCCGGGTTATGGTGCAACCGGCGATGACAGAAAATACCTTATAGCTAACCAAGGCATTGTTGTTGGTGATATACTGACAGTAATTGCAACAAAGGGTTCCTATAACGGAGTAGATCAACTTTCAAACGGGATCTATTTCAGCCACGCAAGTGCCAAATAAAATGTAATTTTCTTCATTATTTAATTAATGGAATGAAACAAAAAGAGGCTGTTTAATAGAACAAGCCTCTTTTTGTTTTGACAGGTTAATACACTACTTCGTAAAAAATAAAGCGGCAATTGTGGCGACCTGAAGCAGGTGGTTGGAATATTGAGGGAGCGTCAAAAAGATTACAGGATGCCACTTTATTTATGTTTGAACCATTCATAAACTTGAGGAATTATATCTAGTTCAGCTTTGCGCTGACATAGATTAATCCTTAACAAAAACCTGCATCACGTTTCCAACATAAAATTTTGAAACAGGGATATTTATCTTCTCAGGCAGGTCAAGTTCAAGCATCAACCCCTCTTTGTTGCGGCGGATCAGGCTCACCCTATTACTGTTCACCATGTAGGACCGATGGCAACGTACCAGTGGGGTATGTATCAATTCTTCATCCAGTTTTTTCAGGTTATTGCGCAGCAACAGCCTGACTGGTTTACTGCTATCGAGATAGTGAATGTAAATATAGTTATCAGCCGCTTCCAGATACATCAGATGTTCAGCTTTGATTGAAAAACGAAGTGTTCCCCGCTCATCATAAAAGTGGATCATTCCTTTGGTGGGTTCAGTTGTTACTGAACTGCCGATCAATTCTAATTTCTTTTTGTTCTCTACCCATGAAAAGTACAGCCACAACACAGAATAAGGGAGCAACAGCACCAGGGCAGTGTTTTGAACAGAAATCACCAGCAAATCAGGAAAAAACCGGGTATCATCAAGGATAAGAATTTGATAAAGGGTATAGAACAATCCCATAAAAAAAACTTCTGCCATTACCCAGACCAGGTATTGCCACAACTTAAGTTTATACTGTTGCCGGGTTTTGAACATGATAATCCGGCTGATTACCACGACCAAAACACCTGTAAGGATAATTATACTTGAATAGAGCAACAAGGTCCAACGTGACACATTGAACCAGACATCGACGCCAAAAGGAGCGTAAACATTAATAAATATAAGGGCAAAAGCAGCCGTAAACAGAATGAGCTGAATAATATTCCGTTTATCGACGAGATAAGCTGGTATTGGGCTTTGCAGGTTAAACATTCAAGATGGTGTTGGCTCTTCTTACAAAGATAGAAAAAAAACAAGATTAAAAATCCATTTTACCCTTGCATCGGATTTTGATGGTCAGATTTTCACCCCAACATAACGCTGTTTACCCCATCATAGCTGTTTCAAGCCCAAAAGCAAGGTCTAAAACCCTTAAAGTTGAATATATGTGCAGGCAGTATTTCCTTTGCAGAAAAAAGCAGGTGAATTACACAGACTCCTATAAGGCCCTGACCAATATTCTCAAGCTCAAGACTGAAGCGCGGGAATTCTGCCTTCCTCATTTGCAGGTAAGCATAAGCCTGTTTAATTTCGCATCGGATTATTCATCGCTAAACATGCAACTTAACCAAGAATCAAAATTCATCACCCCATTTCCACATATTGATGAAGACCAGGTTCCGGAAAACATGAACTTCGACTATCCGGTAATTCAACCAACAGGATCACAATATTTTGATAGGGCCATTATTTTGCTTCATGGATTGAATGAACGCAGTTGGAACAAATATCTGCCGTGGGCCTATCGGCTGGCCATTCGCCTGCAGCGACCCATAATATTGTTTCCAATCTCCTTTCACATGAACCGTTCGCCTTCCGAATGGAGCAATCCCCGCCTGATGTCTGCATTGCTCGGCAATACCCGCCTGAAAAATCACCGGAACCATTCGGCAACTTTTGCCAATCTGGCGTTAAGCCTGAGATTAACCCATAAGCCAGAACGATTTTTTACTTCAGGCAGCCAAAGCCTAAAGGATATTTTAAAACTAACCGACTTGCTTAAAACGGGCAATCACCCCTTATTCAACAAAGGTTGCAAAATCGATTTTTTTGCCTATTCTATTGGAGCTTTTTTATCGCAAATAATGATGCTCACATATGGCGACAATACCTTGAAAGATTCAAAATTATTTTTATTTTGCGGCGGGGCACCCTTTAACAGGATGAACGGTGTTTCAAAACTCATTATGGACGAAGAAGCGTTCATCAGACTAAAATTTTATTATCTCAAAAAAATTGAAAGGGAAATCAAAAATCGAGGTCCAATGGCGGAATACATTTGCACCCAACCCTGGGGTCAGGCATTCAGAGCCATGATTGGCAGTTCAAATTTTTTCCAATGGAGAGAGGACTCATTTAAACGATTGGGAAGTCGCATCTATGCTATTGGAATGGTTAAAGATAAAGTAATTCCAGCTTCATATATGTCTGAACTATTGGCTCCCGAACAAATGGAGATCATTGATTTTCCATATTACTACACCCACGAAAATCCTTTCCCGCTGCAGGCCAATCCGAAGTTGGTAAACGAAGCGTTTGATACTATTATCGGAAAAGCGATCTCCTTTCTGGCCTGATTTAAAGTCAGGAGTTGGTTATAACTTCACCAGCTTCTGCTGATGCCTGCCTGTTTTATTTAAGATAGATACCACATAGATTCCGCAAGTGAGACCTGAAATGTCAATTTCGTTGTTGCCCTCGTTTTGAGTCGAATAAACAACTTTTCCCTGCTGATTTATGATGGAAAGCTGATCAAAACTGACATTCCTCAGGTGAATCCTGTCATTGGAGGGATTTGGGAAAAAGAAATCGCTTTTTGCAGTGGAAACAGGGTTTCCTGTGGGAGGTGAAATACCGGTATCCAGACAGTCATATCGCATTATCATCCCACCCTGACCACAGGCCCAGCCAAGATTTTCATTCACGAAAAAGCTGTGATTAAGAACTGGAAATCCGGTTGATCCGGTGAAAACGTTGTAAAAGTTCAAACCGCCATCATGAGTCACCATTATTACATCACCATTCCTGTTAGCCATTCCTGTGGTAGGACTAAACATTTTAACATAAGTAATGTAATCTGGTTTCGGCAGGTGTGATTGGGTCCATGTTGCTCCGCCATCATGAGTTACAAGAACCGTGTTGTTACTCAGGCTCATCAATCCCGAAAGGTTATTGGCAAAACTTAAACTGAGAATTTTACGGGATGAACCGTAATTCACTTCCTGCCAGGATGCCCCTCCATTGCTTGTTTTTAATAATTTGTATTTTTTTTCGGCCGGAATATAATACACAATATAACCTGTAAGGCTGTCGGTGAACATAAAGTGATCCATGGTTTCAGAAGCTGCATAACCGGTGCTTATGTCCTGCCAGGTATTGCCATCATCCGTTGATTTTACTACAATGCCACTGTAAGCCGTGCAAGCAAATATGTGATCTGGATCCGGAGTGCTGATTTTCAGAAAAAAATTCTGAAAATTTGTCGGGAATTCATGCCAGTTAATTCCTCCATCATAAGTTCTGAAAAGTGTTGGTCTCTGCGCGGTCATCCAACCGTTCATGTCATCAGTAAAGGCAACATCATTGAGGAGATAAACAGTGCCTGAATTGTTGTGGACGGTTGCTTCCTGCCAGGTTTCCCCACCATTTTCGGTATATAAAACAGCTCCTGTGGCAGCAGGATAATCCCGAAAGGTAATGCCATGTATAGAATCGCGAAAATAAATATTTAGTAAGTAATCTGTTGAGCCTGTCATGAGGTTTTGATAGGAATCACCGCCATCGGAAGTTTTTAATAGGTATGGATGGTAACTGCAAAAATAAACTGTATTCTGATTGGGGCATGAAAAGTTATTCAGCATCGGGTCAAAGTTTATATGTTCATATAAATAATGCGCTGTCCATGATTCCCCTCCATCAACAGTCTTATATAAATTCATCCAATTTAATGCAAAACCTTCCAACGCATTAAAAAATTTCATTTTAATGATACCCTGATCCCCATTGCTATTTCCGGCGATTTTTATGTCCCAGGTTAAACCGCCGTCAATGGAATGGTAAAGTCTGCTTTTACCACCCACGTAATTACGGGCCCCTATCCAGATTTCTTCAGCCGAGATAACGGATACATCTGCCACCATTTTGATTTCAGGAGGCAATGCGATATCCTCCCATGTAATGCCTCCATCATTGGTCCGCCTAAAAACAGGGGTTCTGTATATACTTATGGTTTCCCCGGCTATATAACCGGTTAGATGATTGGCAAATTGAACATTATTAAATTTTTCTCCTTCACCGGGGGCCTGGTATAAAAGCTCCCATGAAATCCCCTGGTCTGAAGATTTTGCAAGTGATCCATCATATCCGAAGACAAACATGGTGCTATCATCAAGAAATGAGGTTTTATAATAGCTTGCATTGCCATGCGGAACGGTTGAATGCGACCATGTTTCACCTGCATCGGTGGTGTAACATACCGCCCAGCCTACGGGTACATAGCCCCGGTGGTTGTCAATAAAGTTTATATCCTGAAGTTGTCGCCCTTTAAAAGGAAAGTTGAGTTCCTCCCAGGTTGTGCCGCCATCAAAAGTTCGAAGGACCATTGAATTTTCCCCGCAAATATAACCCGTATCTGCCGATGGAAAACTGATACCAAAGAGGTGTTGAAATGTCGGACTTGGGTTTTGTCTGGTCCAGTTTTGTGCCTGGGTAGTTATTCCTGTAATTATTATCCAAATAAGACAAATTAAGGCCGATTTTTTCATAGTTGACAATTTACATCCTACGTCAAGTGTTAATTGGGAGAATTCCAGTCAAATATAGGGAGTTTGTGTTATTCAAATGAAAATTTATAGATTTTTTCGGTATTTCTTATAAATATAACCTGAATAGATGTGAAATTTTACTCTTTGCGTGATTAACAACATCAGGTTTTAGCCAAATCACATTATTTACCTTCACTGTTTTGCTCAAATTTTGTCTTCTGGAAGTTAGGTTAAAAATATAGCAAGATTGTCTGTAATTTTTCTTGGTACACTGCGTCTCATTATCAGTACGCTTTTTGAACAAATTGAAGTTTCAACCATTTATTCTATCTGTTAAACTCAAACCCAAACCATGAAAACAATTCGTTACTTAATTTTAATTGTACTGATGTTGACTGCTGGAATTCAAATTCAGGCCCAGAATAATGGGCTGCCTCCGCTGATTGATCGTGAAGTTTTCTTCGGAAACCCTGAGATTACCGGGGCAAGACTTTCGCCCGATGGTGCCTATATGTCTTTTATTAAACCTCTGGATGGCGTGCTTAATATCTGGGTAAAAAAAGTGGATGAACCTTTTGAGGCTGCCCGTCCGCTCACTGCTGATAAGCACCGCCCCATCCGCTCTTATTTCTGGTCGCGCGATGGAAAGTACATTTTGTATGTTCAGGATAAAGGGGGGGATGAAAATTTTAATATTTATGCAGTGGCTCCCGCAGATAAACCTGCCGAAGGTGCTGAAGTTCCGCTAAACCGCGATCTGACCAATCTGCAAGGCGTGCGGGTGATGATTTTCTCCGTTCCAAAAACAGAGCCGGACGTATTATACATCGGTTTGAACGATCGTGACCCTGCCTGGCACGACCTCTATAAAATGAAAATTTCTACCGGCGAACGTACCCTGATGCGTCAAAACTCAGCCGAAGACCGCATTACCGGTTGGGTGTTCGATTGGAACGATAAACTGAGAATTGCCAACCGGGCCAATCTCGATGGCAGCAATGAATTGTTGAGGGTTGACAAGGATGCTTTCGTGCCCATATACAAAACCAATATTTTTGAAACAGCCTATCCCGTGGCTTTCGATAAGAACAATGAGAAAATGTATCTGGTTACCAACAAAGGAGATGACGTAGATCTTACCCGCCTGGTGCTTTTTGATCCGGTAAGTCTTAACGAAACGCTTGTGGAATCTGACCCGATGAATAGGGTGGATATTGATAATGTAAGATTCTCCGAAGTTACCCATGAAATCATTTACACTTCTTATGAAGATGAAAAAAATCGAATTTATTTCAAGGACAAAAGTTTTGAAGACGATTATAATCATATAAAGAAGGAACTCAACGAACAGGAGATTTATTTTGGTTCATCCACTGCCGATGAACGTTATTGGATCATTTCAGCCTCGAGCGATGTTAATCCGGGTTCAGCTTACCTGTTTGACCGTTTTACCGATAAGCTTACCTTTCAGTATACGCCGCGGCCTGATATTCCAGTAAAGGACATGGCACCTATGAAGGCCATCACCTATAAATCATCGGATGGCACTGAAATTCCTGCCTATCTTACCCTGCCAAAAGGGGTAGAAGCTAAAAACCTGCCTTTGGTGGTATTTCCCCATGGTGGTCCCTGGGCCCGCAGCAGTTGGGGATTCAATGGTTATGCGCAATTTTTGGCCAATAGGGGATACGCTGTCCTGGATCCGAACTTCCGATCATCCACCGGTTACGGTAAGAATTTTGTAGATGCCGGAAACAACGAATGGGGCCAAAAGATGCAGGATGACCTTACCTGGGGTGTAAAATACCTGGTTGATCAGGGTATTGTTGATCCAAAACTTGTTGGAATTATGGGTGGTTCCTATGGCGGATATGCCACCCTTGCCGGACTGGCATTTACGCCTGAAGTTTATGCATGTGGGGTATCTATTGTTGGCCCCTCCAATCTGTTTACGCTGCTTAACTCTATTCCTCCCTATTGGGAAGCAGGTCGCGTGGTGTTTCATACCCGCATGGGCGACCCGAATACTCCTGAAGGAAAGGAGCAACTGGCCAGACAATCGCCGCTCAACTCTGCTAATAAAATTGTCGCTCCCTTGCTGGTGATACAAGGTGCAAACGATCCACGGGTAAACAAACATGAGTCAGATCAGATTGTGGTTGCTCTGCGTGATCGGGGTTTTCCGGTCGAATACATTGTGGCCCCCGATGAAGGTCATGGTTTTGCCAATCCCATCAATAACCTGGCAATGAATGCTGCCGCTGAAAAGTTTCTGGCCAAACACCTGGGTGGACGCTATCAGGAAAGTATGACCCCTGAAGTAGCTGAACGCTTAAAAGAAATCACCGTAGATCCTAAAACCGTAACTCTGGAAACGCCGGAAAAAAAATAGCCGGCGACTACAGGTTTAATAATTGATAACGCCCGGACATTCCTCCGGGCGTTTTTGTGATTTCTACTTTTTGGCCTGTTTTTTCTTCTATTTAAACAAAAATAAAGCATACTTGTTAATGAATTTAAGTAAGCTTAAATAAAATATTAACTTTACATGAAATGACGGTATCTGTAGAGAATTTTGTCAAGGTAATCTACAAGCAAAGTCAGCTTTCAAAAGCCGACACCCGCTTGAGTACGATAGCCGGAATATTAAACATTTCCAATGCGGCAGCCACGGATATGGCGCGGAAACTGGCATCCCGCCAATTGGTGAACTATACCAAATACAAGCCACTTACGCTGGCTGATAAAGGTAAAGAGCTTGCGCTGAAGGTATTGCGCAAACATAGACTGTGGGAAACTTTTCTCTATAAGACCCTTAATCTCTCACTGCACCAAATTCACATTGAGGCCGAACAACTGGAACATCTTACTTCAGACTATCTGGCCAACCAGATTGATCATTATCTTGGAAGTCCACTGACCGATCCACATGGAGATCCCATTCCCGCATTTAATGGTCAGATAGAAACGGATCAATCCCATACTCAATTGTCGAACGCTAAAGCAGCAAATCACTATACCGTGGCCCGCCTGTCCGGTTCCGAAAGGGATTTTTTTGAGTTCTGCACCTCTAACGGTTTGATGATTGGTTCAACCCTATGGGTGGAAAAACAAATTTCATCTCCCAAAATGACAGAAATTAAAACCAATAAGAAAAAAATTCTTCTTCATGAAGATTTCACCAAACTCATCTTTGTAAAACCCGCCAATTAATTAAAAATGAAACGACTGTCTTTAATTTTTTTGTATACATCTTTTTTGTATACCCCACAATGGGCCAGCATACCGATGCAAATGTATTCGGTGATGTACAGTCAGGCGGGGAGCATATTCCTTTTGCCAATGTATATCTTGAAGGTACCACCATTGGAACCACTACAGACGGCACTGGTCATTATATGCTCATTGATTTGCCATTGGGGAAACACGTGCTTGTAGCTAAATCCATGGGTTACAAAGCCTCCAGAAAAGAAATTATTGTTGAATCAGATAAAACCATAGAAGTAAATTTTATCCTCGACCAGGAGGTGATGTCGCTGGACCAGGTGGTAATTACGGGTACCAAAACATTTAAGAGGCGTACCGAAAGTCCTGTAATTGTGCATGTACTTGAAAGCAAAAACATTGATGCTGTGCAGGCCTGTAATATTTCCGAAGGGCTCAAATTTCAGCCGGGCCTAAGGGTTGAAACCGATTGTCAGACCTGTAATTATACTCAATTGCGCATGAATGGGTTGGGGGGAGGCTATTCCCAGATTCTAATCAATGGGAGGCCAATTTTTAGCCCGCTGATTGGTTTATATGGCATGGAACAAATTCCGGCAAATATGGTTGACCGCATTGAGGTGGTGCGGGGCGGAGGGTCTGCATTATATGGTTCAAGTGCCATTGGCGGAACCGTAAACGTTATCACTCACCTGCCGGATGAAAATGATTACAGCATTGGATTTACTTCCCATCTGATAAACGAGCAGTCTGTGGATAATGTGCTGAATGCCAATGTGACCATGGTTTCAAAAAAACGGAATGCCGGTGCAGTGTTGTTTGTTAACCGGCGCTATCGCGAAGCTTATGATCATCCGGGTATTACGCTAATGGCTGATGGTTCAGAAAAGATTGAGAAAGACAATTATTCAGAACTCCCCGAGCTCAGGAACAATTCCTTTGGTGGCAATCTGTTCTTTCGCCCACGCCCAAACCAAAAGCTGGAAGTAAACTTTACCAGTTTGTATGAATA
Organism: Bacteroidales bacterium UBA5281; assembly: GCA_002410555.1. Taxonomy (GTDB): domain Bacteria; phylum Bacteroidota; class Bacteroidia; order Bacteroidales; family Lentimicrobiaceae; genus Lentimicrobium. The sequence goes on along the minus strand of DHSR01000055.1, from coordinate 5,158 downwards.
CCGATATGGCGGCGAAATGATTGATAAAGAGGCCCATCTGGCAAAGCAATCTGAAGAGCGGATGCACAACATTTTTATGGGAGGCGTAGATTATCAAATCAATTTTAATGATGACAATAGCTCTTTTATTGCTTATGCTGCCGGACAAATTACCGACCGCAGGCACTATACCGGCTTGTATCCGGTAAGGGGTGAATATGATTCAGATTCTGCATTTCTTGAGGCTGAAATCTCCCACTTAAAAGATCCGCCTTATGGTCATACCGACAATTCCACCATACAGGGAGGTATGCAGCTCAATCACAGAATTCAGGATTTTATTATTGGTACCAATGTGTTGACGGCAGGTTTAGAGTATATTGTGGATGATATTGTTGACTCTATCCCTCATTATAACTATGGAACCAATCAGAAAACCACCAACAAGGCTGCCTTTTTGCAAAGCGACTGGCAAATTTCACGAGCTTTTACTTTTCTTGCAGGAGTCAGGGCAGATAAACACAACCTGCTTGATCGCGCCATCTTCAGTCCACGGTTATCGCTGCTTTACCGCTTAAGGAATTATACCCAGTTTCGCTTGACCTGGGGCACCGGATTCCGGGCACCGGAAGCCTTTGATGCCGATATGCATATTGCTTTTGCGGGCGGTGGTGTTTCCAGGATTTCGCTGGACGTAAATTTAAAAGAAGAGCGTTCCAACAGTTTAAGTGGTTCTGTAAATTTTGATATGCCTCAGGAAAAGTATATTTTTGGTTTTACCCTTGAGGGATTTTATACCCGGCTTACAGACGCTTTTTATTTGCAACCTGTAGGTGCTGATGATCTTGGCGAGCAGTTTGTAAAACGTAATGGCCCGGGCGCAACCGTGAAGGGAGTTACCTTAGAGCTAAGAGCCAATTATAACAAGATGGCACAGCTTGAAGCCGGCTTTACCCTGCAGTCGAGCCTGCACGCTGAAGCAGTTGAAAATATTGACGGCCTTGAAGCCAAAAGAGAATTTCTACGTTCCCCCAACGATTATGGCTATATGGTATTGATGTTATTCCCTGCCCCAAAAATCAATATTTCCGTAAACAGCGTTTATACCGGCAGCATGCTTCAGGCAAAGTTTTCACCGGACGAGTCAATGGCTTCCAACGAATACCGAACTGCTTCATCTTATACATAAATCAGCTTTAAGCTCGGCTATACCTTGCCATTAAAATCGATTGATACAGGACTGGAAATTTATGGCGGGGTGAAAAACCTGACCAATGTGTTTCAATCGGATTTCGATAACTATCGCAACCGCGACAGCAATTATATTTATGGCCCAGGGCAACCAAGAACAATATATTTAGGATTAAAGCTAAAATCGCTATAATTGCTCTAAGAATCAGGGTGCACCTCAATGTGGCATCCTGACTTTCAGGTAGAGTGCTTTCCTGTTTTTTCATATATTTGCATAACTGAATTATGTAGTTGTTCTGCATTGTTTCATCTTCAAAAGCAATATTATGAGAAACCTGATCTTCATCTTAGCCTTATTAGCTGCTGGGAATGCCTACTCAAATTCTATTGACACCATCAAAGTAGAAACGACTATTCCGGACGTTACTGTTTTCCTGAACGGTGCGCAGATTTCGCGGCAAGCCAATCTCAATATCCCGAAAGGGAAACACCTGCTCCTTATCGGGAGGTTACCGCAGGGACTCAATCCTCAAAGTATTCAGATGAACGAGATTGCCGATTGCAAAACGCTGTCGGTAAAGCATCAGTTGGAATACAACAACGACAGGGTAAAAGGTAAGCAGGAATTGTCGGTTGAAAGTCAAATCAAAGACAAGGAATTGAAGATTAAGGAGATTAAGAACAAGGTTAGTGTTTTTGAGATTGAAGAAAAAATATTGCTCGACAACAGCAAGCTGGGCAAGCCCGGCGAGGGTTCACCGGTAAGCGAGATAAAAGCTGCAGCAGATTTTTACCGGTTGCGGTTAAACGAAATCAGGCAAAGTAAACTGGTGCTGCTCAACGAATTGGAACAAATCAACGAGGAAATTCAGAAATTGTATACCGGTCTCAATAAGCTGATCACTGAAAAGCGGAAAACTTATAGTCAATTGCTGATTGTGGTGGAATGTGAAAAGGCGGTATCAGCTAAGCTCTCCTTTAGCTATTATATCTCATCGGCAGGATGGGAGCCCATGTACGATTTCAGGGTGGATGAGGTAAATAAACCGTTGTCTATTGTTTATAACGCCAATGTTTTTCAATCTTCTGGCGAAGACTGGAACAATGTGAAAGTCAAACTATCAACCAGCAATCCTTCGCTGAGTGGTGAAGTTCCTCAACTCGAGCCCTGGTATCTGGGCAGATGGTATGCCCCGGCTCTATCAAAGACTGCTCCCGGAGCATCCACACTCAAGGGTGGCGTTTTTGATGCGGAGACCAATGAAGCCATACCATTTGTAAATGTTATTGTTGAAACCGGAGGCAGGCAGGTGGCCGGTACCGCCAGCGATTTCGATGGCCGCTATACCATAAAGCCTTTGGCGCCCGGGGTTTATGATGTCAGGGCAACGTTCGTTGGCTATCAGCCGATTGTAATAAGTGGAGTGGTGGTAAGACCCAATCAGATTACGTTTAGCGACATCAGGATGAAACCAGCCGCTATTAATATTGAAAGCTATGAAGTAGCTGATTACATGGTTCCTTTAATGGACAAGGAAAAGCGGGCAGTGGGTGCCACGGTTACCAGTCAGGAAATGAGAAAACTGTCAGGTCGTGCAGCAGGTGTAGATGTTACCGGTTCACGTCATAATATGGACGCTGTCACAACAAACTTCCTTTCCAACAGCCTGAAATCCACCGTGGTTAACCTGGAGTATGTGATAGATATGCCCTATACCATTCTTTCGGATGGGGAGGATTATTCCATCCGGATAAAAGAGGTCAGCCTCCCGGGAAATTACGTTTATCATGCCGTTCCGAAACTGGAAAATGATGTATTCTTAACTGCCGAAATACCAGATTGGGAAGCGCTGAACCTGTTATCCGGCAAAACGAGCATCTATTACCAGGGCACCTTTACCGGCGAATCGGCCATTGATGCTGAGCAGGCGAGCGATACGCTCTCCATTTCGCTGGGCCGCGATCACAACGTACTGGTAAGCCGCGAAGGCAATAAAAAGTTGATGGATAAAAGGATTATTGGCAGCAACTACAAAGAGGTGGTGGGATGGGACATCACTGTGAAGAACAACCGCAATTCCAAAATAAAAATAGTGGTTGAAGATCAATTCCCTGTTTCCGAGCGAAAATCAATTGTGGTAGAGCAACGCACTGCCGATGGTGCAAAAGTGGATGAAAAAACCGGAAAAATAACCTGGGAACTGGAGTTGAACCCCGGTGAAAAGAAAGTACTAACCTATAGCTATTCAGTTAAATACCCAAAAACGGATCAGTTGATTTTGGATTAGACTATTGTTGGCGGTGAAAGGTTATTGTTGTGATTTTGCGCTGAATATCGGAAATTTGTATTCAATTTTATCGGCTTAGACTAATTCGTGCTTATGGGGAGTTCTATAATTTAATTCATTGTTAATCAAATGAATATGCTTATATTTGTAGTTCAAAACCAGCGAACATAAGCAATGCAAAAGCAAATATACAAAACACGAGGTAATAAGGGGCTTTTTGATGAACAATTCAATTACGAGCAACTATCAAGCATGGGTAATCCGTTAGACACAATATGTAAAGTACTTGATTTTGAAATGTTTAGACCATTACTTGAGGCTAAACTTTTAAACAAAGAGAAAAAGAATAATGCAGGTGCTAAACCTTTCGATGTTTTGCTGATGTTTAAGATTATACTACTGCAACGATATTATGGACTTGGCGACAAACAAGTTGAATACCAAATTATTGACCGGTTAAGTTTCAAACGCTTCCTTGGTTTGGAAACAGGCGACAAAGTTCCGGATGAGAAAACCGTTTGGGCATTTCGCGAACAACTTACAAAAGTCGGCCTTGTGGATGAATTGTTTGATCAATTTATCGGGCATTTGGAATCTAATGGATTGATATTCAATGAAGGGCAAATCATAGATGCTAGTTTTACCATAGCTCCACGCCAGCGTAACACACGGGAAGAGAATCGACAGATAAAAGATGGCCAGGGCAAAGATTTGTGAAATGACAATCTCCATAAAAAAAGGCATAAAGATATTGATGCGAGGTGGACAAAGAAAAATGGAGAAAAATATTATGGCTATAAAAACCATGTAAAAGTAGATTCCAAAAGCAAATTCATCAAAAACTTTACAGTTACAGATGCTTCAGTACATGACTCACAGCCATTAAATGATTTGCTGCATAAAAGCGACAAAGGACAACCATTATATGCAGACAGTGCTTATACCGGAGAAAAGCAAAAAAAAGTAATAAGAAAGCATCGGCTTAAAAATAAAGTACACGAAAAAGGATATAGAGGAAAACCTTTGACTGATAAGCAAAAGGCTAAAAATTACATAAAATCCAAAACAAGAGTAAGAGTAGAACATGTATTTGGCTTTATGGAACAGAGTATGAACGGACTTACTGTTAAATCTGTAGGAATAGTAAGAGCTACTGGAATAATAGGGCTGATAAACCTTACCTACAATCTCTTTCGATTTGAACAAGTTCACAGACTGAATTTGTGCAAGGCGTAACCAATGACAGTTAGGTAGTTAGGCGATTAGTTAGTTTAGTTGCACGAAAAAAAAAAGCTTGGAGCTTTTGATGGTAAATTGAAATTTTAGTTGTAATATTGGCTCACTTTCTCAGCACAGATTTGAATGGGTTCTATCTTGTGTCTGAGAAAAATAAAAAAATGAATTTTTAGAACCCACCTTATATTTTTTCTTTTGCACTTGTTTTTTTTCAAGATAAAAGCAATAATCAGGTATTCAGGAATAATTTTCTTGCGTATCAATAATAAAATATGTTTTTTCATAACTGATGGGAAAGTGGGACAGGAATAATAGCATGCAGTCCATTAAAAATGAAATATTATGAAAATAATTTACCCCTTTGTTTTTTTTGCATTTATTACATTGCAAGTTTTTGGTCAGAGACCTGGTGATGCTAATTACAATCCCTTAAAAGCTAAGCTCAGAACTCCTGACCTCGTTCA
>DHSR01000074.1:2862-44965 GCA_002410555.1 Bacteroidales bacterium UBA5281 | reverse complement strand
ACCATGCACGGCACACTAAAAAATGCCTGCAACAATTTGATTTGCAGGCATTTATTTTAATGTGACCCCGACAGGATTCAAACCTGTGACCTTCAGAACCGGAATCTGACATTCTATTCAGCTGAACTACGGGGCCGGAATTGGAAATGCAAATTTCGTTAAAAATAGCTTACCGGCAACAGATTTATAGGATTTTTCTTAATAAGTCAGCGTGCAATCCAAAGTCGCATCCTGATTCCCCGGTAATTCTCTCCCTTTCTTCCATTATTTAGTCAGAACTCCCATTGGCATAGCCATCCTGTTTAATAATTCAACTTTGCAAATTACCTTGGTGAAACTTCGTGCCTTAGTGTCTTCGTGGCAACTCATCCTGCAAACCCCTTCAACACCACCTCTGCCCTTATTTTTTCGATTACCAGCTTGATGACACGGTCCAGATCACTACCTTCAGTATAATCGGCCGGAGCAATATAATTGGCACGATTTTGTTTGATCAGGTTCTCGCAGGATTGTTTTGGAGAAAGCTTTTCTTTGGTTGGGCCTACTGCTGCATTGTAAACTGCAATGGCAATGCCGCCCTGGTATTTGATCATTTTCATCGCAGGCACATCGGTTTCGCCATCACCAATGTAAATCATTTGTGGAAAGGGAATCGGACGTTCTTCCTCCGGCAAATACTTGTTTATCAACGTATTGTCGTATGAATTATTAATCCCTTTATTGATCCGGAAAAGATATTGGGTTTTATTGGTATAGTTTATGGCGAGGGCCGGCCATACCGCCACTCCATTGGCATCATAGCGATAGCCAGAAGCATAAATATTGGTAAAATACTTTGCAATGGGCGTGCCGCTGATAAATTCGCGCAGGCCCGATGAAATGATATAATGCTCCAGTTCCACGCCCTTTTCACGGGCAAAGGCATTGATGCGGTCGAAATAAGTATCCACACCCTCAAAAAAAGTAATTCCACTGCCATAATGTTCAAAATCGCTGCGGCGGATGGGCAGGTTGCGATGGCGGGCTTCATCCAGCGAAAGCTGCATATAGGCCAGGATTTCATCCATATCATTCTCTTTCGCAATTTGATTGGCGTGTCTCCAGAAATCTTTGGCACGCAGCTTCATGGAAGGGAAAAAAGTATGCTCCTGCATATTTCCGGGGGCCAGGGTTCCGTCAAAATCGTAGGCAATGGCTATTTTTATGAGCTTTTTAGACATAATCTGGTTTGTTTGGTGCAAATTTAGGTAAAAAAAGGGACGGGGGATCAGCCCGAGGCTGACAGGCTGGGGCGAGGGACGAAGGTAGGACAAGGAGCATTTCGACTACGCTCAATGACCAACGAGGATATAAGACGACATAGAGACAAAGAAAATGTTAAATGAACAAAGGAATTAAGATTGAAAGGCCCTTCTCCTTTAGGAGAAGGTGCCGAAGGCGGATGAGGTGAAAAAGAACAAGGACAAGGTAACTTCCACCTCCCCTTCTGACTTCTCGCTTCTTCTTCTTACCTCTTTCACAGGGGACGGAGAACCGGATGAGACAAGGGGATAGTGTGCCAACGAGAAGCCATTCACGTAATTAGCGGTTATGACCCCTTAACTTCACTGCTACATTCCGCCATCCTTAAACATTCCTTTACTCAACTTGTTAATAAACCGTTAAGAAAATGGCTTATTGACAAAATTTTCGTAATTTCATCCTTTGTATTACATTTATTTTGTCAAATTTAGCCTCTTAAACCTATTTATGATAAAGAAAGTACTTGTTGCCAACCGTGGTGAAATCGCCATACGTATCATGCGTTCGTGCCGCGAAATGGGCATTCCAACCGTTGCTGTTTTTTCTGATGCCGACCGCTCGTCTATGCATGTGCGTTATGCAGATGAAGCCTGGAACATCGGGCCGCCCCCTTCCATCGACAGCTATCTGAATATTGACCGCATCATTGAGGCAGCCAAAAAATCAAGAGTCGATGCCATTCATCCCGGTTATGGTTTTCTTTCGGAGAATGCTGAATTCTCGGAACGCTGTAAGCGCGAAGGCATAGAGTTTATAGGCCCCAATCCGGATGCCATCCGGCAAATGGGCGATAAAATCACTGCCCGCAAAACCATGATTGCCGCCGGAGTTCCGGTGGTTCCGGGAACGGTGGATAAAATCACCGACTTCGCGGAAGCATTAAAAACCATACGTGAAATTGGTCTTCCGGTGATGATTAAAGCATCGGCCGGTGGTGGGGGCAAAGGCATGCGGCTGGTCAAAAAAGAAGAAGAGATAGAAAGCTCACTGCGTGGCGCCCGCTCAGAAGCCAAATCGGCTTTTGGCGATGATGCCGTGTATATAGAGAAATATATTGAATCACCACACCACATTGAATTTCAGATACTAGCTGACAAACACGGAAATGCTGTCCACTTGTTTGAACGCGAATGCTCGGTGCAGCGCCGGCACCAAAAGGTGGTGGAAGAAACGCCTTCTCCCCTGCTTACGCCCGCCGTTCGTGCCGAAATGGGCGCCCATGCCGTGGCCGCAGCCAAAGCCGCCAATTATCATGGAGCAGGTACTGTGGAGTTTATTGTTGATGACAACTTAAATTACTATTTCCTGGAGATGAATACCCGCCTTCAGGTAGAGCATCCCATCACCGAAAGGGTGGTTGGTGTTGACCTGGTGAAGGAGATGGTGAATATTGCCAATGGGTTTCCGCTTCCCTTTAAACAGGAGGAGCTTCGCCAAAGCGGTCATGCCATAGAATGCCGGATTTATGCCGAAGATCCCGACAAGAATTTTATGCCCAGTCCGGGCACTATCCGCCACATTACCGAGCCGCTGGGCCTGGGTGTGCGCCACGATGGCTATGTGTATGAGGGTTATACCATCCCGATTTATTACGATCCCATGATCTCCAAACTGATCGTGTGGGCTCAAAGCCGCGATGAAGCCATACAACGCATGACCCGGTCGCTGGATGAATATAAAATAACCGGCGTAAAGACCTCAATCCCTTTCCTGGCAAGGATTATGGAAGCTCCTGCCTTCCAATCGGGCAAATACAACACCCATTTTATTGAAGACCACAAGGAATTTCTTTTTGCCACACCCGATTGCGATGGACTGTGCGAAGATATGGTGCTGATTGCTGCCTATCTTGAGCATTCAACCAAACTTCAGAAAATAAAAACCAACGGGCACGATAGCAAACCATCGAGTCGCTGGAAAGACACCCAGCGTCATGCCTATATTTAAACGCTGCATATTATGGCTTTAGAAATCAATATTGACGGTCGTACCGCTAAGGTTACCGAAATAAAAAGGGATGGAAATGTGCTCACCCTTCAGGTGGATGATGAAATTTATGAGGTGGATGCGCTTAAAGTAGGTGAGGGCATCTATTCACTTCTCTATAAAGGAAAGTCATACAACATTGAGATGATTGAAAATGCTTCGCCCCGGCATTATACCGTAAATTCCCGTTTCAACACCTACGATGTTGAAGTGATTGATGCCCAATCGCGCTACCGGGCCAGCCGGTCAAAAGGAGATACGGCGGCTTCAGGAAACACCATCATTTCACCCATGCCGGGCAAGGTAGTGAAAATTCCGGTTAAAGTAGGCCATGCCGTAGAAGCCGGACAAACCCTGATCATCGTATCTGCCATGAAAATGGAAAGTGAGTTTAAAGCCAGGAAAGCAGGCGTGGTTAAGTCTATTCATGCTAAGGAAGGCGAAACTATTGATGCGAATAAGGTGCTGGTGGTAGTTGAAGAAGGAACGGGGGACGGGAAGTAGGGACGAGGGACAGGAAATGAGACAAGGGGACGGGGAGACAAAGGGACGGGGAGACAAGGGGACAGAGAGACAAGGGGACAGAGAGACAAGGGGACGGAGAGAAAAGGAGACAGAGAGACAAGGGGACGGAGAGACAAGGAGATGAGGATCAGCCCGAGGCTGACAGTCTTGGAGAAAAGGGAGACAAGGAAACAAGGAGACAAAGAGAATGCTATTTGAACAACTATTTATAGTTAGAAGGTCCCTTCTCCTTTAGGAGAAGGTGCCGAAGGCGGATGAGGTAAGAGAAGACAAGGGGATGGGGAGACGGGGAGACAAGGGGAAGATAAATTTCTAATTTCTAAACCCGATATATTTCGGGACTCAACCTCAACCTCAACCTTAACCTTAACCTTAATTATCTAAAATACGAAATCAAGAGAATATGTCAAATCTGGATGAAATTTACCGCAAACTCGAAGAGCGAAACCGTCAGGCCGAACTGGGCGGTGGACAGGAGCGCATTGACAAACTGCACCGCACCGGACGCAAGACCGCCCGCGAGCGCATTGAAATGTTGCTCGATCCCGGCACTTTTGTAGAATTTGATCGTTTTGTGGTGCATCGTGCCCGCGACTTTGATATGGAGAAAAACCTGATTTCCGGCGATGGCGTGGTAAGTGGCCACGGCAAGATTGATGGACGCCTGGTGTATGTGTTTGCTCAGGATTTCACCGTTTTCGGCGGTACGCTTAGCCGTGCCAATGCCGATAAGGTGATTAAAATTATGGATTTAGCACTAAAAATGGGCGCGCCCGTCATTGGATTGAACGATTCAGGCGGAGCACGTATTCAGGAAGGCGTAGAAAGCCTTGGTGGTTATGCCGACATCTTCTATAGAAACGTAATAAGCAGTGGTGTGATACCCCAAATTTCAGCCATTCTGGGCGCTTGTGCCGGGGGCGCCGTGTATAGTCCGGCCATTACCGACTTTATTTTGATGACCAAAGATACCAGCTACATGTTTGTAACCGGCCCGGATGTCATCAAAACCGTTACCCATGAAGAGGTAACCAAGGAAGACCTGGGGGGTGCCATGACGCACAACGCCAAAAGCGGTGTGGCCCATCTCATTGCCGACGACGATGAGCAGGCGATGATGATGATACGTGAACTAATGAGTTTCCTGCCTTCCAACAACATGGAAGAGCCCCCACGCATCAAATCAACCGACGATCCCAACCGCGAGGACGAGAAACTTCAGGAAATCGTGCCCGTTGACCCCAACAAGCCCTACGATATGAAGGAAATCATCCACAGCGTGGTGGACGACGGCAACTTTATGGAAACCATGCCACACTATGCCGGTAATATCCTTACCGGATTCGGACGCTTCGATGGCAGATCCGTGGGCATTGTGGCCAATCAGCCGGCATTCCTGGCCGGGGTGCTCGATATCAACAGCTCCATTAAAGCAGCCCGTTTTGTGCGCTTTTGCGATGCGTTTAATATCCCTATTGTCACTTTCGTGGATGTGCCGGGCTTCCTGCCGGGAACTTCGCAAGAGTTTGGCGGCATCATCAAGCATGGAGCGAAATTGCTTTATGCTTATGCGGAAGCTACTGTTCCCAAAATTACCATTATCACCCGTAAAGCTTACGGAGGCGCCTATGATGTGATGTCGAGCAAGCATATTGGTGCCGATGTAAACTATGCCTGGCCCACTGCTGAAATCGCCGTGATGGGTGCCGAAGGTGCTGTAAACATTATCTTCCGCGACAAGCTCACGGACGAAGACAAGGCCAAAGCCGTTCAGGATTACCGCGATGTGTTTGCAAGTCCATACAAAGCTGCCGAATTGGGTTACATTGATGAGATCATCTATCCAAAACATACCCGTCGCAAAGTAATTCAGGCGCTGGAAATGTGTAACAATAAACGGAAAAGCAATCCACCGAGGAAGCATGGGAATATACCGTTGTAGATTGCGGTCCCGATAGCTATCGGGAGCGGATTGCAGATTTACCTTCGGTGAGCTCCGCTTCGCTCCGGCTCGGATTGAAATCCCGATCCCGATTGCAATCGGAACTATCTTGAGCGAATTTAGTCAAGATAGCCAACGGGATGTGGTATTATACCTAAAAAGCTAATGGTTAACACATTAGTAACATCCTGAATTTTTATAACCTTTTTTACCAAACTGGCGAGTAATATTTAAGGTGCAATATAGAGAGCAAAGACGTAGATTTGTTAAAAAGAGAGTGGAAGAGAAGGGAATCCACATCAACGCAATGTAACTTTAAACCGCCTGATACATTGACTGTAGAACAACCCATAGCCTCCCTGAACATTGCTCCATAGTAAATTGGGCTCGGCAAAACCATATTCTATACCTGATAAATCGTTCATGCTTGCAATGTAATGAAAAAGCTCGGGGCCAACATGACCAATACTAACCTCAATGTATTCATAAATCGGGTAATTGGTCCAATCTTGTAATGGAAAATTAAATATCAGGGTATCCTTTTTACTTTGTCTGATTTCATTGGTAAAGTAATGGGTTTCGTCATAAGACAAATAGTTCTTTTCGGCTATCCAGGTGACATCAGCAAAAGGCTCTGAAAAAACAAGCCTGTTGCCGGAGTCATCGGTTATGCATAATGAATAATAAGCCGTTGTTTCATGGCCTGATGTCAGAATAAACTTTATCTGTCCGGTTTCAACATCCTGATCATCCATCCCAATTCGGCTGAAACCAAAACCTTCTACGATAGGTGCGGTTACTGCTGTAATGTTATTTGTGTGAATTGAGCCCAATGAAGGACTATGAGCTTCAAGATGATAACTACTGCCCGGGGAAACAGCAAAATTTAAACTATCTGCTAAAGTATAGAGTCCCGCTCCGGTATATTCAAGTGGTAAGATTTCCCCAGGCTCTTTAACAAGTGTTACACGGGCATCTGCAACAATATTATCAATGCCTGGAATATAGGTGTGTACCGGTCTGGTGCTATGGGTAAGTTTTACTTCTAATCCAACCAATCCGTCCAGAGAGGCATTAAGCACAAGTTTATCACCTTCATAGGGTGGATCAAAATCAATATCGCGGGAACAGGAGTTCAGCAGAAGAAATACTGTGAAGAGGGCTAACAGTGGTTTCATATTATTCAAATTTAACCGTGTAACTAATAAAGGGCATAATCCCGAACAATGTCCCTGCCTCATACTTCCGGTTTTGTAAAACTACTTGTCCATTCTCTTCAACCTCCCTTTCTATGAGCATGATATAAAAAGGATTTATGCGATGATATGCGTTGTATGCGCCAAACGAAAGAATGCTGTTTCGGCCTTTCCTGGAAACAAATTCCCGCGTAAAAGCAATATCCAGGCGATGATAAGCAGGCATACGAAGGTTGTTCCTCTTATTGTAGAAAGGAATCTCATTCCCGTTGATATCTTCACCATAAGCTATTGGTAAGGTTGCCGGCTGACCGGAAGTAAAAACGAATGTTGAATTCAACTTCCATTCACGCCAGGCAGAATATGATAGATTTATCCCTAAATCGTGGCGACGGTCATATTTAGCGTAGTACCAATCATTGTTATTGATGTTTTCAAATTTTCGGTTATTCCAGGCCAGCGTATATTCAAGCCAGCCTTCCATTTTTCCGATTTTTCCTTTAACCAGCATCTCCACTCCATATGCACTGCCCTTGCCATCTTTCTCCACCAGAAGCTGCCAGGGCAAAGTAAGATTGGATACATATCCAAAGCCGGATTTATATTCTGTTAAATTTTCCAGGTGCTTATAATACATGCCCAATGAAAAATTTAAATTGATAATCGTTGGATCAAAGTTAAATCCGGCAGAATATTGTTGTGCATTTTGTGGGGGCAATTGTTTGGTCGCCGGTGCCCAGATATCTATCGGTAATCCCTGTCCGGTATTCGACAATAAATGCAGTGCCTGGTGCATGATGGACCATGCCAAATGGAAGGAAGATGTTTTGCTCAATTTATATCCCAGGTTCAATCTGGGCTCGGCATAAACGAAGCTGGTATTTTCTATTAAAAAGGAATTCAGGCGCAAGCCGGTTTCAAGGTTAAAAGGGCCAGGCTTGAATCTGTCTTCAATAAAACCCGCTACATTAATAATGGTATGAAATGATTTTCTGGTATCCGGAAAATCATGAACCGTAGCCATTCCTTTAAGTTTGAAATAATCGGGCATAAATTTCTGGAAAATAAATTCTACGCCCGATACTAATGTATGATTGGCGCCCGCCACGATCTCTATCTTTTGTCTTGCCGCCAATTCTGCTATGGTTGACTTTGCCCTAAGTGATGATTTTGTAATTTGAAATTGATCGCCTTTTGCTTCCGCATCTATAAAATAGTTAAACCCGTATTTGTTGAATGTTAATTGGGATTCAGCAAAAAGACCAGGCTTAATCACTGAAAAATACCTCAGGCTTGCTGTGGTATTTCCCCAATTCAACTTAATGTTTTCTTTTTCTGATGTAGAAGATGATCGGTTAGTAAAAACATCACGACCCTGATATAAACTTAAAAACAGCTTCCGGTTTTTGCTCAATTTTAAATTGTATTTCATATTCAGGTCATATAACCAGTAATTCATATATGTATCTACTTTGTTGTTTACGTAAAATAGATACATAGGCAAGCCAATCAAACTTGCATAGGCTGCCGGCCAGAAATAAGGAAGGACGACTTTTCATTTTTCACCGGCCCTTCAATCGTAAACTGACTGCTTATGGGGCTTATTGAAAACACGGACTGATTGCGCTTGTTCGACCCCTCTTTCATGGTAACATTCACTACCGAAGATAGCCTGCCTCCATAGCGGGCGGGAAACCCGTTTTTAATCAATTCAGCATCCTGTATAGCCTCGGGGTTAAAAACAGAAATAAAGCCAAATAAATGGGCATTGTTATATATTCTGGCCCCATCAAGCAAAATAAGGTTCTGGTCAGGGGTGCCACCACGCACAAACAATCCCGAACTTCCTTCTGTGCCTGTATTTATTCCGGGAGACAGGGCCAGCCCCTTCATGATATCATATTCCCCGAGAAAAGGAGGAATCTCCCTAAGTTGTTGTAAATTTAGCTTTACGGTTTCTATCGGGTTTCGTGAAATACTCTCTTGTTCCGAAACGATATTGACTTCTTTTAACATGACTGTGTGCAACCCAAACACCATCATAGTGTCGGCATTAATTTTCAAAAGGCAGGTCAACGGCTTATATCCGGCAAATGAGACCCTGGCCTCGTAGTTTCCTTTTTCCAATACCGTTGCGAAATAGCCATATTGATTTGCCACAATGCCTTTTTGTATATTTTGAAAATAGATGGTTGCCCCGGGAAGCCGCTCTCCGGTTTCAGCATTTTCGATAAATCCATAAAAACTCACCTTCTGGGCCAGAGACAGGGTTGAAATGAATAGGATTCCAACAAAAAGAATAGTTTTGGCGCTATGCATTGTTTTCAAAAATGGAAAGTAGATGAAAAAAGTAGTGATGAATCACTTTTAAGCGTCATTTATCTGCCCCTGATGTCTCCTTTCCAGCTTGGCGTAGTTTAAAATCATTACAATCGTTTTTTGCTAATTAACTGGAATACTGCAATTTCCATAGAATACACAGTCATCTGCAACAGGAATCAAGTTCAATTGCTAATTTACGAAGTGATAACGCAATTTCAACATTTCCCACAAAATTATTTTCAAATATTTTGGCTGATATTTTAAATCGTTTAACCTCAATAGTTTTCTAAACTGAAATCTTATCCCCTACTCCACCACAATCTCATCCACAAATATCCAGGCAGGTTGGCCGGCTCCCCGATGCCAGTCGGGACAGGTTTTATAGCTTAGGGCCGTGATTTTCAGATAGCGGGCGGTGGTTTGAGGAAACTCAAAACTAAAATGCACTGGCTTCTGGCCGAAGTTGCGGACAGGTTCAGGGATTTTTTCATTACAGACCTCACGGAAGGCCTTGCCATCGTCTGAAGCCTCAATCTTTACTTCCAGCGGGAGGAAAATCCAGGAAACCAGGTCCAAAAAGAAATTGGTTTCCACCTTATTTACCTGCTCCGGCTGCTCAAAATCAATCAATAAAACCATATCATTCCCCTGGTATCCAAGCCAGTTCAGGCGAAAATGTTGTCCTCCGAAAAGACCGTCAGCAAGCATTTTCTCTCCATCATAAGATGGATTGTAGGGCGTGAGAGAAGTGATTTTCATGCCCGCTGCTTTGTTTGGCTTTACGGCCATGGAAGCAATATTTAATGCCTGTGTACGATATTGCTCGGGCGAATAATTGTTTTCGTCAATGCTTTTTATGCCGGTGGCTGAACAGTTTTCAACAAAACGGTCGAGATGCGCAGTCATTTCGTGATTTATTTCTCTGTGACCATCTTTTAAAACATAGAATGAAAGTTGCGGATTGTTCAGATTGAGAGCCACATCCACATAAGCGAAGTCTATGCTGCTGCGCTGTCGCAACACCCTTTTCAAACGGACAGCATCCCCGGCCACCAGGGCTTCGGCTTCATCCATCATGGTTTTATATTCCTTGAGAAGTTCAGGTTTAAGGAACCAATCAGCATACAAAACCGGATATCCGTAAATATCCAGATTGCGCACCGGTGCCTGTTTCTCCAACTCCGACTGTACCCTGCTGAAATAATTAAGCATTACCGCAGCGGCTGCTCCGTAATAGGCATCGAAAAACCTTTGCCTGTATGCCGGTTCATCCAGATTAACATCCCACAACAGGCGCGAAATAAGCGATTGCTTGTAAGGGCTGAAGTCCGACCACGAATTGCCACTACCCTGCTGAAACATCATGGGTATGCCATGCTTGTGAAACAGTTGAATATTGGGCTGCAGCACACTAAAGTTGGGGAAAGGGCAGGTAAAAGTTTTGAACTGCACCACGTAATCCCACATAATAATATTGCGCGTAAGCGATGACCAGTCCTGCAAATCTTTCACAAAATCGCCGGAGCGCGGATCGGTTGCAAGTGGCTGACTGCGGTTGCATTCAATGGAACAAAACATGATGTTCACATTGCTGTCGGGCACAATGGCCGATGGCGCCGAACGGGTGAACTGATATGCCAGGGTGGAAATATGTTTATCCGGAAAGTGCCTGGCAATTTTGTTGGCCATATCCACGTATGCCCCTGAAATACTGCCAAACTCATCATAAAGCGCCTGACAATGCTCACATTCGCAATAATTGATGCAATCGTTCTGCGAAACCGACCAGTATTTACTTTCCGGCTTTTTAGCCATTTCCTTTCCCAGGTTTTCGGTGAGGAGTTGAATAAGTGTAGGATTGCTCAGGCACAACTGACCATCGCGGATTCGCTTGCCATTCACCAATGAATAATACTCCGGATGCTGCTCAAAATAAACATCCGGTGGCACCAGCTTATGAAACGTATGCACAAACATACCCCAGTCATCCATGGGCTGGATGCGGCTGGGCAGGTAATATTCAGGTTTGTTTTTGTCGGGGAAGTGAGGATGGCGGAAAGCAAAATCGGGTTGGGTAAAAAGATTCACCTTCGGCAGGGTAAGACCCATATTTTCAGGAATAAACGTCTCCCCGTTTCCAAACCAGAAGCAACCGGCATAATCCTGAAGCAGCGCATACGCGGCATAAACATCTCCGATGGAATTTTTCCCGGCAAGATAAAAATCACCGTTTACGCTGAAGATGCAGTAGCCATCGCTGTTTAACTCGTGTAATTTCTGATATTGCGGTTTCCCGGCCAGCCACGCTTTGCCAATAAACAAAGATTTTCCGTTTGCAGCCGGTAAATTCACAATTTGCATTTGCGATCCGGTTATAGTTGAAAGATACTTTTGCAATCCGGCGGCAGCCTTCAGCGTATTGCTATCTGCCTTTGGGCTGACCGCGATACTATATTCAGATGAAGAAATGGGATACAACTGTTGTCGTGCGTGCGCTGAAATGGCTGTAGCAGCCAGGAAAAGTATAAAAAGGAGCTTTTTCATGGTTTCTGTTTTACACTTCAAAGATAGGTGAATATCGGGGACGGAAAATAGGACTGGGAGACAAGGAGACGGGGAGACAAGGGGAGCGGAAATTTCTAACCAGCCTGCCGACTGGCAGGTTTCTAATTTCCAATTTTTAATTTTTAATCTTTAACCTTGATTTGAAAATTTCTGGTTTAAAAATCAACCCTCAAATTTTTAATCCGCGGGAAAGAAGGTCGATACCGGATCACATCTTCAAATCCTTGAATTCCGCCCGAGGCGGACAGGCCTCTTGAATCTTTGAATTATTGAATCTTTATATCATTTCCTCACAAAACACGAATCCCCCCTCGTAAATTCCTGGGGTACGCCCGTCACTCTATTCTCACCGCATATCAATTCAGAAACAAATTGCTTTATTTTTAAACTTTCGTCTGAACCGTAACGGGCATTTGAGAGAATATATATGGTATTCAAATTGCTCTTAAACAGCTTGTCCATTGATTTAAGATCGTAGTTAGAGGAAACAAAGAGTATATTTGAAGGCTTGCTTTTATCCTCAAGGCGCAAACGATGGATGCTGCCCGGACACCATGCACCGAATAAACACACCCCGTCAGGATTCATACGCATCACTTCATCCGAAGTAATTTCAATAAATTTTATGGAATATTCCGCGTTATTTTCGCTCCAATGCCCGTAACAATCTGTATCAAAGCGTTTAGGCGCCTTGATAATGCTAATACAACCTGAAACCAGGAGGATTAAAAGCAAAAATAATAATGGTTTTATGGGCAAAGACTTATAGAAAACGGAATTGTTCACGGATGAATTATCTTCAATGCCGGTATCGGGAAATGACTTACTCGGATTCATACGTATTTTACACTATTTAAAATGGCTTGTTTTAACTGCTCTTTCAGGGCTTTGTCAGATACCAGATCAACCTCCATATCTAATTCTTTCTCTAAGAATTCCTGCAGGTCAAAGAATTCCCATCCAAGTGGTTTTACAAATGAAACTAAAATGTCAATGTCAGAACCTTTTGTCTGTTCATTTCGCGAAAAAGAACCAAAATATCCAATCTTGTCCACAAAATACTTTTGAAACAAAACGGGTTTCAATTCTTTGAGCTTATTTTCTATATCATTGATAGATTTCATGTACCAAAGTTAAGAATAATTTTCAATTGCGTTTAAAGGTAGAATGGCAGAATCTTATTTTATTCATTCAGAAGGCAAGAATGTCATTTGATACGCAACGAACTCGAATACTTGTTTTTACCCTTAACTTTAGCCTCAACGCTAAAACTTCTTCAAATCAGATCATTCTTTTCCCAAAGAAGACCTAACAGGTTGCCTTCGTTCCGATAGCTATCGGAACGGCTCAGGCACCGGAAAACCTGTTAGGACTCTATTGCTACTCAACAAATCAACAAAATCAACGAATCAACGAATCAACGAATCTTCAAATCCTCAAATTCCGCCCGAGGCGGACAGGCTCTCAAATCTTCAAATCCTCAAATCTTCAAATCCTCAAATCCTCAAATCCTTTCACCCAAACTGCAACTCACTCAAACTCCGGTACAAGCCTTCTTCTGATTTCAAGAGTTCCTCGTGGGTTCCTTTTTCAACAATTCGGCCATGATCAAGTACGAGAATAAGATCGGCCTGGCGGATGGTGGAGAGACGGTGGGCAATAACGATGGAAGTGCGGCCTTTCATTAACTTTTCGAGGGCATCCTGCACCAAACGTTCACTTTCTGAATCCAGGGAAGAGGTAGCTTCATCGAGAATAAGGATTTTAGGGTTTTTTAGCACTGCCCGGGCAATGGCCACCCGTTGGCGCTGACCACCCGACAATTGCGTGCCCCGCTCACCCACTAATGTATCCATGCCTTCGGGAAATTTTTGTATAAACTCCCAGGCATTGGCTTTGCGCGCGGCTTCTTCTATTTGCGTTTCAGAAGCATGGGGTTTGCCATAGGCAATGTTTTCGCGGATGCTTCCCCCGAAAAGGAAGATATCCTGTGGCACAATGGCCATCTGACTGCGAAGCACCGAAAGGGGAATCTTCTGATTGCAGGTTTCATCGAACAAAATGCGGCCTGAACCCGGCTCATACAAGCGAAGCAACAATGAAACCAGGGTGGATTTGCCGGCGCCACTCGGCCCAACCAGGGCAACCAGTGAATCAGGTTTGATGTCAATGTTGATGTCGTGAAGCACCGGCTGATCTTTTCGACTGGGATAACTGAACGACAAATGCTCGAAGCGGATGCCACCCTGTAAAATCTGTTCGGGCGTGAGTTCGGGTAAGTTTTCAACCGGTTCGGGCGTTTCGTTGAATATTTCGAGCAAATCCTCGGTGGCGCCGATAAACTTCTGCACCCGGGCAAAAACATCGGCCATACCGCCTATGGTACCGCCAATAAAAACGGTGTAAATCACGAACGAGAACAATTCGCCGGTGGCAATTTCGCCGACAGCCAGCAAGTTGGCGCCCTTCCAGATAACTGCCGTGATGGCGCCAAAAAGTCCAAGGATAATGAATGCCGAAAATGCCCCGCGCAACTTGCCATTTCGGATACCGGTGTCGGCAATATCCAGGGTTTTGACCTTATAGCGGCCCATTTCAAAATACTCATTGGTAAAGGCTTTCACACTTTGAATGCCCTGCAGGGTTTCCTCTACAATGGTGTTGCTGTCGGCCACCTGCGCCTGGGCAAGTTTGCTTAATTTGCGTATGTAGCGCCCAAAAATCCCGGCGAGCACCATAATAAGCGGCAGAATCATCAGCATAAACAGCGTGAGTTTCATCGAAGTAACCATCATCAGGGCCACGCCACCGGTTATGATGATGATTTGCCGGATAAATTCGGCCAGGGTGGTGGTGAGCGCATCCTGCAAAAGCGTGATGTCCGCAGAAATGCGGCTGTTCAACTCCCCTACCCTGCGCTGTTGAAAAAACTTCATCGGCAAGCGCACCAAATGGTTAAAGGTACTCTGTCGCAGGTCGGCCAGGGTTTTCTCGGCCACATTTACAAACAACACTATTCTGAAATAAGAAAAGACCGATTGGGCAATCAGCACCGCTATTAAAATCAGGGCGATGCGGTTGATTTCCTGCGTGAGCTGACCTTTATTGCCATAATCCACCAACTCACCCAGCAGTTTGGGAAAAACGAGGCTGGCCGCGCTGGAGCCCAGCAAAAACAATAGTCCCAGAGCATACGTCCAGCGATAAGGCTTGATATAGCGATATAATTTAAACAGTTTTTTTAATCCGGGTAGCGTAATTTTCCGTTTCAGTGTTTCATCGGTCATTGGGTAGTGAATTCTTGTTTAAACAATGCAAAACTTTAACAGATGAATGAGGGGAAAGTTAGGTGGAAGGTATTTTAAAAAAAAACGAGGGATATGAAATAGTTTAACCAGACTCTCCCATAGTCCTATAATCCATTCAGGTCTTTTTATTTAAGTACATAATCGGACACCTGGAATGGCACGGTAGTTGGGTCTATTCATTTACTAATCAATAAGTTTATCCCATATTTTTGGGTCGCGGCTTGTGTGGAACATAGCTTCTATTTTAACTGTTTCATGAGCTTCATCAACACGGAAATGTATTAAATATGGAAATTTTTCAATATTCAAGCATCGCACATCATCATATCTGACAGCATAATGTAAAGCAGAACCAGATAGTTTTGCTGTTTGTAGTTTGACAACCTTAAATAATCGCTCTCCTAACCCAGGCTGCTTTTCGTTATACCAGTCAACAGCCTCAACAATATCATTATAAAACTCAGGATTGTAAATTACCTTAAATTTCATTTTCGGGTATTCATTTTATTTTCAATTTCACTCCATTCAAGATAGCTATCGGGGCTTTTTTCATATTTTGCTATCCGCTCCCTTACTATTTGTTTTTGTTCTTCGGGTATGATAGCATCGTCATTGCTTTGTTCAATCTCTAAAACTGCACGTAACTGTCGTTTTTCGGATGGAGACAACTGTTTTACAATTTCAACAACCTGAATAAAACTGAGTGGTATATTTAAATGAATATGTTGTGTACTCATGATTATGGACTTTAAAGTATTTACACTTTCCGGTTATTGCAAATTTAATCAAAAAACAGCAAATTGTGGTGATAAATAAAAACAGCAAAATCCGGGATTTGTTAAAAGCGCTTGAGACGGAATAGTATTTTTGACGAAAATAAGCTTCGGCGTGGTACTGAAGGGGGATAAGAACAACAAACTCTTCTATAAATAGTATCCTCCCTAAAATGATCATAACATTTTGGTTCTAAAATGATTATCTTTGTAAAAACCTGTTTTAAATGCTTTATTTGGTGATAAGTTTAACCAAAATATCACCGCAATGAAAAGTAGGTCCTTCATATACTCATCTATTTTTGTGCTGCTAACCTTTTGCCCGTATTTTGCTATCGGGCAAATTGAAGTTTACAGGAGTTATGAGCATTATCAAGACGCGAGCAATAAGGAAACATACAAGAGCATTACATTATCTTCCTTTAGCAATAATTTTATTCTTCGCGACTTCCAGGGCAATAAATATAAAATTCCTTGTAATAACATTTGGGGCTATACAAATGAAAGGAAAATACTATATAAAGTAAGGAATCATCGTGGTAAATCCTTGAAAGTTGAAATCATAAACAATAGAATTGTCCTGTATTCAGACCTGAGAGATGATACGCTGATTTTTGACAACATGATTCTTCCCGGCAAAAAACTGTTTGTTTATTTTAGCACAAGTTTGCAGGATACGATCTTCCCGCTCAGCACTCAAAAACTATTGGAGAAATATAACCTAAACGATGATGAAAAGATAAAATTGGAGAGTTTAAGAAATATAGAAAGATTGAAAAAAAAGAATTCTAAAACGGGAGAGTTTCACAAAATTGAAGAAATATTCAATTGAAGGAAACTTATGTAAGGAAAGTGCACTAAAGGCCGCATCGCTGATTATTTAATCCGAGTGAAAAGAAATTGTTACACTAAATATACTTCGGTTGTCTCAATTAAAAGTATGACTATTTACTTGCAGCATGTCAGGCACTTCATAACTGATTATAACTATACCTCTATTTACATATATTTATATGTAGCATTTTCACATATTTGATTTACCTTTATTTAGAATGATTATAAATTACCCCCCCCTGTAAATCAAGGAGTTTTAACAGTTAGCTTTGTATCGGTAAATAGAGAGCGTGCGTATTAAGAGCGAGTTTATAAACTCTTTCATATAAAGGCCAGAGAATTATTTAACATAAAGCCTCAACTATGAACTTTGACTTTAGCAAACAAAAAGAAAAGGTATTACCGATTAAAGAAAAGACACAAACAAGTATTCTTCGCTATGATGAAATACTATACATGGAATGCACCGGTAATTTAGTTTCTGTGTTTCATACACAAAACTCATTACCCATTTCCTATACAAGCTCGCTAATTTGCAATGAAACAATTTTAGGCGATTTTGGCTTCGTTCGGATAAGTGATAACAAAATAGTAAACATGTACCATGTTAAGAAATTGAATTCCAAAAAACGTGAGATTCACATGAGTAATGAGTGTATTTTAGAAGTTTCGCGCAGAAAATGGCACAAAATTGCTGAGTTTTTCAAATTATGAAGTACCAGTTATACGATTATTCTGACCACTTATACGATATTTTCGACCACTTATAAGTTAAGATGACCACTATGTATAAAACAACAGTTTTATCCTTACATTTGTTAAGCATTTGTTAGCAACGGCCGGATAACATTTGAAGTGAAAGGGTGACGCCACTATAAATGCAGCCTATGCAAATTCCATCCTTTGCATTTGATATTATATGGACGCCCGAACTCCAGACTCGATACGAATTGGAGAATTAATTAACACATAAATTTGATAAAATTATGAAACTTGAATCCCTAAAGGTCTCAAAATTTGACAAATTTAAAGGAAGTGAGCTTCAAGATTCTTTCCGGATTGTTGGTGGTGCTCCTCAAAGCACAACCTATCATGGTTCCGATGGTCAGAGCGGAAGTGATGTTATCGATTTTGACACTGGAAATGCAGCTCAAGGAACTGGAACCTTGCCAAATGGTACTGTTGTTGACTATTGGAGAACATCAGAGAGTTCCAATTCAAATTAATTCAAAGGGTAGGGAAACCTACCCTTTGTAAAAATGTAATTAAAATGAAAATATTTACAACCGTATTAATTTTTATGACTGCTCCGTTGGTGGCGAATTGTCAAAGTAACAACTATTATACCTATCATGATTACATTAATAAAGCAGAGATTTTTTATTTTTTAGATAACAATGCTGACAGCTCATTATACTATTACAGGAAAGCATTTGCGGATTTTAAATATGTATTTGCTAAAGACCCACTAATTGCTTCACAAATTGCATTTTATAATAATAAACCCTATGAAGACTTTTTAATAAAGGGTTTTGAAGTCGGGTTAAGAATTGAACATTTATCAGAAATAAAACTTTTCAATCCGATATACATAAAGCTTAAAGCAGATAAGTCTCTACTGGCTGAATATAAAAACAGAAGACAAGTATATCTTAAAAGCATTGATTTCAGTTATCGATTACAAATGTCTAAAGAGTATATAGCCGATCAAAAGGATAAAAGTAAAAGCAATTATGATAAACTTAAGTTTGATAGAATGGGGAAATTATTAAACTTGATTCATTCAAATGGTTTCCCCGGAGCAAAAAAAATAGGAATTGACGATAATATTATGTTCTCCGAGATTGGGAAACCCGAATTCGATGCGGACAGTGTATTTAAAAAAGAGGGGAAGGAATTAAAATACATTCGGTTAGATGAAGATATCCTTTCAACAAAATTTATCATGGTTATTTTGTTCCATAATATATGTGCATATAGAGAACTTGAAAATATTGTTGATGAATTGATATTCAAAGGTGAAGTGCATCCTCGGGAAATCGGCTTTCTTTATGATAATATGTTTGTAACGGGTAAAAATGCAAATTTTTACTGCAAGAGGCCTGATCCCGATGCAGGTGCATTCAAATTAAATCCCTATTGGAATTATTTAAATGTTGATAGCTCCGAAGCAAAAGTTGATTACTTGCGTAAAAACTGGCACATCGTCCCTTTATCAGTGGATCAGTCCAAGAAATTCTATGAGACTGAATTTGGTTTCAAATTAACTTTTGGTTTTTGGGAGTGTATGTAATTATGAAAGATTATGAAAGATAAGATATTGATACAGTCCGAGGCTGCTGATAAAAGCACCGATGATGTTCTATCCTGGATTAAATACCTAAATCCTGCGAAAAAGGTGGAGCAAATGTTTGATAATTATATGATCAATAGTATTAAGATTGAATTATCCAATAAACATGGAGTTGGATTAACTATCAATGGGAAAAAGCTAAATAAAGATACGGCTTTTTGGTATCGAAGAGGAGAATTAAAATTTGAACAGTTTGAATTTATGAGTATGCAGAATGAAGTTGAGATAAAAATAGCACAGGAATATCTTGGGCCAATTTTAAGCTTTATCAATGGGAAAATTTACAAAAAGGGAATAAATAAATTTACAGATAATTATTTGGGCAAACTAGAAGTTCTGAATATTTGTACAGATTTGCAATTATCCATTCCAGATACTCTAATTACCGATAACATTGAAGAGGTTCGACAATTCTTAAATAAATATAAGAAAATCATATGTAAACCTGTAAAAAATCCTTTTATAAACAGTAATTATGGTGACAAATCAATTGGTTTTTATGGTCCGTCTGAACTAATCACACAAGAAAACTTATTCTGTATGCCGGATTCATTTATTCCTTGTATGTTTCAAGAATACATAGAGAAGAAAACTGAAATACGTACCTTTTTTTTATTTGATGACTTTTTTAGCATGGCTATTTTTAGTCAAAACAACCCAAAGACAGTAGTTGATTATAGAAATTACGATCGCGAAAACCCAAATCGGAATGTTCCTTTTGTATTGCCCAAAATAATTGAAAAGAAATTAAACGATCTCATGAGTTTGATACGTCTAAATTGCGGATCCATTGATATAATAGTTACTCCCGAAAATAAATTTGTATTTCTTGAAGTCAATCCAATTGGGCAATTTCAATGGCTTAGCAGAAATTGCAATTACAAAATTGAAAAAAAAATTGCCGAGCACCTTTTAATAACTACAAATTGATGGAAAAAGAAATAATTGAATATTTCAAGAAACGCATATGTGCATTTCCTCAATACTACCCTATAATAGCTTCTAGATGGAATATGGAATTATTACAAAAAGAAAAAAGTGCTTTTGTATCATATTCTGGTTTTAAAACTATAAGCTATTTGGCACCACCATTTTACAAGCCAATTTCTAAAATGATAGATATGCAAAACTTGAAATCAGATGAATAATTACTTGTGTTTATTTGCAAATTGCATTGTTGTGCAAGGAATAAAAAGATCTACAATTTGTGATTTACAAAGAAATAGATTTCACCTAATACCTAATTCAATGGCAAAATTGTTTTCAACTAACAATTTACTTGATATACAGCACTTAAAATCAGAACTAGATTTATTAGATATTGATATACTTAAGGATTATATTGATTTTTTAATAAATGAGGAGTTAGCATTTTATGTAAACTCTATCGAAGAGTATAAAATGTTCCCAAAACTAAATTTGGAATGGGAATATCCAGCGATAGTCTCTAACATGATAATCGATATAGATAAAGATTCAAATCATAATTTAGAGTCAATTATTAAATGTTGTGAAAATATTAATTGCAGGCATATTCAAATTAGATTCTTTAATGAAACATTATTTTCAGATTTACAAATTCTTTTGAAAACTATTAATGAAAGCAATGTAATATGTGTTGAATTATTTATCCCAGCACATGCTAAACTATGTAATAAGGATTTAATCAGCTTGATAAAAAAAAATAAAAAAATAAGTAATATTTTGTTGTATAATTATTGCAAAGATATGGTCTTATTTAATCAAGGTGAATATGGTACAGGAACAATTCTATGCACTAGGCAAAATCTCAATACTGAATTACTATGTGGTAATTTTCATTTCAATTACTTCGTAGTGAATATTGATTTTTTTTCAGAATCTCAGAAATACAATACTTGTCTTAATCGTAAAATTTGTATTGATAAAAAAGGTTTTATTAAAAATTGCCCTAGCATGAGAGAAAATTTTGGAAAATTTACAGAAGTAAACTTAAAATTGGCCATAGAAAATCCACAATTTATTAAATATTGGCATATTAATAAAGACAATATAAATAAATGTTGTGATTGTGAGTTCAGGTATATTTGTATTGACTGTCGAGCATATACTGAAAACATAGAAGATATACATTCCGCACCTCTAAAATGCGGATATAACCCTTACACCTTGTCTTGGAGTAATTGGAGTGATGCCCAAGGGTAAAGAAATTTTGACTTCAATAAAGAAGAATATACATACAAAAATCCTCACTAATTAAGTTATTATCAACATGATTAGTTTCCCTTTTTACATGCAGCTTGACTCCCGCGACTGCGGTCCTACCTGCCTGCGCATGATAGCGAAGTATTATGGGAAAAGCTATAGTTTACAGGGTCTTAGGGAGAAGTGTTTTATAAATAAGGACGGCGTATCATTTTTAGGTATAAGTGAAGCTGCAGAGAAAATAGGATTTCGAACTATAGGGGTGAAAATTACATGGAGGAAATTGGTTGACGATGCCCCACTGCCTTGTATTGTACATTGGAAACAAAATCATTTTGTTGTAGTATATAAGATTTCTGGTAAAAACAATAAAGAAAAGATATGGGTAGCCGACCCAGCCCATGGGCCGGTAAAATACACCAAAGAAGAATTTTTGCGATGTTGGGTCAGTGATAAAAAGGAAGGCGAAGAAAAAGGCATAGCCTTGCTGTTGGAGCCAGGACCTGATTTTTACAACATCGAAGATGAAAAACGGGACAAAACAAAATTCCGGTTCTTGCTTCAATACCTGCGGCCACACAAGAGTTTTATGGTGCAGATAATGTTTGCCATGCTAATAGGCAGCCTTTTGCAGCTTATTGCGCCATTCCTTACCCAATCGGTGGTGGATAAGGGCATTGGAAACCAGAACATTGGTTTTGTAAGGCTTGTATTAATTGCTCAACTGGTATTGATGGTAAGCCGCACATCGGTTGATTTTATCCGCAACTGGCTGCTGTTACACATAAGTACCCGTATCAACATTTCGCTTATTTCCGACTTTCTTATAAAGCTAATGAAATTACCTATCGGTTTTTTCGACACCAAAATGATAGGCGACATTATGCAGCGCATAGGCGACCACTCACGCATACAAAGTTTCCTTACCGGTTCGTCGCTCAACATATTGTTTTCAATGATAAACCTGGTAATTTTCAGTATAGTGCTGGCGATATACAGTACGCAGATTCTTGGCGTATTTTTAATTGGTAGCACAATTTATTTTATATGGGTATGGCTTTTTTTAAAAAAACGAAGGGAGTTGGACTTTAAGCGTTTCTCCCAAATGGCAGACAACCAAAGCAACCTTTTTCAACTTATTACTGGTATGCAGGAAATAAAACTCAACAACTGCGAACGGCAAAAACGGTGGAAATGGGAACGCATACAAGCCCGATTGTTCCGTGTAAGTATTCAGGGTTTGGCATTAAGCCAATGGCAACAGGCCGGTGCGTTGTTTTTTAATGAAACCAAAAATATTTTCATTACTTTTCTTTCGGCTTCAGCAGTTATCAAAGGGGATATTACCCTGGGTATGATGATGAGCATACAATACATTATTGGGCAGTTGAACGCCCCGGTTGAACAAATGATCAGCTTTATGCAAGCGGCACAAGATGCCAAAATCAGCATGGAGCGTCTTGGCGAAATACACAACAAGGAAGATGAAGAGCCTGCCAATGCCATAAAAGTAAACCAACTGCCTTATGACCAAAGCATTGAAATTAACCATCTTTCGTTCCAATATGAAGGCCCGCACAGCGAGATGGTATTGAAAAACATAAACCTAAACATTCCCCAGGGTAAAACTACAGCCATAGTGGGCACAAGCGGAAGTGGTAAAACAACTTTGGTGAAACTCATGCTTGGTTTTTATGCACCTGTGAAAGGTGAAATAAAAGTTGGGGGCACCCTGCTTGGAAATTTCAACAGCAGTTTTTGGCGTTCGCAATGTGGGGCAGTTATGCAGGACGGTTTTATATTTTCGGATACCATTGCCGAAAATGTGGCCCCCGGTGATGAAAATATTGACACCGGCAAGCTTCGCAACGCGGCACGGGTGGCCAATATTTCCAATTTTATTGATGGCCTGCCGCTGGGTTTCAACACCAAAATAGGGCAGGAAGGCAGCGGCATAAGCCAGGGGCAACGGCAGCGCCTGCTTATCGCCCGGGTAGTTTACAAAAACCCTGAATATATCTTTTTTGATGAAGCCACTAATTCATTGGATGCCAATAATGAGAAAGTCATTATGCAGAACCTGAATGATTTTTTTAAACATGGCAAACCAAAAACTGTCATAGTTGTTGCCCACAGGTTAAGTACTGTTAAAAATGCCGATCAAATTATCGTTCTTGAAAAAGGCGAAATCATCGAAAAGGGCAATCACGCAGAACTTACACGATTAAAAGGTGCCTATTACGAGCTGGTTAAAAACCAGTTGGAATTAGGGAATTAGCAACTTAACACGATAGCACATCACCACATAAAGAAAATGTCGGAAGAACTTAAAGAGCAAGCCATCGAAATCCGCAGCGAGGAGATTGACGAGATACTAGGTAAAACACCTTCCTGGGTGCTTCGCAGGGGCATTGCTATGCTTTCTCTTATTATCCTTTTTGTTCTGGCAGGGAGCTGGTTTTTTCATTATCCTGACATTATATCTGCTCCGGTTACAATTACATCGGCCAATCCTCCAACATCCATAGTTGCCCGTTCAGGTGGCAAAATAATTTCTTTTTATGTTAAGGACAAACAGCCGGTAAAACCAGGGGATTATCTTGCCATACTTGAAAATAATGCACATACCGGCTCAATCAACAGGCTAAAAATGTTTTTTCAGCAAACTGATTCACTAAAGGACTCATTACAGTACCTTATAATTAAATCAGGGCAACTTTCAAATCTTGGTGAGTTGCAACAACCTTTTACAGCTTTTATTCAGGCAGTTATTAATTATCAACGTTACGAATCTCTAGCATTCAATACAAAGAAAATCAAAGCCCTGCAAAATCAAATCAGCTTAACCAACGCATACATCGGGAAACTAAAGGGCCAAAGACACTTGCAGGGCATGAACTTAAAGCTTGCACAAAGTCAGTTCAGGCGTGATTCATCGTTGTTTGTTCAAAAAGTAATCACACCAGCCGATTTTGAAAAATCAGAAGTACAATTGATTGCCAATAAATCAACCTATCAAAACTCGGAAATGGCACTTTCTAATTCACTGATACAAATAAGCCTACTCGAGCAACAAATCATTGAATTGCGTCTCACACGGGAAACGGAATCCAAACAACTTCTTGACGAGATCAACAATTCTTATAAAAGCCTTAAAAGCCAATTTGATGCATGGGAAAATCAATATGTGTTAAAGAGTACAACAAAAGGTAAAGTCTCCATTGGCAATTATTGGAGCATCAACCAAAATGTTAAAGTTGGTGATATAATCATGGCGGTTATTCCCGATAAAAAGGAAAAACCCTTTGGCAAGATCACGCTGGGGATGGAAAACTCAGGTAAAATAAAATCAGGTCAAAAAGTAAATATTAAGCTTTCGAATTTCCCTTACACTGAATATGGAATGCTTACCGGAAAAGTAAACTCACTCTCCCTTGTCCCCGACCAGGGTAATTATTATGTTGAAATCGAACTGGTAAGCGGGCTAACTACAAACTATAACAAACAATTGCCATTCTTACAGGAAATGACAGGAACCGCAGAAATTATTACCGAAGACATGCGGTTGATCGAAAGAATAATTGCACCTTTGCGTTCACTGTATAATGAAAGACTATGGCAGGAATGAGTGCTCGCTTATTTGCAATGAAACGATTTTAGGCGCTTTTGGCTTCGTTCGGATAAGTGCTAACAAAATAGTAAACATGTACCATGTTAAGAAATTGAACTCTAAAAAACGTAAGATTCACATGAGTAATGAGTGTATTTTAGAAGTTTCGCGCAGAAAATGGCACAAAATTGCTGAGTTTTTCAAATTATGAAGTACCAGTTATACGAATATTTTGACCACTTATACGATATTTTCGACCACTTATAAATTAAGATGACCACTATGTATAAAACAACAGTTTTATCCTTACATTTGTTAAGCATTTGTTATCAACGGCCGGATAACATTTGAAGTGAAAGGGTGACGCCACTATAAATGCAGCCTATGAAATTATTAAAATGAAAAAAATGAAAAAAATGAAAATTTTAACTACAAAGGATTTGCAAAAAATTAAAGGAGGAGGCCCCGGTGGTCCACCAGGAGGTTGCTGGTGTACATGCAAATGTTTCGAAGCTACAGTTACTGGTTTTCAACTAGGTATGATGGTAACTACAAAATCGACAACGAAACCACCCGATAACCCTACTACACTTTAATTACTAAATTGAAATGAAAGAGATAGCTTAGTAAGCCATCTCTTTCATTGATAGTTTTAAAATCATGAAAATAACAGTAAATGAGAATCAAGAGACTTATCCTCTAATAAAGATTTTTGATTTTAATGAGGGGGAAAGTTGTTTTCTGTATGATGCAAGAGTAAATACCATACTCTCACTTTCTTTAGAAGAAAAAGAAATTGTTTTATCTCACATGAAAATAGGCCATTTTGAGTGCAAAGCTACTAAAAAGGAAGAATTTGTTAAAAAGTTAAACTGTAGCGGATTTTTAATAAAAGGCAACGCAATACAAATAAAGGAGCCGACCTTTCTCAATATTGATAAAATAATGGAAGAAGCTAAATTTAATGCTATACCTAAAAAGCTAGTATTAGAATTGACTAATAACTGTAATTTAAGATGCACTTACTGTGGATATACGATAAATGAAAAGAAAAAACAGGGGAAGTCTCATGGTTCTAATGTATTAAGTTTAAAAAATGCAAAAAGAGCAATTTCAAATTACCTCCTTGAATATACTTTATTAATAGATAAATTACAAGATCATAATGATTTATTGACACACAATCCGCCAAATATCTCCTTTTACGGGGGAGAGGCGTTAATAGTTTTTGGCTTACTAAAAGAAATTGTTAACTATATAAAAGAAATTTGTAAAAATTATGATAAAATAAAATATGATGATATTCTAATTTCACTAACAACCAATGGAACATTAATTACATCTGAAATTGCAGACTTTCTTATTAAAGAAAATATATACGTGTCAATTAGTTTAGATGGCCCCCCGATTGAAAATGATAAAAATAGAGTTTTTCGTAATGGTAAAGGTACTGGCAAAATAGTAGAAAATGTTATTGAATTGTTAAAGAAAAAATCAATAAATTATTATAAAAATAGAGTAAAAATACAAGCTGTCGTGGCACCCAATTATAATCATGAAGTCGTTGGAGATTATTTTTTCCAAAAAAGTACTGATGGAAAGTTTTCAGGAGCTAATCTTTTTGAATACCTTGAATATACTGATTTTTCACCCAGTAAAAATAATGACGAACACAAAGTAAACAGCAATATCTCTGATAACAGTTTTATTGATTATATTAATACTTTTGATTACAAAAGTTTAACCGATGAGGATTTATTAGAAAAATTAACTTTTTATCCAGCGTTTAATAACCGTTTAACAAAAATTTTTGAATTTTATAATAGGTTGTCTAACAACCCAAGTATTGAAATTAAGAAGTTTAATACCTGTTACATAGGGAAAACACAACTTTTCGTAGATTGTCAATCTAATTTTCATTTATGTGAAAGAAGTGACTTCTCTATGCCTATAGGTAGTATTGAAAATGGAAAAGATCTTAGTAAAATAAGGAAAATGTATGCTGAATATTTAGAAGTAATGAATAGTACAAAATGCAAAAACTGTTGGGTGTTTAACTTTTGTCCAATATGTATCGGCATGTTGATAAAGGAGGGGAGAATAACTACTCCGTCTAACGATACATGTGTTGATATTACTAACTTTACTAGTGTAGTACTTAAAGACTTATTGATAATAATAACTTTTTATCCAAGAATATTTGAATTAATGATGAAATCATACAACACTAATGATAAATTATTTATAGAATATAATAATAAAGACATTGCTCAAACTCAATAATATGAATAAAATGAATGTTAATGAATTGAAAATATTAAAGGAACACATGGCTCCCGGAATTGTGTTTGGTTTTTTGGCAAGCATATTTCTAACCGGAACTATATTGCTTTTGTCTTTAGTAAATAAACTAACAAATAACTATATAGTAGTTTTGGGAGTGATTGCAAGCTTGATATTGGGTTTGTTAATTTTTTTAAATTTTACCAGAAAAATAAGAAAAGATTTAAAAAATAAGGAGAAAGAAACAGTTCTGAAAAAAGTTGTTTCTGCTAAAGTTAAAGATGACTATGAGCCAGGTAGTGGAATGTTATATATTCCAATTCTGGGCTGGTTATTCCCTAAACTATGGGGACAAAAAATGAAGCCAATACATCGCTATAAAGTTCATTTAGCAGATGAAACTATCGAAATTTCAGAACAAGAATTCGATCTGATAAAGGACAAAAAGCAAATTAAAGTTTGCTATGCAAAACAAAGCGGTATATTTGTGGGTGTTGAATAAATCAATAAATGAAATGAAAATGAAAACCATAATCACATTCCTTCTGGCATTGAGTTCCTTTGCAACCCATGCTCAAATGCTTAATGGCACGGTAAAATACAAAACCACTTTTAAAATTAACTGGCATTCAATTTGTCAGGGAGACCCTTCATGCATTGCACGAATGGAAAATATGCCAAACTCTTCAATTTCTTTCTGGAATTTGGATTTCAACAAACAGGAGAGCTTATATACAAAAATAGACTCCATTGCAGATGTAGAAAGTGTTAATAAATTATTGGAATTAGGGATGGGCCCCGGTGATTTCGACCCCAATCAAACCGTTTATATAGACAATATCAATAAATCAGTACATATGTTTAATCCATATTTTAATTTTTACGTAACTGATACTTTGAAAGCCTCTGATATAAAAATTGGTTCTGAATATAAAGATATCTTAGGATACCAATGTTTGAAAGCCACAATTGGCCATTCTTGTGTATTGTGGTTTTCTCCTGAAATCCCTTTGCCTTATGGCCCATATGAACACTATGGACTTCCCGGGATGATTTTAGAAATAAGTTGCAATGCACAAGGTGTAAACTCGGTTATCTCAGCATATGATCTCAAGCTGAATAACTTTAAAGAGATCAATAAACCGAAGGGGAAATATATTACAAAAGTAGAATATGACAAAATAATCGAAGACATGCAGCAATAATATAACTTGCTGACAGGAATTGCTTAACAAATCTTTTATGAACAAGCTATCAGGATACATAATTATAAGTATTTTATTTTTAAGCAATTGTGTGTCAGCACAAGAGAAATATAAAATACATGGCACTGTTTTAGACTCTTTGGAGAACACACTTCCATATGCTACTGTGATGCTTTTGCAGAGTAGTAGCACGCAATTAGAGTCCTATGCACTTACAAACGAAGATGGTTTTTTTAATTTAACTGCGGCAAACGCCGGCCTGTATAATATTAGAATTACTTATATAGGATATGGGGATTTTATAAAAACAATTGATTTAAGCGAGAAATCATTGAATGTAAACTTAGGCAATATTGTGTTAAAAGAACACATACATCTATTGGATGCAATAGAAGTAAAAGAAGCCTTTCTGCCGGTGGTCATCAAAGGCGATACCACCGAGTATAATGCCAATTATTATAATTTAGGAGCCGATGCAAGTGTAGGGGATCTTATCAATCAAATGCCAGGCCTTGAAGTCGATAAACAGGGTATTG
Source organism: Bacteroidales bacterium UBA5281 (assembly GCA_002410555.1). Classification (GTDB taxonomy): domain Bacteria; phylum Bacteroidota; class Bacteroidia; order Bacteroidales; family Lentimicrobiaceae; genus Lentimicrobium. The sequence goes on along the minus strand of DHSR01000074.1, from coordinate 16,041 downwards.
TGAAAGCCCACGGCATGAGAATTGATAAAATTCTGGTGGAAAATGAGGAGTTTTTCGGAAACAGTCAGGGAGCTGTTACAAATAATATCTCTGCATCAATTATTGATAAGGTACAGGTTTTTGATGACAAGTCTGATTTTACAAAATTTACCGGAATTGATGACGGCAAAAAGGAAACCACGCTAAATTTAAAACTAAAACAAGGGAAATACAAGGGAGTGTTTGGTGACGCGGATTTTGCCGGAGGCACTCCGGATAAAAGATATAAAGCCTCCGGTAATGTCAATCGTTTTGATAAGAAAAAGCAAATATCATTTCTGGGATCATCAAACAATATAAATGAACAAATAATCAGTATAACGGACTACTTGTCATTCACAGGCTCGATGGAAGATGCCATGAGCAATAGCAATGCAATTGACTATTCTGAAATCCCTATGAACCTGTTTGGCAATCTCGGCATATCAGACCATACGCTTTTAGGAACAAACTTTAACTATAAGTTTAACGAAAACAATAAGTTACACTTTAACTACATTTACATCAACTCCAATAACAATACAATTACTCAAACAAAAAGTGAGTACTTTTTTAATTCAGATGGCTATACAGAAAACGGTGAGTATAGCGAAAACGATAAAATTATAAATCATCTGGCAAAAATTGATTTTAAATCAAAAATAGGGAAAAAACAAAATATCAGGGTTAAAGCTTTCCTATCGTCCAACACCCTGGATAAAACAAATGAAAGCGAATCGGTTTTCGTACTAAAGGACAGTAGCCTGAACAGAAAAACTTTAACCGATAGACGCATCAACAACGATAAATTTAATCTAAATGTTTCGGCTAATTATTATTTTAAACTGAAAAAACAAGGCAGGAATTTTGGTTTTGAAGCCTTTGCTAAAAGCACCGTAGATGAAGGCTTTGAGAATATGATGAATTTGCTGATTATCTCAACCATCAGCGAAATTAACAAAACGGAGCAATCCGGTAGTTTTAATAAAAATAGCTCCATATTTAATTTTAATCTCTTTTATACAGAACCTCTGAAAAAGAACAATTACCTGATTTTTTCCGTAGAAAAAAACAATACGCTTTCTGAAGCCGACCGCATTACCGAAAATACGCAAAACAACGAATACCAATCAATTATAGACTCGCTTTCGGGAGTTTTTAACAACAATCACCATTACACGCATTTTAAAATAGAACACAGAAAAATTGCATTAAAATATGTATTTTCAGGTTCAGTTCGATTTCAGCACTCCGCACAGGACAATACAAATAACTTTAAATCGTATAATTATATTTTACCGGAGTTTATTTTCGATTACACCGTAAACAAAACAAAAAAAGTGCACTTCGATTATAAAACGTATGTAAATATGCCGAATTTACATCAATCGACCAGTATATATAATAATTCGAACTTTAATTATGTTTATACCGGGAACCCTTTTTTAGAACCTGAATATGTAAATTCGATTAACCTGAATTACAGCACCTACGGCATTATCAGTCAAAAGTATTTTTTTGCAGGTCTTAACTCAACTATTAATACCAATCAAATAATAAATACATCATATGTTAATGAACAACTGCAAACCCTGATAAAGCCTGAAAATGCAGGAAACTCATTTTATAACAATGCCTATTATTATTTTGAGACGCCCATTTTTAAAAGTCCGCTTAGAATAATACACGAAATGCATTTCAGCTATGGACAATCAAACATTAAGGTAAATGACTTAACCGATAAAGTGAATTTTTATGGGATAAGTCCGAAACTGGAGTTGCGCAACAGGAAAAAATCAAAAATAAACACAGGACTTGGTTTCAAAGCACAGTACACCGTAAACAAATACACCATCAATTCGGATTATAATTACTACAACTATTCATTACTGGCAGATTTTGAATGGAAAATAGTTAAACATTGGAACTTTAATATTGATTATGATCGGCAGGTTTATCCGGCAATAAAAAGTCAATCATCGCAAAGCTATAATTTTTTAGATGCATACCTAAGCAGGTCAGTCCTTAAAGGAACCCTCTTCATTTATATCAAAGCAATAAATGTTTTTAATGAAAATGTGTATTTAAGGCAAAGCATTCATGCTAATCAATATTTTGAAAGTGTAAATAACCGGATGGGCCGTGTTTTTTTGGTGGGCTTGAAATATAGTTTGAAGAAGCTTGACAAGTGATAGCATTTGGGGCTATACAAATGAAAGGAACATTCTATATAAAGTAAGGGATCATCGCGGTAAATCCTTGAAAGCTGAAATCATAAACAATAGAATTGTCCTGTATTCAGACCTGAGAGATGATACACTTATTTTTGACAACATGATTATTCCCGGCAAAAAACTGTTTGTTTATTTTAGCACAAGTTTGCAGGATAATATCTTTCCGCTCAGCACTAAAGAACTATTGGAAAAATTTAACCTAAACGATGATGAAAAGCGAAAATTGGAGCGTTTAAGAAATAAAGAAAGATTGAAAAAAAAGAATTCTAAAACGGGAGAGTTTCACATAATTGAGGAAATATTCAATTGAAGGAAACTTAAGTAAGGAAAGTGCACTAAAGGCCGCATCGCTGATTATTTAATCCGAGTGAAAAGAAATTGTTACACTAAATATACTTCGGTTGTCTCAATTAAAAGTATGACTATTTACTTGCAGCATGTCAGGCACTTCATAACTGATTATAACTATATCTCTATTTACATATATTTATATGTAGCATATTCACATATTTGATTTACCTTTATTTAGAATGATTATAAATTACCCCCCCCCCTGTAAATCAAGGAGTTTTAACAGTTAGCTTTGTATCGGTAAATAGAGAGCGTGCGTATTAAGAGCGAGTTTATAAACTCTTTCATATTAAGGCAGAGAATTATTTAACATAAAGCGTCAACTATGAACTTTGACTTTAGCAAACAAAAAGAAAAGGTATTACCGATTAAAGAAAAGACACAAACAAGTATTCTTCGCTATGATGAAATACTATACATGGAATGCACCGGTAATTTAGTCTCTGTGTTTTATACACAAAACTCATTACCCATTTCCTATACAAGCTCGCTTATTTGCAATGAAACGATTTTAGGCGATTTTGGCTTCGTTCGGATAAGTGATAACAAAATAGTAAATATGTACCATGTTAAGAAATTGAATTCCAAAAAACGTGAGATTCACATGAGTAATGAGTGTATTTTAGAAGTTTCGCGCAGAAAATGGCACAAAATTGCTGAGTTTTTCAAATTACGAACTACCAGTGATACGATTATTTTGACCACTTATACGATTATTTCGTCCACTTATAAATTAAGATGACCACTATGCATAAAACAACAGTTATATTCTTACATTTGTTAAGCATTTGTTATCAACGGCCGGATAACATTTGAAGTGAAAGGGTGACGCCACTATAATGCAGCCCGGAAATTGTTAAAACCTTTTACAAATGAGAAAACATGTAAAAATAATTGCGATTATTATGATAACTGCCGCAGGCATATTTGCCGGATCGGATGCATTTTCAACCGATGTTCCTGCATTTGGATGCAGGTATACAGGAAACTCTTCTGATTATTGTGTGTATGGCAACATGTGGGTTTACAATTGCTGTAACAATGCAAGAACCAGTTGCGCATATCAGATAACACCGCCATCCATAGATTAGAAGTTATGCCACTGCTTTAACAATAAATGGTTAGGTTAAACTGTCTGTATTTTGGGAAACCTGACCATTTATTTAAATTTTAAAAATAATCATATTTTACGTTTACAATTATTTGCATTATGATGAGAAACTCCATTAAAATACTTTCCGTTTTTCTATTATCCTTTGGTGCTTGCAGCAACAATATAACCAAAACACCTGAAAACGAAACTACATTTAATAAATTCCCGCTCGTTCAATTACTTGAAGAGAATGAATTTATGAAGTTTGACACGATAAGTCCCGATGGATTATTTTTATACCATGACACCCTATTGATTATCAGAAACAAAGCAAACAGCTCAAAGTATCATTTTTCTTCGATTAACCTTAACTCCCGTAATTTCATTTCACACCACATAGAGTCAGGTTATAAAACCGGGCAATCGTTGGGCTTTTTGTCTTATGGTATTGTATCTTCAAACTTGTGGGTATATGACCTCAACAAACAAAAAATTATTCTATCACCGTTGCTTTTAACTGATAAAAAGTCCGATGAAAGTAAAGAACTGCCATTGCCTGTATTTTACTATTCAATACAAATGGATAGCGACTCTACACTGATAGGCAGTGGCAATTACGATTCTGATTTTAAGTTGACCAGGTTCAACCTTTCAACAGGAAAGGTTTTGGATGAATTGATACCCTATCATAAAGCAGGTTCTGAGAATCCGGCCAGAGAAGAAAAGATGGCTTATGAAAGTTTTCTTTGTTTAAAACCATCTGCCAATAAATGCGTGCTGGCCTGCCGCTATGCTGATCAGATAGAGGTGTTTGATCTTGATACGAAAAAATCAACAATAATTAAGGGACCTGATGGATTTGGACCAGAAGTTGATGTGGTGGCCGGATATGAGGGAAAAAAAATGATCTCCCGCAATAACAATACAAGGTTTGCAGCGGTGAGTGTGAAAGCTACCGACAACCATATTTACGTTTTATTTTCCGGCAACCGGGAAGAGGAAACCCTCCCTTATTATGGGAAAAATATTTACGTTTTTGACTGGGACGGTGCACCGGTAAAGAAAATAGCACTAAAGGATTATATAAATGACTTTGTCGTTACAAGTGATGATTCACGGATATATACCTTTAATCCTCAAACCAAACTATTAAAAACTGCTGAAATCTGAGCCAATGAAGACAAGAATTATTATTGGATTCATTGGGCTCGCTTTCTTCGTGTCATGCAACCGGCATTCAGATAAGCACCCGGAAATATTGTTAAATCTCCCCCACCGGATTGAAATATTCAATCCATATCTTGCCGAAATTCTTGACTCGACCAGTCTTTTCAGTAAAAAATCGAAAATATATTCCCTGGTAAATGTTTCATGCCCCACCTGCATACCACAACTCTATGATCTGGATAGCATTAGCCAAAAACTTAAAGTTCAAAATAAAGATGCACAAGTAATTGCAATTTGCCGTGCTGATGACAATTTCCAACTTATTAAATACTTTTTCGAAAGTAAAAAGATGGATAACATTCAAATTCCCCTGGTTCTGGACCTTGAAGACAAATTTATTGAGCTCAATGCTACTTTATTGAATATTGAGGATGGAATGCAGGTATTAACCAATGGAGATAATAAGATATTGCTTACTGGCAATTTCAATAAAGATAAAAGAAAATTTCTGGAATTAATTCCGGACAAATAGAGAACCTGGTCGCATTTACTTTAAAATCTTAAGTTAAAACAAATGAAAACAATTCCCACTTTAATCGGTTCAATCATACTTTTTTCAGGCTTCCTATGTCAGGCGCAGGATCCAGTGTTATTCAATATTATGTATGAATTTGAATATGTACGCGACTTGGCCGACAAAGAAAACCCCTTTACCGACAAAATGATTTTATCGGTTGGTAAAAACAGCAGCCGTTATATTTCTGAAAAAATGTACAACCAACTTCAAAGAGAACAAAACACTGACAATGCTGATAAAGCGTTGGTTGGTGAACAAGGTTTAGGCCAGAAGATGGCGGTTAGCGGTGGCCCATTACTCATGGTTAATAATAACAATGTGGTTATCGATGAGCAGATCTTAAAAGATTTTGAAAATAAAAAACTTACTGTATGGGGTTTCATGGGGCCCAAAGACTACAGAACAGAAACAAATCTGCCTAAGATTGAATGGCAAATACTGGATGAGAAGAAAACAATAGGCAACTACAACTGCCAAAAAGCCTCCGGAAGCTATGGAGGCCGATTATATGATGTCTGGTTTACCCAGGATCTGCCTTTACAGGATGGGCCCTGGAAGCTATCAGGATTGCCCGGACTTATACTCGAAGCCAGGGATAGCCGCAACGAAGTGATTTTTACTTTCATCGAAATTATAAAACCTCAGGAGGGGAAAGAAACCACAGCTTCCTTTTTTAAAGATGATAAACGGTTCACTGTTGTTACCACCCCTTCCCGTTACAACAAAATCAAAAAAGCGTATGAAACAGATCCGGAGTCTATGTGGTCGGCTGCTTTTCCTGATGCAAAATTAAGTGTGATCAATAGTGATAATACACAAGCTACCCGATCCAACACAATAAAGACCTATAATCCAATGGAAATTAAATAGGATAAATGGATTACTGTTTATCTGTATCAATAGCTACTTTTGTGAATAAAATACTTCTGCCTTCATTTTTTTACAGCACTCTTCTTGCGCTTCTATTTTACCCAGCGTTTGTTTTTGCTCAAGTGCAAACCTATACCGGAGAAGTGAAAAATAAAGCCAATGAACCCTTACCCAACGCTCATGTTAAACTTATAGATGAAAAAGGCAGTATTGTTCAATATTGTATCACCAATAATAATGGTGAATATTCAATCCGTTTGGCATCTTCATCACCAGACAGACCTCTCTGGCTTGAAGTAACCCATATTGGATACAAAACGCAAAATGTGCAGGTAAGAAGCCAGATGCTGGAGTATAATTTTTTACTCGAAACCGAGCCGTTTACCCTTCCGGAAATAGAAATAAAAAGCAAACCACAGATATACGCATCAGGCGATACGATTCGCTATGATGTAGCAAGTTTTACACAAAAAGAGGACAGAAGTATTGGTGATGTTCTCAGGCGCATGCCTGGCCTTGAGGTTGCAGCCGATGGCAGAATTTCATTTAATGGAAAAGAAATAGAGAACCTCTACATACAGGGTGATAACGTGATGGATGGCCGATATGGCGACTTGCCCAAAATGATTAGCAAAGAAATGATTGAAAGTGTGGATGTTATAAAAAACTTTCAACCAATAAAAGTATTAAGAAAAAAAGTATTGTCGGACAAAGTAGCACTGAATCTGATTTTGAAAGATGAAGATAAATTGAAGGCAACATACAAAGCAATGGGGGCCGCCGGTGTACCGGCTTTATACGATGGTGCATTAACCCCTATATTATTGAGCAGGAATTTGAAATTAATAAATTCGGTAATGGCCAATAATACCGGCACGGACTACAGCAATATGCTTTCCCAGCCAGGTGCATCAAATCCGCTTGAAAATATAGATGAAAAAACCGACGCCATAAATTTATCGCTTGCAACTGTGGGGCCGCCTAACCTGCCACGGCAAACCTGGTATATTAATAAATCGGTACTGGCAAGTTTTAATAATTTAATAAATTTAAAAAACGAATTGCAATTCAGAATTAATTTGCAGGGCTTCAAAGACAACAATAACCTCAAATATTATAACTCCTCAGCATATTATGCAAAAAATGATACTACCCGTTACAATGAACAACAGCATATAAACAGTAAGCCACATAAGATGCATGCTTCTGCTAACTTAATGATTAACAAGGAGCAGTATTATTTCAACAACAATATTAAAATAAACATTGCACACGCAACTGAAAACAGCCAGTTTTTTCTAAATTCAGCACCCTTTACTGAATCATTAACGAAAAACATTCATGAACTTTCAAATGATATAACCTGGATTCCTGCCACTAAAGGTAAAAATATTCTCACGCTAAGATGGCTGGTCAAATATAGCGACAATGAACAATCACTGCTCATTAATGATGGTTTGTATTATAACATTTCGGGTGAAAACAGATATTACGATACCATTTCACAAAACATACAAATACCTGCTGTTTATTCAAATGCTTATGTGGGTTATACCATTCCGGGGAAACATATCGTACAGGAATATAATATTGGCTATTCGACCCAAATACAGCAATTGAATACAACATTATTCTTTAACCAAAAAGAACATCCTGATCCGTTTTTAATTGATGCAGGCAATGAACTAAACTGGAATAAAGAAAATATATACATTGCCAATAAATATTACTATAAGCGGGGAAAACTGAACTCAGTTGTTCAATTACCCGTTTCATACCAAAGCATTCATTATCATCAGCAAGATTATAATTCAGACACCTGCAAACAAAAAATTATTTTTTCACCTTCCCTGAATATAAAGTATAATGTATCCCAACAACACACCTTACAATTAAATTATAATTACACCAATCCCTTTAGCACTATTAAAGACATATACAGGGGAGCAGTATTGTTAAACTACAGGCTTTTACATGCAAATGACGCTGAACTACAGGAAAAGAAAATCCATTCCATGGTTTTAAATTATGGTTTTGAAAACCCGGTGAGCATGTTTTTTTTAAACAGTGGATTGCAATACATTAAAGTTAAAGCAAATAATATTTTAGCAAATGAAATAGCCGACAATATAGTAAAAACCATACTGTTGCCATACAACAACACCACCGAAAACTTTCAGCTTAACTTGAGTACAAGCAAATATCTGTATCTTACCAAAAGCAGCCTGGCATTAAAAACTATATTAAACTCAACCAATTACGAGCAATTGGTTAACCATGAACTGCTTTCATTTCAAAATAAAAGCGTTACGCTTTCGGCAAGCCTCAATAAAAAATTAATCCGCACATTACATGTCAACTATACTCCTGTCTTCATGTGGAGCCACAATAAATTGAATGATGATGCAACAGGAACGGATCATTTAAATTATCGGGCCTATAATTTTGAACAAAACCTGAGCATAGGTACCACATTACTTAAAAAGATATTTTTAGAAATAAATACCAGTCACAGTTACACTGAAGTATCGGACAATAACCCGGTTAAATATATTTTTACAGACTTCAAAGCCCGCTATACCCCTAAAAAGAGCGGCATTGATTTTACGCTTGAAATGGTGAACCTTTTTAACGTAAAGCAGCATACCATATTCTCCAATACGTTCAATTACTTATCAATGAGTAGATATGACCTCCGGGGAAGAATGGCAATATTACGGGTGGAGTACCTTTTTTAGCAGCATTATACTCGAAAACCATTCATTTATTCCAATTCATTAATAAAACCACCTTGCAACATCAATTTTTTATGAGGCAAATGGGCACGTGCATTTTTATTTGATTATTGCCATCAAAAAGATTTACGACAAAGAAAGAAAAATCGAAATAAATGCTCGATGGTATTGAGCGCTGGCGGGCAATAATCCCGGAAGGGTAATTTTCCGTTTGAGGGTTTCATCGGTCATTGGGTAGTGAATTCTTGTTTAAGCAATGCAAAACTTTAACAGACGAGTGAAGGGAAAGTTAGGGAGGTGTCACTTCTTTAGTTTTTTTATGTCACAAAACTTGAAACCTATTTTTATATTAACAGTAAAAGCTGGAAATATGGCATTTCCATCATGGTAAGGTTTTTTACCTCCATCAGTAATATGACAAGTAATATTATAAAAATCATCAGTATTTGAATTATTTGATGACTCAACAAACTTAAGGCCTATACCACATCCAAAATCATAAACGATTCTTCCTTTAGTGACCTTTTGATATCCAATACTCAAGTATGTCCCTAAAGAAATTCTTTTTACTGAATAATTTTCCAGCAATGCATCAGTATAGAAAAATTTAGCACCAGGAGCCCAATATAATCCTTGCAATAACCCACTATTTTTCGAAAAATATTTTCTTAGTTCGGAATGAAATGAAAACCCTTTTACATTATTTGAAATTACATTCACTTTCGACTTATTAAAAATATCATTTTTGTCAGTAAAAATATAACTGGCTCCAAGATTAATGCTATAAGAAGTAGAAAGGGATTTTTCAGCAGTAAGTCCAAAAGAGTAACTGTTCGTAATATAATCACCCAACAGTATATCAAAAGGAGCCAGTTTTAAATTAAAATATGCATCATTTGGTTGGTTATTTTTCAAATAGTTGTTTGACTTTACAGAATCACTATTTGTTTCTCTAGAAATTTCGAAGTTTGAACAATATGATTTTGTCCAGGCCAGAATTAACAGGGCAACTGAAAATACAATTATTAAAAAATTTTGACTTTTCATCTTTAGCTATGCCAGATTACGAAAATGTTTGCGGTGCTTTTTGGTTAGGATTAAGCTTGAATATATGTTTTTAATATTTGCACTCTTTTTCCCAACTCAATCACATACAGTGTCAACTCCTCAATTTTCTTAAGCAGCGGGGCATTCATTTATTGTTGAATTATTATTTTTTGCGTGAATACTTCATTTTGCCGTCCTTTTAATACTATGAAATAGATGCCGGGTGGCAAGTTGGCAACGTTGATGCTATTTTTCCCATTGCGAAGGTTTACCTGCATTAGCTGTTTTCCGGTTATATCGTTAATTAAGCAGTTGGCTTTGCCCCACGATAAATCAACAAAAAGCATTTCTTTTGCAGGATTGGGATAAACAACCGCGGGCAGCAGTGGGCATAAATCCGGATGACTGCTCATGGTAACCAATCCCTGATTGTTGAGCTTCATAAAAAAAACATCATTATAGTTGCTGTGCTGGTTATGATCGTAACGGGAAGCTGACACAAAGGCTCCTCCATCACGGGTACTTAGTATTGAAAATGCCCAGTAACGTGCATCTCCGCCATAAAATCGCTCGTAAACAGGCTCAAGTTGACGGTTAAGCATACCAACCCGTATCCAGGAAGGATGCGGCGACCAAAAGTCAGGAATAATATTTTTTGTCCCCACGTAATGGATACTGTCAGGCGAATTAAAATCAAGGGCATTCCCAAAACCAATATAATCAATAGTATCCTGCGCTCCTATCTGGGTATAATCCGTAAACAAAAAGGAAGAGTCAGTTTCAGCTATGGCTATATTTTGCTGCGTTGACCTATATTTTCTGTAATTATAGGCCAATAAGAAGGTGCTGTCGGTAATCCATTTTGCCTTTGATAAGCCCATCATATCCGTTCTGTTCAGGGTTTTTACCCGCTCATAGTTAAACAGGGTATCATAAATCACCAATTGAACGAGACATCCAGTGACCAACTCAGGAAAATATGCCTCTGAAAGCAACCACAATTGTGAACCGTCGGGTGAAAAAAGCATTTCATGACATTGCTGGTTTCCGTTGATAGAGTACCGACGTGTGCACACCGTATCAAAATTGCTATTGAGCTTAACAAAGTAAGGGTCGTTCAGGTTGGGGGGATTCGATTGCAATCCATAATTGCCTAAAAATAGATAATAGGATTGCAAATGCTTCTTCATAATGAAAGTTGTTACTGCTTGAATCCCCGGTAACTCAATGTCTTTTCTGCTAAGGATATTGAGGCTGGCATCCAACTCAAGTACCAAAAGATTGTGAGCCTCATTAATATCTGAACCAATCCACCCTACTGCCTTGTAATTACCATTTTCGATTTGGGTTACATAACATATCACGGAAGCAGAATCACCAAAGACAGTTACCTTTGAAATTGTATCACCAGTTGGACCAATTTTCCAAATCATTCCCTGGAGTACTAATTCTATGTCACCCATACAACTTCCATATGCTAAATAATTACCTTGACTATCTTCAATTATGCTCCCTCCAACTTCATTTCTTCCTTCCGTTGGGAAAATTATTTGGAAACTGGGTTGTCCATGAACCAAAATAATGCAGGAAAGAAAAATAAGTGTTAAAAGATATTTCATTTTCATCGGGCTTAGGAAATTGTAGTGGTTATGGATGTATAAAATAACAAATGAAATGCTACTCTATACTAATTGGGTAGTCATTATTCGGAACCTCCCAGCACATAATCATCTTCTTACCATAAGAAAGATGAGGTATATGTTGAATAGTGACTAAAGATAGATTATTTACATTTGTCTCAAACCTGCTTTCAATATTAATTGTAGCAATACTTTTTCCGGTATTGGCAAGAAACCCGCTTAATATTTCGTCAAGCCCGTTCAAATAATAATCCATCTCATGTATTCCCGGGTGATTGGCTTCCAACCCCAGGCACTGAACCGTGTCTGTCAATATTTCTATTACCGGGCCGTACGCATAGAAAATCTTGTAGTCACAAAAATAATCAGGTACGCCATCTCCCTCATAATCGGTTGCAATAAAATCTTTAGGTTCTGTAAACGGAAACCAGTACCTGCAATTGGGAGGTGGTACCGGTTTGTATTTAAACAAGATATGTTGTTCAAGTACATTAGGAGCCCCTCCTAATGTAGGATTTCCATTGTAGCAATTTTCTGTATCCCTAAACCACCAATACTGCTCTTCAACATCAAAAAAACCATAAGCAGCAATTGCCGGTGCGTTATCTGTACCGGTTTGTATTTCAAAGGTTAGGTCCACCGCTTTCAGGGTAGGATTCATTTCAGAATCAATAAAAGCGATATTGATCAATTGTCTGGTGGTCTTATTTATTTTCATGTATTTTTCCCTTACCTTTTCCACCGCAGTATTATATCCTTCCAAAGCATCCACCAAGTATGCTTTGCCTTCGGTGGCTATTACCGGCAGGCTGAAGGTTATGGTATCCAGGTGTATTTTACCATAAGCAGCCGTGTGATTGCAATATATATAGTTTAAGGTTGCACTAATGTAATAAATGGCATTGTCAATAAGCATTTTTTCACCACTCTTTTGCATTTTCCCATCTTTTAGTTCGGCGGCCATTTGTGAAAAATTCAGCACCCTGTTTACCAGTTCCTCGTTGCCGGTGAAATCATCCTGCTGTAAAACGGGCAGTTGTTCTTCGTTTCTTTCCTTATTGCAAGCGGGGGCGATGTAAATTAAAACGGCTGCCATTCCTGCTAAAAAGGCGATTTTTCTGATTTTGTTTGTTTTCAAGGTACGAAAACTGAATTAGTAAAGTATTTTTACAATAAAATTAAAGTAATTTGCATTCATTTTTTATGCGGCAAATATAAACTAATATTGTTATGAAACAAATTAAAAAGCAGGTTGATTTGTTGAGTCGTTGAGTCGTTTAGTCGTTGCCTGCCGCCTCAGGCGGGAGCCGCAGTTTCGCGGATAAAAACAGTTTTAAAACCTGTAAATCTTGTAAATCCTGTCAAAAAGCAGGTTGATTTGTTGAGTCGTTGAGTCGTTGCCTGCCACCTCAGGCGGGAGCCGCAGTTTCGCGGATAAAAACAGCTT
>DHSR01000074.1:0-2524 GCA_002410555.1 Bacteroidales bacterium UBA5281 | reverse complement strand
ATCCTGTCAAAAAACAGGTTGATCTGTTGAGTCGTTGAGTCGTTGCCTGCCGCCTCAGGCGGGAGCGTTATTTTCGCGGATAAAAACAGCTTTAAAATCTGTAAATCTTGTAAATCCTGTCAAAAAACAGGTTGATTTGTTGAGTCGTTGAGTTGTTGAGTCGTTGCCTGCCGCCTCAGGCGGGAGCCGTAGTTTCGCGGATAAAAACAGCTTTAAAACCTGTAAATCTTGTAAATCCTGTCAAAAAGCAGGTTGATTTGTTGAGTCGTTGAGTTGTTGAGTCGTTGCCTGCCGCCTCAGGCGGGAGCCGTAGTTTCGCGGATAAAAACAGCTTTAGAACCTGTAAATATTGTAAATCCTGTCAAAAAACTACTGCAAATCATGTCATTAAAAACAACCTAAATAGCATACATTAAATATTTTTTGTTACTTTTTTAGTATTACATTACTTTTTTAGTATCTTTGCCGCAGCAAAGTAATAAACATGAGCCCAAAACGTAAAGAAAAAAGCCGAAATGCCATGCTCACTGCCGCCCGGAAATTGTTCTGGAAATACGGCATACGTAAGGTTACCGTGGAAGATATCTGCCGGGAAGCCGGGGTGAGCAAGATGACATTTTACCGGTTTTTCGGGAATAAAATTGAACTGGCGGGACTGATGCTCACCGAAATCTATGAAAATGCCCTCGCAGATTACAATAAAATAATGCAAAGCGACCTGCCGTTTCCCGAAAAAATAAGACAAACCATTGTACTGAAACATCAGGGATCAATGGATGTTAGTGAGGAATTTTTGAATGATATTCACCACAGTGAAGAGCCGGTATTGAAGCATCTTATGACAAAATATTCCGGAATATCAAGAAAAACAGTACGCGATGACTTTACCAAAGCACAGCAGGAAGGCTGGATACGTAAAGACCTGAAAATTGACTTCCTGATGTATATGATGGACAGTATAGGGGAGCGCATGTTTGACGAAAAGCTGAAAGCGATGTTCGGTAATACGCACGACCTGGTGATGGGACTCACCAATTTCTTCTTCTATGGCATAGGAACCGCTGACAAACCATTAAACCAATGAGAATTACGGCAGCTATAATCGGATTAATGTTGCTGACCAACCTGGCGTCGGCCCAGCAGAAGCCCGTTTTCGACGGGCAGTTGTCGGGCTTTGGCAATTACAGTCCCGATGCCGAACTGGAGGTGATGCTGGGCGGTCGCTACATTCCTGAATTTAACTATAATCTTCCGCTCAATTCAGCCAAAGCACTCGATTTTGAAGCTTCGGCCAATATTTATGGCTCGGTGGCCTTTAATCCTTTTTATGAATCGAAAACCGATGGCGACATTCAGCCATACCGGATTTGGGCGCGCTACACCGGCAAGCAGTATGAAATCAGGCTTGGCTTACAGAAGATTGACTTTGGCTCCGCCACCATTCTGCGTCCCCTGCAGTGGTTCAACCAGATTGACCCCCGCGACCCGCTTCAACTGACCAATGGCGTGTATGCCGCATTGGGCCGCTACTATTTCCTGAACAATGCCAACATCTGGCTGTGGATGTTGTATGGAAATGAGAAAACCCGCGGCTATGATGCCCTGGAAACCAACAAGGACATCCCGGAATTTGGTGGAAGAATTCAATATCCCGTTCCGAAAGGAGAACTTGCCGTTTCTTACCATCACCGCACGGCTGATGCATCTGCCCTTTTCGGAGAAAATAGCTTCAACAAAATTCCCGAGGACCGTTTCAGCTTAGATGGCAAATGGGACGTAACGGTCGGTCTGTGGTTTGAAGCGGTGCACATCCACAAAACCAAAAACCTGGGCATGCTCACCAACCAATCCTTGCTGAACCTGGGAATTGACTACACCTTTGGCGTTGGCAGCGGATTGAACGTGGTAGGCGAACACCTGCTGATGACAAACGACAACAAAGCATTTGGCTTTGAAAACACAGCCAACATAACGGCTTCAACGGTATCCTATCCCATCACTATGTTTTCAAACATCAGTGCGGTACTGTATTACAGTTGGAGCACAGAAGATTTTTCATTTTTCCTGAATTACGAACGACAGTTCAGAAAAACAACCGCTTACCTTATGCTTTACTACAACCCCGATACGCCACAGGCCATTCAGGAGAATGAGCTGGTGAATACATTTCCGGGGCCGGGAGTGAGGGTGATGTGGGTTTTTAATCATTGATTGCGGATTGCAGATTGCGGATTTAAAGACTTATGCAAAGACACGATGACGCAAAGAGACGCATAAAAAGGGACGAGGGACGCAAAATGGGACAAGGGGAAGGGGAGACATGGAGACACGGGGACGAGGGACGTAGGAATGGGACGGGGAGACACGGAGACAAGGGGAGATAAGCAGGATACTGATTGAACAAATGAATTAAAATTAGAAGACTCCGCCTCAGGCGGAGAGAAGGTGCCGAAGGCGGATGAGGTGGTAGAGGGACAAGGGGAAGGAAAGAGGGAGACGAGGAAATAGAGAAATGGAGAAAATG
>DHSR01000013.1:10264-10402 GCA_002410555.1 Bacteroidales bacterium UBA5281 | reverse complement strand
CCCCGTCCCCTTGTCCCCTTGTCTCCCTATCTCTTTATCTCCTTATCTCCTTATCTCCTTTTACCCTCTAACCTCATCCGCCTTCGGCACCTTCTGCTTAATGAGAAGGACATTTTAACTTAAATTGGTTATTCAAAT
>DHSR01000013.1:0-10054 GCA_002410555.1 Bacteroidales bacterium UBA5281 | reverse complement strand
TAATCTGTTGATAAGTTGAGTTGAGACGTTGGTCTCCCCGTCCCCTTGTCTCCCTATCTCTTTATCTCCTTATCTCCATTTCTCCATTTCTCCATTTCTCCATTTCTCCTTCACCCCTTGCCCCCCCCGTCTTGTTATCCAAATCCAGCCCTGACAGGGTAAAAAAATTCTTTCATGGCATTCTCTCCATCTTCATTTCCCCCCGCCCCCTTGTCTCCACTTCCCCCGGTACCTTTATCGTCCCCCGACTTTTTCAGGCGTCCCTCACCCTTTAAAAACCTGACATCAGGCAGGCTGGTTTGAAATTTTTCAAAGGGTATTTCCTGCTTTCTCCTGGTTCTGAATACTGTCGCGTTGTTTCGTTAACATCAGAATTACTTCATCCAGCATTTTCTGAAAATCGTCCAGATTATTCTGGTAATAGTCCAGGCTGGTTTTAAACTGCTCAGGGGTGTATCTAAAGTAAGAATAAAGTGAATCGTAGCTGCGCAATGCCAGTCTGTTAATGCTGTCGCGATTGGTATTTTTTTGTTGAATCCTTAGGGCTGCTTCATTTAGTTCCATGGTGGCCATCAGGCTAATCATTGAATCGCGGGGTATCAACCCCTCGGGCTTGATAGCGGTGCTTTGAGGCCGGCATCCCGAAAATAAACAGACGACAACAATTATAAACAACGAAATTCTGCTCATATTTAATCCTTTTTGGCCTCTTTGCTGTATTCCTTGTTTAGCTTGTTAAGCACATCGCGTGTAATATCAAGCGAATCATTGGCTGCAAGTATGATTCCACCATGAGCATAGGAGAGTATATAATCGTAATTATATTTCCGGTTATAGCGCTCCAGGAAATTATTCAGACTATCCACCAGCACAAGGTTCAGCTCATACTCATTGCGCGATATTTCTCCGGCATATTGGTCACGAAGATCATACAATTTTTGTTGTTCAGCCATTAAACTGCTGTATATCTCCTGCGCAGAAGCCTCAGATATGGAATTTTTTTTCACCTGCTCCTGAAAATAATTGGCATCTTTTTCAAAAGCGGACTGTTTGCGGCTGAGTTCCTGCTCAAGCATCCTGCTTTTGGCTTCCAGATCTGTACGCATCGTTTTTACCAGATCATATTGCACCATCAGACTGTCGCTGTTAACAAAGGCAATATTGGTTGACCGTGCTGCCTTATGCTGAGCGGTAGCAGATGCATTGTTGTCGTCTGTTCCCGGCTTGAGTATAATAAAGTATAATACAATCAGCCCGATGAATAACACAATATTCAATATGGTCAATATCAGGTTGGTTTTGTTCTGAGTGGGCATTACACGGGGAGCGGTAGTTTCGTTAAAATTTTCTTCTGACATGAATCGAAAAATTAAATAAATGACTTAAAGTGCACAAAGATAAAATAAAAATACGGGCAGTTACCTGTGATGAGGTAAGCTGCCCGTATAATTTGAAATTTTTGCAATTTAGTTGCCCAGGTCCGACATAAACTTAATACGCATCAGGCGGATCTCCTCCTCATTAAACTCATCTTCGCCCAACTCTTCAAGAGCGGCCTGAATACTATCGCTTTCGGCTTCTCTGAAGTAGTCATATATCTCTTCCTGATGATAGGGGTCAACATACTCATTTACATAGTAATTAAGGTCGAGCTTGGTACCTGAAGAAACAATACGTTCTATTTCGGTAAGCAATTCGCTTATGGTCATATTTTTCGCAAAAGCAATATCTTCGAGCGAGAGTTTGCGATCAATATTGGTTATAATGTAGACTTTAAGTCCTGACTTGTTCACTACTGATTTTACTACCATATCCATTGGCCTTATTATTTCGTTTTCTTCAACATAGGTTTTAATAAGGTCGAGGAATGGTTTGCCATATTTATTGGCTTTTCCTACACCTACACCGGTAATCTGTGTCAGTTCTTCAATAGAAATGGGATATTGAATGGCCATATCTTCCAAAGAGGGATCCTGAAAAATAACAAACGGGGGCAGGCTTTCTTTGCGTGATATAACCTTACGAAGGTCTTTAAGCATAGTAAACAGCACCTTATCTGCTGTACTTGTTTTGGCGCCACCGCCGGCAAAGAAATCATCGTCATCGGTATTTTCATAATCATGATCGTGAGTGAGCATGATGGAATAAGGCTTTTTCAGAAACTTGGTGCCTTCAGGGGTGATCTTCAGCAGGCCATAGTTCTCAATGTCCTTGGTAATAAGCCTTTCAATAAGCATTTGCCGGATTACGGCATTCCAGTATTTCTCATCAAACTCCGCCCCTTTACCAAATACGTCCAGCAGATGATGTTTGTACGACTTCACATTGGCTGATTGCTTGCCAGTAATAACAGCAATAAGATGTTTGGCCTTATATTGCTGTTTGGTAGCCAGAATGGTATCCAATACCAGCTCCACGGCTTCCTGCCCTTCGAACTTGGTTTTTGGATGCAGGCAATTGTCACAGCTTCCACAGTTATCCTGAGGATAGATTTCTCCAAAATAGTGTAGCAGTTGTTTCCTCCGGCAAACAGACGATTCAGCGTAAGCCACCGTTTCAAGCAACAATTGGTTTGCAATTTCCTGTTCGGCCACACTTTTATTCTTATTAAACTTTTCCAGCTTTTGTATATCTTCGTAACTATAAAAAGCCACACAATTGCCTTCACCGTCATCGCGCCCCGCACGGCCGGTTTCCTGATAATACCCTTCAAGGCTCTTGGGCATATCGTGATGAATCACATAGCGCACATCAGGCTTGTCGATACCCATTCCAAAAGCAATGGTAGCCACAATTACATCTACTTCTTCCATCAGGAATTTATCCTGGTTTGTTACGCGGGTAGCTGAATCAAGGCCGGCATGATAGGGAAGTGCCTTTATGCCGTTCACCTGGAGGGTTTCAGCCAGTTCTTCCACTTTTTTCCGGCTCAGACAGTAGACGATACCCGATTTGCCGGCTTGTGATTTAATGTACTTTATGATGTCTTTGATGGGTTCATCCCCTTTGGGGCGTACTTCATAATACAGGTTGGGCCGGTTAAATGATGAAATAAATATGCCGGCATCCAGCATATTCAGGTTTTTTTGTATGTCTTGCTGAACCTTTGGAGTGGCAGTGGCAGTCAGGGCAATAATAGGAACATCCTTACCAATGGCTTCGATGATCGGACGTAACCTGCGGTATTCCGGCCTGAAATCGTGACCCCATTCTGAAATGCAGTGAGCCTCATCGATGGCGAAAAAAGAAATATCAATCTCCTGAAGGAATTGAACATTTTCGTCTTTGGTTAGAGATTCGGGAGCAACATACAGCATTTTGGTTTTGCCGCTCTTTACATCATTCCTTACTTCTGTTATCTCATTTTTAGTCAATGAAGAATTTAAAAAATGAGCAATGCCCACTTCATTACCAAAATTCCGGATGGCATCCACCTGGTTTTTCATTAAGGCAATAAGTGGCGATATAATAATGGCTGTGCCGGGGCATATAAATGCTGGCAATTGATAACACATTGATTTGCCTCCGCCTGTCGGCATAATTACAAAGGTATCGCCTCCATCAAGCAGATGTCGGATAATGGGTTCCTGATTGCCTTTAAAAGAATCAAAACCAAAAATTTTTTTCAACAGCTCATTAAGCGAATAGTTATCCACTTTTTTCATCTGAATATTTTTTAAATCCCGGTTGTATTGAGGGGTTATTTATTAAGTTTTCTTTTAAACAAATGTAATCATTCCTTAAGAATAAATCAATAAAAAAAACATAATCTTGTTAAAGATGCCAAAATATTTCAACAAACCGGTTAACAAACGCTATTTTACCGGAATTATAATTTATCCGGAAAATACGACTGCTTCACCGTTGTCATCTTTATTTGAAAACGTTTTACTGACTTTGATGATTATTTGTCATTTTGACCGGTTTCACCCAGTACAAAAAGTTTGCCCTTTTCTATCCCGGAAAAAAGCCGGCAAAAAATCAATCATTTATTTAACAGGAGTGCAAATCTCCTAAAAAAAAGCATTCGATTTACAACATCTTAAAAATCTGATGTATAAAAAATATTTTTTCTTGTAGAATACAGGTAAACGGTTACCTTAAATCACGCCCTGAGCAATATTAAATTCAAATTTTGACAATAATGACAAATTTTGTCAGGCATGCCACAGGTAAGATGGCGGTATGATCACAACAGTACCGCTGAAATAATTGTATCTTTGCAGTACTTATATTTTACTTCATGTCATCACATTCATCTGAACAGATATTACAAACAGCCCTGAGAACCATCAACGAAGAAGCTGCAGCCATAGGGCTACTAAGTCAATACATTACCCCTGATTTTGCAGAAATGGTGCAGCTTGTTTTGCGATCTTCCGGCAGGGTGATTGTTACCGGCATTGGCAAGAGCGCCAATATAGCAGCAAAGATGGTAAGCACATTTAACAGTACGGGCACCCCGGCTTCTTTTTTACATGCTGCCGACGCCCTGCATGGTGACCTGGGGATGATAAGGCCGGAAGATATTATCATCTGTTTATCGAAAAGTGGTGATACACCTGAGATAAAGGTGTTGGTTCCCCTGCTCAGATTAATGGGCAATAAGCTGATAGGTTTTGTGGGCAATATGGACTCATACCTGGCCAGAAACTGCGACTATGTGCTCAACACTTCGGTGAGCCGTGAAGCTTGTCCCAACAACCTGGCACCTACTGCCAGCACCACCGCACAATTGGTTATGGGCGATGCCTTTGCCGTAGCCCTACTTGAATGCCGTGGCTTTACTACCGAAGATTTTGCGCGCTATCATCCCGGAGGTGCCCTCGGAAAACGACTTTATCTCAGGGTGGCTGATTTGTATAAAAGCAATGAAAAACCTGAAGTACAAACCACCGACGATATGCGATCTGTTTTGCTTGAAATATCTTCCAAAAGACTTGGAGCCACTGCTGTACTGGATGGAAGCAAACTGGTAGGTATCATTACCGACGGCGATGTAAGACGCATGCTTCACCGCGAACTTCCCTTCGAAAGTTTTACCGCCGCTGATGTGATGACACACAATCCGCTAACCACCCATACCGATGTACTGGTAGCTGATGTCCTCGACTTGATGCGCAACAATCACATTACCCAAATGCTGGTAATGGATAAAGATATTTATGTCGGAGTAATTCATATTCACGACATCCTAAAAGAAGGAATCATTTAACGCAAAATAATATTATGCCAGGCTCACTTTCTGAATTCAATGAATATCGCGAAAAAATGAACGACCGCTTACTTTCTGCAGAAAACAACAAAGTATATAAGCGGATTGTAAATGTAGACACCAATGCCTATCTGGAAGGAGAATTACCGGTGAAAACCAAGGAGTTGCTTGGATTGGTGGCTTCTATGGTTTTACGCTGCGACGATTGCATTCGTTACCATCTGATAAAATGTCACGAGAATGGACTTACCGAAGCAGAGCTGATGGAAGTTATGGGCATTGCCAACCTGGTGGGTGGCACCATAGTTATTCCTCATACCCGCAAAGCCATTGAATTTTGGGATGAGCTCAATAAATAAACACCGAACACGTTATCAAAACTTAATCATTATATTATAGCCTATGATTTTACGCACTGAAAACCTGGTTAAAAAATATCGCCAGCGCACCGTGGTTGATGATGTTACCGTTCAGGTAGAGCAGGGTGAAATAGTAGGCTTGCTTGGGCCCAATGGTGCCGGCAAAACCACCTCATTTTATATGATAGTGGGACTAATAAAACCGTATTCGGGAAAGGTGTTTCTTGAAAATACTGAAATCACCGATATGCCTATGTATCGCAGAGCTCAGCTTGGAATAGGTTATCTGGCTCAGGAAGCATCTGTATTCAGGCAGCTTAGTGTGGAAGACAACATTACAGCCGTGCTGGAATTTACAAAACTTTCCAGGAGTCAGCAGAAGGAGAGACTCGAATCATTACTTTCCGAATTTGGACTGAATCAGGTTCGTAAAAGCCTGGGCATTCAGCTATCGGGGGGTGAACGACGACGCACCGAAATTGCACGTGCACTTGCAGTTGATCCTAAATTTATACTCCTTGACGAACCTTTTGCCGGAGTAGATCCCATTGCCGTGGAAGATATTCAGCTTATTGTGCGTAAGCTTAAAGAGAAAAACATAGGCATACTGATTACCGATCACAATGTTCACGAAACCCTTAACATTACTGACCGTGCCTATCTCCTCTTTGAAGGCTCAGTGCTTAAATCAGGCACAGCCGAAGAACTTGCTGCCGATGAACAAGTGCGCACGGTGTATCTGGGCCGCAACTTTGAGCTTCGGAAAAGCTGACTTATTTAAATTACAATTTTGATTGCGAGTGCTCGGTAGCAGTGGCTTTTTCAATAAGCTGGCTAAGCTCGGCCGCTTTGTGAATTTTCCCGGTACTGGCCAGATAACCGGCAGCCTGTATTATCTTTTGGAAATCAACGGAGGATTCCCTTTCCTGTGGTGACAGCGAAAGAAATGTCTCAAAGGCATGATCTAATCCCTCCTCAATGGTTAGATAAACAAGAAGTTTCGTCGGATCGTCAGGATTCCCCCCATATAAAATGTTTTCAATCTGGCTGACCAACAGATGGTTGTTCCGGATACTCGTATTATTTAAGGCGATAATGGTATTGCGATGTGTTGGATAACGATGAAAATTGGTGCGAAAGCCTTCCCAGACCCCATTGTGATAAATGGCCTTATCTCCATTTACTTGTTTGATCCTGAAGCCATAGCCATAATCCACTTGCCTGCCATTGGCTGCTACCACGGGAGTAAAAGCCTCCTCTACGAGCGTGGAGGAAAGTGGAAACCCTTCATATAGCGCGCGATCCCAAATAAACAAATCGGCCAGTGTGGAACATACCCCTTTATCACCTACCGGGCCGTCATTCAATGTTTCAGGAATGGAAGCATAACCCCGCCTCAGTGGCCTGAAACCGCTGATGTGTTTGTGATCTTCTGCATCAGCCGAAGAATAGACATAGGTGTCCTTCATGCCAAGAGGAGCAAAAATACGGCGTTGTAAAAACTGGTTCAGACTGAGACCACTGACACGTTGAACCACTGTGGCAAGCAGCATATAGCCGGTATTGGAATAGTTATACCTGTAGCCAGCTCTAAAAAATACCGGCAATTTGTAACGGGCCATCAGGTTGATAACATCTTCGTTATCCGGAGGATAATTCTCGTTCCAGTACTTATCTACCAAATACATGTAATTGGGCATTCCGCCTGTATGGTGCAGCAAATGACTGATGGTAACGGAGTTATAGGGAATCTCGGGTATATATTTCGTGATCTTATCTGAAAAATCAAGCCGTCCATCAGCTTTAAGCAACATTATGGCTGCCGCGGTAAACTGCTTGCTTACCGAAGCCAGTTGATATACCATAGATGTATTACAAGGCGTTCGACGAATTGGATCAGCATATCCCATGGCGCGTTCAGCAACCACTGCTCCATCAATGGCTACCAGAATGTTTCCATGAAAATTATTTTGAGATTCATACTTATTCAGCAATGAATCGATCTGAATTATTTTTTCGTGTGACAGTATGCGGTTAAGCTCAATCTGATCCTGATTGGTAAGAATTTCACTTTTGCTGAAGGTTGCACTCGAAATCCAGTTATTATCGAAGGAGAAAGAAAGAACTAAGAGTAGGGTCAGTGTAATTCTGAGCGATACTTTCATTAGAAGCGTAGTTTTTTTGAGTTTATGTTGTAGTTGCAGCGCAAAAGTAAATTTTTTATTGAACTTTCGGGTAATTATTTTACAAAAAATATCTTTTCCCGAAAAGCAATGATGTAGACAGATAAAAAATGATGCTTAGCGGAATGCCGGCCCATCCAAAAATTATCCACAATAACACACAAAGAATCAGGAAAATATATCTTGGGCGGTTCTGCTTAAACCCAAAACCATTGCTGAATTTAAATGCAAACAAGGGGATATTGGAAACAAGTAAGGCTGAAGATAAAGGCACCAGCAACAGCAGAAACCATAAATTACCGGCTATGCCCGAAAAAAAATTGGTTTTATCAAGGGCATCGGGGCCTGAAATCAGCGAAAGGGAAACAATAAAAATGGCATTGGCAGGCGTGGGTAAACCTCTGAATGAGTCAAGTTGCCGGGTGTCAATATTAAATTTTGCCAAACGATATGCCGAAAAAGCCGCCACCAACAATGCAGTATAAGGCAGATAAGGCTCCAGCCTGGGGAAATACTGCAGCCCGGGATTGGTTTTAATTAAAATAAACAACACAATGGCGGGTGCAAGCCCAAAAGAAATAACATCGGCCAGAGAATCCAGTTCCTTACCCAGGGCTGATTTAATATTCAAAATCCGGGCTACAAAACCATCCAGAAAGTCAAATACGGCAGCCAGGCCCACCAGCAATACCGCTATTGTAAGAAAGCCGTCAATGGCAAACAAAATAGCCAAGGAACCACTCAAGAGGTTACAAAGAGTAATAATATTCGGAATTTCCTTTCGCAGACGCATGGTTATCGATACCTGAAGTTCACAATTGTCAATAAACCTGATTAAAAATTCAAAGTTAATACAATCAAATCAATAATCTCATTTTGGACAAGGATTAATATCAACGGTGCATTGTTAATAAGTTTGTGCAGGCTGTTTAAAAACAAAAACTTAAAAACATGGGGTAAGAGTAGGTTTTGTCTAACTTTTTTGTCTAAAGTATGTTATTTACATTTGACGGGAATGGTTTAATATTAATCCGAAACACAAACACACAATTATGGAAGACAAGAAGGTAATCGAATCTCTCGGTTTCGTTATAAAAAAAGAAAAGCTGGCCAGTCTGGCTACGGAATATAAATTCAGTGAGCTTATTCTTGAGGACCTTGATCCTTATCCCGGCTTTTATGATCATTATCATATTCCTGTTAAAGAAGAGGAGCAAAAGCCCCGATCTATATTTGCGGTAATTAAAACAAAGGGCCTGGACGAAATGGATGATTTTATCAGGATTACCCGGCACATTAAAAAAACAACCGACTACACTTTTGATGCCGTAATGGGCTGGCTTGAACTTCAAAACAGCATATCGGGTTGTATTCGCATACACATGAATGATTATGGTGATTTGCCGGCCATTATCGGACTTTACAGCAAATATGGCATTGAATTTCTGGCCAACAGAAGCGTAAAACCTTTTGTTAGCCTGATTACTGTACGTAAATACATGATCCTGGAAGAAATGGATCCGGGCATATACCGGGATACCGATATGGCTGACATCTATTATCTCGAAATAGATCGTTATTTGCCACGTCCACAGTTTGAAAGTATAAGTGATTCCATTCGTAACAATTGGGAACACAAAATTTATGATGCAGCTCAGGCAGGAGTGTATAGTCGTGAAGGCGTAGTTGAGCTGGTACGTATTTATGACCAGGCGTCCAGTTTGGAAAACCTCAGGTACTTAAAAAACAAATATCAAATCGAAATATCAAGGGCTCAATAAACAGGAGGGTTACATGAAGACCAATGAGTTTGAAAATCTGGAAATGAATGAAAAGGTGGCTATGCTTTTTGCTCAGGGAACCGAACTGCTCGAACGAATCTACATGTATTACATTGTGAAACTCTATAGCCTGGATAATCTTTATATTGAAATTTGGTATCATCAAACCCTTCACCGCATCGACAAAGTATTTGTTGTGGAGCTTGACGATGTAATCCATCTTTACGAAAAGCAGATAAATATTTCAGATTTATTTAGTTAAAGACAGAAGTATTAGAGGTGAGAGGTGAGAAGTGAGAAGTTAGAGGTTAGAGGTTAGAAGTTGGAGGTTAGAGGTTAGAGGTTAGAAGTTGGAGGTTAGAAGTTGGAAGTTAGAAGTTGGAGGTTAGAGGTTAGAAGTTGGAAGTTGGAGGTTAGAGGTTAGAAGTTGGAGGTTAGAAGTCTGAGGGTAGAAATTCTCTCCCGGGTTCCCCGTCTCTTTTTACGGCCTTCGTCACTTTTGGTCTTTGGGCTTTG
>DHSR01000060.1 GCA_002410555.1 Bacteroidales bacterium UBA5281 | reverse complement strand
CGTTGGTTTGCCCGTTTGGAGTGCCGAATAATCCAAAAAAGCCACTGGTGAAAGTATGTCGAAAACCTCACTCAAACTAAAATCACTTTGGGGAATATACCAAAACCCCCGGCTCTGGCTCCATGCAGCACCTTTTATGCTCTTGACCTTGTCAATAATGGTGTAATCTTTCTCAAAACGCAGGCTCACCACTGCATTGTCGCGGTGGGTGTCATGAGCCAATGTAATTACAACTTTCCCCATTATCTCAAGGTGTTAAATCTTTGATAATAGCCCTTCATTCTCATGTAAAATCTCCTTTCTATTCACAGCTCCGCCCGGTCAGTCCCATTGATGGGCTTACACCAGCTTGTCCGGGTTTAAAAAGAAGCTGTATAAAAACACATCAAATGTAAAGAGAAAAATTCCATATACCAACAGCATGAGAATAAAGTTAGAAAATAATTCTATTATCTTACGTCCGGTGTCTAAACGCAATTGACACCCTGTTGTAACTGCGTTTTTTTAACCTCCCGATAGGTAATAATAATGAGCAGGCTGTATTGTGGGGCTACCAGCTACCGCTGGCTCCTCCGCCTCCAAATCCGCCACCGCCGAAACCTCCGAAGCCGCCACCGCCACCGCCAAAGCCTCCGGATGAACCGCCCCATCCACCTGATGAGCTGCGACTTCCACCCCCACTACCCATCATAGACATGAGCAGCCAAAAGGGCAGATCGGAGCTTCCAATGTTGTGATGACGTTTTCCACGACCCCGGCTCATAAAGAAAATAATCAGTAAAATAATGAGTATAGGAATGATAAAGTCCAGGATGCTGCCTTTCTTTTCATAATCCTCCGCTTTGAAACGTCCGGATGCAAGGTCCATAACTACGTTGATGCCTGCATTGATGCCTCCATAGTAATTGTTTTCACGAAACAGTGGTATCATTTCATTATCAACTATACGGCGGGCTATTGCATCCGGAATGATCTCTTCCATACCATATCCGGTTGCAATGGCTGCCTGTCCGTTTTCACGGCTTGTTTTAGGTTTAATCAGCATAATTACACCATTGTCATAGGCTTTTTGGCCGGCACCCCAACTTGCTCCAATGCGTTGAGCCAGGTCATTAATGTCATAGCCATCCAGGCTATTCAGTGTAATTACGGTAATCTGGGTTGATGTAGTGTCATTATAATCCACAAGTTTACGTTCAAGTCTTGCAACCTCATCGGATGACAGAATTCCGGCAAAATCATTCACCAGCCTGGGTGGATTCGGTTTTTCAGGAACTCCGGCACTTGCACAAAATACAAAAGCAAGCAGGGATATAATGAGGAGCAAAGTCCCGGATTTCCTGAAAAAAGTCATGGTGTATCTCATGTTTTAATTTTCTCCAAATGAAATATCATCTTTAAGTTCATTGATATCATCTAACTCATAGGGAAAATGTTCTTTAAGCTGAAGTCCGGCCTGCTGAATTCCAGCAATCAGTCCTTCTGCAAAATGATCGTCTCTAAAATAATTGATCATGAGAACTTTAGTGCTTTCCCAGAAGTTATCAGGCACAACTGCATTGATACCCGAATCGCCCAGAATTGCGAATGAACGGTTATGTATTGCCAGGTAGAAAAGGACCCCGTTTTTAAGTTTGGTTTGGTCCATTTTCAGCTTTTTAAAAATTTGGGTAGCTCTGTCGAAGACATCTCCGGGACATTTGTTTTCTATGTGTACCCTTATCTCGCCTGATGTGTCGAGTTCAGCATTGAGTATGGCCTGAAGAATATCTTCCTGTTGCTCTTTGGTGAAAAATGATTTGGCAGACTGTGGCATAGTTGTTCCCGGCTGATTAATTCATTTCAAAATTAACCTCAGGTGCATTTTCTGCTCCGGTGTCGGATTTAAAGTAGGCTTTCTTATCAAATCCAAATAGACCGGCGATGATATTATCGGGGAATCTGCGGATAGTAGTATTGTAGGCCTGAGCAGTTTCATTAAAAGCACGTCTTTCAACTGCGATGCGGTTTTCAGTGCCTTCGAGCTGTGCCTGAAGATCCAAAAAATTCTGATTGGCTTTCAGGTCGGGATAGCGTTCTATAACGACCATCAGCCGTGAAAGGGCTGAACCCAGGCCTTGCTGTGCCTGTTGGAATTGCTCCAGGCTGGCTTCAGATAAATTACCGGGATCAATGGTGGTACTGGTTGCTTTGGCCCGGGCCTCTATAACTGCAGTAAGGGTGCCTTTTTCAAAGTCAGCATACCCTTTTACGGTATTTACAAGATTGGGAATAAGATCAGCGCGCCGCTGATACACGTTTTCAACCTGCGACCAGGCAGCAGTAACTGTTTCTTCCTGAGTTACCAATTTATTATAACGGCCACTGAGCGACAGTACCAGCAATAAGACTATTCCGACGATTACCAGAATAACAATGAGTGATTTTTTCATTTTTGTTGAAGTTTTGATCAGGCTAAAATAATTAAAAAAATGGATTTGTCGTTAATTAAAATAAAAACGCCCCACCTCAGGCAGGGCATTTCATTTCAGGTTTATAAGTTACTAAGACTTCTACGTATAAAGCTGGTTAACTCTTCACCTTTTAACAGGTTCTGAGACAACTTCGCAAGATCAACCATTTGCCTGGCCATGCGTTTACGTGATTCTTCATCGTTTTCAGCATTAATTTTGCTCACCAAAGGATGATTTCCATTAACAATCAGGTTATAGGCGTCAGGGAAATTTCCCATGTATGAGGCTCCACCGCCAAGCATTGACATGTCTTTCATTCTGCGCATAAATTCCGGACGGGTTATCTGAACCGGCAATTCATTTTCGCTCAGGCTTTCAAAGCTTACGGTATAATGTGTACCTCCTGCTGCCTGTTCAAATACAGGTTTGAGCTTTTCTTTCTCCTCATCGCTGAGTTTCGACGGCATGGCGTCCTCTTTGGCAATCAATTTGTCAATAACATCAGCATCTACGCGGGCAAAGGTGGTGTTTTCAAATTTTTGTTCCAGGGTGTTGATGAAATGGTTATCCAGCGGTCCATCCATCACCAGTACATCGTAGCCACGATCAGTGGCTGTTTCAATAAAGGTATGTTGTTCCTGAACATCAGAGGTATACAGATAAACCGTCTTCTTATCCTTATCAGTCTGGGCATCACCAATGTGTTTTTTATACTCTTCGAAAGTAAAGTATTGCTCTTTGGTGTTTTTCAGAAGACAGAATTTTTCGGCCCTTTCGTAGAATTTCGGCTCTGATATTATTCCATATTCAATAAAAATACGGATATCATCCCATTTTTTCTCAAAGTCTGCCCTGTCAGTTTTGAAAAGTTCCTCCAGTTTATCTGCCACCTTTTTCATAATGTGGTTGGATATTTTCTTTACATTGGCATCGCTTTGCAGATACGAACGTGAAACATTCAATGGAATATCCGGTGAGTCAAGCACTCCATGCATAAGCGTAAGGAAGTCGGGTACAATGCCTTCCACTGAATCGGTGACAAAAACCTGATTGGAGTAAAGCTGGATTTTTTCTTTCTGTACTTCTATGTTGCGTTTTACCTTTGGAAAATACAGAATTCCGGTAAGGTTAAATGGGTAATCAACATTCAGGTGTATATTAAACAAAGGCTCTTCGAAAGTAGACGGATACAGTTCATGGTAAAAGTTCTTGTAGTCTTCTTCGGTGAGGTCAACTGGCTTTTGTTTCCAGGCAGGATTGACATTATTGATAATGCGCGGTTTTTCAATCTCGTCGTATTTATCATTGCCTTTTTCATCCTTTTCACCTTCTATTTTCTCCCAGGTTTTTTCGTTGCCAAAACGGATGGGCACGGGCAGGAATTTACAGTATTTTTTCAGCAGGCTCAATATGCGCGCTTCTTCGAGAAATTCTTTGGAATCATCAGCGATGTGCAGAATAATTTCGGTGCCACGTTCTGATTTTTCAATTTCTTCCAGGGTATACTCGGGGCTTCCATCACATTCCCATTTAACGGCCTTAGTGCCCGGCCCTTTTTTATAAGTTTTGGTGCGGATTTCTACTTTTTTCGATACCATAAACGATGAGTAAAACCCGAGCCCAAAGTGCCCGATAAGCTGGGCGGCATCAGCTTCACTTTTGCCCTTGTATTTTTTAATGAACTCTTCGGCTCCCGAGAAGGCAATCTGGTTGATGTATTTGTCTACTTCCTCTGCGGTCATACCGATTCCCTTGTCTTTTACAGTAAGGGTGCCGGCTTTTTCATCTATTGAAACTTCAATGGTTAAATCGCCAAGCTCTTCTTTGAATTTACCCATGCTGGAAAGGGTCTTCAGCTTCTGGGTGGCATCTACGGCATTAGATATCAGTTCTCTGAGAAATATTTCATGGTCAGAGTAAAGGAATTTTTTGATAATCGGAAAAATGTTTTCCGTTTGTACGTTTATTTTTCCCGTTTGCATATTTAAACAAATTTTAGGTTTATATGATGCAGGGGCGAAAGCAAAGGCTATGCCATGGCCACTAAACTGCCAATTTGGCGGAATTGTCTATGAGTATAGTCTGAAAGGGTAAAAATACAAAACGCCCCTAAACACAAAGGTCAGCCTGCATGCCTGTATATGCACGCGGCAGGCGCACACGGTAATCTTCGGTGCCCTGGTGGCAAAAGGGCAAAAAGAAGGGTCTTTATAATGGGCTCATCAATGGAAAGAAATGGTAGCTGCCGGCAAATCTATCCCGGAATCTCAAGGATAAACGTAGTTCCACTACTGGGTTTACTGGTAAAATATATTTTACCTTTCAGATAGCGCTCAGTGATGATTTTCATGCTGTACGTACCTAAGCCGCGATCACTGCTTTTGGTAGAAAATGAGCGGTTAAATACCTGCATCTGGATATCATCGTCCATAAACGATGGGTTGTGAACCCAAATCATGGCTCCTTTGTTTTTCATGGAAATAAGACCAAGGGTTACCGGGGCATTGAGCATTTCAGCTTCAAAGGCATTTTTTATCATATTGGTAACCACCCGGTTAAACAAAACTTTATCTACTTCAAAGTCAAAGGCTTCTGAGCGGTTGTCGAGATGAAATAAATTTTCTTCATTTGTGAATGACTTAAATTCAGTCCTCATCTCATGATAGAATTCAATAGAATTAACCTTTGTTTTGTGTCTGACCTGCTCGATTTCTTTATCGAAAGAGATCAACCGGTGGGTGTTGATTTCATCAATCATACGCGATGATGCTTTATAGAGCAATGAGAGAAACTCACCATTGCTGTCTTTAAAGTCACCAGACATTAACAATTCAGCCATTCCGCTAATGTTGTGCGCGGTATTTAGGATGTCATGATAAAATATTCGCTCGAGCATCAGTCTTTTTTTTTCGTTACTGATGTCCTGCATGGTATAAAGGATGAATTCCTTGCCTTCAAAATCGATTAACTTGCTGGTAATGTTTAGATTGAGGGTGCCATTCGGAGTATTCAAGGTGCATTCCTCTACACTTTCTCCATAATCCAGGCATTGGATGGCAGATTTGAAAGCGCCACAGGTTTGGCATATTTTTGAACTGCCACAACTCTTTGTGCCCAGGGCATGGTTACATCCAAAAAGTTCTCCTGGTTTTAAACCCAGCAATGAATTTATATCTTCAACCTGTAAGGCGTTTAATAGTGCCTGGTTACCGAATACCAGTTCACGCTCCGTATTTAACAGCATACTTATTACGGGTAGCCCATCGAGTATTGAGGTGGCAAGTTTATTGGAAACTATGAAATCATAATCCTCTTTTAATGACTGATTGTCGCGTGGAGGAAAATGAACAGTAGTAGTTTGATGCATTTTTATCAAGTTAGATTGGTCTGAAAAAATTACGTTGATTTGATCAAAACAATAATCAGGATTTTACACAAAGGTAATATTTATTTAATTTACTATAAAAATGTTTGTATTTATTTTTGCAATAGTGACCGGAAAAATAAAAAGAATCCATCGCTTCGATCCGAATAGCAGACTTAAACACGACTTTTAAGGGATAGTGAAGGGAGGCAGCCCGTCTTCTTTTTCCACCCCAAATAATGATTATTGCTATAATCTGAATGGCCGAACGCAATGAGTAATGAATATTTGCTATTAATAGGTTTCTGATAAGAAATTATAATTCCCCTTCATTTTCAACTAATCTTATTGTTGATATGGAAATATGCGACTAGCATTAATTATCGGTAATGCCTGGCTCAATTGTGACTTTTAAGTGCTGACTTTAAGAAAGGCAATTTAATGCAGATTGGGCTTCTGTTTTAGCCAGCCAAGCTGATGGCAATACCATACACCCGTTAAGATAGCTTCGGCGGAATCATGCAAAGGTGTTTGTGCAGGGGGAGTTCCATTTTCTTTTAAAAATCGTATGGCCATCTCAACGGCAATCTGCTTGGCAGTTTCCCCGGAACGCTGTTCACGTGAGTATAATAAGTCGCGTCGCCAGTGAAGCGCATCAGTCATTATAAATTTAATACCGTAGCGTTCCGCCATTTTTTTCCATATGCCGGCAATCTGTCCTCCGCCTTCTACCACAATGTACTTTAAATCCGGAATGGCATTCACCAAATGAAAGGCCGCCTTCCTGAGTGCAGGCACCGACCCCATATTGTGGGAGCGATGCCAGTGCAGTTTCCCTGAACTATCAAACAGCGCCAGGCCAGTTTTTACTCCTGCATCTACCGCCAAAAGAAATTCCGGTTTTTCGTTGAGCATTATTACCTTTAATTGTCATTACAAAGCTAATTGTTTTTACTAATGAGCCATCTGTTGGAAATTAAAAACCCAAATTTATGTGATTAAAAAAGTTGATGACATTAAATCCTTCTCTAAGCGTGATCAGAATGATTCCTATATATTGAGCCTGGTCCGGATGGAGCATTTTCGCCACAAAGAGTCAGGGACGTGTCTGCGTGCGCAAACAGGCAGGATTAAAAAATTACAAAATTTAATTCTCTGATATACAATTATTTGTCAAGTCTGGTGCTTCGTGGCTTTGCGATATTTTTTTCCTTTTATTTTTCAAAATGGCCTCAAAGATTCCATTTTAGATATTGTCATATATTTATTTTTGATGATTATTTATTGTCATTCGGGTAAAATAATCTTGTTTTCTACCGTTTGAAATAATATTTTCTGAAACCGATTGCCGTTCGGTGAAAAGTTCCTAATTTAGCCCACATTAAGGATGGATTTTAAAACCACTTAAAATATATAATCATGTTAGAGCTCGACTGGACACGATTACCCTTTGGGTACATCAAAACTGACTACAACGTACGTTGTTACTACAGAAACGGAAAATGGGGGGAACTTGAAGTATCTTCTTCCGAACATATTCCTATACACATGGCTGCTTCGGCATTACATTACGGGCAGGAAGCCTTTGAAGGTATGAAAGCCTTTAGAGGCAAAGACGGTAAGATCCGTTTGTTTCGCTGGGAAGAGAATGCAAAACGCATGGAAAGCTCTGCCAAAGGCATCATGATGGCTGTAGTGCCGCATGAACTGTTTCTTGAGGCATTGAAAAAAGTTGTAAAGTTAAACGAACGGTTTCTGCCTCCCTATGGTACCGGGGCATCACTGTATCTTCGGCCATTACTTATAGGAACAGGAGCCAGGGTTGGTGTTAGTCCGGCAGATGAATATTTATTTATGATTTTCGTAACACCGGTAGGACCCTATTTTAAAGAAGGATTTAAGCCCGTAGCCCTGCAGATTGCGCGCGATCATGACCGGGCGGCTCCAAAAGGCACGGGACGTTACAAAGTTGGTGGCAACTATGCAGCCAGTCTTACCGCTGGTATGGAAGCTCAGGCAGCCGGTTATTCCGCAGCGCTCTTCCTGGATGCCAGGGAAAAGAAATACATTGATGAAGCCGGGCCGGCCAACTTTTTTGCCATTAAAGGCAATAAGTACATCACTCCTGAGTCGGAAACCATTTTGCCTTCCATTACCAACAAGAGCCTCATGGACCTGGCCCGTGATATGGGAATGGAAGTTGAGGTTCGGCCTGTACCTGTTGAAGAACTGGCTGATTTTGATGAAGTTGGTGCCTGTGGAACCGCAGCCGTGATTTCACCCGTACGTAAAATTGATGATCCGGTTACCGGACATGTTTACAATTACTGTAAAGACGGAGAGGCAGGGCCCATTTCTACCAAACTTTTCAAACGCCTCCAGGCCATCCAGTATGGAGACGAAGCAGATAAATTCAACTGGACCTATGTTATAGAATAGTGTCTTTTGAAAATAATGACAAGCTTCCTGTTGTAGTTCAGCGGGAAGCTTTTTTTATATTACTCCTCTGAGTGAAAGCAGACCGGCCATCTCGTTCTGCATCTTTTGTGCCTCAGCAGCGGCTCTTCCGGCAAAATCCTTACCATCCGAACTAAATAATATGCTCCGGGAAGCATTGACCAATAATCCACAATCAGCATTTAACCCAAATTCAGCTACTTCACTCAGGCTGCCCCCCTGCGCGCCTACGCCAGGAACCAAAAGGAAGTGATCCGGTACTATTTCACGAACTTTGCCAAGCATTTCGGCGCGTGTGGCACCAATTACATACATCAAATTCTGAGGCGTCCCCCATTGAGCGGAAGTTCTAAGTACCTGTTCAAACAATGTCTGATTATTTTTGTCTTCACGGATCTGAAAATCATTTGCGCCTTTATTGGAAGTGAGTGCAAGCACTATTACCCATTTGTTTTCAAATTTTAAGAAAGGGCTTATAGAGTCTTCACCCATATAGGGCGCTACCGTTACCGCATCAAAATCAAATCCGGAGTTTTTTTTATCAAAAAATGCACGCGCGTATTGGGTGGAAGTGTTTCCAATATCCCCGCGCTTTGCATCAGCAATGGTAAAACACTGATCAGTGAACTTTTCAAGATATTCCATGGTTCGGTGCAAACTTTTGAAACCTTCCATACCACGCGACTCATAGAAAGCCAGATTGGGCTTGTAGGCTACTGCATAATTAAGGGTGGCATCAATAATCTGACGGTTAAACTCAAAAACCGGATCCTCCGCATAATTAAGGTGGGCCGGTATTTTGTCAATATCGCTGTCAAGCCCTACACAAAGAAATGATTGTTTCTTCTTTATCAGTTGGATGAGGTTTTGACGATTCATAGCTGTGTGTTTGAGGGTAGAGGGTAGAGGGTAGAGGTTAAAAGTTAGAGGTTAGAGGTAGGAATTTAGACATTAGACATTAGTCACTAAGCTCAATTCACCGCTTCTTTTAACCGTTCTGCATTTTCCGCAAGTTGCAGGGCATCAATCATATCCTGAATGTCACCATCCATAAATGTAGACAGGTTATAAACAGTGAGGTTTATACGGTGGTCAGTAATGCGACTTTGGGGATAGTTGTAGGTGCGAACCTTGGCAGAGCGGTCTCCGGTAGATACCATTGTTTTTCTTTTCTTCGAAATCTCATCCAGGTATTTCTGATACTCTTGTTCGAAAAGCCGGGTTCGCAGAATAACCATGGCTTTATCAAAGTTTTTCATCTGCGATTTTTGATCCTGAATGGCAACGGTAATACCTGTTGGAATGTGCGTGAGCCTTACAGCGGAATAAGTGGTATTTACCGACTGACCGCCCGGCCCCGATGAACAGTATAAATCTTTTCGGATGTCGCTGGGTTTGAGGTCGATGTCAAATTCATCGGCTTCAGGCAGTACCACCACTGAAGCCGCCGAAGTATGTACCCGGCCCTGTGTCTCTGTTTGAGGTACGCGCTGTACCCTGTGTACACCTGACTCGTACTTCATTTGTCCATAAACATTTTGTCCTGAAATGTTAAAGATAATTTCCTTGTAACCCCCAACGGTGCCTTCGGTGAATTCTACCAGGTCAATTTTCCAGTTTTTGGTTTCACAGAATTTGGTGTACATCCTGTAAAGGTCTCCGGCAAAAATGCTGGCTTCGTCGCCTCCTGAGCCGGCCCGGATTTCAACCACTGCATTTTTCCCGTCCTGAGGGTCTGAAGGAATAAGCATTAACCGGATGTCGGTTTCCAACTGCTCACGCGTATCGCTAAGCACATTTATCTCTTCTTTGGCCATTGCCCGGAATTCTTCATCCTTCTCTTTATTAAGAATTTCTTTGGCGGCCGCCAGGTTGGCTACCACCAATTCATATTTCTTATAGGCCTCAATGATGGGTTGCAGGTCTTTGTAATCTTTACTCAGTTTGATGTAAGCATTCATGTCGGCCATAACCGACGGTTCATTCATCTGTTTTTCAATTTCCTGATAACGCTTATAAATGGCTTCGAGCTTGTCAAGCATAATTTTTTTTTTGAGGGTGCAAAGGTACGAAATTAGAATTTACCTTCGGCGAACTCCGCTTCGGATTGTAGAATTACTCCCGGCGGGCTTGTGCAAATAAGCAAATTTAGCCAAAGCCAATAACAACTTTGAACTCAGAACATAAGTCGCTTACCACTCACCGCTCATCTCTTACTGCTGGCCTCTCATTTCTCACCTCTCACCTCTCATTTCTTACCTTTCACCGCTCATCTCTCACCGCTCCATCCCCATCAAATACGTCCACTCACTAATAATATACTATCGGTTGCTCTTTCCCTATGGTAAGTTTTTTAATTTCTGCCTCCTCGCACCTGCCAATCACTTTAGCTGCTATACCAAAGTTTTCAGATATGGCAATTAACTTACCGGCAATTGTTTCCGGCACGTATAGTTCCATTCGGTGGCCCATGTTGAATACCTTATACATTTCGGTCGTACTGGTACCTGATTGCTCCTGAATGATGCGAAAAAGCGGGGGAACCTCAAAAAGGTTATCCTTGATAATGTGTAATTTGTCAATGAAATGCAACACCTTAGTTTGTGCACCACCGGAACAATGCACCATTCCATGAATATGATCCCGGTAATGGTCGAGCATTATTTTGATTACCGGAGCATAGGTTCGTGTAGGCGAAAGCACTAACTTACCCATGTCTATTCCTTCAATCGGTGAAGGATCGGTGAGCTTCAGCCTGCCGCTGTATGCCAGATTATTTGGTATGGCTGGATCGTAGCTTTCCGGATATTGGGCTGCATAAAAATTCGAAAAAACATCATGTCTGGCAGAGGTAAGCCCATTGCTCCCCATGCCGCCATTGTATGACTTTTCGTAAGATGACTGACCGGAAGAAGCCAGTCCAACGATGACATCGCCAGCCTGAATATTGTGATTGGAAATAACCTTTTCACGAGGTAATCGGGCGGTAACTGTAGAGTCCACAATTATTGTCCGCACCAGGTCACCTACATCGGCAGTTTCGCCTCCGGTAGAATGAATGCCAATGCCGTATGAACGCATCTGCTCTAAAAATACTTCCGTTCCACGGATGATTTCAGTGATTACCCCGCCCGGAATGAGGTGCTTATTTCGCCCAATGGTGGAAGATATCAGGATATTGTCGGTGGCACCTACACACAACAAATCATCGGTGTTCATCACAATGGCATCCTGTGCTATGCCCCTCCATACACTCAGGTCACCGGTTTCTTTCCAGTAGAGGTAAGCCAGGGACGATTTTGTGCCTGCACCGTCTGCATGCATGATATTACACCAATCGGGGTCTCCGCCTAAAATGTCGGGAATAATTTTACAAAAGGCATGTGGGAATAATCCTTTGTCAATGTTTTTGATGGCCTGATGCACATCTTCTTTACCTGCTGAAACACCTCTTTGAATGTATCTGGATTCCTCCGGCATAACGTAAACGGCTATAAAGCAAACCGGCTGCTGATGCAGCCGGTCTGGAGATTAATTAAAAATCAGTTGTTTGTTATTTTCATCCAGCTTAAACCTACCCAGCATATTAATGGTGCTCTCACCCATGATGGCGCCTTCGGTCAATTTATGGGAAACACTTGCCTCGATATTGGTGGTGGTTTTTGGTCCAATGCTGAAGTTCTTAATAACAAATACTGCCCGGTCTGCAATACTGCCCTCTGCCAGAATTACGGCAGCATCACCCACGAAATCCTCTTTAGAGATGGCCCCCGACTGCAATAGTTTCTGAGCCTCGGCCAGAGAGAAGATCAGCCCGCGGTCGTTTCGGTCGAGCATAATTTTGGTATTATATCCATTGATGAGTGTGGGAATAATAATGGAATTACCCCGCCCGGATTCAACGGTCACGATGTTGTCTTCGGGATTGATTTTTATTTCCACTTTTTGCTCAATCTGTACATTCTTGGCTTTGGGCACGAAATCCTTGCTCAATACCCTGAATTCGGTTCGGCGGTTTAAGGCGTGAGCGGCTTCTTTTTCAGCAGTCGAGTTCAGCGAATCAATATAAGATTCGGTGAGCCGGGTACCGGCTTTAAATAAAAATCCATCTTTCACTTTATCGGCGGCCAGCACCCGTGGAACACGTTCGCCATAGCCTTTGGCCACCAGACGTGCAGGATCAATACCCCGCTGAATCAGATAATCTACTACCGATTCGGCGCGGCGCTGTGATAGAATATCGTTGCGTTCTTCCGTATCACGGGCATCGGTATGCGCAGCCAATTCAACCACCACAGTTTCGTTTTCAAGCAGTGTTTTAATCAATCCCTGCAATGAATCCTGATATTGTGGTTTGAGATCCCATTTTGCCAGATCGTATAAAATGTCAGGCAATACAACTGGCTTTTCCGGAATCGGCTCCAGCATAAAGTCAACGATAAAATCTTTGTTTTTTTCAACACCTACGGTGGTTTCTCTCGCTTTTTTGTTGAAATAATTTTCTTTAATAACGGTAATATCGTAGGTAGTGTTGGGCTTTATCTGAGATTTACTAAATGAATAAAAGCCTTTGGGGTCAGTTTTAGCATCCACGGATGTTCCATCGGAGCCAACCAACCTAACGGTAGCCAATGGTACAAATTGCAGGGTCCGGTCATCCTTTACCGTTCCCTGTAAAGTGAAGATTAGCGGAGGGTTTATAAAGTGATATATATCATCACCTCCCCGGCCGCCTCTCCGGTTAGAAGTTAAAAATCCTTCATCGGTACCAGGCTGAAATATCATGGCAAAGTCATCGCCACTGGAGTTTACAGGCACTTCAAGGTTTACCGGTTTGGTCCACACATTATCCCTAAGGGTGGTTTTGAAGATATCCAGCCCCCCCAATCCCGGGTGACCATTGGATGCAAAGTACAAGGTAGTGTCGTTGCGAAGAAAGGGAAATTGCTCATCGCCGGGAGTATTTATTGCGGCTCCGAGATTTATGGGTTTATTAAAGTCATCAACCACTGATTTTCGTGTAGTAATCCATAGGTCTTTCCCCCCTTGTCCGCCCTTGCGGTCGCTGGAGAATATAAGCGTAAGTTCATCTTTGCTTATGGCCGGATGACCGTTGGTAACAGTAGTATCGTTCCCCAGTTTAATAACTTTTAGTTCACCCCAGCCGCGTCCTGAACGTTTAATGCTCATAATCTGACAATTGGCCGAGGTGTCTTCGGCGTTTCCACAACGGGTGTAATATAAGGTAGTGAAGTTTTCGTTAAATGCAGGGGCACCTTCGTTAGCAGAAGTGTTTAGTTTTCCTTCCGTATCGGCGAGTACAGGTTCGCTCCATTCTCCTTTTCTGTCCTGACGTGTAAGGAAAAGGTCACTGAAATTCTGACCGGTCCAGCCATCAAGACCTTTGCCGGTACTGCCTTCCCGTGTAGAGGTTATCAACAGGGCATTGTAAAACTTATCGGCATAAGTGGGTGCAAAATCATCGCTCTTGGAGTTGATCTTTTTTACATTGGTTACTTCATACTTGGTGGGGTTTTTAGTCCACTCTTCGATAAGACCGATAGAACGCACCCCATTGGGTCCGCGAGGATCATCAGGTACATTTTCAGTATATAAGGCATAGTAGTCTGCTGCTTCTTTATATTTTTCATTTACCCTAAGCATGTTGGCATAATGCAGATATACTATCGGATTATTGCGGGCATAATTGCTCTTTATAATGCGCCGATAAGCCATTTCTGCCCGCCGGGTATTGTTCATCATGCGATAACTTTCACCAAGCTTAAAGCTGATTTTATCTTTGTCAGCCCGGTTTCGGGTCTTGCTGTATGCTTTTTTATAACGGCTTGCTGCTACATTGTACTGAAAGCTGTTAAATGCCTCATCAGCAGCAGCCACACGCCGGCTTTGGGCCTGGGCCTGAGGAGGGGCAATTGTAACAAAGAACAGTGCAATAAACACTGCTGCAAAGAACCTCAAAATAGTAAAGTATCGGTCAACTGACGCGTATTTCATTTGATCGGTTTGATTTGACGGCTAAATTAGACAAATTTTAAATTGGAGGATAGTCAAAATCCTTAAAATGGTGAGTAAACCAACTTTTAAACGATACAATTGTATTAAAATTGTATTTAATCAATCTCATTTTCCTGCTTTGTATCTGAGGATGACTCCTGAATGTTTAATTTTTCAGGTGCTGCGGGTGTTTCATTTAAGGGGTCTGTTTCCAAACCATTTCTAACTGCATTGGTGGTTTGTTGAAAGTCCGATTTTAATTTCTCGCTTTCGCGATGAATGGTTTCACGCGTTTGTTGAAGCTCTTTGGCCAGATTACCCGTCTCTTCTCTGAATTCGCGGGTAAGCTCACCCGAGGCGTGCTTTATTTCGTTGATAACACGTCCCATCCTGCGTGCAATTTCCGGTAGTTTTTTAGGCCCGAAGATCAAAAATACTGCCAGCAGAATAATGATTAGCTCCCCGCCACTGATGTCAAGAAATAAAAGCAGATTGGGTTGCATGGTTTCGGTATAGATTAGATTTTACAAAAGTACAAATTTTGTAACCATCTGCACGACCTTGTCTAAAATGCGCGTTTTATTTAGATGGGAAGGGGAGGAGGGGAGATTACACAAGTTTGGTTTTGAGATAGAAACCAGCCCGAAGGTTGAGCCAGCACTTATTCTCCTGCTTATAATGGAGGCTTATTCGCTTTTCACCCAGAGCGAATCAACAAAATATTCTTTTGAATCCGTAAAATTTGAGATTATCTTAAAGCCATAGTTTTTTGCCAGACTGCTGATGGTTTTTAAATCAAATTTGCGGGAAACCTCCATAAAGATAGGTTCCCATTTATCAAATGATATTACTGTTTCTGAGGCAGCAATCTTCACCTTTTGAGCGCAGGTTGAAATGAGAAAACTTCTGGCATAACCCGTTATGGGATTATATTCTGCATGATGTTCAAAATGGTTCAGACTGAAGTCGGCACCCAGTTCCCGGTTCAGGCGCCGAAGCAAATTGAGGTTAAAATCCCGGGTAAGCCCGTGAGGATCGTCGTATGCTTTCCTGATAACTGCCGGAGATTTTTTCAGATCGAAACCAAGCAATATCTTATCATCCCGATGTAAAAAGTTAGAGAGTGCATTCAGAAAAAGGGCAAGTTCATCGGCCAGGTAATTTCCAATATTGGCGCCCAGAAAAAGGGCCGTTTTTTTGAATCCTGAATAACCGTTGATCTGATGCATTATTTTAAAATAATCACCAATAAGAGGGTTGATTGTTAATGAGGGCAGATGGCTTTTAAGATTATTTTGTAATGCTTCAATGGCCTGACGGCTTATGTCAATCGGAATATAAGTAAAGTTGGAATTATTTTTTATTAGTTCTTTCAGTAAGACCCTGGTTTTTATGCCATCACCTGATCCCAGTTCCACCAGTTCGAAAGGTTCGTTCGTACTGTTGGTAATGGCATTGACTATGGCTGATGCCTGGGTAGTAAAAATCTCCCGTTCACAACGCGTTGGATAGTATTCGGGCATATGCATAATTTGTTCAAAAATGCGACTGCCTTCATCATCATAGAAGTATTTTGCTTTCAGGGTTTTTGGATTATTCTGAAGTCCTGAAAGTGTATCGGTTAGCAGGGTATTGGTTAATGAAACAGTTTCCATAAGTTCAGACCTTACACGGTGATTTTTAAACCAGATGCCGGCCTGGCTTCAGGAATGCCGGTTTCATATGGATTTTCAGGATGGTTGCTCCATTCAAACCAGCCGCCATCAAAAACGGCAACATCCGGATAGCCCATCAGCCATGCATTAAAAAAAGCTTCACTCCCTCTCCATCCTGTACCACAATAAAACGCAAGCCGTTTGTCGGGGGTAATGCCTGCTGCATTCCAGAATGCCTGCGTTTCATGGTATTCGCGCATGGTATGATCTACATTGCGGTAGTTTTCCATGTGATAGGCATCGCTGCCACAATTGCCAAATATGGCACCGGGAATGCGGCCTTTTTTCTCAATATAATTATAGCCACTCACTTCTCCAATATATTCCGGCCAGCTTCGCACACAGATGAGTTCTCCATTTTCAGAATTCAGCAGGCTTTTGGCTTCATCCAGGTCTACAGCAAGTGAAGGGAATGCGGGAATGTTTGCACCAAAATCAGTTTCAGGCTGTTTGGGCTCATCGGTGGTGTCAATGTCATAGCCGGCATCAAACCAGGCCTGATATCCGCCGTTTAAAACCCTGACATC
This sequence comes from Bacteroidales bacterium UBA5281, assembly GCA_002410555.1. Lineage (GTDB taxonomy): Bacteria > Bacteroidota > Bacteroidia > Bacteroidales > Lentimicrobiaceae > Lentimicrobium. The sequence goes on along the minus strand of DHSR01000060.1, from coordinate 19,753 downwards.
TTTAACACCGGCATACATCATAATAAAAGCACAGCGGATGGCTCCGATATCTCCGGCGGCACTTCCCGGGAAGGGGTCATCATTGTCGGGAAACATATATTTTCCATATAAAATTACTACAGTATCGGCTGTAATTCCATGCTCAAGCAAAGCTGCTTCAATTTCTTCGGGAGACCTTCTGTTCCAGGTCTCCGGACTTTCAAGTGCCAGGGTATCCATAGCTATGGCCCCAGGGATATGCCCACTCAGGTAAGCATTCGGGTTGCGGTAATGCGCCTGTACCAAAACAACTTTTTTATTCGCTACATCAGGGTTGTTTCCTTCTATGGCCGATTTTACCCACCATGAAGGCACCAATTGCCGGAACCGCGGCAAAAAATCCATGGGCAATGCATCGTTGGGAAGCCAGGAAGTACAAAAATTATTATAAATACTTACCTGATCATATCCTGCAGCAAGAAACATGGCAGCTACCCGCTCTGATTCTTCATACTTGTCTGAATAAATAATCACCTCATTTTCTGGTAAAATGTCTTTTGATCTTACAATTTCAATCCAGTCAATGTAACTGGTCCATTTTACGGGCAGACAGCGTGCGCCTTTGATGTGACCTGGCCGGTGCCCACCCATTAATGTCCATCCGTTATAGGCATCTGTTGATCTTACATCTATAAGACGCGTGTTGGTGTCTTTTAAAGCAAGCAACAATGCCTGTGTTGAAATGGTATGGTACTTTCTCATAAAACTCAATTTTCGGATTTCTATTTTGTTATTATCACTCCATTCCAGAATGCGATGCGATTCTTAATGTTTTTTGCTTTCTCCGATGGGTTGGGATAATACCAGGCTGCATCTTTGTTGATTTGCCCGTTTACTTCCACATCATAATAGGAAGCTATGCCTTTCCAGGGACACGTAGTGTGGGTATCGCCCGGCCTGAGATATTCCTTATTGACATCCGCTTCAGGAAAATAGGCATTGCCTTCTACCATTTCAATATCATCGCTTGAAGCAATGATTTTGTCGTTCCATATTGCTTTCATAGTTTAACTTTATCTAATATGTGTACCAAAAATGTAAAAACCAGCAGTTCATACAAAATATTAACCCTCTCTCTATGTATTTGTTCACATGTGGCTGATTACCAGATGAAATATAAAAGCACAGACCGCAATGCGCCTCGTCTGTTTTTATGACAACTGTTGTTTTTCCCCTACAACCTGTCTACACCTTGTTGATGTTGGCCTATAGGCAGATAAGTACTAAAAAAAAGCCCGGCATTCCATTGCCGGGCTTTACACATAAGTTAAAGTTGTGTTATTTCACATTTTTTTTCTTATCGGCTTTTAACTTCTTACGCTTATTGCTATATACAATAAAGTCATAAGCGAGCGGTGAGGCCATAAACAGTGAGGAATAAGTTCCCGCTGCAATCCCTACCATCAGCGCAAATACGAAACCACGAATAACTTCACCGCCAAAAACAAATATGGCCAGCAAAACCACCAGGGTAGTTCCCGAAGTGTTGAACGTACGACCCAGTGTACTATTCATAGCATTATTCATATTTTCTTCAATTGCTCTTTTCGGATACAGCCCAATGTATTCCCGGATACGGTCGAAAATAACCACCGTGTCGTTGATGGAGTAACCAATAATGGTAAGCAAAGCGGCAATGAATGCCTGATCCACCTCAAGGTTAAACGGCAGGATGCCTGAAAATATTGAGTATGACGAAAGTGCTATCAAGGTATCATGTGCCAGTGAGATCAAACCACCCACACCAAATTGCCAACGCTTAAACCTGATGGCGATATAGATAAAGATGATAATCAGGGCAAAGAATACAGCAAGAATGGCGCCTTTCTTAATGTCGTCAGCTACGGTAGGTCCTACCTTTTGAGAGCTTAAACGACCCAGTACCTTTGCATCATCGTCAGAGGAGAAGTCTTTGAAGGTCATGGGGGTGCTGTAAAAATCCTTCAATCCATTGAACATAACGGCTTCAACAATAGAGTCGGATTGCTGGTTGTCCTGATCAATCATGTATTTGGTTGTAATTTTTACCTGATTGGATGAACCAAACGTTTTTACTTCTGGGGCTTCATCAAATGAAACCTGTAGGGCTTCGCGTACATCGCTGGTTGAAACGGGTTTGTCGAATCTTACAACATAGGTACGGCCTCCGGTAAAATCTACGCCGAAGTTTAATCCTTTGGTAGCCAATGATATGACCCCGATAACGATGAGAATACCAGAAGCTATGTAGAATTTCTTGCGCATGCCTACAAAATTGAAGTTGACATTGCTAAAGGCATCCCGGGTGTATTGATTGTCGAAAGTGATTTTTTTATTTTTGGACAACAAATTCTCGAAAATCACGCGGGAGATGAATATTGCCGTGAAGAGTGAGGTGATGATACCAATAATAAGCGTGGTGGCAAATCCCTGAACCGGTCCTGAACCAAAGATATAAAGTACAATACCGGTGAGCAGGGTGGTTACGTTTCCATCAATAATGGCAGAATAGGAGTTTTGATATCCATCAGTGATGGCCAGTCTAATGCCTTTACCCGCCCTGATTTCTTCACGGATACGTTCGTAAATAATTACGTTGGCATCCACTGCCATACCCAGGGTAAGCACAATACCGGCAATACCTGGTAGGGTAAGTACGGCACCCAGAGAGGTAAGTACACCAAAAATAAAGAATATATTGGTTACCAGCGCCAGGTCAGCAATCCAGCCGGCACGGTTGTAATAAAGAACCATGTAAATGAGTACCAGTATAAAAGCGATCACAAAGGAAGCCAATCCTGAGTTGATGGATTCGCGTCCCAGTGAAGGCCCAACCACTTCTTCCTGAACAATACGTGCAGGAGCAGGAAGTTTACCGGCTTTCAGGATGTTTGCAAGGTCAAGGGCTTCTTCAACGGTAAAGTTTCCACTGATGGATGAACGTCCGTTGGGAATTTCATTATTTACCCGGGGTGCTGAATACACATAATTGTCAAGCACGATGGCAATTTGTTTGCCGATGTTGTCACCGGTAAGCCGTTTCCAGGTTTTGGCACCTTCGGAATTCATCAACATGGTAATTTCCACGCGGCCATTCTGGTCATAATCCTGGCGGGCATCAATTACGGCGTCACCTCCAAGGGGAGCTTCACGATCGCGGCTGGTAACCTTAAGAGCCATAAGCTCCAGCAGGTTAGGACGATCTTTTTCAGGTTTAACCGTCCACATAAGTTTCATATCCCTGGGGAAGATATTCTTCACCTTTTGAAGCATAGCATTTACCCAGGCGGTATCTTTTATGGCAGCAAAGCCAACCGTTGCGCCTTCACCGGGATAATACTGACCCTGAGCATTGGGGAAAATGGCGGGATTCAAATAGGCAAATAATGGATTTTCCTTAGCATATTTTTCAAAAGAAGCGCTTCGATCATCCATTTCGGTGCTGTCTGCTATTTTATCCAGCAGAGAAGAACCCGTAGTATCCGTTTGTGCCAGAAGAGTAGTATCGGAAGTTACTTCTGATGGCGTTTCCGGTACTTCTTCTTCCTGAGCCAATGTGGTAGTATCTGCAGTTTCGGGAGCAGCTTCTTCGGCCAGGCGTCTGTTCGCTTCTTCAAAGAATGAAACCAGTTCAGGAAACTGATAGGTCTCCCAGAACTCGAGTTGCGCGGTTCCCTGCAGCAGTTTTCTTACCCGTTCTGGCTCCTTTATGCCCGGCAGTTCAACCAGAATGCGTCCGGCAGTCTGTAATTGCTGAATGTTAGGCTGAGCTACACCGAAACGGTCAATACGGGTTCGCAGAATGTTAAAAGTGCGGTCGATGGCTCCTTTGGTTTCTTCCCTGATAACTTTAAGTACCTGATCGTTTGTTGAATTGAAGTTGATGCGGTCTTTAAGCTCTACATTGTTAAAGATGGCAGCCAGGCTCGCATTGGGATCCACTTCTTTAAACGATTGACCAAAAAGGGTAACAAAATCTTCCTGACTGTCTTTTTGTTTTTCGATGGCCAGGTCAATGGCCTGGGTAAATACCGGATTATCCTTATCGCCCGCCAGCGCTCTGACGATGTCAACAACCGAAACTTCAAGGGTAACGTTCATACCGCCTTTCAGGTCAAGCCCCAGGTTAAGCTCACGTTCCTTTACCTCCTGATAGGTGTACTTGCGCACCAGGATGTTGTATACCGTTTCGTTCGACATTGAATCGAGGTAATAACGTTCACGGGCCTTGGCTATGGAATCGAGCAGGGTTTGCTCAAACAACGCGTTTCCTTCAGCCAGTTCTTTGGCCTGATTTTTTGCTACCTCATTGTGGGCATATTTTTTGGCTTTGTTCTCAACCCTCTTGGAGAAAAAGGTGAATGAAAGCTGAAAAAGGCACACAATTGCCAATGCAAATGCGAAAAATTTAATAGCACCTTTATTCTGCATGTGTAAATTAATTTAAATGTATTAGAATGTTTTTTTGAGCCTGCAAATATAGAACTTCTATTGGAATATCACAATCAGGCACTTCGTGTTTTTTGGATTGATATCTTAAATATAATCTTTTTTATAATTGTCACATTGTCAATTGTTTAAATGAAGATAAAAGTTGTAATTCTAACGCATCAATGATTCTGCCCCCACATTAGTGGGTAATTTCCGGTTTTTAAAATACCAATTTCTGTGAATTTATCTTAATTTTGAGTATTTTGTTACCTTTACCTTTTGAATAAATATTTTTAAATGAAAAGATTTTACCCCTGTTTTCTTCTTTTGGGACTGGTTATTAATGTATTGACTTTAAAAGCACAACAACTTAATGAATATGGTTTTGAGTTGTGGACTGCCCTTCCCGTTAGTGTGGATGGCACAGACCTGCCTTATGCCTGGGCAGGAGGGCTGAACAATGTGCAGGCCGGAATGATGGATCTGAACGGCGATGGTTTTAATGACCTGTTGTTGTTTGATCGTCATGGCAATCGGCTGATGCCCTTTGTATACGTGCAAGGTTCCAACAAATACCAATGGGCACCAGATTACCGTCGTTTTTTCCCGGCTATGGAACATTGGTTTCAGTTGGTTGATTATAATCGCGATGGCTTTAAAGATATCTTTACCTATACGCCCGGAGGCATAATGGTTTATAAAAACAAAGGCACCATTCCGCCGGCGTTTGTTAAAGCAGTTGATCCATACCTGACATCACTTCAGGGAAGTATATATACAAATCTCCTGGTTACCAATGTGGATTATCCAGCCATTTATGATCTGGATGGCGATGGAGATTATGACATTCTTACCTTCTGGGGATTGGGCTCTTTTGTTGAAGTGCATACTAATCTTTCAATGGAAACCACCGGCACTGCTGATTCGTTGCTCTATAAGCGTACGCAGGTATGCTGGGGTGAGTTTGCTGAAAACCCTGAATCAAATATTATCTATCTGGATACCTGTCTGAACAGGACAGCATCCCTTTCTGCTGATCCTAAACATACCGGTTCTACCTTTTGCCTTATCGACTTAAATGGCAATACCGTGGTAGATCTTTTACTTGGAGATGTAGATTATCCTGAACCGGCAGTATTGATCAATGGCGGTAATAACATACAAGCCCGCATGGTGGATCAATGGCCGGGCTATCCTTTAAATGATCCCATAGCGATGTGGTCATTTCCATTGATTCAGCAGCTCGATATTTATCATGACGATCAACCCGCCTTGCTGGCTTCTCCCTTTGATCCAAGCCTGGTAAAGTCAAGAGGCAGTGAATCGCTCTGGCTATATCAGAATGTTTCAAACAAGCCAACACCTGACTACCGGCTACAGACCAAAAGTTTTCTCCAGGATGGTATGATTGATCTGGGGCTGGGCGCCTACCCAGTATTTTCCGATCTGAATGGAAACGGACTTAAAGATTTGGTAATCAGTAATTTTGGAAGTCTCGATACCTGCACTTATAATGTAAATATGCAGTTGAAGTGCCATTACAGTAGTCACATACAATTGTATGAAAATTCAGGTACTGCTCAAAATCCGGAATTTAAGCTTATCGATGATGATTTTGCCAATATTTCTCAATACTTGTGGGAAGGCGTTTATCCGGCTTTTGCCGATATGGATGCGGATGGAGACATGGATATGCTGATTGGCGAAAGTACCGGTACAATATGGTATTTTGAAAACATTTCGGAAACTCCTTTTGAATGGCCCGTTTTCGCACCTCCTTTGGGTGCTCCCTGGGGAATTCAGGGGCCTGCTTTTGCCACACCTCAGTTTACAGATTTAGATGAGGATGGAAGTATAGATCTGGTAATGGGCGGAAGGGATGGACGCTTGCGTTACTATAAAAATACCGGCACGCCCACTCAGGCGTCATTCAGTTTGATTACTGATTATTTCGGTAAAGTAAATGTTACTGACAGTACCGCTTCTTATACAGGTTTTAGTGTGCCCTGTTTTTTCAAAAATCCAAAGCATGAGTGGGTACTGATGGTTGGGTCTGAATCGGGCCGGCTATATTACTATAAAAATATCGAAACTGAAGCAGATGCCCGGTTTAGCCTTGAAAGCAGACACTTTATGTACATCTCGGAAGGCATTCGTTCTGCACCTGCACTGGCTCATCTCAACACTGATCATCTTATTGATCTTGCCATAGGAAATTATGGCGGAGGAGTTACCATGTATAAGGGAATTAACCCTCAGCTGGCTGGGGTAGTTGAAACTTCACTTTCAAAGCCACTTCTTTTGATGCCCAATCCATCCAAAGGCAGCTTTAATATTCGCCTACCCGAAATAAATAATTGGCAAATAGAAATCAGATCCATTCAGGGGCAGTTGGTCAGTACCTTTAGTGTGGCTAACAGTGAAATAGCAAATATTGATATGTCCGGAGCAAAGCCCGGGATTTATTTGGTAGGTGTAAGCTGCAGCAGGGGTAGGTGTCCAGGTTATGGCGCAAAACTGGTAATTATTCCGTAAAGGAATTGGTGGGAGACACCGTAGGCTCCACCAGATCGTCCAGTTCAAGCACCCTGTCATCAAACCGGAGAACAGCTTTGCAATGTCGGAGGATGTCACAACCCAGCAACCCATCAATCTGAGGATTACCAAGTCCCCTGAATGAGCGGTTGATGTGGCTTAAATCGGCGGCAGTAGTTTTATAATTTTCAATGACCACAGAACCTATCTCCAACCTTGCAATATCAGCCACATGGCTGAAAATACTGGTGGCATGTGGCGAGAGGTGCTTTCGTGTTACCCTTTTCAATTCGGTTTTTTCTACAAATTTTTGCATCCGGTCACTGTCCAGTACAGTTCGGGCCGATCCTGTATCAAGCAAAAGAAGCGCCGGTTTACCATTGATTAATGCCCTGACGAGAAAATTGTACCCGCCGGTTTCAAAATTGAGTTGTATGAGGTTTAAAACTGTCATAAAGCCAAAAATGTTAAAAATTTATGGAGATTTAAAATCAGAAGTTTGGTTTTAGGGCATACTTATTATAGTATGTTTCAATGATTTGAATGGCTTCCTCAGCAGTGTCAACCAGCGAAAATATGTTCATATCCTCGGCACTGATGTTGGCTTCCTCCAGCAGGCGCGCATTTATCCACTCAATCAATCCCTGCCAGTAAGCGGTGGAAACCAATACAATGGGAAACTTTACTGTTTTGTGGGTTTGAATCAACGTTATGGCTTCGAAGAGTTCGTCAAGTGTACCAAAACCACCCGGCAAAACAATGTATCCCTGAGAATACTTCATAAACATCACCTTACGCACAAAGAAATAATCGAAAGTTATGAGTTTATCCGGATCAATGAATGGATTTGAACCTTGCTCAGTCGGCAATTCAATATTCAGACCCACCGATTTACCACCTCCGAAATGTGCCCCTTTATTGGCCGCTTCCATGATGCCCGGGCCTCCTCCCGAGATGATGCCGAACCCTTTTTTTGTAAGCAGGTAAGCGATTTCCTCCGCAAGTTTATAATATTTGTGGTTGTTTTTAGTACGGGCAGAACCAAATATGGTAACACAGGGTCCTATTCTTGCAAGTTTATCATAACCATCAACCAGTTCCGCCATTATTTTAAAAACTGCCCATGAGTCACTGGTCATGATCTCATTCCAGTCCTTGGGCGTAATGGCTTCGCGTATACGTTCTTCTTCGTCTAATAAATCATTGTACATGGTGGTAGTTTTTCAGGGTTAAACAACACATAGAAGATTTGGGGCGGTAAATATACTATTATGAAAGATAACAATCAAAAAATATATGGTACCGGAATTATAATTTCAAACACATTTAACAATTTGGCCTATTTGATTTTTTTGATTTTCCTTGGTACATTCAACTCCTCGCTGATGTATATGCCCGTTACACTTTCAGGATTTGCGGCAACTTTTTCGGGTGTACCTTCTGCAACAATATATCCTCCTCGTTTCCCACCTTCAGGGCCAAGGTCTACAATGTAATCTGCCACTTTAATTACTTCAGTATTGTGTTCAATGACCACCACAGTATTTCCTTTATCCACCAGGCGACTCAACACACCGAGCAATACATTAACATCTTCAAAATGCAGACCCGTTGTAGGTTCATCAAGAATGTATAAAGTTTTGCCGGTATCTTTTTTGGAGAGTTCAGTAGCCAGTTTCACCCGTTGTGCTTCTCCGCCGGAAAGCGTGGTAGACTGTTGACCCAGCGTAATGTATCCCAGTCCAACTTCAATCAGGGTTCTGATTTTTTGAAGTATAGATGGGATGTTTTCAAAAAGCTCATAAGCCTGGTTTATGGTGAGGTTAAGTACGTCGTTGATGGATTTGCCTTTAAACCTTACCTCCAGGGTTTCGCGGTTATAGCGTTTGCCATCGCAGGTTTCACAGAGCACCTGAACATCGGGTAAAAAATTCATTTCAATTGACCTTACCCCGGCTCCTCTGCAGGTTTCGCAGCGTCCTCCTTTTACATTGAATGAAAATCGTCCGGCCTGATAACCGCGGATTTTTGCTTCGGGAAGCGAGGCAAACAGCTTGCGTATATCATCAAAAACACCGGTATAGGTTGCCGGATTGGAACGTGGGGTGCGTCCAATCGGCGATTGATTGATTTCAATTACTTTATCCAGATGCTCCAGTCCACTGATTTTTTTATAAGGCAGTGGTTTTTTATCACTCCGGTAGAAATGCTGATTAAGAATCGGATAAAGGGTCTCGTTGATTAATGAAGATTTGCCGCTTCCTGACACTCCGGTTATACATATAAAGGTACCCAGTGGCAGCGATAAGTTCACTTGCTTCAGGTTGTTGCCGGTGGCTCCTGTAAGGGTTATTTTTTTGCCGTTTCCTTTCCGCCTTACTTCCGGTACACGGATAAATTTTTTCCCATTGAGGTATTGACAGGTGATGGAATTACATTTTAGCATTTGTTCCGGTGTACCTACGCCCATAATTTTACCGCCATGGCGTCCGGCTCCGGGGCCGATGTCTACGATGTAATCGGCAGAAAGAATCATCTCCTTGTCGTGCTCCACCACAATGACGGAGTTGCCCAAATCACGCAAATCTTTTAAGGAATTGATTAGCCGGTGATTGTCACGCTGGTGTAAGCCTATACTGGGTTCGTCCAGTATATAGAGCACCCCAACCAGTTGCGATCCGATTTGAGTAGCCAGCCGGATGCGTTGGGCTTCACCACCTGATAAGCTGCCCGCCTGGCGGCTGATGGTAAGGTACTCAAGGCCAACATCCAGTAAAAACTGAATGCGGTTTAATATTTCACGTATGATTTCATGGGCAACCACCTTTTTCTTTTCGTCAGTGAATAAATCATCGCGTTTAAGCCATTCATTCAGCATAAGCAGATCGAAATCAGCCAGGTCGGCAATGGATTTACCGGCAATTTTAAAATAAAGTGCTTCGGGTTTGAGGCGGGTGCCATTGCAGAGTGGACAAGGCTTCAGGTTCATGAAATTGGCAGCCCACTTGCGTATATTCCCCGAGCTGCTTTCGGCTGACTGGTTGGTGAGAAAGTTGATGATGCCCTCGAAATTGAGTGCATACGATGATGTTACCCCAAGGTATTCGTTTTTTACTTTGAGCACTTCATCAGTACCATAAAGAATCGCATTGATGGCTTCCTCAGGAATGTCGATGATGGGGGTATTGAGGTTGAAGTTGTATTTTTCGCCAAGCGCTTCAATTTGCCTGAATATCCAGGTTGATTTGGCTTCGCCCAGGGGAACAATGCCTCCTTTTTTGATGCTCTTTTTGGGATCAGGGATAATTTTATCCATATCGGCCTCGGTAACCGTACCCAGGCCATTGCAATGCGGACAAGCTCCGTAGGGTGAATTGAAAGAAAATGAATTTGGTTCAGGCTCTTCGTATGCCAGGCCGGTTTCAGGATCCATCAGTTTTTTACTAAGATAATGCAATTCGTTGGTACCCAGGTCTATGATGAGCAAAGAGCCTTTGCCATGCTTTAAGGCAGTATCTACCGATTGATTCAAGCGCTCTCCGACAGTGCTTTTCAGGCTTATTTTGTCCACCACCAGCTCTATATCGTGGGTTTTGTACCTGTCCAGCTGAAGCCCAAAACTGATTTCACGCAGATCGCCATCCACCCTCACACGCAGGAATCCCTGCCGCCTGAGTTGCTCAAAGAGTTCCCGGTAATGTCCCTTCCTTCCTTTTACCAGAGGGGAAAGTAACAGCAATTCCTTGTGCTGGAAGTTTTCTTTAATGTGGTTAATAATCTGTTGACTGGTGTATTTAATCAAAGGCTTACCGGTAACGGGTGATACCGGATCGGATGCACGTGCATAAAGTAACCGGAGAAAGTCGTAAATTTCGGTGATGGTTCCCACCGTTGAACGAGGGTTGCGGGAAGTAGATTTTTGTTCTATGGAAATTACGGGACTCAATCCGTTGATCTCATCTACATCAGGCCGTTGAAGGTTACCAATAAACTGCCGGGCATAAGCCGAAAAGGTTTCCATATACCGGCGCTGCCCCTCTGCATAAATGGTGTCGAAAGCCAGCGACGATTTGCCGCTTCCACTCAATCCGGTAATTACTACCAGTTTGTGACGTGGAATAGTCACATCTATATCTTGCAGATTGTGTTCACGGGCACCGAAGACCTGCAGGTTGCTTTCGGAAATACCGGTATCAATAGTATCGGCTTTGTTTTCAGTATGTGTAATGGTCATCTGGGTTAATGCAAGGTATCGTTTTTGCTTCCCGGATAATGTGTTTTTCCGGGAATGCGGCCAAAAATGCTGTCCGCATCCTCCATTTCGAGCCACAATTTGCTATAATTGGTGTATCCTTCAAGTGGAAGCTCTATCGTATAACTGTTTCCCGATTTTACGGTAAGTCCATCGGTACGCAGCCAGGGATTAAATTCTTTTAGTATGCGGTAATTAACATTCTGCCGGTTTGCAAAAGTAATCAGATCTTTAATAGAAGTGTCTGTTTGAATACTATATGTAGGTACTGGCGGATACATATCCTTATGACGAAGCAAATATCCATACCTGGTAGGATTCTCATAAATCAATTTTAGAGCAAGAATGCGGTAAACGTACCGGGTGGTTTCCTGATTCAGATATAAATCATAATAATTGTTCACCTGCTGTCGCGAAAGTTCACGACTGATTCGTCCCATGCCGGCATTGTATGAAGCCGCAGACAAGGTCCAGTTTTTATAGATCCGGAAGGATGCGTTCAGGTAGGCGCAGGCTGCCTCTGTAGCTTTGGCGGCATGGTAGCGCTCATCCACCTCTGCGGTCACTTCAAGTCCGTATTGCCGGGCAGTTTTATCCAGAAACTGCCAGAAGCCAGCAGCATTGCTTGGCGAAACTACATTGGCCAGGCCACTTTCAATCAATGCCAGGTATTTAAAATCGTCAGGAACACCGTTCTTTTTAAGTACCGGCTCAATCATAGGAAAATAGCGGTAGGCTCTTTTGAGCAGCAGCATGGTATTTGAATGCCAGTAATTGTTCACCAGCAACTCCCTGTCGAGACCTTCCCGCACATAAAACAGGTCCAGCGGTACTTTTTCGCCCGCAAAGTCAATGGTGGCCGGCAAAGGTGCAGCATAAAAACGGGTATCGCGCGAATAGGCTTCGCTGTATTGTTGATCTCCATCAGCATCCTTATCGGTAAATTGCCAAAATATAACCGCTACAACCGCCAGAGCGAAACTGATGAATAAGCCTGAAATTAAAGTTTTCCTTTTCATACAATAATAAAATAGTCATCATTAGAAATATACCGGAAACCACCCTCCAGCGGTTAAGCCACTGAATGCAAATCATCCTTGATGATTAAACGAAATATGTGCCGAATTATTCCCTGCCTGAAAAATTAGTCCGGCCGGTTATAGAAAAAGAGGTCATCCAGGTCGCACATCAGCGGAGCATGCTGGTCTTTTTCGGAAAGTAATGGTTGAAGCACAGGCCACTGTATACCAAGTTGGGGGTCGTTCCATAGCACACTGCCCTCGGAAGCCGGATGGTATATATTGGTGCATTTGTATGCAAAGATGGTTTCATCCTCGAGCGTAAGAAATCCATGTGCAAATCCGGGTGGAATCCAGCACATATTTTTTTCCTGTTCGTTCAAATTTACCCCAACCCATCTGCCAAACCAGGGTGAATGTTGCCTAAGATCGACCGCTACATCGAAAACAGCCCCTTTGATTACCCGAACCAGCTTCCCTTGTGCATAGGGTGGGCGCTGAAAATGCAACCCCCTCAAAACCCCTTTGGATGACTTACTCTCATTGTCCTGAACAAAGTCAACATCTATGCCGGCACGACTTAATTTTTCACGACTGTAAGATTCAAGAAAATAACCCCGGTCATCTTTAAATATTTTGGGTTTAATGATGCATACGTCGGGAATTTCGGTAGGGATAATTTCCATGCAATGAAAATAAAAACACCTTCCGGAAAATAATATTTCCGGAAGGTGAAATGAAATTACAGATGAATAACTTCGCCATAAGCTGCGGCTACAGCTTCCATAATGGCTTCGGACATGGTAGGGTGAGGGTGAACCGCTTTAATGATCTCCTCACCTGTAGTTTCCAGTTTGCGCGCCACTACCACTTCGGCAATCATTTCGGTTACATGGTCACCAATCAGGTGTGCACCTAGCCATTCGCCATATTTTGCATCAAAGATTACTTTTACAAAGCCCTCTTTAGCTCCGGCAGCACTGGCTTTACCAGAAGCAGAATAGGGGAATTTGCCTACTTTGATTTCATAACCGGCTTCTTTTGCTGCTTTTTCGGTCATGCCTACCGAGGCAATTTCGGGGGTGGTGTAAGTACAACCCGGAATGTTGCCATAATCCATGGGTTCCACATGCTTGCCGGCAAGTTTTTCAACACAAATAATGCCTTCGTGTGAAGCAACGTGAGCCAGGGCAGGGCCATGAATGATGTCGCCAATGGCGTAAATACCATCAGCCGTTGTTTTATAATATTCATCCACTTTTACCTTGCCTTTTTCAATTTCAACTCCTGCTTCTTCAAGTCCTATACCCTCAATGTTAGAAGTAATGCCCACTGCGGAAAGTACGATTTCAGCCTCAACTACTTCTTCGCCTTTTTTGGTTTTAATGGTTACCTTACATAAATCGCCTTTGGTGTCCACCGAAAGTACCTCTGATGAAGTCATCACCTTCATGCCTGATTTTTTAAAACTGCGCTCCAGTTGCTTTGATACTTCTTCATCTTCAACAGGAACAAGGCTGGGCATAAACTCCACCAGGGTGATTTTGGTGCCCAGGGCATTATAGAAATAGGCAAACTCTGACCCAATAGCTCCTGAACCAACTACTACCATGCTTTTGGGTAGTTTCTTCAATACCATAGCTTCGCGATAGCCAATGATTTTTTTGCCGTCCTGTTTCAGATTGGGCAATTCGCGTGAACGTGCTCCGGTAGCCAGAATAATATTTTTGGCTGTGTAACCGGTTTTTTTGCCATCGGCATCGGTAACTTCAACGGTTTTGTCTTTTTTTAATTTACCGGTACCCTCAATGGTTTCAATTTTATTCTTCTTCATCAGGAACTGAATGCCTTTACTCATGCCATCGGCTACATTGCGACTGCGCCTGATGATGGCCTCGAAATCCGGACTGGCTTCGCCCTGAATAGAAATACCATAATCGCCGGCATTTTTAAGATACTCATATACTTCAGCACTTTTGAGCAGAGCCTTGGTGGGGATGCAACCCCAGTTGAGGCAAATACCACCCAGTTCGGAACGTTCAACCACGGCTACTTTCATACCCAGTTGCGCAGCCCTTATGGCAGCTACATATCCGCCCGGACCGGAACCAATAACTATCAGATCGTAATTCATGTTGTTATTTTTAATTCAAAGATTTAAAGTTTCAAAGATTCAAAGATTCAATAATTCAGACGTAAAATGTAAAGAGAAGTTCACAATACATTATATCTTAGTCCCGATTTCATCCCTTACGTACGCAACGGGACCGGGATTAGACATTCAAAACGACCTCCTCTGTTTCCTTATTTTGCAAAATTAAGCATTTCCAGCCTTTTAACAAGTGGGAAAAGGAAATGTTTGGAATTAGCCCGTGCCGGTTTAAGAATATGATTTTCATGTAATCTTTACTTTCTGCAAACCTGAACTGCTTTTTTTTGTTTTTAATTATGAGATTGCTTGTGTTGTCTCGAAAACCCAAAGAAGTGCTTATGAAATACAACAACTTAGGAAATACTGGTATACTGGTATCGGAACTTTGTCTCGGAACCATGACTTTTGGAGGAAAAGGCTATTGGGAAGCCATTGGTAAATTACCCGAAGCAGAAGTAAATGCCATTGTAAAAGCCGCTTTGGATGGCGGAATTAATTTTATTGATACTGCTAATGCTTACTCTGAAGGACTCTCTGAAATTTTGTTGGGCAAGGCACTGAAAACCATCGGTGTTTCCCGGCAGCAGGTGGTGATAGCCACCAAAGTTCGATTACGTATGGGCCCTGGGGCCAATCAGGTGGGACTTTCACGCGGGCATATTGCTGATTCTGTAAACGATAGCCTGCAGCGTTTGAATCTTTCTCACATTGACCTGCTTTATATCCATGGCGTTGACCCGGTAACACCTCTCGAAGAAACCATGCGCGGATTGGAAGATGTTGTGCGTTCGGGGAAAGTTCGATACCTGGGCATCAGTAACCACCCTGCATGGATGGTGATGAAAGCTAATGCTTACGCCGAAAAAATGGGATGGGTTAAATTTGTGGCTTCCCAAAACTATTACAGCATAGCTACCCGTGATATTGAACGCGAAATTTTGCCTATGGCCATAAACGAAGACGTGAGTATAATGCCCTGGAGCCCGTTGGCTGGAGGTTTTATGTCAGGTAAATATGCCCGCAATAAAGAAGTAGCCGGCAACAGCCGCCGCGATAACTTTGACTTCCCGCCCATTAATAAGGATAAAGCATATGATATTATTGATGTGATGGCAGATATCGCGAAGAAACACCGGGTGTCTGTAGCTGTGGTTGCATTAAACTGGGTGGTTCGCCAAAAGGGAGTTACTTCCACCATCATTGGAGCGAAAACCATTGATCAGCTGAAAGAAAATCTCACCTCAGTGGAACTGAAATTGAGCGATACCGAAATGAGGAAATTGGATGATATCAGTAAACTCTCTCCCGAATATCCAGGTTGGATGATTCAACGACAATTGCAATCAAGATTTCCTGAATAAAAAATCGCAAAGAATCGGGCGTTTATAATATAAAAAACGACCTAACAAGTTTTCTTCTACCTTGTTAAAAGATTACTTGCTTAAGCCTTGAATGTGATAAATTTTAATTGGTCTGGTCGGTTCGGACTAATAAATTAGGTTTCTGCCGGGGAAGTATTTATGTCTTGATTTGTAATGTAATGCGGCCTGCTTTTTGTGTCATTAGCAATGATTTTTCTGGCTCTCAAAGCAAATTAAGATAAAAAACAACCCTATGAAAGCCCTACTCGCAACCTTGATTATTGTAATTTCCAATGCACTGTTCACAGAAGCATTCGCTCAAACAAAGGTTTACAGAGGCAACTCAGAAAGTTATTCGGATTGTCTGTTTACTATTCAGGATAATAAAATCTACAGGAAGAATTCCACCAGTTATTCTGATTGCCTTTATACCATGAAAGATCAGAAGGTTTATCAGGGCAATTCTACCAGTTACTCCGATTGCCTCTATACAATTTCAGGAAATAAGATTTATTCAGGGAGCAGCACCAGCTATTCCGATTGCTTATACACCCTTTCGGGTGACAAGATTTATAATGGCAATTCAACGAGCTATAGTAACTGCTTGTTTACCCTTAAATTGAACAGGGTATATCAGGGAAATTCCACCAGTTACAGCGATTGCCTGATAACCATAAACGGAGTGTTTAAACTTGCCATAATAGCCTGCCTGATTGGGCCTTACTGAAGGGATGAGGGACGGACAATGGGACAGGGAGACACGGAGGTAAGAAGATCAGCCCAAGGCTGACTGGCGTGGGGACAAGAGACGGCAAGTTTTTGTTTCGATCCCGTTCTTTTCTTACGGGACGGGATCGGAATCGGATTTCCAACGTCACTTCCCTCAATTCATCTTAATTCCATTTCTCAATATCACGGTGCGCTGCACCTTTTAATTGTTTTTACATTCTTTTTCTACCTATATTCCGGTGCGCTGCATCTGATGGCAAACCCCTCTAACTTCTAACCTCTAAATTTTAACCTCTCACCTCTCACTTCTCACCTCTCACTTCTCATCTCTACTCACTGCCCACTGAATACTGATCAAATTCCCAACTCCCTTTCAAATCCCGTTTCCAATGAGATAAACGTCTCCGTAAAGGTAATCTCAGGAATGGATTGAATTTGCTCCACGATAATCTTTTTAAGGTGCTCGTTATTGCGGGTGTAAATTTTTAACAGCAAACTGTATTTGCCCGATATGTGATGACATTCTACAATCTCGGGTATCTTCTTAATCTTGTTAAATACTTCATCATGGGTAGAAGTGGCGGTAAGGTTTACCTGGATACCGATAAAAGCGCAGGTGAGGTAGCCCATTCCTTTGGGATTAAGCCGTAATGAAGAACCGGCAATTACGCCGGCTTCTTCCATTTTGCCTACCCGCTGATGAATAGCAGCGCCCGAAACCTTACAGCGACGAGCAATTTCAACGAAAGGCATGCGCGCATCTGCATTCAGAAAATTGATGATCTTCTTATCCAGACTATCAAGATGAAAGTTATTATCCATAATTTCTACTGATTAAGTGATGGTATTTTGCAAAAATGAGCATAAAAGTATCAATATTAAAATATTAATGCCATTTCCATGTAATAATATCATTTTTAGGTCATAATTGAATCATTATTGATATTTTTGAACCCAGCCATCAAGTAGAGAAATCATTTAATTACTCATCATAAAATTCAAAAAAAATGAAATTCGATCCCGCAAATCAAATTCAAGATCTCCGCCAGTTTGGCGAGCATGGCGATGTAAATCCTTCTGTGTGCGATTCTGCTACATTTACTTTTATGGAAGCCAAAACCATGGTTGACACCTTTCAGGGAGAAGCCGAGGGCTGCTTTTTGTACTCACGTCACTGGAATCCAAGCAATAAGTATCTGGCAGATGCCCTGGCTGCTATGGAAGGCACCGAATCAGCCTGGGTAACCGGCAGCGGTATGGCAGCCATTACCTCTACCATTCTTCACCTCATTTCGTGTGGTGATCATATTGTTTCAAGCATCACCACCTATGGCGGAACATTTGCGTTTCTGTCCAATTATCTGAAAAAATTCAATGTTGAGGTTTCGTTTGTTGATATCACCGATCTGAAGGCTGTGGAAGCTGCCATCAGGCCTAACACCCGAATGATTTATACCGAAGCCATGACCAATCCGCTGCTGCAGATTTCTGATATTCCGGCTTTGGCAGAAATGGCCAATAAAAACAACATCAAACTTGTGGTTGACAATACCTTTACCCCTATGATCGTGAGCCCGGCACGCCTGGGTGCGCATATTGTGGTTTATAGCCTCACCAAATTTGTAAATGGTAAGAATGACTGTGTTGCCGGTGCCATCTGCGCAAACAACGACTTAATCAATAGCATGATTGATGTGAATGACGGTACGGCTATGTTGCTTGGCCCGGTACTTGATCCTTTCCGGTCTTCATCCATCCTGAAAAACCTGCATACCTTGCACATCCGCATGAAGCAGCACAGTTATAATGCCGCTTTCCTGGCCGAAAAATTTACGGCAGCCGGATTGCGTACCATTTATCCGGGTTTGGCCAATCATCCCGGTCATGAGCTGCTGAAGAAAATGATGAACCCACAGTTTGGTTTTGGCGGTATGATTGCTATCGACCTTGACACAGCAGAAAAAGCCAGTGCCCTTATGGAAGATATGGAAGCCAACGACGTTGGATACCTGGCCGTAAGCTTAGGTTACTTCAAAACCTTGTTCAGCAACTCAGGAAAGAGCACTTCAAGTGAAGTACCTGAGGATGTACAACGCAAAATGGGCTTAAGCGAAGGTTTGGTTCGTTACAGCGTTGGTCTGGACAATGATATTGAGCGTACCTGGTCGAAAATTGAGCAAAGCCTGAAGAAAACAGGTTATCTGAAATAAAATTCTGCCATTTGCCAATTGCCACGAAGACGCTAAGGCACAAAGAATCGCAAAGATTTTAGTTGTGAATAAAGGAGCTTTGTTGTTTTCGTGGCAATTTTATTTTCTTTTGTTGTAACCTTTTTCACCGAAAGGTTGCAGTTCTTCCAATAACATCTCTTCCAGTGCCTTTATATCAGCAATATAGTCTCCCATCTCCTTTTCGTCTGGTTTAATTTCATCCACTATTTCATAAGTGAATTTATCGGCTCCCAGGCGGTTCCAGTCGGCTTGCAATTCTAAGCAGGGGTGAAGTCCGGCATTTAACTGAAACTTATGGGAATTCCAGGCTGCTGACAAATCGTTGCTGCTGCCAATATATATCTTGCCATTGGTATTGTTTACAATACGGAACACGCCCATGGGAAACTTCCTGTTTTTGTAATCCATTTTCGACTCTTTTCTTGTTTTCATTTGCTGAATTGTGCTTTGCAATGCTTAATTAATCGTTTGATTTTGATACAACTCCGCAACAGATGTCTATCTGTTGAGTTGCAATTTCCAGAAATTTCTGATAATTATTTGGCTGCATGCGGTTATTGTAAAATAGCAACAAGCCAATGACGCTATTTTTTAGGGAAAGCCTTAAGTTTTTAGCTCGTGATTGGCTTATAGTTTGATCTTTCAGGAGTTTATCAACATCTTCTTCAATTATTTTATCGGTAAAAAGGTAAATCATACTGGAAGTGGGCTGTCTGCTGCTGGTATCATTCATGCGCTCAGCGTAAAAGAGTTCAAAAATATCGGGATATTGGGTGAAGTAACGGATAAAGAGCTCCATACGCTTTTTAATGCGGGCAAACCCTGGCTTCAAACCAGTTGATTCGCGTTCAATCATGACTTCACATTCCATCATAAAATCCTGCACACAAATGAAAATCACTTCGTTTAAATCTTTAAAGTAATTGTACAAGGTCAGAACTCCTTACCCCTCGCAATGAGAATTAGCGGTAATTTTATAAATCATACGTAAATTGGTGCCTGGGAAAATAGTTTCTGTCTGGTTT
>DHSR01000059.1:693-57641 GCA_002410555.1 Bacteroidales bacterium UBA5281 | reverse complement strand
CCGCTTTTATTGTTTGCGCTAATGTGTTCGCAAATTCTTATTTTTGTTGATAGAGGTCAAGAGTTCTGGGGTGTTTTTTTTGATTTCTTTGACCAATTCACGCATTTCATCGTGATGCTGCTTTAATTCCTGAATGATTGTTTTTGTAGGCATGGCTTTGAATTTTTGGGATAAGTAAATTTGGATTTATGGTTTTATTTATTGTCATCCCATTTATTATCTTCCGTATGCCTGCGCAGCGAACGTTTCAATTCTCTGAAACTTTCTTTTATTTCGCTTCCAAGACTATCAATGCTATCATTGGCATCATAGCTCCATTGGGCTAACCGGTCTCTCAGGGCATTGGTTTCCTCTCTTATCTGAGCTATCTTTGCTTTTGATTTAGCAGCAGCTTCATCGGTTTCCTCTGCCATCTCATTGGCCAACTGATCAATTGAATTTTCAAAGTCATTTAGCTCTCTTCTTAGATTATCACCAAACCCGGGGTCATCTTCAGAGATGCTGTCTAGTTTATCCTGCAATGTTTCCAGACGCTGTTCTGCCCGGTCAGCAGCAGTTTCATGTTTGGGCTGCTGGCATGAGATGAGTGAAATGACAGCAAATAGGGTTAACAATGTTAAGCTGAGTTTACTTAGGGTTTTCATGATTAAATGGATTTAGTTAGGACATGATGATTTATGTGACATTCTATGAAAATAATGCCAAAAAAATAAAAAAAGGGTACAAAACAGATAATTATTTGAAATACAATATTATAAATGGAGAAAGTGGAAAGATTTCTTTTTGGTAAGCATACTTAAGAAAGGTAATTTCTGTGGATTGAAGTACTCACTGTGTAGGTTGCCATCACCAGATACTATGACTCACAAATAAGCATTTCCAGGAACTCTTCCGACAGTGGCTTCTCCAGAAAGGCATTCACAAAAGGGTAATTCATTACCTCATCCCGGTCTTCTTTGTATTGAGAGGAGGTAACGACATAAATTTCAATCTTATCACGAAGACTTTTTATATTGTTGTATTTTTCTAAAAATTCAAAACCGCTCATGGTTGGCATGTATAAATCAAGCAGTATATAGTCAGGCAATTCTGATTCCTTTGCCTTTTTAAGAAGGGCAATAGCATCCTGACCATTCTTAATATGGATAAGATGTTCAGCCAGTTGTTTTTCTTTCAAAACTTCTTTATAGCGCCTCGCAAGTTCCAGATCGTCGTCAACAAAAAATATACGGTTGTATTGTTTTACTTCATTCATTAGCAAATTAGATTTTTTATTAACTGCTCAACAAACGTTCCAAAAAGCAGCTATTTCAAACAAAAAAATCAGATGTCTATCTGGTAAAGCTTAATTTTATTGTAAAGTGTTTTACGATCAATTTTGAGCATTCTTGCTGCCTTGGATTTATTGTAACCTGCATCAAGAATGGTCTTAATGATTAACTGACGTTCAATGTCCCACATGGCATTCTTTAGAACCGATTCTGATTTGGAGTCTGCATTGACTTCATCCACATATGCAGGGACGGGCGGAAAAACGATTTCAGGTGGCAGCACCTCTTTTTCAATCCGGATTCCTGATGACATCAGCACGGCACGTTTAATGACATTGTTTAGCTCACGCAGATTTCCCGGCCAGGAATAGGAGAGGAAAACTTGTTCCACATCCGGAGAAATTCCAATGATGTTCCGGTTAAGCTGCTCGTTGGCCAACCTGATAAAATGATCTACAAAAACCAGAATATCCGGGCCTCTGTCCTTTAATGCCGGCAAATCTATGGAAAATTCATTAATTCTGTGGAATAGGTCTTCGCGGAATGATTTCCCTTTTATGCCTGTATTCAGGTCTTCATTGGTTGCTGAAATCAGGCGGATATCAATTTTTTGAACGCGTGTATCGCCCAGGCGGGTTACTACTCTTTCCTGAATGGCCCTCAACAGCTTCAACTGAATTTCATAACTCAGATTGCCTACTTCATCCAGAAAAAGAGTACCTCCATCGGCTTTCTGAAATACGCCTTCTTTGTCGGTAACTGCTCCGGTAAAAGATCCTTTGATGTGGCCGAACAATTCACTGTTGGCCAAATCGTTGGGAATAGCGCCACAATCGATAGCCACAAAAGGTTTCTTACGTCGTGCGCTGTTTTCGTGGATGTAGCGGGCGATATATTCTTTCCCTGTGCCGGTTTCACCCTTTATCAAAACCGAAATATTGGTTGGAGCCACCTTTCGGCTAAGTTCCAGTACTTTTTTAATTTCTTCGCTTTTGCCCGCAACGAAATCACCCTGCTGGTACAATACCTGTGGTTGATCAGGCATAGCTGGCATATGCAAGGGTTTATTTGTTAATAGTTTGTTAATGAGTAAGATAAACTCTTCCTGATGAATGGGTTTGGTAATGTAATCGCTTGCTCCCATTTGCATAAGCTTAACCGCCAGACGCACATCCGCATAGGCAGTAATGATAATTACCGGTACATCCTGACGAATGCTTCTGATTTCCTGAAGCATTTCAATTCCACTGGTATCGGGCAGCCTGAAGTCGACCACGACCAGATCAAATTTTGCTTTCTTGAAAAGCTCAATACCCTTCTTACCAGTGAGAGCTACTTCTGCATCATAATCATGATTTATTAAATGTTTTCGCAGTATCTCGCTGATAAAGGTGTCGTCATCAATTATAAGAATTCTGGCCATAGTGATTTTCAATTGTGGTTTTAACATTCAAATGTAAAGATAATACTATTCATTTACCTGAGAAATGAAAAATGAAAATTATGTTTCATGGGCATCCATATTCTACGGTCATATGTAAATAAAGCACCCGGAAACTGAATCCACTTTGTTTTAAGTTTACATTTCACTCAAAATTTTTCTAGCTTGCCTGATGGTTTGCCGGATATTTTTTACTGCCCTGCCAATTTCCAAAGCGGCAACATCCGGATTGTATTTACGTAAAGTGTTGTTTTCAATGATTTTCAATGACTCAACTACGAAGTTTAGCTTAAAATAACGGAAAGCAGGAATTGCTTTGTGGGCTTTTTCTCCTACAAAATTCCAATTTTTATCGTCAGTTGGTTGTTTAAAAACTCCAAGCAGGTTTTCGGCTTGATCAATAAAGTTTTGCACCATTTTTTTTACAAACATTTCATCACCCCGTGCTGTTCGGCGGAGTTCACTTAAATCAATTTTTTGACTGATTTCAGGTTTTTTATTCACCGGAGCCGGCAAAGGTTCGTTTTTTTGCAGAAACAACACCGAACACAATTTGTTATAAAGCTCCTCTTCTTTATATGGTTTGGTGATATAATCATTAAATCCGGCTTTCAGATATTTAACAATATCACTCTTGAGAATATTGGCTGAGATGGATATTGCCGGAGTGCTTTTATTCAGATGATCTGGGGTACTCCGTATGGTTTTTATTACGTCGATACCATTTTTACAAGGCATTTGAATATCCAGTAATAATATGTCGAAAAGGGTGTTTGATGCGGATGTAATAACATCACAGCCATTGGTCACCAATGTATATTTTACACTCCAGCTTTTGAGTATCATTTCGCCCAGCATGAGGTTATGTTCATCGTCATCTGCCAGTAAAATCGATTTTCCTGCCAATAGATCATCTTCAATGGCAAATTTATTGACTTCTCTAACTTTAAGATCTCCGGTAAATATTTCAAAGGGAAGCTTTACTTTAAATTCACTGCCATGGTTTATTTTGCTCTTCACTGAGATTTCACCGTCCAATAATGTTGTCAGGCGCTGACAAATTCCCAATCCAAGTCCGGCTCCCGATTTTGAATGCTGATTAAGTACAGCTCCCTGTTCAAATACATTAAAAATATTTGGCAAGTCTTCTTTGGCAATGCCTGGTCCATTGTCAGATACTTTAAAAGTAACTTCGACCATGTTTTTTTTGTTGCGTTTATGAAGACAACTGAGTTTTATTTCACCTTTATCCGAAAATTTTATGGCATTGGCCAACAGGTTCATCAGGATTTGTTTTACCCTGTAAGGGTCTCCGGTTACTATCAATGGACAGTTATCACTGAGGATGGATAGCTCAAGGTTTTTTTCTGCCGCTTTGGGAGCCATCAGGCTGTTAATCTCTTCCAGCAGGTCATTCACTGAGAAAGGTATGTGTTCAATGTAGATTTTACCCATTCCCAGTTTAAAAAGGAAAACCACTTCGTTAACAAGGTAAAGCAAATGGTCGGAGGCCTTTTGAATAATGGTGAGCAAGTCAAGCTGCTGTTGATCCAGCCCTGTTTTACCCAGTTGCTCTATGAATCCCACAATGGCATTGAGTGGAGTGCGAATTTCGTGGCTGAGGTTGGCAATAAAGATTGATTTCGCCTGATCGGCACGCTGGGCTTCCTCCTTGCGCTTTCGTAGCTGTTGTTCAAGTAATTTGTCGCTGGTAACATTTTGAGCAATAAGTAATCCCGCAACCGGTTCGCGGTCATTTTCATAAATGGGTTTGGCTACTATATAGTATACCTGATCATTAAATCTTACTTCACCTTCGGTATGTAAACCATTTAAAGCTTTGTTGTAAAACGGGAAAAGACTGCGTCGGGACTTTTTATCCAGTACTTCAAAAAAAGTCTTACCAACAAAGTAGTCGTTGGCATTGCCATGTCTTTCTTTCTCGCGTCCTCCTGCGATTATAAACCTGTAATTCCGGTCAAACAAATATACATCCATGCCGGGGAGGTTATCCAGTATAATGGCCTGATAAGTAGTAAACAGTTGTTCGTGAATTTCAGGAAATCTCAATAATGCGGTAAAATTTTTCTCTTGTAATTCGTTGCAGGAGGATTTGAGTGTCATCAGCCCTTTAATGCTGCTGCCAGGGCCGCTTTTAAATGTCAATTCATAAGTTGAATTTAAAGTAAGGTTTTCTGCAGAGCTCAATACTTCATTCAACATAACCAGATCATCCTCAAATAAAAAGTCGCTCATATCAAGCGAGGTGGCGTCACTAAACTTAGGCCCATAAAAATAATTGCGCGGCGCGACAAATTGCAATACCTTTAAATTTTGATCAAAGATAATGATGCCGTCGTAACGGTCGTTTTCCTGTTTGTGAGGATCAAATACACTGCTCTCAGAACTGAGTCGCTTTATTCTGATGCGTTCCAGGTGGTTTTTTAACCAAAGCTCGAGGTGATGTAAATCTGTAGTCTGTGTATCGGATTGGGCAATGAAGGATTCAACATTTTCAGCCAATTTTGCAAAGTGCTGATTATTTTGAGTGATGTCCGTGGACATAAATTATACTATTAATGGTGGCAGTATGATAATTATTTAAACGTAAAAAGTAATTTAATCGTTAACAAAGATAAACAACAATCATATGATTTTGTCATGCTGAATAAAAATTATTTTTGTTGCGGGGAAGGAATGCCTCAGACTGTAGGTTGATTGTATACACTTATGGGATAAAATCAAATATTAAAATTCAATCTAATCTTAAGATAGTCAATGAAATGCGTTTTCTGGCAAAGTTTTTACGGTATGGGATTTTCAAAAGTTTGTAAAAAACGTTCACTAAAAAATAATTATCATGAAAATTGTTGGAATCATCTTATTTATTATTGGAGTAGTGGGAATGATCGTTTTTGGAATTCAGGCCATCAATGATTCAGAGAGCATCAGCCTGTTTGGGCTGGACATTACCCTTAGCAAAGCCAATTGGACACCCATTATCATAAGTGCGCTGTTTGTATTGATTGGAGCTGTTATTGGGTTTGCCGGAAAGTCAAAAAGCTGAAAAGGCTTTTTTATTATAAACAATTTCTAATCTGCCACATATGAAAAAGAACAGACTGTTAAAAGGTGTGTTTATCAGTCTGGCTCTTCTCATAGTATTGTTGTGGGCAGGGGGGCTGTTTTTGAATAATTATATTGAATCCAGGTTATTAAGCCAGGAGATTTATGGTTATAAGACGGACTCAGTTGAAGTAAATGTAAATCTATTCAAATTAAGTATCACCTTAAATAATATTTTACTAAACGCGGATTCTTCAGATTCAAAATTGCGTATCAAAAAATTCAGGGTGGGAGGATTGAATCCGTTTAAAATATTTTTTAATGATGAAATATCAACAAGCAATATTTCCATAGAAGGGATTGATGTTTTTTTTCAACCATCTGCCCACACAAAACTCCAAAAGAAGGGCACATCGAAATCCAAAAAGGATTTTAAAATTTTTACACAGAATTTATCTGTAGATGTGGACAGCTTTGTATGGTTAGATTCAAATTCAACAGTAAGTGATACATTACTTTATGTGGAAGCCCGCTTCTCGGGAACGAAACTTGCATGGGATCAGGGTAGCAATGATACTGCTTTTCCGGTGACTTACCATTCTTTAATATTAACAGTACCTTATGCACGCCTTGCAGTTTCTGATAGTCTTTATTACCTGGATTTTTTTAACTTAGAGTTGAATACCGAAGATTCGGTTATCAGCATGCAGCTGGTTAAACTGGGAACAAATTACGAGCGTTACGAAATCGGGAATGTTACCGGATTACAGCGCGACTGGCTTGATCTATCGTGGGACGGCATTAATATTTATCCAGTTAACTTCCCTAAGGCACTTTCGGATACTGCTTTGATTGCCGGTGCAGTTCGGATTGAAAGATTTGAAGCACGCGCATTTAAAGACCGAAGACGAACTTTTCCTGATAAACCTGACACCAAACTCCCTGATGCTTTAATGCGATCGATACCGGTTGGTCTTGGAATAGATTCACTGGTTATTCAGTCTGGTTATGTGGAGTATGCCGAGCGGGTTGAAGGCTCGTCTGCCGAAGGTTTGGTGACCTTTAACAACCTGAAGGCTACTTTAGTAAATATTGGTAATAAAGCCAGATATTTAAAAGCACCTACCCGGCTTACGGCTTCGGCTATGTTCATGGATAAAGCGTATTTAAACGCCTCATTCGATTTGCCTAATCCGGCATTCAAAAAGAAATATAAAGTTATTGGTGCACTACATGAAATGCCTTTAAAATCCTTAAATAATATATTACAACAAAGTGCCGGTGCTGAGGTCGTAACCGGAAACCTTGAAAGATTAGACTTTAATTTTATCTATAACAATGATGTTTCGGATGGTGAACTGGCGTTCCAATATACTGATTTAAAGGTAAAACTTATAAATAAGAGCGATCAATCAGAAAAGAAAATATTAAGCGCCATTGTAAACAGATTGGTTGTACCTACCAATAACATAGCGGCAAATGACGATTTTAAAAAAGGTGAAATTCATTTCGAACGGGATAAAAAGAAATCCATCTTCAACTTTTGGTGGAAGAGTATTTTGAGCGGAATAAAGTCAACCATGCTGTAAGAAACAAAATATGGGTATTTGAATTCCCACTTTTTCTGATATTCCACAACTCTGAAATTACCTGAAAATAATATAATCATCACTCTTTCAACTGTTTAATGCTAATATCCGGAATTGGCATAATTCTTTGATTATGTGCAGCAGAAGTCAACTGATTACATACTTCGCAATAAAAGAAATATTAACCACTAAAAATTTGAATCATGGACAAACTGCAAATTAAAGGGAACTGGAATGTTCTTAAAGGAAAAATGAAGCAAAAATATGGCGATCTTACTGATGACGATCTCACTTACACAGAAGGAAAAGAAGATGAGTTATTGGGCCGGCTTCAAAATAAAACCGGAAAAGCCCGTCAGGAGCTTATTGACGAAATTAACGCCCTGTAAACCATGAGATCGCTGTTGTATGTTATTGCTGTGGTGCTCATAATTGGATGGATATTGGGGTTTTTCGTTTTCGCTGCCAGTTCATTAATTCACATTCTACTGGTGTTTGCGCTTATTTCAATAATCATTTCATTACTTCGTGGCTGAGTAGTAACCCAGCAATAGAATTCCGAGAAATTATAGTCCGTATCTTTCATATCAGGTGCGGACTATTTTATGTTTTGGTCTGTAATGAAATTATATATGAGTCCAGTCAAAAAGGTATAAATAGGGCCTGCTGAAAAACTCACAAGCTTTTTATATTTCGGTGCTCTGTACCCGCCCAAATCACTAAACAAACATTTTCTATAAATATTTCGTCATTCAGTGGCTCTTTTTTAGGTTCAGAGGACCGTAATATTTATAAAAAGAATAAGTCAGAACGATAATAAGGTGCAAAGCACCGTAATATATATGCATGGGATGTGGACGTATGCCGGGAAAAGCCATGTATTTAACATAAAAAATATTATTATACCCAAACTGGTATCCAATGGTATATTAGTTTTTCAGCAGGCCGTGAATAATAAAGAAATGCCATTTAGACACGAACTTGCCAGGTTGCACAGGGCTCTGTATATCAGTGATTAAAATTTGGTGAGGCTTTGTGCCTGCCTGCGCACACGGGCAGGTCATTGTACCTTAGTGGGAAAAAAGGAGTTTTTATACTAAGTTCATATATGTTTCTACAAATCATCAATTACCTTTTGCAGGGTATTCCACAGCCGTTCTGCGGATTTGTCCCAGGTAAATATTTCAGCGCGCTGAAAGCCTGATTTGATCAGCGCATCAGTTTTTACAGGAAAATTGCTCACCGTCTGCATGGCTTTTTCAATGTTTTCTGGATCAAATGGATCTACCAGCAGGGCGGCATCGCCGGCAATTTCAGGCATAGAGGTAACATTGGAGGTAATTACGGGTGTTCCACAACGGAAGGCTTCAATTATGGGTATGCCAAATCCTTCAAAATAGGATACATAGGTGAGGGCCATGGCGGCACCCATAGCCAGTTTCATATCCGCTGTGCTGAGACGCCCGGCAAATTTGATATATTCTTTGCAGTTAAGGCGCTCATATACCTCAGCGATTTCACCTGTCCACCATTTCCGTGCACCAGCTATCAGGAGCATGGTGCCATTTTTATCCTGCATTTTAAACAGCTCAAAGGCTCTGAACAAATTAATCAGATTTTTACGGGGATGCAGTGCGCCAACAAAAAAGAAATAAGGCTTTCCGCTGGTAAATTTCTGAAGGGCAGCTGCTTTTTGCGCCTCATCCAAAGGGGCATATTGCTCATTGGCACCATTATAAACCACATCAATTTTTTTTGGGTCTACACCATATTGTGTTACAATGTCCTGTTTGGAAAATTCAGAGACCGTAGCAATGCGCATGGCTTTATGGGCATACTTAGGAAAGAAATGACGATAATACCACCGCTCTGCAGAAGGCAGATCCTCAGGGTAATGTTCAAAATTCAAATCATGAAATACGGCAATTCCGGGTACTTTGCTACCTAAAGACATATATCCATCGGGCGAAAGAAATAAATCGGCCTTTATCTTTTTTAATACCCGTCTTATCGAAAATTCAAACCATACGTAATAAAGCAGTGGGTGTCGTGCCTGAGGAGCAATTACTATGGGATGTACATTAGTACTAAAAATAAATTCAGCATGATAAGGGCGGTCAAAAATGAAATAAAATTGATGTTCAGGATGGGACAGGGTTACACGCTTGAGGTTCTCAAAGGTAAACCATCCAATTCCCTCCAGCCGTCCATGAAGCAACAGGCGTGTATTGACTGCAATGTTCAATGCATTGTTTTTTTTTCAACTGAATTACTTGCTGCCTTCAGTTTATGTTAAGAATAATGTAAATTTGCGCAAATTTAAAGTTTTTCGGCATGCAGGCAACCAAAATTGGTGAATGCCTGGAATTCCGCCCTTATTCAAATACAGGTATGCAACGTAAATTTCTTACCAATCTTGGTTTCCTGCTGTTGCTTAATCTGTTAATTAAACCCATTTATATTTTTGGTATCGACCGAACGGTGCAAAATGTAGTAGGTGCTGAAGATTTTGGATTTTACTTTGCAGTTTTTAATTTCACCTTTATTTTTAATATACTGCTTGATTTTGGTATAACCAACTTCAATAATAAGAATATTGCTCAGAATACCCAACTGTTAAACAAGCACTTTTCAAGTATAATTATCCTTAAACTTATACTGGCAATAGTTTATTTTGTGGTCATATTTGGATTTGGCCTCATTCTGGGATATAGGGGACATGAGCTTTGGCTGCTTGGTTTGCTGGGACTGAACCAGTTTTTTGCCTCCTTCATTCTTTATCTGAGATCGAATATCTCGGCTCTCTTTTTCTTTAAAACAGATAGTATTATCAGTGTGCTCGATAGGGTGCTAATGATATTGATTTGCAGTGTGTTGCTCTGGGGCAATATTACCCATCAGCAATTCAGAATTGAATGGTTTGTTTATGCACAAACAGTCTCTTACATTTTAACCGCACTTATTGCATTGGCCATAGTCATAAAAAAAGCTTCTTTCAGAAAACTCAACTGGAATTTCCCCTTTTTTCTGATGATTATAAAACAAAGCCTTCCTTTCGCATTACTTGTCTTGTTGATGGCATTTTATAATCGTTTTGACTCAGTAATGCTCGTAAAATTACTTGGTGATACAGCAGGTAAAGAGCAGTCGGGAATATATGCCCATGCTTATCGCCTGCTTGACGCCTCAAATAATTTTGCTTATCTTTTTTCGGTTTTATTATTACCCATCTTTGCCCGTTTGATTAAAGAGAACAAACAGGTGGCCCATCTCGTAAAATTATCATTCTCATTGCTTTTTGTGGTTTCGGTCACGTTTGCTGTTTCCTCCTGGTCATTTCGTGTTCAGATAATGCAGCTTATGTATTGGCATCTTATTGAGGAATCGGCTGCAGTATTTGGTGTGTTGATTTTTTGTTTTATTGCCATTTCTACAAATTATGTCTTCGGCACATTACTTACTGCCAATGGTAACTTAAAACAATTAAATGTGGTTGCAGCCGGTGGTATGGTGCTTAATATTGGCTTAAATTTCTGGCTTATTCCCCAATTGGGTGCCTTAGGTTCAGCTTGGGCAAGCCTGGTTACGCAGTCTGTAATGGCTATACTTCAAATTATGCTGGCTTCCCTGTTTTTTAGATTCCGGTTTAACCTGATATATGTTTTGCGATTGTTTTTATTTAGTACCGGGGTAGTGGTTATAGCAGTTATTATGAGCACTATATCCCTGCACTGGGTAAAATTATTCCTGATGACCATAGCTTTTTCTCTTACATTGGCTACGATGCTGGGGTTATTGGATGTACGTGGCTTTATACGGTTGTTTACAGGAAGGTTTAAGAGTACCTAAAGAAAAAAAAGTTGTCACAGCCTTCCAAAACTCCATGTTTTAAAGTGCGCTTTGGTAATCAGACGATTTAACTGACAGCTATAGATTGATGCAGGAGATATTTTAAGTCCTGTGGCTATCTGGCAGGGATTATAATAATGCAATAAATACAGTTATCATATTTTCTCATGTTTAGTGAAACATTTTTCCATATCTTTGGCACCCTTAAACGAACCTCCTATTCATGATGTCGGAGCACAAACCAACGGGACATAGAGACTTTGATTCTACTAATCTGGGTACATTTCTGTACGCCTGGCGAAAGCATTTGATTATTATTGGATTGGTCGCTGCTATTCTTGCCATTATTTTCTCAACACCCTACTTTATCACCCCCCTGTATCGTTCAACCGTAGTTTTATTTCCGGTTTCAAGCAATTCAATTTCTCGCGCCCTGCTCAATGAACAACCCTCAGCAAAAAGCGATATCCTTGAATTTGGAGAAGATGAGCAAACAGAACAAATGCTTCAGATATTGAGTTCCAGTAAAATACGGGATCGGGTAGTGGAAAAGTACAACCTGATGAAGCATTATAAGATCAGTCCATCATCCAAATATAAAAATACCGAACTCTTCAGGCAATGGGAGAGCAATATTACTTTCAGGCGGACTGATTATATGGCAGTAAAGATTACCGTACTTGATCGTGACCCTCAAATGGCCGCAGATATTGCCAACACCATTTCAGAACTGCATGATTCCATTAAAAATGAGATGCAGCGAGAGCGGGCAATCAGAGGATTTGAGATTGTTAAAAATGAGTACCTTAAGTTACAGCACGATATCGCTCAAATGGAAGATTCACTTCGGAGTATTCGTGAAAAGGGAGTATACGATTATGAGTCACAAAGTGAAATGATTAACCAGCAACTGGCCATTGAAATTGCCAGAGGTAACCGAAGAGGTATTGAAGCCCTGGAAGAACAATTGCAATTGCTGGCTAAATACGGAGGAGCATACGTTTCACTGCGCGACATGCTTGAGCATGAAAAAAAACAGCTTAGCTATTTAAAAGCCCGTTATGAAGAAGCTCAGGTAGATGCAACAGAAACCCTTCCGCAAAAGTTTGTAGTGGAATCCGCATATAAGGCAGAGCGAAAGTCATACCCGGTCAGATGGATTATTGTACTGGTCTCAACATTAACTGCACTTATGTTGGGTGCCATTGTTATAATGATCATCGAAAAAACCGGTAATCAGCATTTGTTAAAAAAAAAGCCGTCTTCTTTAGTAAAAAAGTAAGATTTAAATTCAGCATAATGGACAACATTAAGCCCAACATGGAAAACTACTTCAGCAACATCCATATGATGAATATTTTCTTCAAATGGAAATGGCATTTACTTGCTATAGCTGTTATTGCTGCATTATTGGCAGCCATTTTCTCCGGCGCAGTATTCATCAAACCCAGGTATAAATCTTATGCCCTGATTTATCCATCCAATATTGCGCCTTATTCCGATGAGAGTGAATCGGAACAAATGCTGCAATGGATGTTGTCAGAAGATATTCGCGACAGCGTGATGAAAAAATTTGACCTTCCCAAACATTATGAAATTGATCCTTCATATAAATATTTTAGTTCTACAATGAACTATCTTTACAATAAGAATGTGAAGATCAATAAGACGCAGTGGGAATCAATTGAGATAACTGTGATGGATACCGATCCGGTAATTGCCCGGGATATGGTTTTGGCCATCATTCATTTTGTAAATCAAAAAATCAGAAGCATTCATCGCGAAAAATATAATGAAGTGGCCAGAAGTATGGGACAAACACTGGCATTAAAACGTGCCCAACTCGATAGTATAGAAGCAGAATTGTCGGTACTCAGTCAGGAATATGAATTGATTGATTTTGAAAGTCAGGCCAGAGAAATCACCCGGGGTTATTTGCGTACTGTAGATGGATCAAACTCTACAAACATTAATATGAAAGATGTTCTCCGGCTGAAAGAAAATTTTGAACAAAAAGCTCAACGTATGGCCATACTGACCCAGAGACTTAATGATGTGCTCAGGATATATGGACAGTTTGAAGAAGTCTATGATCAGGCTGTTTATGACGCCAATAAGCATTTTACCTTCACCAACATTATTACGCCCCCGGTTGTAGCCGACAAAAAGTCCTATCCGGTGCGCTGGCTTATCGTAATGTATGCAGTTGCTGCCTCACTGGTCTTTGCAGTTTTAGCCATTTCCATAATCGAAAACAAACGACGGCTACTGGCGGAAGATAAGCTTTCCTGAATCCGCTGAATGTATAAATAGTTGTAACTTATCACCTTGTGTCTGACAAAATTAAAATAAGATGGTTTTATCTGCTCAGTGGCTTTTTCATTGTGCTCAATACCATTCTGGTGATAAAAGAGATGTACTGGGGAATTGCAATACCGTTATCTATTGTAATTCTTTTCATGTATTTTTTCTGGCTGGATAAACTATTGCTGCTTATTGTTTTTCTTGTGCCCCTTTCGGTGGAAATTGCCAACAATGATCTGGGCTTTGGTATATCGTTGCCGGCAGAGCCACTGCTGGTAGGAGTAATGCTGCTTTTTATCCTTAAGCTTATTTTTGATCGCAGTTATGATAAACGTATTCTGAAACATCCGGTTACCCTGGCCATATTCTTTAATCTTTTCTGGATATTGATAACCAGTTTAACCAGCTCTATGCCGGTAGTTTCATTCAAATTTCTAATAGCCCGGTTGTGGTTTGTGGTTCCTATGTTTTTTCTGGGGGTGGTGCTCTTTAAAGACCTGAAAAACCTTGAACGTTTCCAATGGGTCTATGTTATATCACTCATTGTAGTAATTATATATACTACAGTAAGACATGCTCAGTACGGATTTGCCGAGAAACAGGGGCATTGGGTGATGAAACCATTTTATAATGACCACACCGCTTATGGCGCCATTCTGGCATTTTTCGTTCCGGTATTTATTGGGGCTATATTTCTAAGAAACCGCTCAAAGTTGTACCGTTATACAGCCTGGGGGGTCTCGGTTATTCTGTTCATAGCCTTGTTTTTGTCATACAGTCGTGCAGCCTGGATAAGTGTGGCTGCAGCACTCGTAGTTACTTTACTTATCGTGTATAAGATTAAACTGAGGTGGATTCTCACTGGATTGGGAATATTGATAGCCTCTTTTTATATTTTTAAAAGTGAAATACTCTTTGTTCTCGAAAAAAATAAGCAGGATTCATCTGCAGATTTTATCGAACATGTTCAATCTATTTATAACATATCTTCCGATGCTTCGAATCTGGAACGGATTAACCGCTGGCAGTCGGCATTCAGGATGTTTGATGAACGACCGGTATTTGGCTGGGGCCCGGGAACATATCAGTTCATTTATGCGCCTTTTCAGCGATCCAAAGAGCGGACCATTATCAGTACCAATGCCGGCGATCTGGGCAATGCACATAGCGAGTATATAGGGCCACTATCAGAGCAGGGCCTTCCGGGAATGCTAAGTATTGTATGGCTCGCCATAGCTGCCATAGTAACGGGAGTCAGGGTGT
Organism: Bacteroidales bacterium UBA5281; assembly: GCA_002410555.1. Taxonomy (GTDB): domain Bacteria; phylum Bacteroidota; class Bacteroidia; order Bacteroidales; family Lentimicrobiaceae; genus Lentimicrobium. Next base: position 42,858 of record DHSR01000059.1, on the reverse strand, counting down.
ATCGAAGGGCGCAAACCCGGGATGTGCGTATCTACAGCCTGGTAATAGTACTTTCACTCATCACCTATTTTATACATGGTTTTCTCAACAACTTTCTGGACACCGATAAAGCGTCAGTACCCTTCTGGGGTTTTATTGCCATGCTGGTAGCCATGGATTTATATCATAAACAATCCGGGGAGACCATTGAACTCTCTGATAAAAAATAACTTGCTGTTTTTGCTTTCAGATGGAGGTATTAAGGATCAATTAAGATAATTCACCTGGAAGGGTCAATAAACACTTTATAACTTTACTTTATTACACATTCAGCCATTTCCTGTCCTTACTGTATATTGTTTTGGCCGGCAGCCGTCTGCCAGTTCAGACATCAGGTGCCGGATTTTTGTCTGGACTTTCTGCCATGGCATCCAGTTTACTAAGCAGAGCGGGTAAGCGGCGAAGTGAAGCCAGTTCTTTCCATTTTTTGCGGGCTTCATCTGCAGGTATTCCGAAATATACCTTGCCGCCTTCAAGACTTTTATCTACGGCTGATGTAGCCAGTAATACGGCACCTTTTCCTATGACAATATCTTTATTGATGGCTACCTTTCCCCAGAGAATAACATCATCCTCAATACGGGTAACTCCGGCAATGGCACAATGTGATCCGATGAGGCAATTCCGGCCAATAGTGGTATCATGACCTACCTGAACGTGATTATCGAATTTTGTTCCACGGCCAATTACTGTGTCACCCGATACACCGCTGTCAATGGCGCAAAGTGCACCAATCTCAACATCGTCTTCAATAACCACCCGGCCACAGGTGTGAAATTTCCTGTATCCTTCCGGTTTTCTTTGAAAATAATAGGCATCACCACCAATAACACTGCCTGAGTTAATGATCACATTATTGCCGATAACTGCATGGTCATATATGCTTACATTGGAATGAATGATGCAATTTTTACCTATAACAACGTAATTTCCAACAAAAGTATTGGGCTGTATTATTGTTCCCTCGCCTATGGATGCTGTTGGGCTGATGGCTGTAGCCGAAGGGGTAAAGGGTCTGAATTTCCTGATCAATAAATTAAAAGCTGCGAAAGGATCTTCATGCAATAGTAATGCCTTTCCTTCAGGACAATCCACCGGTGTATTGATGATGATTGTTGTGGCCTTCGAATTTAATGCTTTCGAATAATATTTAGGATGATCAACAAATGTTATGTCGCCGGGTTGAACCATGTGAATTTCATTCAGACCGGTTATCTGAAAAGCGGGATCGCCGGTGTATTCTGCTCCAATCATTGAAGCTATGGTTGCCAGGGACACGGAGGGGTGAATTTTCATACCAGAGCGTGAGGTTAAAAAAAGAACCAACTATAAACAGATAAGCCGGCTCCCAAAAGATATTATGATTTTACCCTTTCGGAATAATCTCCCGTTCGGGTATCAACCCTGATGCGTTCACCTTCGTTGATGAAAAGCGGAACATTCACGGTGGCTCCGGTGTCAACTGTGGCAGGCTTAAGTGTATTGGTTGCGGTATCGCCCCTTACTCCCGGCTCAGCATAGGTTACCGTAAGTTCAACAAAGGGAGGCAAATCACAACTTAGCGGGGTCTCTGTTTCCGCATGGATCAATATTTCAACGCCTTGTCCTTCTTTAAGAAATTGAGGCGCGTTAATTAACGCCTCTTCAATAGAAAGCTGCTCAAAGGTTTCGGTATGCATGAAATGATATCCATTGTCGTCATTATACAAAAATTGATAGGGTCTGCGCTCCACGCGTGCCAGATCAATTTTTACACCTGCACTAAAAGTATTGGGTATAACTTTACCTGTTTTTAAATTGCGAAGTTTTGTACGAACAAAAGCAGCTCCTTTTCCAGGTTTAACATGTTGAAATTCAACAATTGAATATAAATCTCCGTTGAATTCAATACAGAGACCGTTTTTAAAATCTGCGGTAGTTGCCATAAAATATTAAGCTTGTTGTTTTTTGCGTGGCAAAGGTAATATTTTTTATTTCGCTTGCCGGGATTAATAAAAGAGTGTGGTGTAAAAAAGGAAAAATTATCAATAAAACCTAAACAGGGGCATCATGATGGGATGGAGAACAGATGAAAAATTGTTACGGGCATGTATTCATTTAAAAGGCTGCTGAACTTTTTGCCGCTTTGCTGAAAGTTTTATTCGCGTATTGAAAGAGGCTTCGTAGCGAACCTGTAAATCAGCTATCTGTTAATATTGATTAATCGCCTGACTTTTCGTTGGTTTTTTATAATCTTCCAACTGAATGGTGTGGGTGCAAAATTTATATTCGGCTTCTATGGAATTGGAACTTACCACTATCAAACGGTCAGGGCTGTTTTTAGATATCAGGTCTGCAAACCATTCTATGCCCTGACTATCGAGATTTGAAACCGGCTCATCGAGCAATAAAGCAGGAGTATCGCTTAAAATAGCCAGAGCCAGCTTTAGCCGTTGTTTCATTCCTGAGGAAAAATAACGTATGGGTTTATCGGCGTTTTCAGTGAGATAACAGATCTTTATCAGTTCAGCCGTTGACATATTACGCATCAATGGCTTTAACCGGCGGTGGAAACAAACCATTTCGGTGAGGGTAAAATCTTCTATGAGTTCTATATAGGGAGCAGCAATTGACATCAGTCTGAATGCATGTTCCGGTCTGATTTCAACACCTTTTAAACGATAAGATACTGTGCCGGCAGTTGGCATAATTGCTGATGCAATCATTTGCAGCAGGGTGGATTTGCCCGAACCATTGCAGCCGAGAATAGCAGTTCCCTGGCCTGATTGGAGTGTGGCCGTCAGGTTGGAGAATATCTGCTGATGATTGTATCTTTTTTCTGCCTGATGAAGCGTAATTTCGAGCATGTCAATATTCAATTCAGCACAGAGTCGCTGTGTTAAGTGTTGAAATTTATAAAATCTACAGAGTTAACCTGATTCTGAGTCATTCAGACATTAAATGAATTGAATGTGTCTCAGCTCAAATCCGGTTAAAGTTGTTTTGCATAACCTTTCATGATGCCGCGGCTTGAGCGCGAAATAAAGGAAATGATTTCATCGCGTTCGGAAGTAGCAGGCAGATTGGCTTCAATGTACTCCAGGGCCTGGGATACATTATTGCCTTTCAGGTAAATAAAACGGTAAATATCCTGGATTTCTCTGATTTTATCTGCTGAAAATCCTCTTCTTCTGAGGCCTATTGAATTGATACCAACATACGACAAAGGTTCACGCGCAGCTTTGGTGAATGGGGGCACGTCTTTTCGAACCAGCGATCCTCCGGAAATCATTACATGAGCGCCGATGTTTACAAACTGGTGCACTGCGGATAACCCGCCGATAATGGCATAGTCATCAATATTAATGTGACCGGCAAGGGTAGCGGCATTGGCAAGGATAACATTATTCCCCACAATGCAATCGTGTGCTACATGAACATAAGCCATAAGCAGGCAGTTTTTTCCAACTGTAGTTTCGAAACTCGCCTTGGTACCCCGGTTAATGGTTACAAACTCCCTTACCACGGTATTGTCGCCTATTTTGGCAATGGTTTCTTCCCCATCGAATTTCAGGTCCTGGGGAATAGCTGAAATTACAGCACCAGGAAATATTTTACAATTTTTTCCAATGCGCGCACCTTCCATAATGGTAACATTCGATCCAATCCAGGTGCCTTCACCAATTTCAACGTTTTTTTCAATATTTACAAACGGTTCAATAACAACATTTTTGGCCACTTTGGCCTGAGGGTGCACGTAGGCAAGGGGTTGATTCATCAGGTGTTAGGTTTTTTAGTGATTTGGGCCATGAGTTCTGCTTCTGCGACAATGGTGTTGCCGACAAATGCCTTGCCCCTCATTTGGCTGATTCCCCGGCGGAAAGGTGAAATGAGTTCCAGATGGAAGATCAGGGTATCGCCGGGATATACTTTTTGTCTGAAACGTACATTGTCTATTTTCATAAAATAGGTTATGTAGTTTTCGGGATCAGGAACGGAACTAAGAACAAATACACCTCCTGCCTGGGCCATTGCTTCTATAATTAACACTCCGGGCATAACCGGTTCATCCGGAAAATGACCAACAAAGAAGGGTTCGTTCATGGTAACATTCTTCATGCCCACCACATCATGATCACTTACTGAAAATATTTTATCAATCAGCAGGAATGGCGGGCGATGGGGCAGCAGCCGTTTTATATCTCGAATGTCGTGCAGTGGTGGTGCATTTAAGTCATATTTTGGCACTGCAGGCAGATGCATTTCGTGCTTAATATGCTGTTTTATGAGTTTAGCAAACTGGGTGTTGGCAGCATGTCCGGGCCTGCTCGCAATGATGTGCCCTTTAATGCGTGTGCCTATCAGGGTAAGATCGCCTACTACATCCAATAGCTTATGCCGTGCCGGTTCATTGGTGAAATACAATTCGAGGTTGTTGAGAATGCCTTCTTTAAGCACCTTTACTTTTGGTTTGTTGAAAAAGCTGGCCAGGCGATCCAGCTCATCCTGTTCAACGAGACGATTTACAAAAACTATGGCATTGCTCAGGTCGCCGCCTTTAATCAGATTATTGCGAATAAGATATTCCAGCTCATGTAAAAAAACAAAAGTACGACACGGGCTTATCTCGCTTGCAAAATCATCCAGAGAGTTCAGTTGAGCATTTTGGGTACCCAAAACCTGAGTTTCATAGTCGATCATCACCGAAAGCTTGTAATTGTCATCGGGAAGCACCAGCAACTCCGTTTTTTTATCCGGATCAGAATAACGCAGCACCTCATTTATCTTAAAATAGTGCCGGTTGGCTTTTTGCGTTTCAATCCCTGCTTTCTGTATGGCTTCTACATAAAGCCTGGAACTGCCATCCAGAATAGGCATTTCATTGGAGTCAATGTCAATGAGCACATTGTCCAGATCCATACCTGTGAGTGCAGCCAGAACATGCTCTACGGTATGAATGCGCACGTTATTTACTTCCAGAGTAGTCCCTCTGGAGGTATCTGCAACATAGTCAACATCTGCCGCAATTACCGGCTGATCTGGCAAGTCGGTCCGTTTAAACCGGAATCCGTGATTTTCAGGAGCCGGTCTGAGGGTAATGGTTACCTCCTTACCTGTGTGTAATCCCGCTCCGGAGATAGATACTGCCTCTTTTAAGGTTTTTTGCTTTTCAGTCATAAGGCTGGCAAAGTTAAATATATTTTCAATAGTTAATTTATATCATTTTTTAATGGTCTTTTCCAGTACATTGATCCGCTCTACAATTTTTGAAAGATTGCGGAAGTGAACATATGTTTTCCGGTAAAGCGAAATATCAAAAGCAGGACTTCCCATAATGATGGCATCATCAGCCACATTGGTAGAAATGCCTGATTGAGCTGCAATCTTCACATTGTTGCCTATAATAAGATGGCCGGTAAGCCCCACCTGTCCGCCAATCATGCAGTTTTTGCCTAATCGTGTACTCCCGGCAATGCCGCTTTGTGCTGCAATAACTGTGTTTTCGCCGATTTCAACATTGTGAGCAATCTGAATAAGATTGTCCAGCTTAACCCCCTGATGAATGATGGTTGAACCCAGGGTGGCCCGGTCAATAGTGGTGTTGGCTCCGATTTCAACGTTGTTCTTAATAATTACATTTCCTATCTGAGCTACTTTTTCGTAGTGTTGGTCGTTTTGGGGAGCAAATCCAAAACCATCGGCCCCAATGACTACGCCTGCATGAATGGTACATGACTCGCCTACTTCACAAAAAGCGTAAATTTTCACTCCGGCATAAATAATGGTATCATTGCCCACAGTTACATTGTCGCCCAACACGGAACCAGGATAAATTTTCACCCTGTCGCCTATTTTAACATTCTCGCCTATAGAAACAAAATCACCAATATAGCATTCTTCACCCAGCCTGGCACTCTCATCAATGGCTGCATGGACGGAAATGCCTTTCTTCCCGCTTACGAGTTTACTGTAATGATCCAGCAGGGTGGCGAAAGCAGTATATGCGTTATCTACCCGGATAAGGGTTGGGACAATGGGATGCTCCGGTTTGAAATCTTTATTTACAATCACCACTGAAGCTTTGGTGTTATAGATATAGTGGGTATATTTCGGATTTCCCAGAAATGACAGTGATCCGGCCTCTCCCTGTTCAATTTTGGAAAGACTGGATACTTCGGTTTCAGGGTTCCCTTCAATGATTCCGTTTACAAGTCCGGCAATTTGTTGTGCTGTAAATTTCATTTATCTGATGTTTGTATTCGCTTGTCGTTTTGCAAGTTGTTGATTTGCAACTAACTGTGGGTTTTGTTTGTATGCGTGAAAATCGGTGCAATTTACCAATTTAATGAACATCTATCATTCTTTTTTCATCCCGGCTTGTCAGGCTGTTTTAATGGAGCAAATAAAGTATTTGGTAACAGCGTGTGTCAATACCGAAATATTGAGCTGGTCCGATGAGTCGGCAATGTCAATCAGGAGACCATCGCGGGAGATGAGCTTGATTTTATCATGCTGAGGCTGATAAGCATTGTTGCTGATGGTTCCCGTTGAGACAAAATATTCCGCAGCATCAAATGGAGCTTCAGGAAATGCTGTTTTAATGTTTCTTTTTGCACTTTCAATTTCATCCGGAGAAAACGGAGTGCTGCTGAGCTTAACTTTGAAAAGCTGCCGGTCAACTATTCCCCGGCTAAGCGTGGAGAGTATAAAATCGGGATGATGCACCCAAACCTTAATGGCAGTGTAAACATCAAAATCATCGAGGGCGGCAAATTGATGAGCCACCTCAGGCAGGGTTGAAAAGTCTTTAAGGAAAATATCATTTTTCAGAAAATACAAAAGGGGAGGGGTCCCAAACAGTTCATCACCCCGCATGGCAAGCAGCCGGGCTCTTCTGAGTAGGTTGATGAGCATATTCTCAACGGCAACCACCGTTTTATGATAGTATACCTGCCAATACATTAGCCGGCGGGCAACAATAAATTTCTCAATAGAATAAATACCTTTGGCCTCAACCACCAATTCGTCATTGGAAACTGTTAACATTCTGATAATGCGGTCAGTACTAATTACACCTTCTGCTACGCCAGTGTAAAAGCTATCCCGCTTTAAATAATCGAGGCGGTCCATATCCAGTTGACCGGAAACCAATTGATGCAAAAATGGTTTGGAACAGGTATTGGTAAAAATGGCTATGGCCAAATCTAGCCGGCCATTGAATGTATCATTCAGTTGTTTCATCAGAAACAGGGAAAGCTCCTCGTGTGTTGAATCTTTTACCAGTGCATATTCCAGGGCGTGAGAAAATGGGCCATGACCCAGATCGTGAAGCAAAATAGCTGCAAGGGTAGCTTCACTTTCCCCGGGGCTGATATCAAAACCTTTCAGCCTCAGGGTGTCGATAGCCTCACGGGTAAGATGCATGGCACCAATGCTATGGTGAAATCGGGTATGCAGCGCTCCGGGATAAACATAAGAGGTGAGACCAAGCTGCCGAATCCGTCGCAGGCGCTGAAACAATGGATGTTCAATCAGATCGAACAATAGATCGGTGGAAATGGTTACAAATCCATGTACCGGATCGTTAATTATTTTTCGTTTATTTGGAGAAGAAACATGCACCATAGTTATCTTTGTGGTTGCGAAATTTTGTTAATAATACAAGAACCAGGCAATATTCACGGTATTCTCACATTACTATTAACAAAGCAACTGCAAAAGTAAACTATTTAAACCGGTCGCTTACAAAACTTTAATATGGAAAATACAGCAATACTATGGGTTGACGATGAAATTGACTTGTTAAAACCCCACATTCTCTTTCTGAAAAACAAAGGTTACGAAGTGTTTACTTCCAATAATGGGGTAGAAGCCATAGAATTGTTGAAGTCCCGGCCCTTTGATATCGTTTTTCTTGATGAGCAAATGCCAGGATTATCGGGGATTGAAACTCTGATACAGATGAAAAATCTTTATCAGAATTTACCCATAGTTATGATTACAAAAAGCGAAGAAGAAAGCATCATGGAAGATGCGATCGGGTCAAAAATATCAGATTACCTGATTAAGCCGGTTAATCCCAATCAGATTTTACTAAGTTTAAAAAAGAATCTGGAAAATAAAAAGCTGATTGGTGAAAAATCAATGCAGAGCTATCAGCAGGAATTTCGCAGTATAGGAATGGAAATTGGCAATAACTTGTCGTCCGGGGAATGGAAAAGTATCTACCGCAAACTGATATTTTGGGAACTTGAACTGGAGCAATCCAGAGACAGTGGCATAAAAGACATACTTAAATTGCAGAAAGATGAGGCTGGGAAAGTATTTAGCCGCTTCGTTGAACAGAATTACCTGGATTGGGTAAATGGGCGTTCCAGTGATGCTCCGGTGATGTCACATACCCTGATGCGTGAGAAGTTAATGCCATTGCTTGACGAAAATCCTTCCGTATTCTTCATCCTGATTGATAACCTGAGGTATGATCAGTGGAAAATGCTGCAGCCCATTATTGAAGAACTTTACCGGGTTGAAAAAGATGAGATTTATTACAGTATCCTGCCTACCACCACTCAATATGCACGTAATGCCATGTTTTCAGGGCTTATGCCTACTGAAATTGAAAAAAAATATCCCCGTTACTGGATTAATGAGGATGAAGAAGGAACAAAGAATCAATTTGAGGGCGAATTGTTGGGTGAACAGTTGAAGCGGTTTGGCCGGGATATTAAATTCTCCTACAATAAGGTGCTCAATCTCACCGCGGGACGCAAGCTGGTTGAAACCTTGCCAAATCTCATTTCTAACCGGCTCTCAGTAATTGTTTATAATTTTGTTGATATGCTTTCGCATGCCAGAACCGAAATGGAGGTTATCCGTGAACTTGCCGACGACGAATCGGCATACCGTTCCATTACTGTTTCCTGGTTTGAACACAGTCCCCTTTATGAAATTATACAATATCTGGCTGATAAAAGGATTCCACTGGTCATTACAACCGATCATGGCTCCGTTAAAGTAGACAATCCGGTGAAAATCGTTGGCGACAAGGCCACCAATACCAATTTGCGTTATAAAACCGGACGCAGCCTGAGTTACAATAAAAAAGAGGTATTTGAAGTAAAGAATCCCGCCGATATATTTTTACCACGCACCAATGTGAGTTCTAATTATGTGTTCAGCCGGAATACTGATTTCTTTGCCTATCCGAACAATTACAACTATTATGTAAACTATTACCGCAATACCTTTCAACATGGAGGTATTTCAATGGAAGAAATGCTCATCCCATTCATTACTTTGAAAGCAAAGTAGATTTTATGAAAATGTTGTACAACAGGGTAGCAAACCTTGGTGAACTTGATGAAGTAGCTGCTGAAATTATCGACGGCTTTCCCCGGCATCGGATATTTGCCCTTTCGGGCGAAATGGGTGCCGGGAAAACTACTTTGGTTCAGGCCATGTGCCGGCACCTCAAAGTTACCGATACCGTAAATAGTCCAACCTTCTCTATTGTTAATGAGTATATTACTACTGAAAATCACTACGTTTATCATTTTGATCTTTACCGGCTCCGAAAGCCTCAGGAATTGCCCGATATTGGTGCTGAAGATTATTTTTACAGCGGCAATTATTGCTTTATAGAATGGCCCGAAATGGCTGAACAGTATATACCTGATGAGGCATTGGTTCTCAGGGTAACTGTAAGCGAAGATGGCAAACGTATATTTACGATAAATTAGGACAAATATAAGTTGTATATGATTTTTCAGTAAATTAGCCCGGTCTTTCTGTTAGCGAAACCGGGATATGGAAGAAAAAAAAGATTATATTATGTTTTCATCGGTGGGCACCAGCTTATTGCCTTTGGAAGAACGGTTGGCGCTTGAACAAAAAGTTTGCCGCCTCAGTATTGGTATACCGCGTGAAACCAGCCTGCTCGAAAACAGGGTTTCATTGGTACCTGATGCAGTAGAGTTACTTACACGCGCAGGCCATAAAGTGATGGTGGAGCGAAGAGCCGGGAAGGCTGCCCATTTTACTGATCAGCAATACGCCGAGGCCGGGGCTCAGATTGTTGAAGAGGCCGGTAAGGTTTTTCAATGTGACATCATTATTAAAGTAGCTTCCCCTTCACCAGCCGAAATTGAGTTGCTCAAAGGCAAACAGGTATTGTTTTCGACCCTTAATATGGCCGTGATTAATGAAAGTTATTTCCGGCAACTGGCTCAAAAAAGGGTAACGGCACTTGCATACGAATACATTAAAGACAGAGACGGAAATTTTGGAATAGTTCGGGCGATGTCTGAAATTGCCGGCAATACCTCTATTCTTATTGCTGCTGAGTACCTTAGCCATCCCCAGTATGGCCGGGGTTTGATGTTTGGTGGCCTTAGCGGAATATCACCCACCGAAGTGGTAATTCTTGGTGCCGGTACGGTAGCCGAATTTGCCATTCGTGCTGCGCTGGGCATGGGAGCGCTGGTTAAGGTGTTCGATACTTCGGTTTATCGGCTGCGCCGTTTGCAAAATAGTCTCGGAATCCGGATATTTGCCAGCATACTGCAGCCAAAGCCTTTGGGTGATGCTTTGCGCTCAGCGGATGTAGCTATTGGGGCAATTCGTCAGCGCGAAGGATTGTCTCCGGTTTGCGTTACCGAAGAAATGGTTAAGCAGATGAAACCAGGAGCCATTATTATTGATGTCAGCATCGACCAGGGTGGCTGTTTTGAAACCTCCGAGGTCACCAACCATAAAAATCCCGTTTTTTCAAAACATGGAATTACCCATTATTGTGTTCCCAACATTGCTTCGAAAATTCCCAGAACCGCTTCAAAGGCACTCAGTAATATCATCAATCCAATTATCATGAGCATTGGAGAGGAGGGGGGCGTAAATAATATATTACGTTCCGATTCCGGAGTAAGAAATGGGGTGTATCTGTTCAATGGAATTTCAACCAACCGTTACATCAGTGAACATTTTCATCTTCCCCATAAGGACATTGACCTGCTTATAACTGCTTTTCAGTAAAGAAAAACGGTACCTGTAAATCTATAGTTCGAAGTGACCGGTATAATTGTGCGGGTTCAGGGCATTGAGCTCTGACTTTATTTCTTCACTTACATTCAATTTCGCAATAAACTCACGGATGTGTTCCCGGGTCACTTTTTCGTTGGTTCGGGTGAGGCTTTTAAGTGCTTCGTAAGGTTTGGGATAGCCTTCACGGCGAAGTATGGTTTGAATGGCTTCTGAAACTACCACCCAGTTATTGTCCAGGTCTTCATTGATCTTTTGCTCATTCAGTATTAGCTTGTTCATCCCTTTAACGATTGACTTTATGGCAACCAGACTGTGCGCAATGGGAAGGCCAATGTTTCGCGTAACAGTGGAATCGGTTAAATCCCGTTGAAGGCGCGAAACCGGAAGCTTGGCAGACAGATGGGCGAATAGTGCGTTGGCTATACCAAGATTCCCTTCAGCATTTTCAAAATCAATGGGATTAACTTTATGAGGCATAGCTGATGATCCGATTTCACCCGATTTGATCTTTTGCTTGAAATATTCCATGGATATATAAGTCCACATATCACCACACAAATCAAGCAAAATGGTATTTATCCGTTTGAAGGCATCAAAAAGTGCCGACAGGTTATCGTAATGTTCAATCTGAGTCGTTACTCTTTGCCTATCCATTTTTAAGTGATGACGACAGAAGTAATCCGCGAAAGAAACCCAGTCAATGTCAGGATAAGCAGCGTAATGTGCATTCATATTGCCTGTTGCACCACCAAATTTTACAGAAAAAGGTGTGGCTCTGAGCATTTTTATCTGCTGCCTGAGGCGGTCAACAAAAACATATATTTCTTTGCCCACCATAGTCGGGGAGGCCGGTTGACCGTGCGTATGAGCCAGCATGGGAACTTTTTTCCATAGCTTCGACTTAATGGTAAGTTTGGCAAGCAGGTCTTCAAGAGTAGGCATTACCACATCGTCCAGCGCCAGCTTGAGCGCATAGGGAATGGCAGTATTATTGATGTCCTGTGAAGTTAATCCGAAATGTATGAATTCTTTATATGCCCCCAATCCATTTTTATCGAATTTCTTCTTCAGATAATACTCTACTGCCTTCACATCGTGATTCGTGGTTTTCTCAATTTCTTTTACCTCCGAGGCATCTATAAAAGTAAAATCACGCGAAATGGCCCTTAAAATCTCAAAATCCTGCTCGGTAACGCCTGAGAGCTGGGGAAGTGGAAGCTGGCATAAGGCAATGAAATATTCAATTTCAACAAATACCCTGTAATTGATTAATGCTGCTTCCGAAAAAAAATAGGAAAGCCCCTCTACCTGTTTTCTATACCTTCCATCTATGGGAGATATAGCACTTAATACCGTGAATTCCATAATGCTTTGCTTTAAATCAGAGTTCAAATGTAAGCAAGCATTTATTGTTTACATACTTTTTTTGCATTTTTTTGATACTTTAAGGTAATTTTAATGTGAGCAAGCAGGAGGCAGGTTGTATTTATTAAGCAAATATTTGTATTATAACTTTATAATATGCTGTAAATTAAGTATTTGTAAATAATATAATAGATATGTTTACTAATAAAGCGGAGAAAAATAATAAGTGAACTAAAATGTGCACATTCGCACAATTATATTCAAAAAATGCATCCCATCCGGAATGCATTGACAGAAAATCCAATTTCAGCGATCATTTATGCCAGATATGAAAATGCGTCCCGGATAATATCACTGTATTGATCTTTGAACATTAACAAACACCAAACCTGAAGAACAACTGCCTCTTCATTTTTCAAACCGGTTAAGGACTTGAACAATTCTTTTCTGAAAAGCTCCCGGCTGAAACTTACTTTTTGAAGTATCGTTTTTGAATATTCCAGCATCGGTATATGATTTTTAGTTAATAAAAACTCTTATGCAATCGATTGAAATAATAACGAATATACGTTGATTTTTGTTATGCCATCAAGTCATTTTTAACGATAATTTAAGATTGATCAGCATGATAGGTCAGGAATAAAAATTTACGGTACGTATTTCTTATGTAATTTATCTGGCGGTCAATCAAAAACTTTGAATTGCTCTCCGGCTTTCAGGATGTGCTTTTTCTGTTTTTAAGCTCTTAATCGAAACTTAAACAGCTTGTTACAATAAATATATTAATGGAATTATTTAAGAAAGTGAATGCGTGAACAGAATATTAAGTTCAGTTCTGAAACGTTGATATTTATTCAGCCTCAAATAATTATTTTTGTTTGCTTCTTCGTTTTAATTCCTTTTTAATGAGATTGAGTTCCCGTGATGTTTGTCCTGCAACAGACGTATTTTCTTCTGCTCTGCGGCTCAGATAAGGAACTACTGACTTGACCGGACCATACGGTACATATTTGGCCACATTAAAACCTGCGGCGGCCAGGTTAAAACTCAGATTATCGCTCATACCATATAACTGAGAAAACCAACAGCGATCATCATTCACGGCTAATCCCCTTTCAATCATTGAAGATGCAAAGTACCGGTTGCTGTTTTCGTTATGCGAACCACAAAAGATCACTAATTTGTCAATATTATCCAACGAAATGGCTAATGCCTGATCAAAAGCTGCATCGGTGGCGGCTTTATTTTCTTGAATAGGTGATTGATATCCTTTTTCCCTGGCGCGTTCACGTTCTTTTTCCATATAGGCACCTCTAACAAACTTTACCCCATAAAAATATTCCTTACTTCGGGCCTTCTCTATGCTTTTTTTCAAAAAATCGAGCCGGTCGTGGCGGTACATTTGCAGGGTATTGAAGATAATTGTTTTTTCTTTATTGTATCGCAACATCATCTCATCAACGGTGTCATCCACCAGATGCTGATACCAACTATCCTCAGCATCAATCATTAAACGTACATCCAGCTTATGTGCTTCATTGCATAATATATTAATGCGCGATTTAAAACGATAGTACTCATTTTCGAGTTCACCGGTAGGTGCTTTGCCTTCCTCAGCCTGCTCAAAAAGGTGTGCAAGTGCAAATGCACTCGGTTTAAAAACTGCGAATGGAATGCCTGGATTTCCTGCAGCATTTCTAATGCTGTTCAATGTTTCCTGAAGGGTTTCCTGTATACTTGCTTCATCCTGAACGCCTTCCACCGAATAATCAAGTATGGCCTTAACCCCGTATTTATTGAGGCTTTCTACTACCGGTTGGCATTCTTCCAGGGTAGTTCCTCCTACAAAATGACGATAAAGTGTTGGCTTAATAATCCAGTTGACTGGAATTCTGGCTTTTATGGCAAACTGAATCAGTCCCGTTCCAAGTTTTACCAGAAATGGGTTTTTAATCATTTTGAATAGCCATAAGGCCCTTCGTAAATCCTGATCACTCTTGCTAATGAATGCAATACGCGTATCTTCAAAATTAATGATTGGTGCTTCCATAATCGTTGTAATGAATTTGGTTCAAAAATAGTGAAACATTCTTGCTTCTTTGGTGGTTTGTAGGAAATTATTTATAATTTTATCAATTCTATCATTTATCAATAGTTATGGCTAAAAATTTAAACAATTTCAATGTTGCCGGAAGTCCGGTGTATGTTGGTAATGCTGCTCTTCAGGAACTCGAATCGCATTTGCGCATTCATTATGCTGAAAAAGACGGCATAATCATTCTTGCTGATGAAAATACCTATAATCAATGTTATTCTCTTCTGATCAAAGAAGTTCCCCGGTTGGCACGTGCCTATAAAATCGTTATTCCAGCCGGAGAAAGTTATAAAACACTGGAAAGTTGTGAAAAAGTATGGAATCAACTTGCGGTTGCAGGAGCCAACCGAAGGTCACTGCTCATCAATCTGGGCGGAGGCATGATTAGTGATCTGGGTGGTTTTGCCGCTTCGGTATTTCATCGTGGCATGGAATTCATTAACATACCCACTTCCCTTTTGGGCATGATCGATGCCAGCATGGGTGGCAAAACTGGTATTGACTTATATTCGCTTAAAAATATCATCGGTGTTTTTAGCAATCCTGCTGCAGTATATGTATGGCCTCAGTTTCTGAATACCCTGCCGCTTAGGCAACGGCTTTCAGGATATGCAGAAATGATGAAGCATGCATTGATAGCCGATTACAACTTCTGGAATCGGCTGATTGCTCTTCCTATGGCAGTAATCAGCGACTGGGAGAATTTTATTGTAGAGGCCATTCAGATCAAGGCAGAGATTGTAAATCGCGATCCTTTTGAAAAAGGAGATCGAATGCTGTTGAATTTCGGTCATACCCTGGGACATGCTTTTGAAACCTGGTCACTACGAAACGATGACAATCCACTTACACATGGCGAGGCCATTGCAATGGGAATTATTTGCGAGACTTATATTTCTTATCGCTCAGCCGGACTTAGCATGGCCGAACGGGATGAAATTATAAAACAAATCTTGTTAAATTTCAACCATTACAAAATTCCTACCTCGGCCATTGATGAATTGGTAGAGATAACCAATTACGATAAAAAAAATCAAAAAGGGCGAACAATGCTTACGCTAATAAGGAATATTGGGAATGCTATTGCCGGACAGGCCATAGAACCTGCCATTATCCGTGAAAGTTTCTTTAGGTTTACTGATTTTGTTAAGTCAGCAGAACTATGATGTTACAAATTTCAGCACAACCTCTGTTAAAGTCACCGCTGTCAGTTGTATTGCCCTTTTCCAAAAGTATTGCCAACCGTATGATCATCATGCGCTATCTCTCCGGAAGCGCATTACCGTTGAAGCTGTCTGAAAGTAATGATACACATATACTTGAGCAGTTACTTCAAAGTATTCCTGTGCAGCAGGGAATGGGAATTTATAATGCTGAAGACGCAGGCACGGTTTTTCGTTTCATGGCGGCAGTCTTGGCCATTACCCCCGGCAAGCATGTGCTTACGGGTACTACCCGTATGCTCAATCGTCCCATAAAGCCTTTGGTTGACGCATTATGTAGTTTAAATGCAAACATAAACTACCTAAAAAAACAGGGCTACCCCCCATTGTTGATTCAAGGGAGAAAGTTAACCGGATACCAGGTAAAATTAGACGCCTCACTCAGTAGTCAATTTGGATCAGCTCTGATGATGATAGCTCCGGGCCTGGAAAATGGATTGGTGATTGAACTTTTGGGAAAGGTAGTTTCCATGCCCTACCTTAAACTTACAGCAACTTTAATGCATATGCAGGGACAGGATGTAGAAATAAAGGATAATATTATTTCAGTAGCTCCGGGTTCCCTGTCGTTCAACCACCCTATTTCAGAAGGAGACTGGTCGTCGGCATCCTTTTGGTTCGGTTTGGCTGCTTTGGTTCCGGGCAAAGAAATTATTTTTGAAAATCTGAATCAGGACTCACCTCAGGGCGACCGGTGTCTGTTGAAGTTGTTTGAACCTCTTGGAGTTATTTCTACCTGGCAGAGTAAGCACCTTCATATTATCAAAAAGCACAGCGGAGTAAGTCATTTTGAAGCCGATTTTACTGACTGCCCTGATCTGTTGCCTGCTATTGCAGTAAGCTGTGCAGGTATGGGTATATCAGCTTCATTAAAGGGGATTTCTACCCTGCGCCTGAAAGAAAGTGACCGCGTGGCTGCCATTTGTGATAACCTTAACCGCCTGGGATTTAAGGCGATAAATAATGAGCACGAATTAAAACTATTACCAGTCCAAAATAAAACAGACCGTAGTAAATTAATAATCAATGCCTTTGGTGATCACCGGATTGCGATGGCCTTTGCACTGCTGGGAGCTCAAAACAGAACGATAATTATTGATACGCCCGGGGTAGTTGAAAAGTCCTATCCCCAATTTTGGCAACATCTCGAACAGGCAGGCGTTTTCTTAAAAGAGATTCAAAGTTTGTAATCGTTTTATTAATGTCATGCCGGTTATATTTCGATAATTTAATGTAGGTTTGTGTAAAAATTTCTATCAATGGTTGTTGATGTATTTATTCCCTGTTTCATAGATCAGCTTTATCCTGAAACCGGATTTAATATGGTTAAAGTACTTGAGAAGTGCAGTGTGGAGGTCAGATACAATAAAAATCAAACCTGCTGCGGCCAGATAGCTTTTAATACGGGTTTTTGGGATCATGCCAAAGCCATTGCTGAAAAGTTTATTCGCGATTTTGTAGATTCTGCCTATGTGGTTGCTCCATCAGCCTCTTGTGTTGCTATGGTCCGCAATTACTATGATGAGCTTTTTTACAATACTGCGCTTCATAATGAATATCGTGTACTGAAAAAAAACATCTATGAAATCTCTGATTTTTTAGTGAATGTTCTAAATATAAAAGATATAGGCGCAACCTTCCCGCATACCGTAACTTATCACGACAGTTGTGCCGCATTACGGGAGTATCACTTAACAGATGAACCGCGGCTGCTTTTAAATAATGTACGTGGGCTAAAACTGGTTGAAATGAACGAAAAGGAGACCTGTTGCGGATTTGGTGGCACATTTGCAGTGAAACATGAGGCCATTTCAACGGCCATGGCTGATTTTAAAATTCAAAAAGCTCTTGAAACCGGTGCAGAATACATGGTCTCCACTGACACCTCATGCCTCATGCATCTGGAGGGTTATATTAAAAAACACAAACTGCCGTTAAAAACTGCACATGTAGTGGATATTCTTGCATCAGGATGGGAACTTTGACCTAATCCACCTGCGAAATACTACCCAGTTTGGGATCACTTCCTCAATTTTACCAGTTTCATCAATGATCCACAATTCAGGTAAACAACCGCTTAGTAACTCTTCTTTCCGTAATTTATCTTCTGATCTTTTGGTTAATTGAAAGTAGGGATAATCCTGAGATATCTCCTGAAATGTGTTCAAATGGATGGTCACCGGCAAATACTTTTCAGAAAAATATTCCCCCAATAAAGCATTGTTAAGTTCCTTCCGCATTTTTTCACTCCAGGGGCAATCGTTTTTTGTAAAAAATAAAATATAGCTATGGCCATTAAGGGGCAGAGTAACTTTCTCCTTTTCATTGATAAGTTTCAGTTTTGGCAATTTTTGATGGATGATAGATTCTATATTGCAGTTAAACGTGACTGATTCAGAACAATTACAGCAAGGATAGGTAATGGAAGCAATTGTTCTTGAAAGGGAATCGAGTTTCAGGCGGTTAAAACCAGCGACAAGATAATCATGAACAAAATTAAAAACCGGTCTGCTGTAACCACTTGCTGCCAGTAATTTAAAGGATGCTTCGAGGAATTCTTCATGAATGTTTTTATCTTCATCAATACGGGTAGCCTGATCCAGGTAGCTGATCATTTTTGCTGACAAGGCATTGGTATAGAGCAGCGCAGTGTCAGTGAAATCGGCATAATCCAGAAAGTGATCAAAAATATACCGGTTTTTGACTGCCTTACTCCAGCCGGGATCGTAGGAGGCACTCCGGTCTATTCCAATAAGCAGGGTTGTAAGGGATTCAGGCTGTTGTTCAGAAAAGCGTCTGGTCATGGCTGCATCTTCACGCTGTAATTGCAAAAATTCTCTCCTTGCCTTTTTATAATTAGCTTGCGCTGTATCAGATTGATTAAGTAAAAGCATCAATTCATGTTTTACTTCACTGAGTTGCATACGATGTTGAAGATAGGTATAATAAAGCTGGTTTTCGCTGTCATCCTTAAATTGCGTACTGTCAATTATGGCGGTTAACGTGGAGTAAAAATACACATTTTTGTTGCTGAAAATAATATCCATAAACCGTCGACCGGGGAATAAAATGCGGTATAATCCCTGCCGGTTATCAGGCGGCGTAAGAATAAAGCAGCCATTGACATCTGCATAAGATGAATCTACTAAAAAGGCAGAACTGCCATAGAAAGCTTCAAGGTAGATCTTTTTTTCCTTAATTTCAGGCATACAGCCCCTGATAAAAGGTTGGGTGTTTTGACTAAAGGTGCTTATTGTCAGGGCACAACATAAATACAGACCCAATAAAACTGTTTTCATTTTGGACGGGTGGTAAATCTCCAGATATGACCCGCTGTATAATTGCCGGCAGTGTCGCGGGCAAATATTCTCCAGTGATATTCCCTGCTATAGTCCAGAAAAGTGAAAGTGGTTTGATAGACTATATTTCCGTTTTCAATAGAATAATCACTGATGCCTGTTTTTACAGGTGCCAGTGTTGCTCTGCTTCGTCCTACCCATAAATCAAATGAAAGTTCATCACCTTCCGGGTCAGAGCATGTCCACTTAAAAGTAACCTCCAGTTCCATATAAGTCTGATAATCAGGAGGAGTAGTATATATGGGTCTTGTGGGGGGCAAATTCTCCAGATTTGTTACCACGGTGAGCATTTTTGTGGTGGAGTCAGTCATTGATTTGGTGTCACGTACCTGAAGTAAGGGGAAATATAGTCCGGGAGTGTCATAGCGGTGGGTCGCGAGTTTATCGGTTGAAAATTCGGTATCGAAAGTGCCGTCATTTTCCCAATCCCACCTCACTTCAAGAGCGGAGGCGGGATCTTCTTCATCAGCAACTGAAGATGCATCAAAATTAAATATAGTATTCAAATCCCCGCGTTGAATATCAATAGTGAACCGGGCTACAGGTAAATGGTTGTTGGTGTTTTGTTCATCCTTATCACAGCCGGTAAGCAATCCAGCAGCAAAACTGAGAAGAATGAATGTTTTCGCAAGGTGATTAGATGTCATCATAGTTTATGAACGCAGAAAATTGCATTTGATTACACAAACCTACATCAAATATCCAAGGTACACAAACATTCGTTAAGCTTTTCAGTTAAAAGATCATCGATTAAATTTATAATACTCCAGAAAAGGATGAGGTTCATTCAGTAAAGATGGAACAATAGCCTGCATGCCCATTACACTAAAAGTAATGCCATTGCCGCCAAATCCAAGTACATAGTGTTCATTTTTCAATGGATCGGGCCTGCCCATATAAGGCAGGCCATCGGCAGTTTCCCCAAAAGTTCCCGCCCATGCATAATCGCTTTTGAATTGAATATCCGGGAATAACTGGTGAAACTTTTTTACCAGCATTTTCTCTTTTTTATCAATAAGGGCATCCCGGGCAGCGGTATTCTTAAAATTTACATCACCACCCCCCATTACAATACGATTGTCTTCAGTACCTCTAAAGTAAAAATAGGGGCTGGAATTGTCCCAATAAATTTTGTCTTTGAATGCCTCAGGCAATGCATTAAATGCCTCGGAAGCAATTGCAAATGTATTCTTTAGCTTTACTATGTCTTCTTTCAACCAGGCAGTGCTTTCATAGCCCGTACAATTAATCACCTGCTTACACTGAATATTTATTCCCCGACTGGTTTCCGCAGTAATGCCATCATCAGTGTGCTTTAGATTTGTAATCTCAGTCCGGTCGAGAACTTTCAAACCTTTATCGCTATTGTATTTAATTAAATTCAGAGCGATCCCATAAGTGTCAATTACTCCGCCTGAAGCTGACTCGATGGCACCCAGGGCTATCAAACCCCAGGACTTTAATTCATCATCATTCACCCATCGTACATTGAAGCCATGATCGATCCTTGCCTGAAATTCTTTTTGCAGTAAGCGTAAGCCTTTGCGGGAAGTACTAAAGTAGATACTTCGTTTCTTTTGAAACGGCGTGGTACTTTTAATTTTCCGGGTGATAGATTTTAGTGTTGTTATGGCCTTTTCACATTCTTTATAGCTCGTAACTGCAGTAGTTAAACCACGTTTTTCAATGAGCTGATACAGGGGAATGTCAATTTCATACTGGAGCATGGCAGTGCTGGCCGCTGTGCTTCCATTGGCAACATCACGTTTATCAATTAAAACAACCTCCTTGTATCCTGAATTCAATAGCTCGTAGGCAATAAGTGCGCCGGTTATGCCTGCACCTACAATGAGTATTTCAGTGGAGAAGGATTTGTCAGCAGATGGATAGCTTTCCAGAAGTGCATTTTTTACAAGCCAGAAAGGATGGTTGGATCTTAATTTCATTTCTATCGCTGTTTAACTTCCTACTATTTCTCCACCATTTACATGGATAACCTGTCCGGTAACATACGAACTGTCATCGCTTGCCAGATAAACATAAGCCGGAGCCACTTCACTGGGCTGCCCTGCCCGGCCCAGGGGGGTGTCTTTGCCAAAGTCGGTTACCTTGTCAAAGGTTGAAACAATCAAAGGTGTCCAGATAGGACCCGGAGCTACTGCGTTAACGCGAATGCCCTTTTCGGCCAGATTCATAGCCAACGACCGGGTAAAACTAACGATGGCTCCCTTTGTAGAGGAATAGTCTACCAGATGTGAACTTCCACGATAGGCGGTTACAGAAGTAGTATTGATGATGACATCCCCTTTGCCCATATGCTTTAAAGCCTCCTGTGTAATAAAGAAATAAGGATAGATGTTTGTTTCAAATGTAAATCGAAGTTGATCCCGGCTAATTTCACTTATATCTTCCTGCGGAAACTGACGGGCTGCGTTGTTTACCACAATGTTTAATTTGCCATATTCATGCACGCATTTTTTAATAACCTCATTACAAAATACTTCGCTTTTCAAATCACCCTGAATAAGCAGACATTTTCGCCCTTCTTTTTCTACCAGATTTTTGGTGTCTGTGGCATCTTCATGCTGTTGATCATAAACTATGGCAATGTCGGCCCCTTCACGTGCAAAATAAACCGCAATGCTGCGACCTATGCCACTGTCGCCCCCTGTAATCAGGGCAATGCGATCTTTTAGCTTATCGCTCCCTTTGTATCCGTCCCGGATGATTTCAGGCTCGGGCTTCATTTTATTTTGAACACCCGGCTGAGATTGTGATTGTGGCGGAAAATTATTTTCTTTTTCCATATATTTTCGGTTTAAAATGTTAATTTAAAAATTAGTAAGGAATCTGACTTTTTTCACACTTCATTGTAAGCACTTTTCATTCAACTTATTTGCCAAAAACATCCTGAAAGTTGTTTCAAAACTTATTAACAATTATCCTGAATGAGGCATTCTTTGCTTAATTTTACACCCGCCCACGACATGATCGCAGTATTCGACGTCCAGTCCAAAGGCTGTTTTTTTTGTTAATCCGGCTTATTTCAATCATACAATAAAAGATACTTCTGGTTTATATTGACTACTTTTTGCTACACATTATGAATAAATTCACACACCTTCACGTACATTCCAAATATTCAATTCTTGATGGGGCTTCTGATATTAAACAGATGTACCAGAAAGCAGTAGATGACAAAATGCCTGCCATAGCCCTTACTGATCATGGGAATATGTTCGGGGTTTTTAAGTTCGTAGCCGAAGCCTCCAAATATAATCCCAAGGGTGCGCCACCGGTCATTAAACCCATTGTTGGTTGTGAGTTTTATCTCGTTGAAGACCGGCACCGGAAACAGTTTACCCGGGATGATCGCGATATGAGATATCATCAGTTGCTTCTCGCTAAAAATGCCACCGGTTATCACAATTTGACTAAATTGTGCTCCCTGGGCTATATGGAAGGCCTGTATTCAAAATATCCCAGGATTGACAAAGAACTCATCTTAAAATATAAGGAAGGGCTGATTGCTACCACGTGTTGTCTGGCTGCCGAAGTTCCGCGGGCCATTATTAATAAAGGTGAAGCCGAAGCAGAAGAGTTATTTAAATGGTGGTTCGATCTATTTGGAGAAGATTATTATGTAGAACTGCAACGACATGGTATCCCTGAACAGGAGCAGGTGAATAAGGTATTGCTGAAATTTGCTGCAAAATATGGCGTCAAAACTATTGCTACCAATGATTCACACTATGTAGAACAAGATTTTTATGAAGCCCATGATATACTGCTCTGTGTAAATACTGCAGAAAAACGAAGTACACCCACTTCTAAGGATTATAGTGACGATGAGTCAGCGGGCAGGGGAACGCGGTTTGCTTTTTACAACGATCAATTTTATTTTAAAACAACGGCTGAAATGTCGCAGTTGTTTGCCGACATACCTGAAGCCATTGACAACACAAATGAAATTGTTGGTAAAGTTGAATTGCTAAACCTGGAGCGCGACATCATGTTGCCTTATTTCGCTTTGCCACAAGGATATACTGACCAATTTGCCTATCTTCATGATATAACTTATCAGGGTGCCCGTCAACGCTATGGAGAACTCACCCCCGAAGTTGAAGAACGCATTAAATTTGAACTCAGCGTAATTAATAAAATGGGATTTACCGGCTATTTTCTGATTGTAGCCGATTTCATCAGAGCAGGTCGCGAAATGGATGTTTTTGTCGGCCCGGGACGTGGTTCTGCAGCCGGTTCAGTTGTAGCCTATTGTATAGGAATTACCAGTATTGACCCCATTAAATATCAGTTGCTATTTGAGCGATTTCTAAATCCGGGTCGGCACAGCATGCCTGATATTGATACTGACTTTGATGATGTAGGCCGGCAAAAAGTAATCGATTATGTGGTGCAAAAATATGGACGCAATCAGGTGGCACAAATCGTTACCTTTGGTACCATGGCGGCCAAAAGTTCCATAAAAGATGTGGCCCGTGTGTTAGATTTAAAACTCAATGATGCCAATATCCTGGCTAAGTTGGTGCCCGATGCGGCCAATACGCGCCTGGGTGATATTATGAAATTGAGTTTTTCGGGTAGCGACAAAGCCAGGATAAGTACCATGCCCGCCGATGATGTGGAAAATATCAAGCGGTTACAAGAAATTGCACAACAAGAAGGTACACTGGAGGCTGAGGTGATTGCTCAGGCTGTTTTGCTCGAAGGTTCTGTAAGAAGCACCGGCATACATGCTGCAGGTATAATTATTGCCCCTTCCGACATTACGGATATTCTTCCGGTACTTACATCCAAAGAGTCGGATTTGCTCATTACTCAATTCGAAGGAAAAGAAATAGAAAAAGCCGGCGTAATAAAAATGGATTTTCTGGGACTAAAGACACTCAGTATCCTTAAAGATGCACTCAAACTAATCAAGCGAAACTATGGGGTGGATATTGACATCAATAACCTGCCCCTGGATGATGCGAAAACGCTGGAGCTATACCAACGCGGGGAAACTACTGGTACCTTCCAGTTTGAATCGGCCAATATGCAAAAGTACCTGCGTGAGTTGAAACCCGATAAGTTTGAAGACCTCATCGCCATGAATGCATTATATCGTCCAGGGCCTATGGACTATATTCCTAAATTCATCGACCGTAAATTTGGCCGGGAACCAGTGAGTTACGACCTGCCCGAAATGGAAGAGTACCTGAAAGAAACTTATGGTATTACCGTTTATCAGGAACAGGTAATGCTACTCTCGCAAAAACTGGCTGGTTTTGACAAGTCAGATGCTGACAACATCCGTAAAGCAATGGGAAAAAAGGACTTTGCTACCCTAAACAAAGAAAAGAGCAAGTTCCTGGACGGCTGTGAAAAAAACAATCTCGATTTAAAAATATGTAATAAGGTCTGGACAGACTGGGAGGCATTTGCATCCTATGCGTTCAATAAATCGCATTCTACCTGTTACGCTTTTGTCGCTTTCCAAACGGCATACCTCAAGGCACACTTTCCTGCGGATTATATGGCAGCCGTGCTTACTCATAACCTTAACGACATCAAAAAAATTACTTTTTTTATTGATGAATGCAAACGCATGGGTATACCCGTGCTTGGCCCGGATGTGAATGAATCAGGGTTTGATTTTATGGTCAATAATCAGGGTGAGATTCGATTTGGTATGGGCGCCATAAAAGGTCTGGGTGAAAATGCAGTAAATTCTATTATTGAAGAACGCGAAGCCAATGGCAATTATACCAGTATTTTCAATCTGGTTGAGCGCGTTAATTTACGAACCATTAACCGGCGTAGTCTCGAGGCACTGGCCAGTGCCGGCGCATTCGATCAGTTCGAAAACACCCATAGGGCTCAGTATTTCTATAAAGCGAGCGTTGATGGAGCTTCTTTCCTGGAAACGGCCCTCAAATATGGGTATGATTTCCAGGCAAAAGCATCAGGAGTGCAGCAATCGCTGTTTGATGCTGCCGATGAAACCCTTCCTGATGTAGAAATGCCTGAATGTGAACCATGGAGTAGTATAGAAAAGCTTAAAAATGAACGCGAAGTCATTGGCTTTTATATGTCAGGTCATCCCCTCGATGATTATCGTACAGAAATTAAAGCTTATTGTCCGGATACCATCAGTGAAATCAACGCGGCTGACCCCAACAAAGTCGCTGACCGCCAATATCACTTTGCAGGTATTATTACATCGGCCAAACACCGCACCAGCAAACAAAATACCGGATTCGCAAACTTCACAGTTGAAGATGATCAGGAATCATTGTCACTTTCTTTGTTCGGAGAGGAATACCTGAAAAACAAACACTTGCTTGAGGAGGAAATGCTGGTGATGATCACCGGAAGCTATCGGAAACGTTATCGCGAATCCGCAGCAGCCGAGTTTCATGTAAGCAACATTATGATGTTGGTTGAAGTGATGGATCAAATGACAAAAAGCATGTCCATTACCCTGCCTGTGAGTAGCGTAAATGATGAGATGACCGCTCAACTTGGAAAAGCATTGTTTGATAATCGTGGGCCTTGCAGGGTGCAGATCATACTGGAAGATGTTGTGGCCGGTTACCGGCTAAGGATGTGGTCGAGGTTTGGAGTAAAAGCCCGCGATTTTTACCATAAGGCGGTACAGATACCCGGAATTAGCATTGAACTCGTTAAAAAATGATCACCATAACTCTTACCCGATTAAAAATGTGTATCTTTGAACCTCTTTTTAATCGTTAAACCAAAAATAATAGTCATGGCAATTGAACTTACTGATGCCAACTTTGAGGAAATCGTAATTAAATCTGACAAACCAGCAATCGTGGATTTGTGGGCTGAATGGTGCGGCCCCTGCCGCATGGTAGGTCCTATTGTAGAAGAAATGAGTCACGAATATGAAGGCCGGGCCATAATTGGCAAGCTTGATGTGGATGGAAATCCAGGCACTGCCGCTAAATATGGAATTCGAAATATCCCCACCATACTGTTTTTTAAAAATGGTGAACTGGCCGATAAACAGGTTGGAGCCGTTCCTAAAAGCGTACTGGTCTCAAAACTGGAAAAACTTTTGTAATTTCATATCAATTTGGTGTTTAAATTCCCGGATAGCCCGCCCTCAGGCAGGTTATCCGGTGTTTTATTCCCTGAATTTTAAAAGCTTTTATGCCGATAAACATTGATCAATCGCGGTTTGATGAATTTTCACCCCTTGAGCTACTGGCCAGACAGGTGGTAGAGGGATTTATTACCGGTCTGCATAAAAGTCCCTTTCATGGTTTTTCGGTTGAATTTGCCGAACACCGGCTGTATAATCAGGGCGAATCAGTACGCAATATCGACTGGAAACTTTATGGGCGCACTGACCGGTTATATGTAAAACGTTACGAGGAGGAAACCAATCTCAGGTGTCAGTTGGTGATTGATGCCAGTTCTTCCATGTATTTTCCCCTTGAAAAAAAGGCCAATCCGGAAAGCCCCGACAAAATATCCTTTTCAGTATATGCAGCCGCAGCTTTATTACATTTGCTCCGTCGTCAACGCGATGCAGCCGGATTAACTGTTTTTACCAACGAGGTGAAACTTCATACCGGTGCACATTCGAATCTGGTGCACATGAAACGTTTGTATACAGAACTGGAAAAATTGCTGAACAATAAAGAAGCTCACTCAGGCCAAACAACTTCTGCTGCATCCACACTGCATCAGATTGCAGAAAATATACATAAACGTTCATTGGTAGTGGTTTTTAGTGACATGCTGGACGAGGATCCGGAAGGAAATGAAGTTTTTAACGCTCTTCAACATCTCAAACACAACAAGCATGAGGTGATACTTTTTCATGTGGCAGATAAGCAATTTGAAATAGACTTTGACTTTGAAAATAAACCTTACCGCTTCATAGATATGGAAACCCGCGAAGAAATCAAGATCAGACCTCATGAACTACGCGAAGGATACCGGGAACGAATGAAGGCTTTTACCCAGGAACTTAACCTTCGTTGTGCTCAATATCATATTGATTTGGTAAGAGCTGACATTAACCTTGGGTATAAACAAATATTATTGCCTTACCTGCTCAAACGGGTTAAAATGCACTAAGACAAGCCTGTTTAAAAGTCAGGACGACTTTCCTGTAATTGCATCACTTCACTTTGGCACGATTCTTTCGCTTTTTTTGATTACACCCATTAGAAAATACTATGTCTATTGATGAACAATTTCTGGATCGACTGGAAAAACAGCTTGGCACACATGGTACGTGGCCTTCGGTTTATATGTTTAAGTTTATTATTCCCGATAATAATCGTGACTATGCTTTGTTGCAGCGTTTATTTGGCGATGAATCCCGATTGATTACCAGGCATTCGAAAGGTGGGAAATACATTTCTGTTACAGTAAAAGAAATGATGATCTCACCTGCAGAAGTTATTGAACGATATAGAAAAGCTGCTGCCATTGAAGGTATAATGGCTTTATAATACATGATTTATTAAGGCAAGGCTGTGCAGGTTACGAGTACAGTGCTGTTTATGTTTATCCCCTCTACCTGTACTGTTTTATTACCCCCTCTAACTCCCCTATGAATAGGGGGAACACCCTACAACGGAGCATTGTATATATTGTAAAATTTTGTAATTCAGTAGGATTCATTCCCTATCTATTAATAGGGAGGGTTGGGGAGGGTAAGAAGCATGTCGCAGGCAATTCAGTTCTTGTCAAAGGAGTTCACAAAATTATTCAGATCCACTACAATCTCAAAAAAAGCACCCCTAAAGGTGCTTTAATTTAAAGTGGCTGTAAATGTTTGTTACTTGGCAAAGTTCACTGCCCTGGTTTCGCGGATTACGGTAATTTTTATTTGTCCGGGATAGGTCATTTCGTCCTGTATTTTACGTGATAAGTCCATTGAGATTTTGTTGGTTTCCTCATCAGAAACCTTGTCGGCTCCAACAATTACCCTCAGTTCACGACCTGCCTGAATGGCATAGGTTTTTACAACTCCGGGGTAGGAGAGGGCCAGTTCTTCCAGGTGGTTCAGTCGCTGAATGTATGCTTCAACCACTTCACGGCGTGCACCGGGCCTGGCTCCTGATATGGCATCACATACCTGCACTATAGGGGCAATCAGACTTTCCATTTCAACTTCATCATGGTGGGCGCCTATTGCATTGCAGATGTCGGCGGGTTCTTTGTAACGCTCAGCCAGCTTCATACCCAGAATGGCGTGTGGCAACTCTGGCTCGTTATCGGGCACTTTGCCTATATCATGTAATAAGCCGGCACGTTTGGCTTTCTTCGGGCTCAATCCCAGTTCAGCAGCCATGGTAGCACATAAGTTAGCTACTTCTTTAGAATGTTGCAGTAAATTCTGACCATAGGATGAGCGGTATTTCATTTTCCCTATCATACGGATTAATTCCGGATGCAGCCCATGAATACCCAAGTCAATGGCGGTACGCTTGCCCGTTTCTACTATTTCCTGTTCAATTTGTTTGCGGGTTTTGGAGACCACTTCCTCAATACGCGCCGGATGTATCCGGCCATCGGTCACCAGCTTATGAAGCGATAAGCGGGCAATTTCACGGCGAACGGGATCGAAACCTGACAATAAAATGGCATCGGGAGAATCATCAATTACGATTTCAACCCCGGTAAGTGCTTCAAGTGCCCTGATATTACGCCCCTCCCGTCCAATAATCCGGCCTTTAATTTCTTCATTTTCAATGTTAAATACCGAAACACTATTTTCAATGGCATGTTCGGTAGCGGTACGCTGTATGGTTTCCAGTACAATTTTTTTGGCCTCCATAGTGGCGGTCAGTTTGGCTTCTTCCACTATGTCTTTGGTATGAATCAATGCTTCTGTGCGGGCCTCTTCTTTAAGCGCTTCAACAAGTTGCGCCTTTGCCTGATCTGCTGACAAACCTGAAATGGCTTCCAGTTTTTCTACCTGCTGTTTCATGGCTTTGTCCAGTTCGGATTGCCGCCGGTTAATTACCTCTAATTGATTGGTCAGGTTGTCTTTAATAGCTGTGGTTTCTTTCTGCTTGCGTTGAAGCTCCTCAAATTTTTGAGATAATGAGGCTTCTTTTTGCTTAATCCGGTTTTCACTTTTGAGTAATTCTTTGTTTTTTTCCTGAAAGTGGTTTTCGTGTTCAGCCTTTAGTTGAATGTATTTTTCTTTGGCTTCCAGTACTTTTTCTTTCTTAAGCATTTCGCCTTTCTCTTCGGCATCTTTCAGCAGTTGCGCACTCTTTTTTAGAATGGCTTTTTTCAAAATGGTACTGGTGATCAGTACCCCTGCTACAATTCCGGCAATCAATGCCAGGATAATTATCAAAGTCTCCATTTGTGTAGTATTGGTTGTTGTTTTATAAAAATGGAGGAATGGTTGGACAAAAAAAACCCGCATTGACTCAGTAGTTTTGGTAAACCCCAAAACTGCATATATGGGACTGCCAGGGACTTCAAACTTCCAATGCCCCCTAAAAGGGAGACCTGACCGAAGTCAGGATTAAGGCCTGTTTTAGATCACATACTGAGCTTTGTCCCAAAGTTGAAAATGTTGAGTTTACAAACTTGGAAGAATCAATGCGGGATGTCATTTATTTTTTCAAAGAACTTATTTGCAATAACAAAGTTAAACCTTTTTTGAAAGCGCAGCATCAATTTCCAACAATTTTTTTAACATCTCCTGATTCCTGAAATTCAGTTCATTCTCTTTTTCGATGTTACTGGTGGTAAATTGCAGGGCAACCATGGCCAGGAGGTCTTGCTTGTCCTTGTATTCAAAGTGATTTGCATAATGCTTCATCTGTTCTTCAATGGATTTGGCAGCATTCCTCACCAGCTCTTCCTCTCTCCGCTCAATCCTGAGCTTGTAAGGCCGGTCGGCAATGTTTACGGTTACAGCCAGTTCATCCATATGTAAGGTAAACGTTTATTTTTGATTTAATATTGCAATGCAATGGTCAATTTCCCGCACAAGTTCATTTATTCTTAACTTGACGTTTGTCCGGCTTTCCTCCTTGTTCAGCGATTTTGCCAGTTTAAGTGTTGCTATTTGGTTTTGTAATGTGTTTATGTTGTTTTCAAACAAGTCAACCTTGCTTTTTGTTGATTTAATTTCTTCACGTAACTGATTATTCTCGAAAGTCAATCGCTCATTGGTTTCAATCAGCTTCCTGACTTTATAAGCTATTCCTGTAATCAGTGTTTCGGCATTATTCATGTTGAAAAAATCAGTGCCGCAAATATAAAGCAAAGAATTAAATCCGATCTCCGTTTTAACTTAAATCCGATATTTTTTTCAAATATAAGAATATATTTGATAGTTTTCCAAACTTTTTTAAAAATTTTATCAACTTTTTTAAAATAAATAATATGATGCTTGCGTGCCCGTTAAATTCAAAGGATTAATCCAGGTTACTTTAAAGCATGGGAATAAGTGCGTTACATGTTCGTAAAATAAATTTTGATCAGAGTTTTTAATTCATTAAAACAGAAAATATCATAACCTTTGTGGATCAAATTCTTAATCCGTATAATTCTCATCACACCTCGCTATAAGTCATTGACTGATTATGAAGAAGATACAATGTTAAACATCACCTATCCAACAGAGTAGTTATTGATACTGATTAAAATATTTTCTTGAATTTCTACATGAGTTGTAATAGCTTAAAATCCAGTAATAGTAACCTGAAATAAATTCCGGTATTTCAATATATTTCGTATTTTTATCTCAAAATTATATATCATGACCGAGGACTTTCTCTTCTACATATGGAAATACCGGCTGTTTACATCGCCATTATTTACGACTGAAAATGAGGAAGTAGAAATTATTTCACCCGGCTTCCATAACCTGAATGCCGGTCCTGATTTTTCAGACGCACGCCTGCGCATTGGCACTACCCAATGGGCAGGCAATGTTGAAATCCACCTAAGCACCTCCGACTGGTTTCGCCATGGGCATCAACATGATAAGGCCTATGAAAATGTGGTGCTTCATGTAGTATATAATCATGATTTACCGGGGCAGGATATCCACATCCCTGTACTTGAAATAAAGGATAACTTTAACCATGTACTGTTTCACCGCTACCGCGATTTTTTATCAACAAAAAGATGGGTTCCCTGCATCAATCAGGTAAGTTCCGTACCTGAACATGAAACTTCTCTCTGGTTGGAACGCATGCTCATTGAACGCATTGAGCGCAAATCGGAGATAATTGGCTTATTTCTTGAACTGGGCCACAATAACTGGGAAGAAGCTCTTTACTATACTCTAGCTCGAAGTTTTGGATTTAGCGTAAATGCCTTGCCTTTTGAAATGATGGCCAGGGCGTTGCCTTACAATATCCTCGTCCGACACCGTGACAACCCTATGCAGATAGAAGCATTAATAATGGGCCAGGCCGGTATGCTGTCTACTGAATGGAGAGATGAATGGCCTCAACAACTCATAACTGAATATCATTTTTTGCGAAAAAAATATCAGCTTGTTCCCATTGATAAGCATTTGTGGCGGTTTTTACGTATGCGGCCAATGAATTTTCCTACGCTTAGACTTGCTCAATTCGCCTCTTTTATGGTCCAGACCCAATCCCTTCTTTCCCGGCTCATAGATTGTAAAACCATAGAAGATCTCATTGCAGTTTTTTCCACTATAACAACATCTCCCTATTGGGAATCACATTATATGTTCGATAAGCCGACTATAAAAGTTATTAAAAAATTGGGCACAAATGCAGTAAATTTACTTCTTATTAATGCCATACTTCCATTCCTGTTTGTTTACGGTCGTGCCACAGACAATGATACATTATGTAATCGGGTGCTTGATTTTTTTTCAAAAATTCCGGGAGAAGTCAACACAATAACAAAAAAATGGAAGGCCGCCGGTATGGACGTTCGTACAGCCTTTAATACCCAGGCTCTTATTGGGTTAAAGAATGATTATTGCGATCATAAGAGATGTTTGGAATGCCGGATTGGCATTTATCTCATAAAAGTACCCTGAAATATGGGATTTTTTTTTAATATTGCATAATTAACCTCTTTTAAAACAGATCGTATGCCTGCAATGTCATGCCTCCGCATTTCAAAGACAAACCTCTGTTTTATTGATTATCAACATTCTATAACGCATCCTGTACCTGGAAGCGTTCTTACCCGTACCCGGAATTTTTTCTTAATTATAGCAATAAGTTATGAGTACAAACACTGAGTCCTGGGGCTCCAGAGTAGGTTTGGTATTGGCTATGGCCGGTAATGCGGTAGGTTTTGGGAATTTTCTCCGGTTCCCGGTGCAGGCAGTTCAGAATGGTGGAGGTGCCTTTATCATACCCTATCTCATTTCATTTTTGTTACTGGGCCTGCCTTTGCTTATGATAGAATGGTCAACGGGCCGGTTTGGTGGACAATTTGGGCATCACTCCACACCATTTATTATGGATGCCATGGGCAAACGCCGGCTATGGAAATATGTAGGTGTTTTCGGTATATTTTCCAATGTTGCCATTGCTTCATATTACTGCTACATCGAAAGTTGGACCATGTCCTATATCTATCATTCCCTAATGGGTACTTTTAATGGTATGGATCAGCATGAGGTAGCAGCATTTTTTAGTAATTACCTCGATGTCACTACTTCTACCACCGGGATTCCATATGAAGCACTGATCTTTTTTTTATTGTGCCTGGCATTAAACACGTGGATATTAAGCCGGGGACTGAGCGGTGGAGTTGAAAAAGTGGCTAAAATAGGAGTGCCTTTACTTATTGTTTTTGGTCTGTTTCTCGCTTATCGTGGAATTACACTTAAAGCCGGTACCAATGGTGCTATTTATGACGGGACGGTCGGACTTAATTTTTTATGGACTCCCGATTACACCTCTTTGGCTAATCCTAAGGTATGGCTGGCTGCTGCTGGTCAGATTTTCTTTACCCTTTCGGTAGGCATGGGCTCGATTCAGTGTTATGCCTCATACATCAAGAAGCGTGACGACATCGCACTTAATGCCATGGCTGCCGGATGGATGAATGAATTTGTGGAAATCGTGCTGGGAAGTGCTGTTATCATTCCTATTTCTATTGGATATCTTGGCATTGACAAAGTAATTGAACTAACCGGTATCGGGGGTCTTGGGCTTGGTTTTAGAACCATGCCTTTCCTTTTTGAGCAGTGGGGGCCGATATTATCGGCAATTGCCGGAGTCAGTTTTTTTGGTCTGCTCTTTTTTGCCGGCATAACCTCTTCTCTGGCCATGGGTACACCGGGTATGGGGTTTTTGATGGATGAATTTAACTGGTCACGTAAAAATGCTGCACTGGGGTTCGGTCTGGTTATCATGATTCTCGGCCTGCCCACCATATTTTTCTTTAATCAGGGGGTTTTTGATGAATATGATTATTGGGGTGGAACGGTTTCTTTGGTGGTTTTTGCGTTGCTTGAATCCATTCTCTTTTCATGGGTTTTTGGACTAAAAAAAGGATGGAAAGAAATTAATATGGGCGCCGATATTAAAATCCCTTTGGTCTATAGGTTTATTATAAAATTTATTACTCCTATGATGCTGATTGTAGTCTTTTTTGGGTCACTTGTAAGGCCTGTAAATGATGACTGGACAGGTCAGAAGATTGGTCAATGGGAATTTCACAACGAAAGCATTATCGGACAGTTGAAACATCAGGGCATCGGACCGAATAAATTGTGGTTTGCTGATGCCTTTTACAGCGAAAATACAGGGAAGGTCGATTCCATATTTTTGCTTCGGAAAAAACATTATATTAGCGTTGGTTATCGACTGGGCGATGAAACGGTCAATAGTCAAAATTACCGGTATATGCCGCTTAAACATACACTGAGTATTAAATCCGGTGATGAAGTAGTAAAAGGTGATGTTTTGTTTACAGGAAAGATCATTAACAAAGTCTTTTATATTGACATGGCCAGACTGCTCTTAATGAGTTTATTTGTTTTTATTGCCATTTTGGTCTATATAGCCTGGAGAAAGTACCATCAACCTCAAAAAACACCATAATGAACACTTCTGCTTTAATATTGATGATAACGGTTCAGGTCTCGGTTACCGCATTGGCCGGCTGGTTCTTTTATAAGGTATTGGTAACTAAGCCTATGGTCGAACCTGATTCATATAGCGAAAATGACGATGTGGAACGTTAATAAAGTGAAATGTGAAGCAACAGCTTAAAGATTTTCTAAGCTTTGGCAAATCAGAACGTAATGCCATCCTTTTTTTGGTTGTGCTTATCGTGGTAGTAATACTTTTGCCGGCAATATATGCTTCCAGAGAACAGCCCGGTATCTTGAACCGGGAAGAATTTGCCGCCGAGATTGAAGAGTTTATGCAAATGGATAAGATAAAGTCAGCCGTTAGTCAGCAGGATTTTGATTTCAATGAGCCTGATAAATCGGCCGGAAGGGCAAAGTTTACACCCTTCCCGTTTGATCCAAATGTGTTGGATAAACAGGGTTGGATGGCACTCGGATTTTCGGCTCGTCAGGCAGAAAGTATTATAAAGTACAGAGAAAGAGGAGGCCGGTTTAAAGTGACCGAAGATCTGAAAAGGCTATATGCATTCAATGATGAGGTATATGATATACTTGAGCCATACATAAATATATCAGCTCAAACTTCAACTTACCCATCTGCGGAAAGAGAGAATAAAGGAAATTATCCTGTTTATGAGCAATTTACAGCAGAACTGAATTCTTCCGATTCTGCTACGCTGGTTAAAGTAAGGGGCATAGGTCCAGCATTTGCCCGGCGTATTATACGCTATCGTGAAAAGTTGGGTGGATTTGCAGATGCCAGGCAATTGCTCGAAGTATATGGTATGGACAGTGCCCGCTATGCTCAAATGAGCAAAGGCGTATTTGTAGATACCACCCTTATCCGGAAATTCAATGTAAATACAGCTTCATTGGAAGATTTGCGGGCCCATCCTTACATTGATTATTACATTGCCAAAGCACTGGTGGATGCGCGTATAAGAAAGGGAGCTTTTGCCAGTCCGGCTGACATTAAAAATATCCCTTTAATTTACGATGAATTATATTATAAATTGTTACCATATATTTCCATACATTAGCTGAGGTGAAACAACTACAAACATACCACCGGAAATTCAGGAACTTATTGAAGTTCATAGGTGTGCTCCTTTTGGTGTTTGGTGCTTTTGGACTGACATCCGCACAGGTGTTGCCTTCAGTAGAGGTGGTGTTGAAAGAAGCAGAACTCTACCGGAATTCTGATGTTGAAAAATCGTTTTCTCTTGCCGGTAAGGCGCTTTCGGATGCCTGCAGGCAAGATCACGAGCCATCTATGGCAAAAGCTTATCGCTTTAACGGGGTGTTGAATTTTATGACCGGTGATCTTGAAACCGCTTCCAAACAGTTTGATTCCGCCTATCTGCTTTATACTAAACTGGGAGATAAAACCGGAATTGCCGCCAGCTTAAATAATATTGGAGTGCTTTATCAGGAAAAGAGTGATTATCCTAAAGCACTAGATTATTTTAAGCGATCCATCGATATGAAACTGGCACTGGGCGACACTGTGGGATCAACCAGCGGGTTAATCAACATTGGTACCATGTACAGTTATATGGGTGAAAATTCCCGGGCCTTAGCTGCCTTTGATCGTGTATATACGATTGCAAAGCAACATGCTGATACATCCAAATGTATTGATGCACTGATAAATATGAGTACGGTTAAACTGAATGAACGCAATTATGATCCAGCCATGGACGACCTCAAAAGTGCCCTGCGATTGTCTGAACTGATCAACGATCAATATAGCCGCGCTTATTGCCTGAACAATATTGGTGGAATTTATCAGAATACTTATCAAAATGCACTAGCTCTTGATTACTTTAATCAGGCACTGGCGTTGCGCGATGATCTGCGCGATCTGGCCGGGCTGGCTACCACACTGAATAACCTGGGGAACATCTATATCCGTTACAATGATTTTGACAGAGCCTTGAATTCCTTTTTTCAGGCTCTGAAGTATAATCAAATACTCGGTGACAAGCGAAGTACTGCCATTTCATTAAATTCTATCGGAGAATTGCTTATTAAAAAGGGCGATTTCAAAGAAGCGTCTGCTTATTTTTACCAGGGAATAACCATTGCTCAGCAACTTCGTTTGCGCCAGGAGCTTCGAAAGATGTACTCCAATCAAATGATTACATATGCCGCAATGCAAAAAATTGACAGTTCCGAAAAGTATCTTTCATTGTATAATACTACCCTGGACTCAACCTGGAAAAATATTGAAGACGAAGATTTCTTATGGAATAATAGTAATGCAGAAAAGAAATCAAAATACAATAATATCTATTTATGGGTAGCTCCGGTAGCAATGGTTTTTGTACTGTTACTTTTGTTATTAATCTTTCTTGGCAAAACCAGAATACCTTAAAGTAATACTATGATTTCTGATCTTTTTTATCTGATTTGTAGTGGTATACAATGTTTTGTTTTTCATTGGAAATAGGTGAGGAGATTTGTTTACCTGTTTCATCTATTGGCAGCACATCTTTTCCTGTTTGATTATTGTCTCCACTAAACTCATCTTCATCCTCCTCTTCAAAATCCCAGGAATATTTTTTAGGTTGCGGTCCATTTTGTCTGTAGTGAAAAGCAAGGAGTATACCTGCCACAGCACCCATTAGGTGTGATTCCCAGGAAATGTTCTTTTTTGGGAAGAAATCGGGGAAAATACCCCAGACCATACTTCCATAAAGAAATATTACCAGAAGGCTAAAAGCCATAAGCCGGGGCTCCTTTCGTAAAAGACCTCCAGTAAAATGAAAAGCTGCCAATGCATAGACAACTCCGCTGGCGCCAATATGATAACTGTTTCCGCGGGCAAACAGCCATACCCATATTCCGGTGAGCAACCACGATAAAATCAAAATATTCCAGGCATGCCTTCGATAAAAGTAAAACAATGCAGCTCCAAGAAAAAACATCGGGGTGGAATTGGCAGTCAGATGTGCCAAATCGGCATGTAGTAAAGGCGAAAGTAATATTCCAGGTAGTCCTTTGGTCTGAAGTGGCAAAATTCCAAGCCACGACAAAGAAAAGCCCCCTATTAACTCCATTCCCTTTGTAATCCACATAATTCCAACCAGCAGCACTGCTGTTAGTAGCGAGGAACGCAATAATTTTACATCATCAGCCATCAAAGAGAAGGATTTGAAAGTTGTTTCAATCAAAAATTGTTCCCTTACAGTAATGTGTTAGTTTTTGTTCGTTCCTGAAATCCCTGAACTGTGTTTTTGAGGATAAATCTTCTTTTCATCTTTAAACTTCCTTAAATGATATCAGATCAGATTAAAAATATTGGTTACTGCTTTTTTATCTCAGCAAAAAGTAGTTACTTTGCACCCTTGTTTTAAAAAATAGCCTTAACAATCATTAAATCATTTTTTTATGCCAACAAAAATCAGATTACAACGGTTTGGTAAAAAGGGACGCCCTTTTTATCACATTGTAATTGCGGATGGTCGTGCACCCCGCGATGGAAGATTCATCGAAAAGATTGGCACGTACAATCCGGTAGCCAAGCCTGCCGAGATTATACTTGACTTTGAAAGAGCTTATTCGTGGATTACCAAAGGAGCCACACCTACCCCAACGGTAAAAAATATTTTATCGCATGAAGGCGTGCTCTTTTATAACCACCTGATGAAGGGGGTTGCCAAGAATGCTTTCACCAAAGAAATGGCAGAAGTTCGTTTTAACGAATGGAAAGAGAGTAAAGAAGCCAGGCTAAGCAGTGCGGTTAAATCAGACCTTCAATTAGAGCGTGAAATGCAGAAAAAACGACTCGAAGAAGAAATTAAGGTTAACGAAGCCCGTGCAGCTGAGATCGCCAGGAAACGTCAAAAAGAAGCTGAAGCTGCTGAGCCGGCCCGGGAGGAGGAAGTAACTGCTGAAACTGATGTCATTATTGAAAGCGCGCCGGTAAAAGAACAACCGGTTGCTGAAGAACCTGCTAAGGAAGAATCCGTTGCTGAAGAACCTGCTAAGGAAGAACCCGTTGCTGAAGAGCCTGCTAAGGAAGAACCCGTTGCTGAAGAGCCTGCTAAGGAAGAACCGGTTGCTGAAGAGCCTGCTAAGGAAGAACCCGTTGCCAAAGATCCGGCAAAGGAAGAACCTAAGTCAGAATAGTCCGAATTCTGTTGCTGCCTATGGAAGGTTACTTTTATCTCGGAAAAATACTCCGCTTATTTGCTTCCAAAGGTGCTGTGCTTGTTCAGCTTGACGTGGATGAGCCTGAAAATTACCAAAATCTGGAATCAGTTTTCGTTCAAATGAACGGTCAACTGATTCCATTTTTTATTTTAAAACTTGAATTGCGCCATAACTTACGAGCAGTTATTGAGTTTCAGGATATTGATAATACAGAACAGGCTTCAATACTTTTGGGTTGTGAGCTTTTTCTTCCCATTGAACAATTGCCCAGGCTAACTGGCGATCGTTTCTATTATCATGAAATAAAAAATTACCAGGTAATTGATCTGAATTTTGGCGAAACCGGAAGGGTAGAGGAAGTGCTCGAATATCCTCATCAGGCCATTCTGCGCATTTTGCGCGGTAAAAAAGAAATACTTATTCCAATAACTGACGAGATTATCACTGCTGTTGACAGGGAGAATAAAATCATCCATGTAAATGCGCCGGAAGGCCTGATAGCTATGTATCTCGAATAGCTGGCTTTGCCCGTATCCTTCATCCTGCCTGCATGCACCATGTCCTTTACCTTTAAACAATTTACCGTTGACGATAGCAACTGTCCGATGAAAGTGGGCACCGATGCGGTGTTGCTGGGTGCCTGGGCTGATTTTAAGGGGGCGAAAACCTTGCTTGATATTGGAACAGGGTGCGGCATACTTGCATTAATGGCGGCTCAACGCTCTGAAGCTTATATTACTGCCATTGACGTGCACGATGAGGCAATTCAACGGGCAACACTTAATTTTTTAAACACACTCTGGGGAAAAAGACTGAATGCAGAAGTGGTTGATTTCATGGATTTTGCTTTAACCGATGCATTAAAATATGATTATATCATCAGCAACCCGCCCTTTTTCTCCCGATCACTCAAGGCTCCTTCTCCAGACAGAAATCTGGCCCGTCACAATGACAATTCTCTGCCTTTTAAGCATCTGATCAGCGGAGCCTCACGCCTGCTTTGTAAATCAGGCCGGTTTGGCCTTGTACTTCCTGCCATACAGGCTGAACCATTTATTGTTATGATAAAAGCTGTAGGGTTGAAAGTGGTGCGAAGGCTCAATGTTCAACCTTATCCCGATGCCGCACCCAATCGCGTATTGCTTGAGTTTTCATCCATTTATCAGCCCGTTCACACCGGAGAACTGGCCATCAGAGAGCGATCCGGAAACTATACGGATAGCTATCAGAAGCTGACCAGGGACTTTTATCTTAATTTTTAGGAATAAGCGCATAATTGTGTTAGCTTTGTATGCATGAAAATAAGGCTAAGGCAACTCGTTTGCGCTGTACTTCTCTCGTTGTTTATGTATTCTGCAGTTTCAGCTCAAAAGATGTATAGCTGCAACAACCGGTATGATGCTGATTTTAAGGTTTATGTGGTGGATAATCGATATGATGCTGATCTGCTTGTGTTTAAGGTTGGGAATCGGTATGATGTAAATACTGAAGGTCGGTGGTTCTTTGTGGACAACCGGTACGATGCCAATAAAAAGATATGGTTTGCAGACAATCGTTACGATGCCGACTTACTGATCTTTTTTGTGAACAACCGCTATGATGCCGGCTGGCGTAACAAAAGTAAAATGCATCTTGTTTATTAAATTACCGATATTGAAACTGCGAATTCATTTTAAATTTTTGTACGTCGGTGCACGAGCTTTATTGGAGGCCTTTTACTTGCTTATGCATTTTAATATATACGGGAAGCATATATAATCTTAAAGTGTCAGATTGTCAGCTCTTACTAAATTAAATAGTATGAAAAATTTTAACTACATACTCAGAACACTATTTTTTTTAACTCTGGTGTCACTCCTCATAGTTGGGTTTGTAACTGCACAGGAAATAAGTATTCACCAGGAAGAGCAGACAGAATGGAATACCCTGGGCAATTTGTCAACTGCTGACTACGATAGTTTGAATCATTATCAGGGCAAGGTACTTAAACAAGTCAAAGTGCATTCAGCACCTCTCTTAAAACGGGTTTTTGGTTATCATCCTTTTTGGAGTGGCAGCGTCTGGCAAAACTACCAATGGAACTTGCTGACAGATATATGTTATTTCTCCTACGAGGTGGATCCCCTGACCGGCAACCCTGTTTCTGAACATGAATGGGCTACTGATCCGGTAATTGATACTGCCCTGGCCCATGATGTAAAAGTTCATCTGTGTGTCACGCTGTTTTCTGGCCATTCAGCCTTTTTTGCCAATCCCACGGCACGACAAACCCTGGCAAACAATCTAATTAATCGCATTCAATCCCGCGGAGCCCATGGGGTTAACCTGGATTTTGAAGCGGTGCCTTCCGCTCAGCAGGCAGGACTTACAGCCTGTATTCAGTTTTTATCTCAAACATTAAAACAGGCCATACCGGATATTGAGCTGAGCATTGCCGCTCCTGCAGTTAACTGGAGCAATACATTCAATGTACCTGCAATTGCTCCTGTGTTGGATTTTATTGTCGTAATGGCCTATGATTACTACTGGAATGGAAGCAATCTCGCCGGTCCGGTTGCCGGTTTGTGGCCGCTTACCTATACTTTCCCTTACGGATCCGCCAGTTCACTCACCTATTACCAAAATCAGGGCGTGGCTGCTGAGAAACTTCTTTTAGGCCAACCATACTATGGCCGGGAATGGCCGGTGAATGGAAATATCTTACCAGCGCTCACCACCGGTCAGGGTGTGGCGGTTACCTATAGAGTAATGCGGAATAACAGCAGCGGATATTACAATTGGGGAAATTTGTATTGGGACAAATACAGTTATAATCCCTATTTTAGTTTTTTCACCTCAGGATGGCGACAATGTTTTTACGATGATACCCGCAGCCTGGCAGCCAAGTATGATCTGGTGAATCGCCGGGAGGGCGGCGGAATAGCTCTATGGGCACTGGGTTATGATAATGGCCACCCAGAACTGTGGGATCTTATTGCCGATAAGTTCATTCAGGAAAATTCAGATGCCTGTGACGACAGTTTGACTGATACAGGAGGGCCTTTCAGAAACTATGATAACAATCAAAATTACACCGAAACCGTGAGAAGCAGAGGTGGTG
The DNA here is from genome assembly GCA_002410555.1 of Bacteroidales bacterium UBA5281. Classification (GTDB taxonomy): domain Bacteria; phylum Bacteroidota; class Bacteroidia; order Bacteroidales; family Lentimicrobiaceae; genus Lentimicrobium. The sequence continues at coordinate 1,403 of DHSR01000059.1, read as the reverse complement.
GCCCTCTGGTGCTCTCTTTCAGCCAGCTAAACCTGGAACCCGGCTATGATTCATTGTGGATATATGACGGGTCTAATGTTTCAGCACCGTTATTATATGCCCTTTCAGCGGATGTTTTGCCACCTCCATCCATTACAACATCTGAAACATTTACGCTCCGTTTTAAATCTGATGGTCAGACAACCGGTTCGGGATATAGTTTACACTATGCTTGTCCATCGGTGGGTTTTCCTGATAAGTCTTTTTTTAGCGATAATATAATCTTGTTTCCTCAACCAGCCCACAATGAAGTGTTTGTGAGGTTGTATTCTGATGGGGTAATTCAGAGTAATATTCTAATTTATGATTTGAGTGGCCGGTTGATGATGAGCATCTATGCAAATTTAGGCATGGCAAGGATTCCATTGCATAATCTTGCACCGGGATTATATGTGATCAGGATGAAGGTTTCAGATCAAATGGTATCAAGAAAGCTTCTGGTGGGGGACCTGTGATTTGATGATTTGTTGTCCTTCGAGAAAACCTCAGGATAGAATTTGATGATTTGATGCCTTCGCCAGATTTGCTGATCACTCATCACAGATCACAGATCACCCATCACTACCTCACCACCGTCACACTTCCCTTCAGCGTACTGACCTTCCCCAAATAATCGGCAAAATTAATCACCCACACATATATCCTGGACAGAAGCACCTCACCCCCCGCCC
>DHSR01000059.1:0-450 GCA_002410555.1 Bacteroidales bacterium UBA5281 | reverse complement strand
CCCTCTCCTTGAGGAGAGGGTAGGGTGAGGTGCTTATCTCACCACCGTCACACTCCCTCTCAGCGTACTCACCTTTCCCAAATAATCCGCGTAAGTAATCACCCACACATAAACGCCGGCAGCAGCATCTTTGCCGTCCCAACCTTGGGCGGGGTTGGTGGTTTCAAACTGCCGCTGGCCCCATGAGTTGTAGATAATCATGCTGAAACGGCTAAAACGATCGTAGTCGGTAACGGGGCGGAAAGTGTCGTTCAGGCCATCGCCGTTGGGGGTGAAGGCGTTGGGGATGTTGAAGGGGAACCAGGTGTCAATCAGGGTTACTTTTTCAAGGTTGACGCAGCCTTCGGTGGTTTGCATCAGCACGCTGTAGTCGCCTTCTTCGGTGATGTTGATAAAGTAAGTGGTGTCGCCGGTGCTCCATTGATAACTGGCGTAGCCTGGGGTGGCCTG
>DHSR01000008.1 GCA_002410555.1 Bacteroidales bacterium UBA5281 | reverse complement strand
CATTGAGTTTTTAGAGATGCCCAGATATTTCATAAACCCTTTTATTAAGAGCGGAGACGAAAATATACAATGAAGAAATTAATAACCATTTTACTTATCGTGTTACTTACTTTTTCTAACATGAACAAAATACTTGCACAATCTCAAAATCAAAACCCTGGAATATCAGGTAGTTAATGGCCATGTGATAAACCGTTAACCGGTGAAGAAGATAAAAAAATCAACTTTTCTTGTGCTCACTGTTGTTTCCTATACAACTTTGGGAACCTTGGTGGAGACATTACGCACATTTGAATCGTAATAAATCAAATGATGAAAAACGGCTTCTGGTAGTGTAAAATACAGGCGGAGGCCAGGTGCTGGCTGATTGTCTTCCCGAAGCTTTCTTAAACGGTTGTTGTTGAAACCTTTTTTTTCATTGGAGCCTGAATAAAAGGGTTTTGAACTAAAAATGCCCCGCAGTTACGGGGCATTTTTAGTAGTTGCCTGGCGGAAAGAGAGGGATTCGAACCCCCGGACCCTCGCAGGTCAACGGTTTTCAAGACCGCCGCAATCGACCACTCTGCCATCTTTCCGGGGGCAAAATTAAATAAATTTTTGTTTCGTGCAACTATTATATCATTTATGAGTCCAGTCTAAAAAGATATAAAAGAAAATGCCATTAAAACACGAAGTTACCGGTTGCATAAAGCTCTGTTTATCTGCGATTTAAACCTGGTGAGGCTTTATCTCTTTGTACTTTAATGGAAGAAAGGAGTTTCTATACTAAGTTCATACATGGATAATTAAAGCTCAAATCTTTCCAACCATATAAAAATTAACTCTGTTCATACCAAAATTTCACCACAACGTAACACCCTGAATAACTGCTATATACACTTTAATGATAATGGGAACTAATAACAACAGTTAGTTAAAAAAATATAAAAACTTAAAGAAAAACTTGTATAGTGAACATTAGTTCATTATATTTGCACCGAACATTAGCTTACATACTGATAATATGCCGCGAATAAAAAGACCTCGTAGAATATTGAATCCGCCTTCCATCAAAGGTTTTAAACCCTATGGGTTAGATTCAGAGGGTACGGCTGCAGAGCCTGTAACTGTATTGTTTGAAGAGTATGAAGCATTGAGGCTGAGCGATTATGACAGCTTAAACCACCATCAGGCTTCGGTTATGATGGGCGTTTCCCGGCCAACATTTACACGGATATATGCTTCTGCATTACAAAAAATAGCTGTTGCTTTTGTGGAAGGAAGGCAAATAACCATTGAAGGCGGTAAAGTTTATTTTGATAGCGAATGGCATCATTGTAACGCTTGTGGCTGCTATTTTAACCACCCACATAAGAACATCCCAAATGAAATGTGTCCTTTGTGTGGCAGTAAGGAGATTGTGGATTTTGATTTCCCTGAAGGTAATCAGCTCCTCCACCTGGAGGATATGTGTATTTGTCCCGGGTGCCATTCTGAGCAGGCTCACCAGCCGGGACAACCATGTAAAGAACAAATTTGTCCTGAATGCGGTCACAATATGATGAGAGCCGGGGCAGCGGGAAAAAGAGGACTTAAAAAGAAAAAGATATGAAAATAGCAATGGCATCAGCAGGAAACAGCCTTGAGTCAAAAATAGACTCAAGCTTTGGACGTTGTGCCTGGTTTGTTATTTATGATACTGAAAACGGAGCTATTGAGTTTATTCCCAATCCAAATCAGGGCATGGAAGATCATGCCGGACAGGCGGCGGTTGAATTAATTACCTCGCGCAATGTATCTAAGATAATATCCGGCGATTTTGGATTAAGGATCAAGCCATTGCTCGACAGTTTGAATATACAGATGATTGTGGTCAAGGATCATAAAACAATCAACCACATCATTCAACTACTAACTAAAGAAGGAAAATAAAATGCCAAATCTCGATGGAACAGGCCCCGATGGAAAGGGTCAGAAAACAGGAAGAAAGCTGGGGCCATGCAGTGGAACCTCAGCCGAAGAAAAACTGACAAAACTCGGTAAAGGAATGGGTAAAAAACGAAATTCCGGCGGAGGACAAGGTCAGGGAAAACGGCGAAATGCCGGAGCACAATAATCTTAATTAAAAAAAGGAGGCTATAATGCCAGGATTCAATCAACAAGGTCCCATGGGACAAGGTCCGATGACCGGACGAAAAATGGGTCGCTGCACCAATTTTGGAATAGGGCGCAGAAATCAAACAACACCCGAAAACATAGAAAATCCAACCGATGACTTTTTCCCCCGACAAGGTGCCGGAAGAGGTATGGGAAAGGGATTAGGAAGAGGAATGGGCAGAAATGGCAGCGGAGGCGGAAGAGGACAAGGATGTCAGAACCGCTTCAGGGGAGGGTGGTAAATAATATTTTACCGGCAAACAGGGATCCGCAATCCGATAGTCCAGGATAAATAATGCTGCAATATTCAGCAAGAGTGTGCCGGAAAAATAAACGCCACTACTTTATCGCAATTTCTTTCCGGAAAGGATTTTTGTATCGAAAAATAAACTAAATTAGTTGACTTAACTTTAACTCAATTAAAATCCAATTATTAACCCTTAAACAATTAAAACTATGGAAAATCAAACTCAGGAAACCTATGCCATGCCGCGCATTGGCGAAAAAGCACCCTCATTTAAAGCAGTTACTACTCAGGGAGACATCAACTTTCCCGAAGATTACAGTGGTAAATGGGTGATTTTATTCAGCCACCCGGCTGACTTCACCCCTGTATGTACCTCAGAGTTTATGACTTTTGCCAGTATGGAAAAGAAATTCAATGATGCCAACTGCGAACTGGTTGGACTTTCCGTTGATGGACTATACAGCCACATTGCCTGGCTGAGGACCATAAAGGAAAAGATTGAATACAACGGGATGAAAGACATTGAAGTGAAATTCCCGCTGATTGAAGACATTAGCATGAATGTGGCTACTAAATATGGTATGATGATGCCCGGCGAAAGCAACACAAAAGCGGTACGTGCCGTCTTTTTTGTTGATCCCAAAGGGATGATACGTGCCATCATTTATTATCCCTTGAGCTTAGGCAGAAATTTTGATGAGTTATACCGTGCCCTGATTGCTATGCAGGCAGCGGATGCATTCTCCATTGCCACTCCCGCCGACTGGCGTCCGGGTGATGATGTTATTGTTCCTACTGCCGGTTCTTGCGGTGTTGCCGCAGAACGTATGGCAGATAAAGAAAACATGAAATGTTATGACTGGTTCTTCTGTACCAAACCACTGGCCAAAGCGGACGTTGAAAAAGCCGTTTTAAGACAGCAATAAACTACACTAACCCCGGTTCACACACTAATTTGAAGGAAGTAGGAACCGGGGTTTTACATTACCAAAACAATATCCCTGAAATGACAAAAAAAAGAATTGCAATTCCTATGGCCGGCAATGTTCTCTCCGAACATTTTGGCCATTGCCAGGCCTTTGCCTATGTTGATGTGGAGAACAATGCAATAACTAAGGTTAGCATGATGGATCCGCCCGAACATCAGCCTGGAACTTTCCCAAAATGGGTAGCTTCAAATGGTGCAACAGATGTAATTGCCGGAGGTATGGGGCCAATGGCGGTTAATTTGTTCAACGAAGCCGGAGTAAACGTTTTTGTGGGTGCACCGGTAGATACCGCCGAAAATCTGGTGAAACAATTCCTGGCGGGAAAACTAACCCTGAATGCCAATTATTGCGACCACGATGGAGAGCATGGACATGGACATGGACATGATCATGGACATAAGCACTGAGCTGAGTGGATAGTAACAAGTATTAAATTTGTAATCAGTGATCTGTGATCGGTGATCAGTGATCGGCAATCTACAATCTGCAATCAGTAACTGGTGATTGGTGATTAGTGATTGAGGATTTGAGGATTTGAGGCCTGCCCACCTCTGGCGGCATTTGTTAATCTGTTGATTTGTTGAGAGGCAATCTGCAATCTGCAATCTGCAATCAATTGTTGCGTTTCTCTGCGTCTTTGCCTCATTGCGTGGTTCTTTAATCTGTGATCTGTAATCAGTGCCTCTCTTCGTCCCTAAAAAAAACACAATGGAAAAAATCAAAATCGGCATTATCATCTGCAACCGTTACCATAACTGCACCGGTGGAAAGTGCCTGCGGGCACTGCATCAGCGTGAAGGAGCTTTTGACATCTATAAAAACAAAGAAGTGGAACTTGTGGGTTACACCACCTGCGGAGGCTGTCCTGGCGGAAACGTGGAATATGCACCGGCCGAAATGAAAAAGAATGGAGCAACCCATGTTCACTTTGCAACCGGATTATTGGTCGGCTATCCCCCGTGTGATCATTTGAAGCATTTCGCAAAGTTTATCCCGGAGAAATATGGTTTGGAAGTCGTTTTCGGCACCCACCCTATTCCTCAGAAATATTATCTCACACATCAAAACCTGGGTTCCTGGAAATCTACTTTTATGCAAAAAACCATACAGGCAACCCTGGCTGATGAAACCATCAGACTGGCTTATGATTAATCAACAGCCCTTTAAAATAGCCATTGCCAGTGGAAAAGGAGGCACCGGGAAAACCACTCTTTCCGTTAACCTTGCTGCCTATATCGCTGAACAGGAAGATGTTGTTCTGGTTGACCTCGATGTGGAGGAACCCAATTCCGGTCTGTTTTTCGAGGGAAAGCTGGTACATGAAGAGGATAATTTGAAGATGATTCCCCAATGGGATGAATCCTTATGCACCCTATGCGGACTTTGCCCAAAGGTATGTAATTTCCATGCCATTATGCAGCTTGGCCCGACCATTCTGGTGTTCCCGGAACTGTGTCATAGCTGTTATGCCTGTGCTGAACTCTGCCCGGTGAATGCCCTGCCAATGACCCCCAAAGTAATCGGTAAATTGCGCGATTATCAGGTAGATAAACTTCACTTTGTAGAAAGCCGCCTCAATATTGGCGAAGAGCAGGCGGTAGCCAGCATAGCAAAAACGAAGAAATATGTTGCCGGCAAATATGCAGAGGTACGTATTGCTCTTTTTGATTCCCCGCCGGGAACTTCTTGCCCGGTGATTGAAGCTACCAAAGATGCTGATTTTGTAATCTTAATTACAGAACCTACGCCTTTTGGTTTACACGATTTAACACTTGCCGTGGAAACCATGCGTAAACTGGAAAAACCTTTCGGAGTGGTGGTTAATCGTGATGGCATAGGTAATGATGAAGTGTTGCGCTATTGCAAGGCAGAAAATATTCCGGTATTGGCCAGAATCCCTAACAGCCGTAAAATTGCAGAATTGTATTCCGCGGGTAAACTAATTTATCCCGAATTTCCTGAAATCCGTGAATCTTTGGGACATATTCTTGATTATTGTCTGTCAACGGCAGAAAGGAGCCCGGCATGAAAGAAATCGTAATCATTTCCGGAAAAGGCGGCACCGGCAAAACCTCCATTACCGCATCTTTTGCCGTTTTGGGCGGAACCAATGTGGTGCTAGCGGATTGCGATGTGGATGCTGCCGATATGCATCTGCTGATGCAGCCTGATTTTGGGAATGAGCATGATTTTTACAGTGGCGAACTGGCCTATATTGACCAGAGCAACTGTACACGCTGCGGTTTGTGCCGGCAAATATGCCGTTTTGATGCCATTTCGGTGATTGATGGGGAATATGTGGTAGCGCCAATCGATTGCGAAGGTTGTGGCTATTGCGCCAGGGTTTGTCCGACCAAAACCATTATAAATAAAAAATTATTGGCCGGGAAATGGTACATTTCCAATATCAAAACCGGCAGTCAGATGGTGCATGCCCGGCTCGAAACAGGGGCCGACAACTCAGGCAAACTGGTGGCTAAAGTCAAAGATGAGGCCAAAGCAATTGCACTGGGAAAGCGTAAAGATTACATCCTGGTGGATGGTTCACCGGGAGTCGGCTGCCCCGTAGTATCCTCGCTGTCAGGAGCTAACTTCGTGGTGCTGGTAACAGAACCTTCCGTCTCGGGGCTACATGACCTGAAACGGGTACATCAACTGGTTAAGAAATTTAATATCCGCGCAGGTTGTATCATCAACAAGGCAGATATTAATCCCGGATTGAGCAATGACATTAAGCTCTTTCTTGAAAAAGAAAACATAGCTCATTTGGCTGATCTGCCTTACAATGAAGACTTTACCATGGCTATGACTCAAGGTGAAACCATTGTGGAATACCGGCAGGGTACGCTTACTGCTTTGATAAAAGAAAGCTGGGAGAAAATAAAAGTATTGACGAACCAAAATAAAATAAAATAAAATGAAAATAGCATTTACTGCTGCCGGAACCAACTGGGATTCGATGATTGATCCGCGTTTTGGCCGAACAGAATACATTGTAATTCACGATGAAAATAGCGAGGAACTCATTGCCATAGACAACAGTGCTGTTAAAAATGAAGCACATGGAGCCGGGACAGCCACCTCACAGCGCATTTTTGAGCTAAAGCCCGATGTGCTGATTACCGGAAACGGTCCCGGCGACACCGCAGCCAAAGCGCTGGCGCATATGAAAATGAAGATTTTCGTGGGCGCGCAGGATATGACACTAAAGCAAGCTTATGAAAAGTATAAGAGTGGAGAGCTTAAGGAAGTTTAGACAAGGAGACGGGAGAAAAAAGGGGAAAGGAAATTTCTAATCCTGATCCTGTACATACGGGATCGAGACTAATTTCTAATTTCTATCTTCTAATTTTTAACTTCTATCTTCTAACATCTAACATCTAACATCTAATCCGAAAGGCAAAACATGAAACCAAGGGATAACAAAATAAATTTTTCGATTCTCTGCGTCCCAGCGTCTCTGTGTGCTATTTAAAACTAACTATGAAAGGCTACATACATCTTTACACCGGTAATGGCAAAGGCAAAACCACCGCTGCATTTGGGCTGGCGCTCAGGGCGGCTGGAGCCGGAAAGCGGGTTTTTATCGCTCAGTTTGTCAAAGGCATGCATTATGCCGAAATTGATGCCATAAAGCGCTTGCCCGAAATTGAGCTGAAACAATACGGGCTTGATTGCTTTATTGTGAATGAACCCACTCAACATGATATTGAGGCAGCACGAAAAGGTTTGAAAGAAATTTCACTAATTATTGCTGAAAATAAGACCGATCTGCTTATTTTAGATGAAATCTGCATAGCTTTGCACTACCATTTATTTGATATTGAAGAGGTAGTGGCTCTGTTAAAAAACAAGCCGCAAGAAATGGAAATTGTGATGACGGGGCGGTATGCACCTCCCGAACTTTACGAAATGGCCGATCTGGTAACTGAAATGACCGAAATTAAACACTATTATAATCAGGGAGTCGAAGCCCGCAAGGGCATTGAATTCTAATTAAAACAACAAAATCATGAATACCAAAGACAAAGGTTTCAACACAAAACTGATTCATGCCGGCGCATTCGACGATGAATTCGGCAGCGCTACGGTGCCCATTTACCAATCATCTACTTTCAAATTTAAGAGTGCGCAGCATGGCGCTGACTGTTTTTCAGGCGCCAGCGACGGATATATATATACCCGTATAGCCAACCCAACCATTCGGGCATTTGAGCAAAACATTGCCCAACTGGAAAATGGTTACGATGGCATAGCCACCAGTTCAGGTATGGGGGCCATTACCAGTGTTTATATGGCGCTGTTGGGTGCCGGAAGCCACATCATCAGTTCAGGTGCTGTTTATGGACCGGCACGCGGTGTGCTTGAGCAGGATTTCTCCCGTTTTGGCGTGGAAGCTACTTTTGTAAACACTGCCGATACCAGCAAAATAATTGCTGCAATTAAACCCAATACCAAAGTGCTGTATATTGAAACTCCGGCCAATCCAACCATGGAAATTACCGACATTGCAGCCTGCGCAAAGATTGCCAAAGAACACAAGCTCATTCTGGTGGTTGACAATACTTTCTGCTCGCCTTACCTGCAAAAACCGCTTGATCTGGGTGCTGACGTGGTCCTGCATTCCATCACCAAATTCATCAATGGCCATGCTGATATCGTGGGTGGGGTAATTGTTACCAAAGGAGCTGAATTGTACAAAAAAATCAGGCACTGTATGGTTTATATGGGTTGCAATATGGATCCTACCCAGGCATTTATGGTCATTCGCGGTGTGAAAACGCTCTCCATTCGCATTGATCGTGCCGAGGAAAATGCCCTGAAAATTGCCCGCTTCCTTGAATCGCACCCCAAAGTTGACTGGATTAAATATCCCGGACTCGAGTCACATCCCCAGTATGAACTGGCAAAGAAACAAATGACAGGTTTTGGCTCCATGATGAGTTTTGGCCTGAAGGGTGGTTATGAAGCCGGCAAAAAGCTGATGGACAATGTTCATTTAGCACTGCTGGCCGTGTCCCTGGGCGGCGTAGAAACGCTTATCCAGCATCCCGCATCCATGACCCACGCAGCCGTGAGCAAGGAAAATAAACTCACCGCCGGCATTACCGACGATCTGGTACGCTTCTCCGTAGGTATTGAAGATGTGGAGGATATTATTCAGGACTTGAGTCAAGGATTGGAGAATTGCTAAAATTTTAGCAAGGCTAAAAGATAAAAAAGGTAAAAAAGGCTTTCCCCAGGAGGGAAAGCCTTTTTTAATCTACACATTTTTCAATTTACAACGTAGCTTTAGCAATTCTATTTGCAATTTCCATTATTTTTGCAGCATGCTCCGCATTATTGCAAGCTTTAGCGTCTTTCTGCATTACCAATGCCTTTGCAGCAGCGTCAGTATATTCAATTAAAATGCTTGGATCTGATGGATTGGCTTTACGCTTTTTCACCAATTTTATATAACTATCCGCAAAGGCTGAATAATCTTTAATAAACTGGTCACAATCAACACCGGCTGGAGGAACGTTTTCTACAGGTTTTGTTACCTCCGGAGTACTAACAGGTACTTCCTTTATTATGATGGTCTCCGTTTTAGTTTCTTTCTCAGTTCTTGTACAACCACCGCAACTGGTAAGAATGGTTGAAGCAAAAAATATTGCTCCGATAACTGTTATTATTTTTTTCATTTCTATTCAATTATTATTTTTACTACTTGTTTGGCAAAGTAGTATTGCCCCTCTATTTTTAAGTGTATTTTGGTCTCCACTTTTCTATTTTGCATTCCGTCAAATTACTTCAGGAACCATCAAAGTTAATTGATTAATGGTAAACCGACCTATAAAAACGTAATTCCGAGCTTATTTCTGCGTTTGTCAGCTTTTACGTCTTATTCACTCTGAAAAAAAACAATTTTAGCATCAAACTCCTTAAGTTCAAAATCCTGCTTTGATATCCAATAATCAGATGTTGTTAATTGGATAGTGTCATTTTCTTGTTTAAATTCCCAAATTACTTTTGCTGCATCATTAAACTCAGCTTCTCCTGAAATTTGGTCATTGAAAAGCCTGGTTACTAAGTTATTTTCTTGCAATCCCGGTACCAATGATTTTAAAATGACCTCTTTATTAACCTCAAAGTCTTCAGAGCTACTTAGTTTTAAGCGAATGATTGTAGCTTCTGTATTGGGGAATTTTCCGTTGTATGCCCTATACAACAGTTGATTAACACTAAATAAATCAACATGAAGTTCGGGATCCGGGTATTCTTCTGACACTTTATCTATAGTCATTTCGTGTGCTATATTCTGAATCTGGCCTTCATTGAGTGCATCGCCTAATTTGTATTGTAAAACGATTTCTGCTGCTTTAGCAGGCTCCAGATCATTTATTGCCATATTCAGATATTCCAATGTTTCGCTGGGTTTAATTCCATCAATCCCCTGAATATCAAAAGCTGTAAGCAGGTTTTTGAAGTCTTCCGTTTTCCAATAATCCTCTAACTGATTAACAGTTTGAACATCAATTATTTCAACGTGTATTTTCATGGTATATTTTATTTGGATGAATATAAAATGTTGGCATATGCACGACCTCCTGTCTTTAAACGTAAATGCATACTATCAAAACAGGAATAACATACTGTTTGTTCTGTTTATGATGGATTAACACTCCTACTCCGAATATAAACTTTTTTTTCAATACAAACTAAATTTAGAATTCGCCAAATGAGAAAAATTAATTTTCCCCAAAATGAAAGCGGATAACAGGCTGAGAAAAAACTCTAAATATTAAATACTTATACGGATTTTTTTCGAGAGCCGGATTCTTTCAGTAATCGTTTAAAACGCTGCAACTTCATCCCCTTAAGCCTTAGCATCTCAATATTTCAAATTTCTTAAAAGTGTGAATTATGTAATTCTTTTCTAAGTTAGTATAACATTATTAACTGATTAGATTATCACCTTTGAGGTGTTTAATAGACTTAATCTAAACCAAATTCAATTACTATGAAAAAACTATTACTTATTTTTGTGGGCCTTGCATTTGCGCTCAGTATTAACGCGCAAACGGCCGATAAAAGATGGAACCTTGGCTTGCATGGCGGGGCCATACAGTACAACGGAGACCTGGGGAATGATTTTTACAAAACCAATCAGGCTTTCTATGGGTTTGGCGGCCTGTCGCTGACCCGATTGGTAGGCAACCGGCTTGATATATCTCTCCTGATGACCAAAGGTGAGATTGGATACATAGGTGAAACCAATCGGTTTCGCCAACAGATAACTACCGGAACCATTAATTTCAGGTTAAACCTTATTGGTGCTGATTACCTTTTCAGGCCATATGTATTTGCAGGCGGTGGGATAATGATGTTTTCTAATCTACTGGAAGGCGAAAACAACGTTGAAAAATTCGATTTTGCAGCACCTTCATTTGGAGCTGGTCTTAACCTGCGTATGGGAAAGGCAGTGATCTTAAACTTGCAGGAAACTTTTATGTATTCAACAAGTGACGGGAAGGATAATGTTGTTAAAAATTCAAATGACTTCTTCCTGCTGCATTCAGTAGGCTTAACTTTCAATTTCGGCCAGAAAAAAGATGCTGATGGAGATGGTGTTGCCGACCGCCTGGATAAATGCCCCGATACTCCCGTTGGAGTGCTGGTGGATGCTGCCGGCTGCCCCCTGGATGCTGATGGCGATGGTGTGCCTGATTATCTTGACAAGTGTGCCAATACCCCGCCAAATATTCAGGTTGATGCCATGGGCTGTCCGCTTGATGAAGACAAAGATGGCGTGCCCGATTATCTTGATAAATGTCCTAAAACGCCCATAGGCGTGGCAGTAGATGCCGATGGTTGCCCGCTCGATACTGACAAGGACGGTGTACCTGATCATTTGGATAAATGTCCGAACACACCTTCCGGTGTACAAGTGGATGTAAATGGTTGTCCGCTTGATGAGGATAAAGACGGTGTGCCAGACTATTTGGACAAATGTCCTCAGACCCCTATAGGCGCAACAGTTGATGAATTCGGCTGTACCCTTGATACTGATGGAGACGGAATTCCTGATTACCTGGATAAATGTCCTACTGTTGCAGGAACAAAAGAGAACGACGGCTGTCCTGAATTGACAAAAGAGGTGAAAACACTTTTCCAGAAGGCTTTACAGGGTATCAAGTTTGATACCGGTAAGTCCACTATAAAACCAGTGTCGTTCCAAATACTTGATGCTGTGGTAAAAGTGATGATTGAGAACCCAAACTACAAGCTTATTATTGGCGGCCATACTGACAACGTAGGTGGTGAGGCAATGAACATGACCCTCTCGAAAAATCGTGCCGAAGCAGTCTCAGTTTATCTGATAAGCAAGGGTATAAGCCCTACACGGATTTCATCCGAAGGTTTTGGTCTTACCAAACCTGTAGATGATAATTCTACTGCAGCCGGCCGCACCCGAAACAGAAGGGTTGAGTTGAGTGTGGAATTTACAGAAAAAGTAATCGTTCCGGTTGAAAAATAACTGCTGCTTTTAGTATCCTTATAGAGGCTGTTCCCTGATGGGAGCAGCCTCTATCTTTTTACTATGTATATAGTATCGACTTTCGCAATATGTGAAATGTATAAAATCTCTGCAAAACTATGTAATGGTTTATGCAACTATATTGATCATTTTTGCACTGTTAATTCCATCATAATTGAATTTCTAATCAAATTAAAACCACTGGTTTAAAAGAACAGCATAAAAAGAGGTTCCGAATTGTCCGAAAGGTAACTGAATCCTTATCAGACAATGAAATGATTTATGCCCATGGGAAAAACAAAGAAGGATTTAAAAAACTTCAGGTCAGGCCTGGCAAGGGTGAAGAGGAATTGCACCGGATTATTGCCGCATTATATTATTCGCGTTAACAATGAAATATCTATGGATATTTTATTAATTTCGATTGGTCAATTAAAAAGAGAGAAAAATGATGAATGAATCAGGAATGCATTACTGGGGTTTAGGAATGGGTTGGAGCATCATGCTCATATTGGCTGTTCTAGTCATTGCTGTCGGAATTTATTATAAAGTACGCAAAAAAGGATGAATAAAAGCATCGCTTTTAAAGCCCAATACTGGTAAATAGCTTACTATCATAGCATTCACGAGTGCGATACATGTGTAGGTCTCTAAGGTCAACGCCTGTCTGTCTATTTTCTAAAATCATACTTAGGGCAGGCGCAACTGAATACAGGGTTTTAATTAAAACCTATATATCAGCGACAATAAAACATATCTACTTGACAACCCATAGCTGAAACCTGAAACATCTATTTTAACCTCATAGTTGTTAACAGGAGACTGAATCGTTTCTATTTATGTACCGGATAAATAGCTGAAATTTGGCGAAATTTTCAAAGTTAGGTCAACCTAAGACCATTGCCCCAGATTTTGATTAAAACCTATATGTTAAGGATAACAACACAGAGCTGCTTGAAAAACCATAGCTAAATCCAGAAATATCCCGTTTCACCTCTTTCCCAATAATCGGATAGATGTCCTGATTAATAGATGTTCCGGTTTTAAATGTAAAATACGGTAACACTTCGGCACCTAAAATAAGATTTTCACTTATCATGTAGTTAAATCCGAAAACCAGATTTACTCCCGGACTATATACTTTCTCAACATGTGAACTTCCATAGCCAATGCCTATTTTGTTGGTTTCAACTGATTTAGAATAGGAATAGCTAAATGATAGATCAGCACCATATCTAAATTCTAATTTCCCATCTGCTCTTTTTCGATACTCTCTTCCTACTTTAACTCCAAACCCTGTAGATTTCTGCTCACTATCAAAGTTAACAGAAGTATTATCCGAATCACCTCCAGATAAAACCAATGAATTAAATCTCCATAGCGATTTTTCATTTCCGATTTTAAAAGTGAAACCGAAATGATCAAGGTTACTGAAAACCACTCCTACTTCTCTTTGTTTAACAGTTTCTTGTGCCATTAAAACGTACGACATTGACACACACACCAAAAGCAACAATGATTTTTTCATTTTAATAAAGTTTAGATAAATGTATACATACTCCAATTTGGATGATCGATTTCTTTTGCTTATGCTATTTATTATTGCACATTCACTTCATTGTCACCAATATCAACTTAACATGTGCTCACTTTTCATATAACCATAAAAAGCATGTATTATTGTTGAAGGTGATAAAGATTATTTCTGCATAGGTTTACAGATTGGTGGTAGAGGGTATCGCATATTTGCTCAGCGTCAATGATCGATTTGCCGGTAAATATGCCCTGATAATCAATGCTTGCTTTCCCGGATTCAGTGCTCCCCTAGCTGTAATTTCAGCAGGATTATTGCACCATTGAATTCTTTGTTTTTACTGCGAAATACCAATGTTTTTTTAGCAATTTCGATTTGTAAAAATCAGAATGGAGAAATAATAATGAATGAATACCAGCCATTCTTGACATTATAGTTGACGGAATTTATTATAAAGCCAGAAAAAAGGGCTGAATTCCCCAATTTCTCCAGAGTTTACCGGGTTTTGTGAAATTTGCAACCGAACCCACCTTGGGCAGTAAGCACAACGAAGCCAATGCTGTTCGATGCCTGCTTGTATTATTATTCAATAATACCAATCCAAAAGACTACAACATTTGTATGGCTTTGTCCACGGTAACTTCAAATACCCGCGTTAAGAAATCAAACTTTTCTTTCATCATATCATATTCAGCTCCCGAAGTTATAAAACTGCCTCTGCCTGTTATAATAAATCCTGTTCCGGGATAATTTTTATAGCCAGCAACATTTTTACTTCCTACAGAGAGCTTAATATGAGGATTTACGGCTACATTCTTCTCGGTTATTCTGTATCCATAAGCAGGAATTAATATCCTTTCATCTTCAGTAATAACCAGAAAAGAATTCCATGTATTGACCAGGTGTGGTTCAATGCCCCATGACATAACTGAAACAATACCTTCGTGTGTTAGCACTTCGTGAAATTTATCGCTAAGCTTTGATTTTTCAGTCATATTTAAATTTTAAAAACTATTCCGTAACCGGAATCAAAAAAGATGCCACCCACATTTCTGATTCAGAACGCAAGGCATGCATTATATTTTCTTTTACAGGGAAAACTTTCCCTACCGACAATTCTATTTCTTCATTTTCCAATACGCCAAAACCTTCGCCTTTAATGCAGTAGAAAACTTCATCAAATTTCCGATGTTTATGCAATGCTACGTTACTATCAGGTTTAATATGATAGACATTTGTTTTAATCTCTGATTTTAAAAGCTCTTTATCCATATTTTATGCCTGTTTTAAAAGCTCATAGGAATAGTTTTGCAAAGTTTTGACTAAACAGAAAGAATGTGCATCTATTCATTTTCTGATGGTGCCCCCTTTTCCGCAACGAAAGTAGAAACATTTCCAAACAAAACCTATGTAAATTTCATCTTATACAGCAAGAGAAGAAAATGAATGCTGTCCGGTAAAGAGATATCAATTCCTGTGTTCAACTACAGGTTCTTTAAAACGCACTTTAGGAGTGCTTTATGCCTGCCGATTTCGACACTTATTAATGGGTTAACCTTCAGCGCTCAGTCTTAGCTCTTTGCCCAATATGGTATTCATGAAAACAACTTCCTGTCGGGACAGGCAGAACTTTGTAACTTTGCATAATAGATCAATCAGATAAATCAGTCCTCCAGTGTTGTATTTGCCTCTGTGCGGTTATCTATAAACTGAACTAAAATTAAAATGAATAACAAACTACCGGCATTAACTCCCGAAAGCATTGATTTAACAGGAAAACTGGAAGAGTTGCAACTGGAGTTTACGGAACTTTTCACGCGTCATAAGGACATGGTAGAACAGGAATCTGCAATCCTTACTTCAGTTTATCTGGAGAAGTTAGGTTACCTGCAGCTTGAATTGCTTGAAAAACAGACGAAAGCTGCCGGGCTTAGAATGAAGATGAACCTGATACAAGCTGTCATTAATCGCAATGAAACACCTGATTTATTGGCAATAGAAAAAACCATAGCAATCCGCCTGATGGATTTTTATGACCGGATAAAGGTGCAATCTTCTGCCCTGGATGAGGCCGTTAAAATACTTTCTCACTTGATTCCGGAAGAGGAAGCGCGCAAATTGAAAGAGATTTTCAGGGTATTGTGCAAGCGGCTGCATCCCGATCTGATTCCGGATCAGACCGAAGTGGAAAAAGACCTGTTTATCAAAGTAAAGGCTGCGTATGAACTTCAACGTTTGGCGGATCTGCAGGAAATACTGCTGTTTCTAGACAAGCCTGACAAACAACATCTCTGGCACCTCACAATGGATGAAAAGACGGAGCGAATCAAGCACCTGAGTAAGCAAATTGCCAGCCTTAAGGAGAAAATCGCCAGCTTAAAAGAGGGTTTTCCATTTACTATCGAAAAACTGATTTTTGATGAAGTCTACATTTCTAAAAAGCGAATAGAATTAGAATTAGATATAAAGGTGGTCGAAGCTGAGATTCTAAAGTTTACTGAAATCATAAGCTTGCTGTGCGATGAATGAATCCATTGTACCCATCACCCCCGGCCTGCTGGCACTGCTAAGCGACCCGCAAACCGGCATAATGCCTTTTACACATGAAATCTTCCTGCTGGAGATTGTAGTCGCCGGTACAACGCATTGCACTACCATAAAAGCAATTGAAGATCAGATTATTCCCGAAAAGACGCTGACAATGAAAAGGGAACCCGGCAATAAATTCGATGAATTTGCAATTGCCATTTACTGTGAAAACACCCGCATTGGTTATGTACCCGCCGAAATGAACCTGGTTTGCTCCCGGCTGATGGATGCCGGAAAATTGTTCTTTTGCAGGGTAGTTTCAAAAGAATGGAAGAATACCTGGCTAAAAATCAATGTCAATATTTATATGGTGGAATAAAAACCGTTATTCAGTGAATAGAAGGAAGTAGCAGGTATTAGTAAGATGTATGTAGTTATTAGTAAGAAGTAAGAGTGAGTTTGTAGAAAACGGACATCGGTGGGAATAGTACTATATTCTTCCCGTTTTATTTTCACATTCCCAGGATTTGCAGAAGCCATAAATTCAGGCTTTCCATCTCAGTATTTTTTTTAACAAACTTTTCATGAGGATCACAATTGTTTTCAATCGCCCAGTAATTTCCGGCGAAATCTTTGAATTGCCTTCTCATTTTGTTTCTTTTGATTGTTCTTTTACGATAATTGCTAAAGCACCAGAATTAAGAGACTCGTTGTACTTTTAAAAAGCATACAAGGAAAAGCCAATATGATATAATTTCAACAGCCCGTGAACTGTTCAAAAAGGATTAAATTTATTGTTGATTTTCTATATAGAGCTCTCTTACCGGAACACCGATATCTATGTTAACGGGCAACTCTATTGTTTCAATTTCAAAGGAAACATTCGACAATACTGGTTTTGCTCCGTTAACCTTGTATGTATAGGTAATGCAATCTGTCCAGTACTCTTTAACAATTGTATTCCAATCGCTACTCCTGCGATTCAATTGAAGTAAAACAAACTTATTTTTTTCTTCCGATTGCAATTCAAACGTATTACTTTCCTTTGGAAGTCGATATTTAAAAATGGAAGGCACGCTGATTATCAAGGATCTGTCAAAATCAGTATTTGTGCTGAATGAAGGTAAAAGTGCATTAAAATAGGGTGTTTTAATCTCAATTTCAATTTCTAAAAAGCCGTTATCCTGAAGAATTGACTTATCAATGGTTAAAGTTAACTTCCGATTGGTGGTGTCAATTAATAATTTATTGCTCTTTATTTTCCCCCTTTTTACTTTTTCATTTGAGAGGGAAGCGTTTGAAACTTTTACACTCTCAAGTTTTTGACCTTTCCTCAGCTCAATTACCGGCAATAGTTCATCTATTTCTGTTGGAGAAGAGTACGGAATCAAGTATGTATAGCTATAAATAAAATCCAGATCCATTACCTTTTTGGGTGGTAAATTATCGCTTTTGGGGTCCGATGAATACTTCCTATCAATTTCATATTTAACATAAATATTAACGGATTCCATCAACTGATTCAACTGAAATACCTCAAGAGCAATTTTCTGATTCTTTAGCGTATTGCTGTTTGCTTTGTGTTGTAAAATCAAAAGCTTCAGAACTCCTTACCCCTCGC
>DHSR01000084.1:18205-33841 GCA_002410555.1 Bacteroidales bacterium UBA5281 | reverse complement strand
CATTGAGTTTTTAGAGATGCCCTAAATTTAAAGTAGTTTCAGGATCAAAAAAGGCAAACCGCCAAAGCAGCCTGCCTTTTTTAAGGGTTGTACCATCAGGTTAAAGGTTCGGGAAATGAGTAGCCTGCCTGATGATTGGTACTTTATTTAAAATCAGTTGTTTATTCCTGCAAAATATCACCCAGCTTATTGTTAAAGAAAGTGTTGTTATTTTGGGTAAGGTTCGCATCGCCGGGAGCGCTGTGTATTCCCCAGGTTTCGCTATCAGAAATGGTGCTGTTGACAATAGTGAGTTGTGAGCCGGGGGTAGAACCAAACAGGTGAATGTTGCCTCCCAGTCCGTTGATATCACCGCCGTGTCGGACGATTACGCCATCCATTTTGTTAAGTGGGGATGGTGATTCGATGGTTATGCCGACCCAGGCACCCTGAGCTGCAACCAAACCTTCAAAAGTAATGGGTTCACTATCAGCGATGGCGACAATGGCAGCATCAGCATTAACCCTCATGCGCATACCTTTGTCAAAGCGGCAGGTAACTCCCGATTCAAAAGTTACATCCGCTTTAAGATGAAAACTACTGTAAACATGGTAGGGGAGCCCGGCAAATACTACCGTCCCTGAAGTGTTAAAGTCGGTAGTGGTGCCACCAGCAAGCTCTATGGCTTGGATACCATTGTTTTCAAAGACAGAGTTTTTATCCAACACATAAGTATTCATCGCTCCAAAACGTATGGGAGCAGCCACATTGTCGCTGAAATTGTTGTTGGAAAATTCGGTTATATTTCCTGTATCCCCATCAACATATAAGCCATATCCATCAGAATGCGCTATGGTGGTATTTTTGATGCTTACCCTGGTATCTCTGTTGCTTTGAATAAACAGCCCTGTTTTTTGGCCGCTTTGTTCACTACTTCCGGCATGTAGTATTTGGACATAATTGAGTTTGTTATTTGCATTATTGGAAGCCAAATGAAGTGCCTTCCAGCTTCCTTTCACCTTATCCCTGCCATGGAATATAATGTTTTCAGCAGAAGTTCCTTCGGCATTTAAAAACGCATCATCACCAATGAACCGGAATCTAACATCAGCCCCACTTTCGATAACCACACCCGGTTCAAGCGTTACACCGGCATTAATTTCAATGCTTTTGGGTGCATAGTAATCAGGATAATCTTCGCTATCGAAAAGATTGGAATAAACTGTGTTGGATTTGATGGAAGTGGGCAACACCCCTCCAAGGGTTTGGAGCCATCCGGCTCCGGATCATCCTTTTCGCAGGAAGTGAAAAATAAGAAAGTGGTCAGCAAAGTGGCTGACAATAATAATCTGGTTAAGTTTTTCATGATTTGATTTTAATTTTAGATTAAAACTATTTGTATGATTAACACCTACCATTATGTAAAAGGAAAATGACTTATTAAAGAAGATTATTTCAATGTTTTTTGGATAACTCTGCTTATTTAGTGCATTTTCATTACAGTATGCCCAACATAATAGAATATAAATTGTTTGAAAATTAAATTTTTCAAATGGGTACCGAAAGCCAAATACACCATTTTTAGTTCGTGAAAATAACAGGATGAAGTAATTTTCCTGTTTATTTTAACACTTGTATACTTTCCCCTTCATTTTAACAAAACCCGCATTTTCCTGTTGTTAGTTTATTACCAATTAATTTTACTCATGGCAGTTCCCCCTGAAAGCATCCTTCAGTTTTTACGTCCTGCGGCGCAAGGCGATGAAAAAGCCATGCAACAGGTTTTTCCGCATATCTACAGCGAGTTGTACGCCATTGCACGGAATATCCGCTTTAATTTTCAGGGGGTAGATACTATGAATACCACGGCCATTATTCATGAGGCTTATCTTAAGATTGCTGACGGACAGGGTGGATGGGAAAACCATACTCATTTTTTCGCCGTGGCCGCCAAAGCCATGCGGCAGATTATGCTGAATGCCGCCCGAAACAAGCATCGTGAAAAACGGGGTGGAGGCGTGGCTCCAGAACGATTGCATGAAATTGAAGAAAGTATCTCCCTTTCGGACGAAGCCTCTGATAAACTCATTGATTTTGAGGATGTACTCAGTATGCTTGAAGAAAAAGATGCTATTTATGGCCGGATTGTAGAATGCCGTTTCTATTCGGGTCTGAGTATTGCCGAAACAGCCGAAGTGCTTGATGTTTCGCCGGCCACCGTGAAACGCAAATGGCAACTGGCGCGCGATTGGCTCTATACCAATCTTCAGAAAAACTATACTTCCTGATTATGGCTTATTCACTCGAACAACTGGAGCATATTTATGAGCAGTGCCTCAATATGCCGGAAGAGGAGCGGATGGCTTTTATTTCCGCAGCCTGTGGCGATAATCATGCATTGGAAGTAATGCTCCTGAATATGCTGAAGCATCAACAGCAAGCAATCGAATACTTTGAGCAAATGCAGCAAACCCTGGCCAGGGGCCTTACGGATGGCGACCTTCCACGCCTGGCAACCGGCGAAAAGGTGGGCAAATACCGCATTATCCGCTTCCTGGCCAAAGGTGGTATGAGCAATGTGTATCTTGCCGAAAGGGACGATGGGCATTTTGAACAACAGGTGGTTGTGAAATGCCTTCCCGCCAAGGCTTTAAAACATGAGGATGCTTTGCACCAGGCAGAAGAGCATCAGATACTGGCCAAACTCCGGCATCCGAATATTGCCACTTTGTATGATGCCGGAATTACTACCGGAAATGTGCCCTATTTTATCATGGAATTTATTGAGGGCATTCCCATAGATGAGTATGTGGAACAGAAAAAACTTAGTATTGACCGGCGGCTCGCACTTTTTGGGCAGGTGCTGCAGGCCGTGGCCTATGCCCATTCTCACCTTATTTTGCACCTCGACCTGAAACCGGGCAACATTCTGGTGAATGGAGCCGGACATGTTAAGCTGCTCGACTTCGGAATAGCCACCGCCATCACTTCGGCACATCAGGGACAGCGTGGATTTATCGGGACGCCAAAAATTGCCGCACCCGAGCAACTTTCGGGAGAACCTTTAACTGTTTCCACGGATGTGTATCAGTTGGGGATGCTGATGCACAAGCTGATTGCAGGGAAATTCCCGGAAACGGAAAATCCGTCTGCCCCGGATGAGAAAACTGCACGGGAAAGAATGCAGCAAGCTGCCGAAAACCGGAAAATTGACAGGAATTTGGATTATGAACTTGCCGCCATTCTCAAAAAATGTTTGCATATTGTTCCTGCAAACAGGTATTCAGGAGCAGGTACTCTTTTGGATGATGTGCGGAGTTTTCGTCAGCACTTGCCGGTGGGTGCCATGGAACAGAACCTGAGGTACCGGGTAGCTAAATTCACGCAGCGCCACCGGACGGCAAGCATCGCTTCTGTGCTGATTTTATTGGCATTGATTGCAGGCACTACGGTGAGTCTGTGGCAGGCAAAAGAAGCCCGGCAACAGCGCGACCTTGCACTGAAAAACGAACAGGTTTCCACAGCTACCAAGAATTTCCTGCTCGATTTGTTTATGGCCGCTCACCCATCGGTAAACAAGGGCGATACCATGACCGTGTTCCAGTTTCTGGACAAAGGATACGAGAAGGCGGATTCCTATGCCGGTTCCCCGCAAATTAAGCTCGAAATGCTCACCACCATGGGGAAGTTGTATCGTTCGCTTGGCGATTACAACACTTCCAAAAAGGTGCTTGCACAGGTTCAGGCTATGGCTGCCGATTCGGCTTTGTCACTATCGCTGACTTATGTGCTTGCCATTCAGGAGCTTGCGCTTTATCAGCGGGATGTTGGGAATTACGATTCAGCCTCTGCCATTATGCATCAGGTAATGCATCTTTATCATCAGATCGATTATCCCGAACAGGATAGTGTATATGCGTCATCACTAAAAAATCACGCTTTTATTTTTAAGCAACTGGAGAAAAATGACAGTGCAGTAGCGCTGATCCAGCGGGCCATTGTGAATGAGGAAAAACTATGGCCGGACGGAAAAAACATTAATCTGGCCGAGAGTTATTATATTCTCGGTGTCATTCAACGCAATCAGATGAAATATGCTGAAGCCGTTAAAAGTGTTTCCCGTTCGCTAGAACTTTGCGAAAATCTGATGGGTACGTATTTTCCCGGTACCATGGCCAACCTGAATTTGTTGGGTGGGACTTACAGTCAGATGGATGACCCTGCTTCAGCACTTGTTTACACCCGAAAAGCCATGAATATTGCTGAACGGCTTTACGGAGAAAATCATGCAGAAACCGCTACATCTTATAATAATTTAGGTAGTATTTTCTTTAAACTGGAACAATTGGACAGTGCGTATTACTATCACCGTAAAGGTTTATTGGTTCGGCAGCATTTATTTCCCGGAAAGGAGAATATCAATGTGATGCTGTCAACCAACAACCTGATTCAGGTTTTTATAAAAAGCCGTCAACAAGATTCCGTAAGAAAATACCTGAATGAGGCTTTTATACTAGCAAAATCGCCTAAAGTTCTGGCACGGCAGCGGGCAGCTACCTATACCCTTGCCGGCGATTTTTATGTTCAGGCTGCACAAGCTGATTCTGCCAAAGATTTCTACAATCAGGCCTTGCTTGAAAACCGCTCTTACCTGCCCGAAAATGATGCGCGGATTGTGGAGTTATTAGAGAAGGTAGAGAAATTGAAATAATTCGCAATGACTTATAAAAAAAGGCAAACCGCCGAAGCAGTCTGCCTTAAAGAAACCAACCACCTGAGTTTGGTTTGGGAAGTTGGTAACTTTTGGGACAAGGAGAGGGGGAGACCAGGGGACAAGGGGAAGAAAATCCCAGCCCTGGCCTGCAATAAAACAGCAATCCGAAGGATGGCAAGACTCTATTTACCTTCGATATTTTCGAGGTCTGTCTCAGATATGGAAAATGTTGCAATGGTGTATTTGTCTTTTTGGCCGCCTTTTCTAATATGCCACGATTGTTCATAAAAAAAATGATTGAAAGTATTACCCCTATCAAGCAACGGACCGCCCCATTTAATGACAAGTTCGCCATTAATGTAGATTTCTATTGTATCTCCTGGATTTCCCCAATTTTCGCGTATCATCTCCATATCGCTGTTGTGTAATGCTTGTGCCAGACAATAAACAGACTTTGGGTATATAATATGCGGTGGTCCGGGAATGTCCGAAATGTATTTCTTTGTAGCTTGTAGAGTCAGTGTATCTTCCAATTGGTTTTCAATCACTAATTGATTCCAGGCATCTTCATTCCTACTGCAGCTAAAGCCTGCAATAATTGACAGGAAGAATACGATATTAATAGCCGTAGAAAGAAAAGGCCTCATTAACTTGTGTTGCTTTTCCATAATTGGTTATAATTTTATTTTTCAGTTTATAATGATTGTTAACATCTGGTGTTAAACAATTAAAGATTTGCTGGTTTGTGAAACCATGATTTTCAATCAAACGTTGGATAATGCCTGGTTTAAACCAACTTTTGTTTGGATTAAATCCAGCACTTCCATAATGCTTCTTTGCTGTGGCATATTGAAAATAATAGTTAATTATTCCTATTTATCAGATTTACAATCACTTTTGCCATAGTGTCTTTATCATTGGGTTTACTCACTGCAATCATTAAGGTCAGTGCAACCAAAGTATTATCCGCAATTCTCTTATTTCCCTTGCTGTCAAACAATATTCCGTTTTTATCTAAAAAGTAGAGGAATAAAAATGCCGCAATCCTCTTATTTCCATCCGAAAACGAATGATTCTTTGTGATAAAGTATAATAAATTTGCAGCTTTCTCTTCAATGCTTGGATATAAATCTTCTCCGTCAAATGTTTGATAAATTGTTGAAATGGAACTTCTAAATGAATCATCTTTTTCATTTCCAAACAAACTGCTTTTGCCATAGGCTTTTTTAGCTATCATTATTTGCTTCATTGCCTCCTCATAAGAAAGGCGATATGTTTCCTTGCCAAACGTATTTTTGATTTCAAGTCTTTGATAGTCATATTGGTCTAAAATATCCAATGCATAAGCATAATCTGAAATTATTTTAAGTAGTCCAATACTTTCGTCGTTTGTCAGCACCTTAAAATTCAATACATTTCCTAATATCTTAACCGATTCCTGAAGTTGCTTTAATTGTTCATTCTGCTTAGATAATCTTTTTTCATTTAGCGCATATCCTTTAGTCAAGTATTCTTTTAAAACACTATTCGCCCAAATCCGAAATTGAGTCCCCTGTTTCGATTTAATCCTATAACCAACTGAAATTATTACATCTAAATTATAGTAATCTACCTGATATGTTTTACCGTCCGAAGCAGTTGTTGCATATTTTGCAACAACTGAATCCTGTAGCAATTCGTTTTCATTGAAAACATTACTTATATGTCTGGATATTACAGATTTATCACGCTTAAATAATTCCACCATTTGGTTCAAGCTTAACCAAACAGTTTCTTTGTCCAATTGAACATTTATTTCAGTTTTTCCATCCTCTAATTGATATATCTTTATGTCTGAAATACTCATTTATCATAAATTTTCTCAAATATACAAATCTTAATCAAGAAATTGAGTGGGCAGAAAAGGTTATCATCCGAAATATTTCAAATCTTTTCTCCTCCGTAGGTATGATTTGTAATAAGAAATTAAGAATCACAGTAGACATTAACAACCAAGACCTTTTTTAATGCTTCGATGTTATGTATCAAGCCATTGCTTAAGATAGGAATGGTTGGTCTGGTTCCCTTTGTCATAAAGTGTTATATTTCAGCATGAAAATATAAAGTATTTCAAAAAAAAAGTTTAAAATTAATGAGTTGGCTCTTGAAAATGGATAGTTTGATAAAACTCGGTTAAAGCCAATATAAGTAAGAATTAAATGTTTTAGTGAAGATTATAAATACTGTTTAGCGCAATGCGGGGTTTCAGTTATATAGCGTGGCTTGTCTTAGTTTAATCCCGCATTGCTTAAATTTCATCCTGCACCCACTTCTACAACTTCACAAATCGTGTATTAGAAACTCCTTCACCCTGCCGTATTACCACCTGGTAAACCCCGCCATTTAGTGCGGAAACCGGCACTTGCAGCTCTCCTGTTTGATTTGGATTATGGGCAGACTGATAAACAATGCGCCCATTTATATCGGAAATGGAAATTTCCGCAAGGGAAGTAAAGTTATTCAGCAACCGGATGGTTAGGTAATCCTTTGCCGGATTTGGATAAACGATTGCTGCATTCAATGGGTTTTTAATGCTTCCAACCGTAAGTTTATTGAACTGAAATACTGTATTGGGAGGAATGCTGCCTTCAAGAAAGGTGAATTCGTCTGTTTGAACCATAACGGGATTCCCCGGGTTGCCCTGAAGCCACTGGGACGCGGAAGATACGGTATCTTCTTCAAAGTTGTATTGCGGTATCAGCGCCACTGAGGGACCGGAAACATCAATATACGCGAATTCTGGGTGCATTATTTTTGAAGGCCCAAAACGCATTTCAATGTTACCGCTGGTTTCATAAAGCCATAACTGGAAGTTTACGTAGTCGTTCAGGGTATTGATTGCATCATATTCAAAACCGAAACCGACGTTTTGCCACTCAATTTTTAATATCCTGTTGCCTAGTTCGCCGCTAAGCTCATACGATAGCGGGGATAAGGATTGTGAGGTGCCATAACCCCGGTCAATCAACATGGCCCCGAATGGGAAAATCAATTTATGAAAACCACCTTCTACATTGGAAGTAGAAAGCATGGCCGCTGATTCCTCAAAAAAGTATAGCGTGTCAATATATTCGTGAAAATACCAGAAATTAAAGCCAATGGGAATGGTGTAATCCGGAAATACCCACACTTCGCCATTGTTGAGCGAAATGGGATTGGTTAAATTCGCGTAGGGGGCGGTAGTTGCCTGAAATGAATAGGTTTGCGACCTTAAAGGCGCAATGCTGCACATCAGGGCAAAAAGGGTAATGATAACGGTTTTCATAGGAGGGTGTTTTTTTGGGATGAAAAAGATTGGGTTTAGGGTGAATAGCCCGGGCCAGGGCCCGGTACTATTCGGTTTGAAGCAATTAAAGGTTTGGCGCCTTAAGGCATAATATCATCCTCGTTAAACGTGTAATAGTAAATCATGGAACGAAAATTTTTGGAGTTTTCCGCAACCGTTCTGTAGTAACTTTTAATGTTGTACAGGTTGCGTGGAGATGAATAAGGAATAACCCTTGTGGTGTCGCCGGTGTACCTATTCGATTGATGTACAACAACATACCTGTCGCCAAAATACACTACCATCGAATCCATAATGGTAATGGCAAGACTGAAAGCATCACCTTTAACAAGGCCAGGGTATCTGTTTAAGTTTCTCTCAATAGAGTCCCTGGGCGCCAAATCAAAACTATGGGTAGTATCAATGCTTCCATTCATCATCGCCCTTACAAAAACTGTATCAGCAGTAGTATTTATAAGGATTGTTTTGCTGATTGTTACTTTCTCGGGAGTGCACGAAAAAAGCAAAGTGCACAATATGCAAATTGTTAGAAGATGTTTCATGTCAGGTCTAATGCCTGGCTAATTTTCCTCCTTTCTTTAGATTTTGCTCAGTTTTTAACCCGTGTACTACTACGAAATATTGTTTTTTTAATGGTTTTGACTTGGTTTTCTAATCTGGGTCAATCAATGATAAGCCAATAATGCAATAGGTATGCTTCAATAAATAATACTCGCTCTTAATCTGCGCTATCTCTTTTTTTCAATGCAAAAATAAGTAGGAAAAGGATTGCAAAAACATGGGTGAAAAAGAAATAAGGCAACTTTCTGTAAAATACATTCATTCTAAATAGCGATTTTTGTGTTTTTCATACATATTGTAAATATGTCATATTGAGAAGAGTTAGTTTTGTTGTAGTGTGCATGGCTTGCCGGGAGGTAGTTTTTTGACAGGATTAACGAGATTTACAGGATGGGATTTATTGCTTCTTGATTTAATATTTGAAGGTAGAATAGGATTGGGTCGGGAATTCTTTGTGAGGCCTCTTTTTGTCTCTGGGTCTTCGTGGAAATAATCGTCATCACATAACACTTCTTTTTCATCACAAAAAAGCAAGCCGCCTAAGCAGCCTGCCTTAAAGAAACCAACCAACTGTCAATGTTTCTTATTCGAAGATTCATCTACAGAGGGTAAGTTCCTATTATGGTTTTACTCAAAAAGGGTTAATTCATAAATGTTGGAAGTTTTATGATCCAATTTATGTTAATCCGTCAAGCCATCATCCCCGGGCCTGAGTTCAAAATTCAGGATAATGTAAATCAGACGGTTATCGTGTGACTGTAATCCGATTCTTTCGGCCATTTCTCCTTTAAACAGACTGCCTTCCCGCCATACTTTGACGTTTCTGCTCATCGATTCAGGTCTGTTGAAGGAGATGTAATCTCTTCGTTCTGATTCATCCCAATAGCTTACAATGGCGTATTCCTCAACGTATTGCAATTGTGCAAAATAAACGGTGTTGTAGGTGCCATTTTTTGTCCAGGGTTTTACATCTTTCGCCTTTATCTGTATCGAAATTCTGTCATCTTTATTGGGATGATCATCAGGTGGGTAGAAGTTGAGAACAATAAAGGGATCGTTATCTGTTGCCGTAAAGGAGAGATATGCTGAGGAATTATCACTCAGTAAATCTCCGGCAGCAACAATCTTTTGCTCGTCAAATTCTATTTCAGTCTCGATTTCCCCGGTGATTACAGCTTTGAACTTTTCAGGGTTTATCACATCTGATTTATTGTTGCTCTTATCCTTTTCGCAGGACATCATAAAAAGCGAGGTTATGACTAACCCAATAATAAGAATCTGTGTTTTCATTTTTGTAAAGGTTGGTTAGTAAAATTTATGGTTCAAAATTAAAAACGGAAAATCGTTGGTTAGAACTTGCTTTTCTGCCAATGGCAAGGAACGGACGATGAGATCCACCTCTTGGATTTCCTAAAGCAACGGCGGAAGTATAGTAATCTTTACCCCAGTCTTTCCCGCCATCGGCCAGCAACTGATAATCTTTCAAGCCATCATCATAAAGAAAATAGCGGGCATTTGAATCGGCGTTACGTCCTACAAGTATTTCAGCTCTTCCATCGTTATCAACATCGGCCATTGCGATACTGTTTGCATAATAGGAGCTGCCCCATTTATTTCCTCCGGAATACCTTAGCCTGAAATTTTGTGCACTGTTGCCATAGATAAAAAATCTTTCGTTGCTGGATGCTTTTCTGGTAACGCCTGCCTCTTGTTTACCATCTCCATCCACATCCCCAAAAGCAATTGCGGTTGCATAAAATGAACCTCCCCAATCTGATCCACCTGAATGTAATGTTTGAAAGTTTCTGTAATCTCCATTTACGGCTTTAAAGATCATAAACCTGGGTCCGGATTTGGCATATCGGGTCACTCCAACTTCAAGATATCCATCTCCATCCACATCGCCGAAAGCAATTGAAGTTGCATAATTTGATCCTCCCCAGTCCTTTCCACCTTCATACAATAATCTATAGTTTTCACGAGCTCCGCCAAAGATGAAAAATCTCGCATTTCCACCTGATTTTCTGCATACAGCAATGAGGACTCTACCATTTCTATCTTTTGATATGGCCACACCTGTTGTATAAGCTCCCTTTCCCCAGGTGTTCCCACCCTCAAACAACTGTATCGTTTTTTCTGGTTTTGAAGGGTCATATTTTCTGATTTCAAAGCGCATATTGGTGTCGCTTTTTCTTCCAATAATTACTTCATCCTTTCCATCGCCATCTACATCGCCTGCTGCAATACATGTGGCATAAGCTCCGCCTCCCCAACCGCTACCTCCTGCAGCGAGCTCTCTATAGGGTTTGTCGTTTTTTTCACTGTTATAAAAAAAGAACCTGTTTCCTGAACCATGTTTTCTTGCAACAAGGAGTTCATCTGCTCCATCGCCATTTATATCCCCGAAAGCAATTCCTGTGGTGTATGCACTACTTCCCCAGGTCTGCCCATCATCAAATACAGTTTTGACCGGATAGAGTTTATTAATTTGAGCAATATCTGTAGAACTCATAAATGGATCCAAACCTACTCTTTGAATTGGAACGCCACTAATTGAACTAATTGTAGTCAATTGCCCCAAATCCGGATCTTTTCTACCATAAGAATTTGGATGATAGTGCATTACTGAGTTATAATCGTATGACCCTAAGTCTATTGATTCTTTTAATTTTTCAAACTGATATCTAACATTTTTTTCATCCGCAGTTTCAAAATCCAGATTATCCCAATGGATCTGAATATAACTGTCACGATCATTCCTGCATTGCTCATGCATTATCCCCAAAGCATGAAAGGTTTCATGAATAATGGTGGAAACAGAGGCAAGTTTATGCAGGGCTATGTATTGTTTTCCTCCAACTTTGCCTAAGCCGGTGGAATAAGATTCACCGTGAGCATTTGCATCTTTATTGATTCTATAAACTACGACATCTTTATTGGCAGCAGAGGCCGGAACAAAACGGATATTGGTTTCTCTTTCCAGAATCTTTATTGTTTCATCAAGCCTGTTTATAAGCAAGGTGCTTAAATTTTCTGTTTGATAGTATAAAATTCCATTATCCCAGAGCTTATTCCTGCTTGAAACAGCCAATAAAGCTTGTTGAACACTACGCACAGCATCATGAGGTTGGTCAACATCAGGGGATGCATTTCCAGTTGCCCTTTGAACTTCAGTTTTCAGTTCTGATTCCTTTCCTAAAATTGTTCCTCCATCAAGGACCACCATCCCATCTATAAACCGGTATTTTATTTGAACAGGTGAGGCTTCACCAGGAAAAATAAAGGAGCCTGATTTTATAGGCGCTTTCGTAGTAAGCTTGTAACCACATGCTTGATTGTAGTCCAGTTGCAAATTAATGTTATATGAATTCATTATGTGAGCAGGAATTTTACTCCACAATTTTACAAACTGAACCTTTCCTATGAATTGATTTCTCCGGCCATCCACCCATGTTCCAAGAAAAATTATATTGTTTCCAACAGACCTGAGCTTTTTTGCAGGGACTAAGCCGCGAGAAATTAAGTGACTATTGAGAATCACTGATAGTTCTCCTGCTTTGAAAATAAATGCAGCTTCATGCCACTGGTTTAACGTTATAGGTGTTGAATAATGAGAAAAGCTTTTCCATCCATCATTTGTGGCCACAGAAAAATGGAGATAATGTTGATTGTTTAGTTTTCTGATGGAAATGGAAAATCCGGGAGATTGTCCTTCTAAAAGATTAATTCTGCTTTCACTAAAGTTACTTACCAGAAATCTTATTTCGGCCGCAAATACAGAAGCTTGTGCGTATTTTTCCGGAATAGAAAATTGGACGTTTGATTGGTTGGGACCAAATTTCAATGCTTTCTTATTCAAGCTTTCCACATTTCGGCCAAATCGTGTCATTGTGCGCACCCTTGCTGGATTCATTGATGCACTTGTAACTTCACAGCCCTTTATTTGCCCAATTATTTTACTATTTGGATCAAACGCCTCTCCTGAACTAAAGTCAAAGTTGACAATTTCCCCACTTTCAGTTCTCATAATGTTGGTTGGGCTGGCTAATATTTCAGCATTTATCCCCTTTAATTTCAATTCTTTTAGTTTCTTCGCAACTGAAGCCTTATCCAGATCAGCATGAATCATAGTTGATGAAGCATTTAACCTTTCGGATGTAAGGTCGCCTTTGTTAGGGATTTCTTTTAAATTGGGAATATTTAAAGCATCCAGGTTCCCTTGCTTTGAATGGATGGTGAATTTGTCTCTTTTCATGGTAATAGATTAAGAAGTAGGATTTTGTGTTTGAGGTCAATTCAATTAATTTCAAAAATAAAATGCTTCACTTCACTTCTCCAGTCCACAATCCATAAGTAAAGAAAAGAATTCAGTAGGATGATTTTTTAATTGGGTGAGATTTTTGAATGGAGGAAGTTTCACTTCCTCCATTCAATCTCTGAATCTTGATTTTATCCGGGCATCAAGAGGTTCCTTTCAAATATCTGCTAATGACTATTTTAGTTTCCCCCAATATCGCCCAAAGCATTATTGCTGAAAGTGTTATTGCTTTCGTTGAGGACAACACTACCCGAAGTAGCATATATTCCCCAGGTTTCGCTGTCAGAAATTACGCTGTTGGTAATAGTAAGTTGCGAACCGGGCGAAGAGCCGAAAAGATAAATATTGGCTCCGCGTCCGCCATTATCCCCACCATGCCTGATGATTACACCATCCAGGCTGTTGAGTGGGGAGGGAGAAGCTATCTCAAAGCCCAACCAGGCGCCCTGGGCTTCTACCATTCCTTTAAAAGAGATGGGGTCGGTGACTGCGTTGGCAATAATGGCACCCTCGCTGGTAACCCATAAGCGTTTGCCTTCATCAAAAAGACAGGTAACCCCCGATGCAAATGTTACTTCTGTCCTAAGCTCAAAGCTGCTGTAAACATGATAACGAAGTCCCGGATAGGGTACCGTTCCCGGGTTCTTGAAAGCCGCATTGGTATTGCCTGCTGATGCTATCTCGATGGCTTGAATACCATTGTTCTGGTAAACAGAGTTTTTGTCCAGCATGTACATGTTTTCAGCCCCAAAACGTATAGGGGCGGCTTCATTGTCGCTGAAATTGTTGTTGGCAAAAGCAGTAATGTTTCCATTATTGCCATCAATATATAAACCATATCCGCCGGATTGTGAGATGCGGGTGTTGGTTATGCTGGCCTGGGTGTTCGTGTTGCTTTGCAGGACGAGTGCCGCTTTCTTATTGCTTATTTCGCTGCTTCCGGCATGTAATATTTGCACATAATCAAGCTTGTTGTTAACGTTGTTCGATGCGATGTGAATGGCTTTCCAGCTCCCTTTCACTTTATCCATACCACGGAAGATGATGTTTTTGGCCGCAGTGCCCCGGGCATCCAGAAATGCATTGTTGCCACTAAACCACAGTCCTGCATCTGCTGCATTCTCGATCACCACACCGGGTTCGAGGGTTATACCTTGAGTAATCTGAATGTTATTGAGTGCATAGTAATCCGGATAGTCCTCATTATCAAATAAATCGGGGTAAGTGGTTTTAGTGTTTATGCTTCGGGGTAGTTTGCCGCCAATATATAGCGTTAAAACCCCTGTGTCGGATTTGCCGTTGGTGTTGCTCGCGGTTATTTCTATCTTATACAAGCCGGCGATATCGGTGGTGAACGAGGAAGAAGTTTTGCCAATTTCCTTAATTTCGGGCGTTGAATTTACGGGTGATTCAATCACCTTCCAGCTTAGGGTGAAGTCGTTTCCATCAGGATCGCTTACGGTAACATTTATCGGATAGGTTTCATCCGTCATTCCAATAATATCAGCACCTACGTTGAGGGTTGGTTTGTTGCCATCCGGTTCCGGATCATCCTTTTCGCAGGCATTAAATACAAGCAGGGAAGCCAGAAAGGCCGCCGAAAATAGTAGTCTGTTTAATTTTTTCATGATTTTTTTTTGATTTAAATGGTTTCTTATACCTACACATACACCATTTTTTAGGAAAGTGGCTCAATGGGGAGGGAAATATTTTAATTTTTTGTTGGAATTTGGAGATATTAAAACAGAGATAAATTTTTCCGCCACTTGTTAGGACTACAGAAAAGCTCATGGATTCTTCTTGTCCTTCCCACTAATTTGTATTATCTTTGAATCATTGTTTTATTAACCTAATCCAATGAATACTATTATAATTCATCGTAAATCAAAGGAAGAGGAAGACCTGCTTATCCGCCTTCTTACACAGATGGGTAAGCAGGTCTTCCTCTTCTTGAAGGACCAATGCCTAATCCTGAAACACGCAAAGCCATGGATGATGTGAGACAGCGTAAAGGAAGCAGGGTAAAAGATTCCACTGAACTTTTCAGTAGATTTGGCATCTGATGTTTACATTGATTTATACCGGAAGATTTAAGAAGGATGTGAAATTTGGTTTTGCCGAAGTCAATATACTCTGGAGCAATCTTAAGGGAGGCTATGATTTGTTCTACAGTCAGTGAATCAGATGGTATAAAGTAACGTTGCGGTTGCGTGGATTTCTCAAAAACCATTGCACTGTAAATTCAGGAGCAAAAATACTGCATCTTCCTATTTTGATAGAACAGGATGAAGACGATGTTTTCATCGTAAGTTGTCCGGTTTTTAAAGGTTGTCATTCCTATGGCGCCACCGTTGATGAAGCGCTGGGCAACATTAGGGGGGTTATCGATATTTGTATCGATGAAGATAAGGAAAAAGCCTCCGATGTTAACCGATTCGTTGGATTCAGGGAGATACAGGTTCCGATAAATACCGCTGTGGATTAATTTTGTTGCTGTGCCACCATTATCGGTTATTTCAGGAAATTCGTTATTGAAATTCTTACTTTGAGATTCCAGCGCTGAAAAAAGGCCTTAAAGTGGAGGTGACAAATAAAAGGGGATGCAAATGCACGCGTATGGCCTTCGACAAATACTCAGACACCGCACGCGCCAGCACAAGGAGATTCTTCACTCCACTACGTTCCGTTCTGAATGACAGATAACTATCTATTATTCGAGGGGGGCAAGAGAAGGAGAAA
>DHSR01000084.1:0-18061 GCA_002410555.1 Bacteroidales bacterium UBA5281 | reverse complement strand
TTTCTCCTTCTCTTGCCCCCCTCTTTCTATATAACGCAATAGGTTGTCATTCAGAGCGTAGCGAAGAATCTCTTTATTTACTCTGGCATTATTTACTTAAATCAGGGATAAAGCTCCAAGTCCTCAATCAAATCATTTGCCGGCACAATTTGGTAAGCAAGTGTTTTAGATCAAAACCAACCTTCCTCCCCTAACTTTGTTAATATACCAATCCCTTCAACGCTAATATCTACCTGGTCATTCAGAAAAGGGATTGTCCAACTAAAATTTTGACCCATGTCTCAAAAAAATATAGAACTTGTTCTTTATCCTCCCGAACCTCACTTTGTGGGTGATGGTTTCAGGGTGCATAATTTTATTCCGGGTGGTTTTCGCCTCGATATGGAGCGCATGACCCCGTTTATTTTGCTCGATTACAATTCAAAGTTCTATTTCCCGCCCAGTGAAAAGCCGCGTGGAGTGGGTGTGCATCCGCACAAGGGTTTTGAAACAGTAACCATTGCCTATAAAGGCGGTGTGGCACACCACGACAGCAGCGGTGGTGGCGGCGTAATTGGTGTAGGCGATGTGCAATGGATGACCGCCGCCAACGGCATTCTGCACAAAGAATATCATGAAGAAAATTTCAGCAAAGCCGGTGGCGATTTTCAAATGGTGCAGCTTTGGGTAAACCTTCCTGCCAAAGACAAAAAAGGCCCGCCAAAATACCAGTCGCTGGTGAATGCCAACATCAATAAAGTACGCCTTCCGGATGATGCGGGCCTGGTGGAAGTGATTGCCGGCGATTATCAGGGGACGATGGGTTCTGCCAGTACTTTTACGCCCATTTATCTGCTGAATGTTAAGCTCAACAAGGGCGGAACAGCCGATTTTGAATTCCCTGCAAACTACAATACAGCTTTGCTGGTGATTGAAGGTAATATCACCGTTAATGACACGGAGAAAGTACCCGTTGATAATCTTGCATTGTTTGAGAACAAAGGAGAAACCTTCCGGATAGCGGCCAATGAAAATTCAGTGGTGCTGGTGCTCAGTGGTGAACCCATCAACGAGCCCATTGCTGCCCACGGCCCTTTTGTGATGAATACCCGCCAGGAACTGGTGCAGGCTTTCGAAGATTTTAATGCCGGAAAGTTCGGGTATCTGGAGGATTGATTGGAAATACCTGAAACGCCAACTTCTCAACTGCCGTCAGTCCGAAATTTATTGCATAATTTTACCACATTATTTTTTTAGCATGGAAATATGCTTTGCATGGTTGAAAATATGGATTTAAGCCGGCTTTATGGTTTTAACAAATAAGTCAATATTTATTATAGCCGGTGACAAGCAAAGTGGCAAGACCAGTTTTTTGCTTCAACTCTTGCGTATGCTCACCCAAACCGGCCTGAATACTGCCGGCTTTGTGTCTCTGCACCAGCCTGCGGACGACAGCTATACCATACAGAACATTCAAACCCGCCAGGAGGTTAGGCTTATGCGGCGGATAGCCGGTTTTAATGAACGTCCTCATCATTTTGAATTATTTCCCGAAGGGATAAAAACAGGAAGGCACTGGATACAACAGATTACAGATTATCCTCCTGATATCGCGCTTATTGATGAAATTGGGAGTTATGAACTGTCAGGAGAGCTTTGGGCCGAAGGTTTTACCCGGCTCGTAAATGCTCCGTTTTCCTTAATCTTAACCACCAAAACCAAACATGTGGAGGCAATTATGGAAAGATGGAATATTGAACCTGCCGCCATTTTTTATCCTGACGATTATACCCAGCCTGAAAAAGCTTTTAATCAGATTAAAAATTTATTACAAGCATTGCCTAAGTCTTTGTAAGCTAAAAAATCATTAATTTGGACTCGTGATATTTTCAAAACCCAATGTTACAGGAATAGTGTTGGCCGGCGGTCAAAGCAGGCGCATGGGCTACAATAAGGCAGTAGCCATGATGCATGGCCGTTCTATGCTTTTGCTGATGATTGACAAGCTAAGTTCGATAACCCCAACAATATTAGTGAGTAGTGGAGAATTGACTTATCGGGACATAAAATACCGGCAAATACCTGATGTGTATCCCGATTGTGGGCCATTAGGAGGAATTTACTCAGTGTTGAAGGCTTCAACCACCTCTTTAAATTTGGTGGTTGCATGCGATTTACCCCTGGTTAAAGCTCAATTTTTAGCCTGGATAATTGAAAAGGCCGCTTTCAACAATGCATTGATCACGGTGCCGGTAAATGAGAAGGGACAGCCTGAAATGTTGTGCGCGGTATATCATAAAGATATTCTTCCGATTATGGAGCAGCAAATTAAGTTGAAAGCATTCAAGCTGAAAAATCTGATTGACCTGGTGCCGTCAGCAACGATTAAAATTTCAATCGATCATCCCCTGTACAACGAACATGCTTTTAAGAATGTGAATTCGCCCGAAGTCTTAAATGAAGCCCGTGAACTATGGAAAAATCCCTGAGCACGGTTAACGACAAATGGATAAAGGCCTCTGTGCTGGCTGGGTTATGGGCCGGCATTGAGATTATTGCGGGCAGCTTTCTGCACAATCTGCGCATCCCTTTCTCGGGAACCTTTCTTACGCTGATTTCCATTATTCTGATTGTTGGTTTCTTTCAGATATGGCCTGTATTCGGTATAATATGGCGTGCAGGTTTGATTACGGCCCTGATGAAATCCATTTCACCCAGTGCGGTTATTCTGGGACCAATGATAGCCATTGCTATGGAAGGCTTTATCATGGAAGTGGTCATTCGGGTAGCAGGCCGAAACCCGGCCGGTTATATGGCTGCCGGCATGTTTACGCTGATGGGGGCTTTGGTGCATAAAATTGTGAGGCTCTTTCTGCTCTTTGGATTGGATATTTTCCGGATTTATGAAGAGATGTTCATTTTTGCCACCCAAAAACTGGGATTTATGCACGCGCGTCCCGGACCTGTCATAATGGCTTTGTTCATTACCTATGCTGCATTGGGAGCTTTGGCAGCCCTTTCGGGATATCTGTTAGGGAGGCGGGCCCGCAGGGAACAGGACGGAGGAATGGCCCTCCCCTTAGAACCCGGGAAACAACCCTGGGAGAAACCCGACGCGGATGTTAAATATTCTACTTTCTTTTTGGTATTGCTTGTAGTGGTTATTCCACTGTTGCTTTTTGCATTGAGCAACCTCACCCTGAAACCTGCGCTGATGGTAACCCTTCCCTGGTTTTTATTTATCTTCTGGCGCTATCGTTTTGCAATGCGGCAGCTTAAAAAATGGTTGTTCTGGATGCAATTGGGGGTAATACTGGTATTGGCCTGGTTCTTTAGCGAAAGTTCCGGAAGTGGGTTGGAGGGGAAACTAACTGCCCTTGCAGGCGGATTTATTATGATTCTGCGTGCATTGGTGGTGGTGACCGGCTTTGCTGCTTTGAGCACCGAACTGCGCGCTCCACTTATGCAAAAACTATTTTACCGCTCGGGGTTCAGGCAGTTGTACCTCTCCGTAACCCAGGCTTTTGGCATATTGCCCATGGTGGTGAGCGATTTAGCTACCCCGGCTGAGTTTATTAAAAATCCGGCGCGCTCCATTGCTGTAAGTCTCCGGCATGTAAATAGCTGGCACCTTCATCTGATCAGGCAGCAGGATGAAAAGAAAAGCAAACTGCAGAAATGAAGGAGTATGGATACATCTCCAAATTTTACTTCCGGTTTTGTTAAAAAAGGATATAAATTGGCCGGCCTAATTTAATTTTTTGGATATCATCTCACTTATGGCCGAGTCAATGGCATCATACCAATTAATTCTTTCTGCTATTGCATCTTTAATCTGGTCAATTTCTATTGAATTCAGCCTTCTTTCCAAAGTTTCTTCTGAAACCATCTGAACATCTTCTTCGATTAATTCATAAACGACTATCTTTTTCATATGATGATTTATTTGTGAAGAATATTTTCTCTATGCCATTTAATTGAAATCTTGTGAGGACTTAATGATTTTATTTCAGGCAGAAAGATATGTTTGTTTGGAACAATTGCGTTATTTAGAAAATCAAAATTGACAATCTTTCCATAATTATCTGAGATACCTTCATATTTTGGAGATATTAAAATCTTAAAATCATCTGTCAACGAAAACCATCCAACATCAAAAGCCCAATGGTGCATCCTGCATAATGCAACGCCATTCCAAATATCATCTTTCCCTCTTGCACTATGAGGGACAATATGAGCAGCTTCAACTTCCCAATATTTTTTGTCAGGAGAATTTATTTTCAATCCACATACACTGCACCTGTAATCATAAGATTCAATTACAACCTGACGAAATACTCTTGACCTGAGACTTAACTCTCTTGTTACAGTTTTTTTTATTCTGTGATTATCAAAGGGGTCATATATTTCAGGATTTTGAATATTTTTTGCTTTATTAACCAACTTCTGAACTTCAAAGGATTTTATTGACAGGAATTCTTTTTGATTAGTTGGAATTTTAAGAAGTTCTAAGGTTTTATCATATCCATCTTCAGTAAGCATCCATTCTTTTCTATTAGTTAATTGAGCTGTGATAGTTGGTCTTGTTATTAGTTTTTCTTTAGCCAAAGAATCAGCTGCTCTGTATAAAAGTCGGTGCCAAAGTGGAGTTCTTACTACTCTATTCTCTTTTCTGTAAATTCTTTCTAATACAGCTTGCCTCTGTTCTTCATTTAAAAAAAACAAATCTGCTAATTCATCAACAATTTCTTCGCCCGTTGCAAATTCTTTAATTGTTCCATTATGGTTGAATAATGTTTTCAATAATGCTTGTTCCACATCCTTTTTTGCGGGCATGGCTAATTTTTTAAGCATCTCTCCTTCGTAACTCATAATCTTAAAATTATGCTGCTTGACGATATCCACTAAGGTTAATAATACCAATAAACACGCAGCGATGCCAGGACTTGAAACAAATAGTCTGCTTCATCCTTTATTTGTATTTATGAGTTTGTAAAGATAAGGAAACAAATAAATGAAAAGCATGATGCAACGGTGCCATTTTTTATAAAAAGAATCATAAACTACACGCGAAGTTCGTAAGTTTCGCAAAAGCGGTCAGTTTACCTTCTCCTTCGCACCAACTGGTATCCTGACCGGAAAAAATAAGCAAATGGATAGACCAGCATATGCATCAGTTTGGTGTAGGGGAATATCATGAAAATGAGCATTCCGGTTACAATATGTATTTTATATTGTATGGAATGGCCTGCCAGTAGTGCCCCTGCATCGGGCTGAAAAGTAATAACCGCCTGTGCCCAGCGTCCCAGTGCTGCATATTGCTCTATGGAAGTAGTTGCTGTTCCGGCGATGGCGCTCATGCCCAACCCGGCTTCCACCAGCAGCAGGAGTAGGATAAAATGATCGTGGAAATTGCTGTTGTAATTGATGCGGGGGGAGTAAAAGCGCCGGGTAACCAGTATTACCATGCCCACAATGGCCATAGTGCCAAATACTGATCCCAGAATTAAGGCAATTATACGTTTGGTTTCGGTGGTCATCACCAGGTGATAAAGTTCTTCGGGCAGAAACAGGGTGAGGTGCCCGAAAAATACCATTATAATGCCCACATGGAAGAGGTTGCTGCCGATTTTAACCCTTTTGTCGGCCAGCAACTGCGTGGATTGTGCCTGCACGGTTTTAT
The DNA here is from genome assembly GCA_002410555.1 of Bacteroidales bacterium UBA5281. Classification (GTDB taxonomy): domain Bacteria; phylum Bacteroidota; class Bacteroidia; order Bacteroidales; family Lentimicrobiaceae; genus Lentimicrobium. The sequence continues at coordinate 12,399 of DHSR01000084.1, read as the reverse complement.
TGGCCAGAATAAGGCGGGTAATGAGCCCAAACCAGAAAATCGCAAACGAGATGTGCGGCAGATAGGTGAACAGGAGGTTGTTGATGTAGGTGTTCATGGCTGTTTGTTTTGTAATGTGTTAAATCAAAACCTGTTATTGGCAACCCGACCGGCAGGAAGGCACTCCCTGGCCTCCATCCTGTGAATTGTCAGGCATAAAGCCTCCAAATTCTACCGGTGCTTCTTCATACTCGGCATCTAAATCCAATGGCTTTTCGTTTTTTATCATTTCGCGTGTGATGGCTTTGTCGGGCAGTTTGGCCGAAAGGGATACAATGGCCTGAAACAGTTTTCCATAGAGATTTTCCTTTTCGTTCAGGGCGATGCTGATACGCTCCAGGATGTTAACGGTTTCTCCCAGAAGTTCTGCTGATTTAGCGGGTGAAAGAGTGGAAAGAAACTCCAGAAATACCGGAATATGGTCGGGGAGTTCCCTGCCGGTGAGCTGCATTCCATTCTCCTTATAGAACTCCATCAGGTTAACCATCGCCTGTCCGCGGTCTTTTGAATCGCCCTTCACGTGCTCAAACAGATGCAGGGAAGCGCTTCTTGAATAGTCGAACAGTTGCACATATTCGGCCTGCCAGTCAGTGAGATCGGTGCGGATAAAGCTGTTGCAGAATGTTTCTAATCCACTGATTTTGTCCGCAGGCAAGAGCGCTTCTTCCCTAACCTCTTTTACTGCCACAGATAAAAACTCATGCAATTCGCGCCCTGGATAAGAGAGCAAAAGCGATAGTACTTTATATGTTTTTATCATTATTAAATGCCTCCAAACAAGTTTTTAAATTTATCCGTATCGCTGATGTCCCCATCGGGATATCCACCGGTGGTTTGGTGCTGAAATACGTTTTTGGCTTCCTCGCGGTGGCTGGTAGGTATTACAAACCGGTCGCCATAATTGGCAATGGCCAAAAGGTGGTACATCTTTTCGGTTTGTTCAGGGGTAAGTCCGATGCCTTCCAACACTTTGGTATTTACCTCTTTGTCAACGGTTTTGCTCCGCATGTAAGCCCGCATGGCCAGCATCCGTTTGAGGGCTTCTTTCACCGGTTTCTCATCACCGGCGGTGAACAGGTTGGCCAGGTATTTATGCGAAATGCGCATATCGTCCACATCGGGCAGTATGCCATTCATGCCAATAGTTTGGCTGTGGGCCGCCGATTGTATGGGCGATAACGGGGGAACGTACCATACCATCGGCAGGGTGCGGTATTCGGGATGCAGCGGGAAGGCTATCTTCCAGTCAATGGCCATTTTGTAAATGGGCGACGCCGCAGCAGCATCCAGTATATTTTGCTGAATGCCCTGCTTCCGGGCTTCTGCTATAACTTCCGGGTCGTGCGGATTGAGGAAGATATTCAGGTGCTCTTCGTACAGGTCTTTTTCATCGGGGGTTGCCGAGGTTTCTTTTATCTTGTCGGCATCGTAAAGCATTATGCCGATGTAGCGCAGCCTGCCCACACAGGACTCACTGCAGATGGTGGATTCCCCGGCTTCAATGCGCGGATAACAAAACGTACATTTCTCCGATTTCTGAGTCTCCCAGTTGAAATAGACCTTTTTGTAGGGACAGCCGCTCACGCATTGGCGCCAGCCGCGACAGCGTTCCTGGTCGATAAGCACTATGCCGTCTTCTTCGCGTTTATATATAGCTCCAGAAGGACAAACAGCCACACAGGTAGGGTTAAGGCAATGCTCGCAAATTCGCGGCAGATACATGATGAATGAATTCTCAAACTCTCCGTAGATGTCTTTTGGAACATCCTTGAAATTCATATCCTTGCTTCGCTTTTCAAATTCGCCGCCAAGGTCATCTTCCCAATTGGGTGTTTTTTCTATTTTCTCCATAACCTTCCCTGTGAGCATGGAGTGGGGGCGTGCAGAAGGCGGCGTTTTGAATTTAGAACCTTTATGTAGTATGGAATAGTTAAAAGTGAAAGGCTCGTAATAATCGTCGATGGTCGGCATGGTGGGGCTGGCAAATATGTTTTTCATAATGCCCGTCTTGTTGCCCATTTTTGGATAAAGCCGCTCCTTGTCGAGCTTCCAGCCGCCTTTCCAGCGATCCTGGTTCTCCCATTCGTCGGGATATCCTATGCCGGGCTTGGTCTCTACATTGTTAAACCATACGTATTCAACGCCTTTGCGTGAAGTCCATACGTTTTTGCAGGTTACCGAACAGGTGTGACAGCCAATACACTTATCCAGATTCATAACCATGGCTATTTGTGCGCGTATTTGCATGGTGTTTTGTTTTAAGATTCTTCAATAGGCTCATCCATCCACTCCACTTTGTCGAGTTTACGGATAATTACAAATTCATCACGGTTGGCGCCAATGGTGCCGTAATAGTTAATGGTGTAGCTCAACTGGGCATATCCGCCAATCATATGGGTGGGTTTCAGGCACAATCGTGAAACTGAATTGTGCGCCCCACCGCGGTTTCCCGTAATCTGGCTTACCGGCATATTTACCGTCCGCTCCTGGTTGTGATACATGATGAGTGCCCCGTTGGGAACTCTTTGTGATACTATCAGGCGGGCTATTGTTGCCCCGTTGTGATTGAATACTTCCACCCAGTCGTTGTCAATCAAATCAATTTTTCGGGCATCCTCTTCGCTCATCCACACCACGGGTCCTCCACGACCCAGGGTGAGCATCAGCAGGTTATCCGACCACGATGAATGTATTGTCCATTTGTTGTGCGGCGTCATCATATTGATTACCATGTATTTGTCTTTGCCGTCCATCTTTTCCACCATGCCTTTCAGGGATTTGGTGTTGATGGGTGGCTTGTAACAAACCAGATTTTCGCCAAAGGCAATCATCCAGGGATGGTCCTGATAAAGTGATTGCCGGCCGGTGAGGGTACGCCAGGGAATAAGCTCATGCACATTGGTATAGCCGGCATTGTAACTTACTTCGTGTGATTCCACTCCGCTCCAGATGGGTGAAGTGATGATTTTCCGGGGTTGGTGAACCAGGTCTTTAAACCGTATTTGTTCATCTTCGCGTTTGTTGGCCAGATGGCGATGTTCACGCCCGGTTATCTTCTCCAAAGCTTCCCAGGCTTTAACTGCTACTTTGCCATTGGTTTCAGGTGCCAGGGTCAATATCATCTCTGCTGCCTGAATATCCGTTTCAATGCGTGCCATTCCTTTGGTTTCTCCCGCTTTTTCCGAGGTTTTATTCAGCTTTTTCAGGAGTTCGACTTCTGCACGGGTATCCCAGCTAATGCCTTTGCCGCCATTTCCCAGTTTCTCCATGAGGGGCCCCAGGGAGGTAAATCGCTGGTAAGTTTCAGGATAATTGCGCGTTACTTCAATAATATCGGACATGTTTTTGCCTGGTTTCAGCTCCATGTCGTCGTGTTCCTTCCAGTCTTTAGCATAAGCCGTTTCTGACAGCTCCATGGGCGAATCGTGCTGCATGGGCAGCAACACCACGTCTTTTTCTATCCCGAGATGGCCAGGAGAAAGTTCCGAGACTTTCTTTGCCAGGCCTTTGAAGATATTCCAGTCGGTACGTGCTTCCCAGACCGGGTCGACCGCATTGCTAAAAGGATGAATAAAGGGATGCAGGTCGGTGGTGCTGAGGTCGTTTTTCTCGTACCACGTGGCTGCCGGCAATACAATATCGGAGTGCAGGGCCGAGGTGGACATCCTGAAATCGAGGGTTACCAGGAGGTCGAGCTTGCCTTCGGGCGCCTTGTCGTGCCATTTTACTTCCCGGGGCAGTTGGCCTCCGTTTGCTTTCAGGTCTTCACCAAGAACATTGTTCTGGGCGCCCAGCAGGTGTTTCATAAAATATTCCATGCCTTTGGCGCTGGAGGCGATAAGGTTAGAGCGCCAGATAAACATGTTTCTGGGGAAGTTTTTGGGGTCGTCAGGATCTTCAGAAGCAATACTCAAGGTTTTGTTCTTCAGCTTTTGAGTGATGAAAGATTTGATCTCTTTGCCTTCGGCTGCAGCCTGTTTGCCCAATCTTAAAGGGTTGTCGCTCAATTGAGGGCTCGATGGCAGCCAACCCATGCGTTCGGCCTTCACATTGCAATCAATCACCGACATTTTATTCCACTCTTCCTTATCGGCCAGGGGTGAAATCAGTTCTGACATCCCCACCTTTTCGTAGCGCCACTGATTGGTGTGCATATAAAAGTAAGAGGTGGTATTCATGTGGCGAGGCGGGCGTTGCCAGTCGAGGGCAAATGCCAGCGGCAGCCAGCCGGTTTGCGGGCGCAGCTTTTCCTGCCCCACATAATGCGACCAGCCTCCGCCTGATTGTCCAACACAGCCGCAAAATACCAGCATATTGATGGCGCTGCGGTAAATCATATCGGTATGGTACCACTGATTTACGCCGCAACCTATGATGATCATGGATTTTCCTTCGGTTTTTTCGGCATTTCCGGCAAACTGACGAGCGGTGGAAATAACCTGAGCAGCCGGAACACCGGTAATCTTTTCCTGCCAGGCAGGGGTGTAGGGTGCATCATCAGTATAAGCGGGAGAGGCAACTCCATCCACTCCATTTGTAAGGCCGTAATTGGCCAGGGTAAGGTCAAACACCGTGCAATACATAAAAGTACCATCGGGCGATTTGCGCACCGGTATTTTCCGGTTGATAATCTCCTTGTGCGAAGTGGCATTAAAATGCTCGTGCTTATAATCGTCGCCTCCAAAATAGGGGAAAGCCACCTCGGCTACTTCATCATAATCATCTGCAAAAGAAAGCTGTGGCAGTATATCCTTGCCGGTGTTTACATCCACCATTTCCAGGTTCCATTTTTGGCTCTTGTCCCAGCGCGAGCCTATGGTACCATTGGGAACTACCAGCCCTTTGCTGATTTCATCAAAAACTACGGGTTTCCAGTCGGCATTTTCTGTTTCAGCAATTTGAGCATCCATATCGCTTGCCCTTACTACTCTGCCGGCTACATAGCGGTCATTTTTTTTATCAATTTTCACCAGAAACGGAAGGTCGGAATATTGCCTTACATAATTCTCGAAATAAGGCGTTTTTTTATCCAGATAAAACTCTTTGAGTATCACATGCCCCATAGCCAGACCCAGTGCGGCATCGGTGCCCTGTTTGGGTTTTATCCACAGGTCAGAAAACTTGGCAGCTTCGTTAAAGTCGGGGGATATGTTGATGGTTTTGGTGCCTTTGTATCGAACCTGTGTGTAAAAAGGCGCATCGGGGGTGCGTGTAATGGGCACATTGGAGCCCCACAGCATCAGAAACGAGGAGTTGTACCAGTCGGCACTTTCCGGTACATCGGTTTGTTCGCCCCAGGTTTGAGGTGAGGAAGGCGGCAGGTCGCAATAAAAATCGTAAAAACTAAGTATCGTTCCACCCAGCAGGCTCAAATAGCGGGTTCCCGAGGAGTAACTCACCATTGACATGGCCGGGATGGGCGTAAAACCAGCCAAACGGTCGGGCCCGTATTTCTTTATGGTGTAAATATTGGCGGCGACTATAATCTCTTGTGCCTCTTCCCAGTCTAAACGGATAAGGCCACCCAGTCCCCGTTCGCGGATGTATGCGTTGCGCGTATCGGCATTGTCCATGATGCTCTCCCAGGCAAGTACCGGGTCTTTACGGGTCTCTTTGGCCTTGCGGTAGGCTTTCGCCAGGGTGCCGCGTATCATAGGGTATTTCACCCGGTTTGCACTATACAGATACCACGAATAACTGGCTCCCCGGGGGCAGCCGCGCGGTTCGTGGTTGGGCAGGTCGGGGCGGGTTTCAGGATAATCGGTGCTTTGGAGTTCCCAGGTTACCAGTCCGTTTTTTACGAATATTTTCCAGGAGCATGAGCCTGTACAGTTTACACCATGCGTAGAGCGCACCACCTTGTCGTGTTGCCAGCGGTTGCGATAAAATCGTTCCCAGTCGCGGGGCGTATCTGTGGTAACCACGTGCTTGTCGGGGCTTACCGATGCTTTTTTGCTAAAATAAATGAGTTTATTGAGTAGGCTCATGGCAAGAGGGTATTTAAAAATTCATAAAGAACATGAACTTGCAATTTGCATATATCCATCTGCGAATATACACATAAGCTTTCAGATATTTCTTAAACCAATTCGGGTTAAGTTACTTTTTATCAGACGGTTGGTTAATTTATTTTTAGTCTAAATTAAAATAAAATGCTAAATTGTTGGTAGATAGAAGTCAGGCCATAAATTTCTTTTGTGGGATATGGAACCTTTAACCTGTATTATTCATACGTTTTTTTCGGTGATAATAATATTAGAGTAGAATCATGATGAGTAGAGATTCCTTCCTCAAAATCCTGTTGCACAGAATTTTTTAGTCGTAATGACATGCGTTGTTTTTGGGGTAAAGGCCCTGATTATCATGTCATTTCGAATGCAGCAAAGCGAAATGAGGAATCTTTTTGTAATACAATCTTTAGTTTTAAAAAAAGTTATGAATAGTTTAAGCCAGGCCTGGAACGTTAGTTAGTGGTTTGCTGATGGCCCGTAATCGCGGGCGATGCTGTAAAACATACCGGCACCGGCCACAGTCCAGGCCACCAATGCGAGATATACAAAAAACGATGGAATAGCCATCAGGAAGGGCAACTCCAGCGCCTGAGACAGTCTGATTGTACAAACGGTGTACATGCCGATGGGGAATATCATTCCCCAATATTGGGGATGATACTTTAGGGGAAGTTGCTTGAATACATGACGCCAGATACCCAGTATCACAATCAGGGGAATCCACCAGGTGCCTATGGACCAGAAAAAGAGGGTGAACCCTTTTAAAAACGGAAGGATTTCAACGATAAGCGGCCAGTTTTTGGCCTGTAGCATCAGGGTGGAGCCTGCCAGGGTTGAAATGGCTACTGCCCCCATGTTTATCCAGTAGGGAGGCGCAAATTCTTCGGCTTTCATGCTGAAAAACGACATCCGGTAAACGATGAGCGTGATGATAATGATGTAAAACATGCATCCGCACAGAAACATTATAAGTGAAAAAAAGAGTACCTGATCATGGGCAAAGGGTAGATAGCCTGCCAGTTGAGCTGACAGTATGGCCACCGACTGGGTGGATACAATAATCAACAACCACACCCCGCTGATGGCTTCATTGATGGAAGGTTTCATTTTTTTAACAGAAAAAACGGTAAAAACCATGTAAATGAGAAAGAGCCACGTGGCAGTTCCTATGTAGAACAAGGTAGTGGCAACCGGGTAATTTTCGGCAATGATTACAAACTGGCTGCCCAGCACACAGGTTCCGGCCACAAAGGTAAGCAGGCCGGGGCTTTTGGCATGATCGCCGGCATCGGCCACGAATGCTGCCGGATAGAGTATCAATCTGGCAAAATAGAGAATCACCAGAAATAAATAAGCTGCGATGTTAAAGTAAAACAGCAGATTGGCAATCAGAAGGAAGCCGGAGTTGAAAGCAGCGATAGATACAATGCCCGTAGCCATGACCAATGCAAAATAGGCCGTTGGCAAATTGGAGAGATCGCGAAGAAATGTGCTGCTTAAGGAGTGTGGTCTTTGCATCATTTGAGCGGTTTGCCTTTAAAAAGGGATGATGCATACAAATTAACGGAATAATCAGGAATATAAAAAGCGGATGACCTTTTTTTTAATCTTCGAGTGATGGAGAAATGTAAGGTGCTTCCGCGAATAACTTCTCGATTTTTGAGCATAAAAGACAATCCTTCCAGATAGAGGCCACAGAAAATTTTGTGGAGCCGCTTCACCATAAACAAAATGATACCCATGTTCATCCAGTGTGAGCCATCCAGCCAATTGTGTATCTATTTTTATAGCAGCCTTTCGCATGTATATTCGGGATTAAGAATTTGTGATTCGTTTGCTCTCTATCGGCCCTACCTCATAGCCAACGAGTTGTAGGACCTGGTTCACTTTATCAAATCGCAAGCTTTGTTGCGGCTGCGCCGTTAGGCGGGAGATGTGCAGGTAAGTTGATTAAGTGGCTGAGTATTACAGTAATCAAGGGATGAATAAAAAAGCCCGGCTTTGGATGCCAGGCTTCCTTATTGAAGTCTTTTAACAGGTCATTACAGGTTGGAGACGGTCATAGTGCAATTGTCATCCTCACATGCGCATTTGACCTTACTGGTGATCAGGTCATATTCCTCAACACAATTACCAGGTGAGTTGGCACAGGATCCTGAGCAATCAATTAATATCTTCTTCTTTGGCACCAGAGCATCCGTTGTGTCAAACTCATACACAATCATCACCGAGTAGGCTACTCCATCAACGGTATATAGTATCTCAAATACTTCAGCCAGGTCAGAGATCGTTTGAACAATACCGGTAATACGATATTCGGTCGTGTGGTGTGTCACCTGCATGTGATCGCTCAGACCCTCCATAATTTCGGAAGCGTTGGCACGTGAAGCGGTACTGCGATCAGATGGGTTATCAATTTCAAAAGACATAGCACACCCTTCACATAAGCACTTAATTTTGTGTGTAGTCAAATCCCATTCCATGTCACAACTTCCCCCGGTTGAACATTCACCTACACAGGAATAGCTAATGATAGCCGGTGGGTTTTGTGCTGATTTAAGAACAGGGTTTTTGTTATCTGGATTATTTGTTTCATTAGAACAACTAATGAATGCAACTGCTAATAAGCTAAGCAGTGCCATTACAATTGTTTTTTTCATTCTAAAAGTAATTTAAAGATTGATTTGGATGTATTTCATAAACGGGTGATCAGCCCCTAAGAATATCGGCTATAAATTCAGGACTTACAAATATAATGATTTACATTGTATTTAGCAAATCTGAATAAGGAAGAAATTACGGTTAAGGAGCTTATGTAAAACCGGGCCTCCATTCACCCGATGCTGATGAGATAAAATACCCGTGGAATGGAAACTGCAAAAACAGACACCCTCATTGCTCCAAAACCGGTACAATGAGGGCGACGATCTGTATTTATCCAAAATTACAATGTAGAAGTGTTTTTCCAGATAATGTTGTGTAGTTAATTATCCATGCGGATAAGCTCTACCTAATTTTAATCGTGTTTATTCAACAATGAATTTTCCTGAAGCTTTTGATTCCTCATTAGCAATGCATTAACTTCGGATAAAAAACCGGTGGTTGCAAAAAAAAAGCAAGCCCTTTAGCTCCGATAAATAAGTAACAAATCTTCTTCATAGCATTAAATCGTTAATTAATATGTTATTTGTCGTTTGTTTTTACCGTTGGGGTCAACAATATACAATACTTCTTTGGTATAATCGGCATTGGCATAGCTGTAAACTAACTCGTTATTCACCGACCAGGAAGGATAATTCCCATATTCTATTTGTTTCTGGTTGCTGCCGTCCGCATTCATAACACACAGCCTGGTATTGCTGCTCCAGGCTATCCTTTTTCCATCCGGTGACCAGGTAGGACCTTTGTCAGACCGGTCATTATTTGTTAATCGCTGTTTGTGCAGCCCATTTATATCACTTTTAAAGATATCACTTGGTTCTGTATTACTAACCCAGTCAAAATAAATAATTTCATCACCATTTGGTGATGACTCAGGATCTCTCGCCACGGAGATTACACTATCTGCATTTTTAAAATCTGCCGTGATGCAATAAATCCCCATTGGTACAAAAGGTTTATCAACCAAAATAAATTTGCCATCATTAGACCAATGAGGAAAATAAAATTCCGGGGCATGCAAATAATCAAGCCCATTGAATGTTGTCAGGCTATCTCCGTCAATCTTACATTTTTGAATTACCCCACTGGAGCTAAAAACAAGCCATTCTCCATCCGGCGACCAGGCAGGGGAGAAATGGGCACCTCTCAAAATCAGCCTGCGGTTGTGCCCATCTTTATCAATGATGTAAAGCCCTGTCGGGTATTCCTCGGGTTCTGGTATATCCCAGGAAAAATGATAGTATGCAATTTGTTCACCGTCCGGCGACCAGGCCGGAAACTCGTCGTGAGGGCCATGAATTAAGTCGACAGACGGTGATGAAGCCGGTTCAGGAAGACATGATCCCATAATTAAGATAATCATTAACAGGATAATTTCTTTGAGCGTTGATTTCATAGCTTAATATGTTAAAATTATTTACTAACACGAGTGGGTTACCTGCAATTACACTTACGCATTTAAGCCAAACTTTAGTTCCTTGCCAGGGCGCAAAAACAAAAGTACAGGTTTGAATTTGAGGATTCTCAATCAGACGTTACAATGACTCCATTGAAAACCTATTGATTCATCACTACCAGTTTACCAATTAAAATTTTGCCATTATAATTTACCCGTACCACATAAACCCCTTCTTCCCAGCCGTTAGTCTGTATTTTGGCGCTTTTGCCGAGAAGACCGGTTTGTCTGGTTTTTAAAAGTTGTGTACGCGAGTAAACTTCCAGGTCCCATCGGGTGTTTCGTCAAGGGTTTTTTCTTTGGATGTTGATTCAATGGTAAGGGTGGTTTCACCATTGGCGGGGTTTTTTCATGGTATTAATTTTAATTGAATAATTTATAAACTTAAAATAAAACGTGAGAAAGCAGTTGGTTATTTCATTGATAAAAAGTATCTCTTTGAGGAGCAAACAATGGACAAAATTGCGTTTTGAACAAAAATACAACTATTTTTACTGCGAATCACTTAAAATAACAATACAATGAAAATTAATCTCGAATTTATGTAAAACCGGGCCTCCATTCACCCGATGCTGATGAGCTAAAATACCCGTGGAATGGAAACTGCAAAAACAGACACCCTCATTGCTCCAAAACCGGTACAATGAGGGTGACGATCTGTATTTATCCAAAATTACAATGTAAAACTGTTTTTCCAGATAATGTTGTGTAGTTAATTATCCATGCGGATAAGCTCTACCTATTTTTTAATCGTGTTTATTCAACAATGAATTTTCCTGAAGCTTTTGATTCTCCGGTTGTAATAGTGTAAAGGTAAAATCCCGGTAACCAGTTCCTGGTAGGGATAGCAATCGCATTACCTCCCTCATTCTGAATAGTTTTATTGTATTTTACCCGGCCGGTAATATCAGTAATTATTAAGGAGCCATGGTTTTTCTCTCCTTTTGGGAATTGGAGCAATACAAAGTCATTTGCAGGGTTGGGATATACACGTGGCTGAAAATTTGCTGGCATTTCTATTACATCTGTTACCTCGTCGGGTACCGGTGCCATGTAAATTCCTCCAACACCTTCGTCTGGTGAAAAAACGCCGCAAAACATATTGTTACCGGCAAAAGTCAAACCCATTGGAGTACCATAAAAATTGATTCCGGGAACGGGTGAGAAGCCGGGAAAATTCTCACGATATTCAATCCAGGTTTCGCCTTTATCCATGGTGTAAAAAATAGCTTCACTTACATGTCCCAGGAAAAAAGCACCTTTGTAGTATTCCATGATTCTGGTACTTGTTGATACACCTTCAGGAATTGGCATTACCTCCCACTCCTGAAAATCAGTGGTATAGCGGATGCCATCGGGAATCCCCCACGCATTGTAAACTACATAAAAAACATCCTCCGCTATACAGGTACTGCCGCCATACCATGTTTCATCCACGTTTGACCATAAATCAGCATCTTCGTTATATTCCCAGATACCAAAAGCGCCTACGTTGTATAACTTACCCTTGTATGAACGGAGATTATAACACCATTGTCCTCCGTCTTCAGGGTTATTTTCATCCAGGAGTGATTCCACATCGGTAAGTTGCCAGGTAATGCCATTATCTTCGCTGTAGGCAATACCAAGACTTAATACAGCAGCATAAATTCTGCCGCTGTGGTATTCCATAGCATAAATTGGGGTGTTCTCTGACGCTTCAGGTAGCAAATTCTTAAAATCGACATTTGACCAGGTCTCCCCATTGTTGTGAGATATAGCAACATTGCACTCAACACCGCCCATGAATATACTCTCACCCATTACAAGATGAGATGTATAGGCATAATCAGGTGCGTTGGTTTTTGTCCATGTTTCCCCCGCATCCTGCGAAAGGTAAATTCCCCCCAAATCAGGATAAATGTCATCTGCCGCAATAAGGTTTCCATTCTCAGCCTGACATAATACCCACACGGATGACTGGGTAAAACCGGTTGGCTCCCATTGTGCTCTGACAACAGAGACATTAAGACTCATAAGTGCTACAAGTCCAAAGAGTAAAGTTTTTGTTTTCATCATAAAAGAGTTTTTGTTGTTGAGTTCTGAAAGTTTATTTTTAGAAATGATTAGTAGAATTGCAGTGATACGTTTGTCGCTTTAACCAATTATTTTGCAAAGTTATTGAATATTTTAATAATTAACTAAAATCAGAACTCCTGACCTCGTTCAGCAAAAATAAGTATTTGCGAACAC
>DHSR01000003.1 GCA_002410555.1 Bacteroidales bacterium UBA5281 | reverse complement strand
GCATCCGGTATTTTTGGCATACAAACTACCGGTGAAATTCATGTAAATGATATCAATGCATGGAGTAATATTACCTCAAATCAACTAATACTCCAGGTAACTGTTTGTGATGACGGCATTCCCTTGCTTTCTTCAGAAGCCGCAATCTATATTAATATTATCAGCACTAACCATCCACCTCAGATAGCTGATCAATCCTTCCGGATTTTTGAGAATTCACCGCAGGGAAGTGTGGTTGGTCAGGTAATGGCATTCGATCCTGACCATAACCAGCAACTTAGTTATAATATAATTGCGGGCAATCCGGAGAATACTTTCTGCATTGACAACCAGGGGATAATCACCGTGTCTAATCCTGATTTGCTTGATTATGAAATGAATTCTACATTTATATTACAGATTCAGGTCACTGACAATGGAGAGCCGCAATTGTCGAATCAGGCCAGCATTTTTGTCATACTTCAGGATGTTAATGAGGCACCTGTTATGCATCCTCAATCTTTCACCATAGAAGAAAACCCGTTAAACGGTGCGTATGTTGGGAAAATAGAAGCTACTGATCCTGATTTAAACAGCACAATCAGGTTCCGGATTTTTGAAGGAAACATTGATGATGCTTTTGTTATTGATAAATATACAGGTGAATTATTTGTAGATAACAGTATTCCCCTGGATTATGAAACCAATCCTGTAATTGTTCTAAAGGTGGAAGCAAGAGATGAGCATCATTCTTTTACTCAGGCTGATATCACCATCATAATTACCGATGTGAATGAAGCTCCATGGTCACCTAATTTCAGTTTTTATGCCATGTCGGATGCCACCAATGGTTATACCGTTGGAACAGTAACCGGAACTGACCCTGATGAGAACCAGACCCTAACCTATGAACTTTGCTCTGAAAATGATGATGGGGCTTTTGCCATAGATCCTGTTACCGGGAAATTAACCATCCATAACATCTCAAGAATCCATGCATTGGGATTTCCTCGGTACACTTTGAAGGTTAAATTTTCTGATAACGGGAATCCATCCCTATATTACATTTGCCTGGTAAAAGTTCAGTTTATTACACTTTTCGGTGAAATAACTACTGATAAAATTCAGGAAATACACAATATCAGATTTAAAGTTTTTCCGAACCCCTCCACCGACGGCAGGTTTAATATTAAATTTGAGCAGGAACAAGATGGTTCTACCGCAATGTTTCTCTTCGATTTAACCGGCCACCTTATATGGGAATCCAGCGGATGCAGTGGTTATGATTTCATTATTGATGCTGGAAGGTTGAGTAAAGGCAATTACTTATTAAAGATGACTAACGGATATCACAACTCAGAAGCAAAACTGGTGGTACAGTAGAATCTATGAGGATATCTGATTTAAGGCTGACACGGGGGTCAGCCTTTTTTTATTTTTACCAGTCTGAGAAAAAAGTTAAAAAAAGGGTGGAAGGCTTAATTTCTGGCAATATAATGCTGGAAAGCCTTATGAATTCCCTCTTCCAGTGACATTTTATATTTCCAACCCAGTTGAGTAAGTTTAGTTACATCAAGTAACTTCCGGAAAGTGCCATCAGGCTGGCTCGCATCGAAATATATGTCACCTTTAAAGCCCACTACTTTTTTAACCAGTTCAGCTAGCTCACGGATGGTAATATCACTGCCGGTACCAATATTTATATGCGTATTCCGGACAATATCCTTTTCATTATGCCCTGTTCTGTCTAACAGATTTTTAAAGCTGTAATTTTCCATTAAATAAACGCATGCATCAGCCATATCGTCACTCCACAAAAATTCACGAAACGGATTTCCACTTCCCCATAACTTGATACTAACCTTCAAATCCGGGCCTTGTTTCTCAGTTTCAATTCCATGACGCATAAGATATTTAAGCACCTCGTCCGGGTCTGAATCATGGCTGATTCCAGGTGTCTCATGTCGCAAAAGATCATCAATTACTTCATCTATCCTGCCCATTTCCAGGGCATGGCAAAGATAGATTTTACGTATCATCGCCGGCAATACATGGGAGTTTTCAAGGCTATAATTATCGTTATAACCGTAAAGATTGGTCGGCATTACACTGATAAAATCGGTGCCATACTGTAAATTATAGGATTCACACATACGCATACCGGCAATCTTTGCAATGGCATAAGGCTCGTTGGTATATTCAAGTTCTCCTGTAAGCAGGTATTCTTCTTTGATGGGTTGCGGGGCATTTTTAGGATACACACAACTGCTTCCAAGAAAAAGCAGTTTTTTCACTTTATTCACATAAGCCCGATGAATAACATTATTCTGTATCTGAAGATTTTCAAAGATAAATTGCGCCCGGTAAGTATTGTTGGCTTTTATACCGCCTACTTTGGCTGCTGCCAAAAAAACATATTCCGGACTTTCCTTTTCAAAAAAAGCAGAAACACCTTGTGTATCCATTAAATCCAGTTCATGGTGTGTGCGGGTAATCAGGTTGGTATATCCTTTTTCTCTAAGGTTTCGCAAAATAGCACTTCCCACCAAACCGCGATGCCCGGCAACATATATCCGGCTATTTATTTTCATGGCACATCTTTTAATTCTAAAATTTCAATTAATCACTCAAAATAGCTCAGGATATCATAGCCCCCTTCCTGGAGAAATTTCTCTTTTTTCATGAGTGCTATATCACCTTCCATCATGTCATCTACCAGTTCTTTCAAACTATATTCGGGTTTCCATCCCAGTTTTTCGCGTGCTTTAGACGCATCACCCTGAAGAAGTTCCACCTCGGTAGGTCTGAAATAACGGGCATCAACTGACAGCACCTCCTTACCCTGTGGAAGTTGATACTCCGGGTTATGACAAGCTACCACAAATGCCTTCTCTGCAACACCTTCGCCTTCAAAACGCAATTCAATACCCACGACATTGAAAGCCATCCGCACAAAATCGCGCACGGGGGTAGTAATTCCGGTAGCAATAACATAATCGTCCGGTTGGTCCTGCTGAAGTATTAAATACATGGCTTTCACAAAATCCTTTGCATGCCCCCAGTCACGGCGGGCTGATAAGTTGCCAAGATAGAATTTATCCTGTAAACCCAGCGCTATGCGGGATACCGCCCGGGTGATTTTACGTGTAACAAAGGTTTCTCCCCGTATGGGAGATTCATGATTAAAGAGTATGCCATTTGCGGCGTATATCCCATAGGCTTCTCTATAATTCACGGTGATCCAATAGGCATATAGTTTGGCTACTGCATAAGGACTTCGCGGATAAAACGGAGTTTTTTCCGTTTGAGGAACTGCCTGAACCAATCCATACAATTCACTCGTTGAGGCCTGATATACCCTGGTTTTCTTTTCAAGATTAAGCAACCTTACGGCTTCCAGAATACGCAGGGTTCCCACCCCATCAGCATTAGCCACATATTCCGGCGAATCGAAACTCACCATTACATGCGACATGGCAGCAAGGTTGTATATTTCATCAGGTTGAACTTCCTGTACAATACGAATAATATTGGAAGAGTCTGTCATATCTCCATAATGCAGAATAAAGTTCCGGTTCTCAATATGGGGATCCTGATACAGGTGATCAATACGGTTAGTATTAAAAAGAGAACTCCGGCGCTTAAGACCATGAACAATGTATCCTTTACGCAACAGGAAGTCTGCCAAATAGGCTCCATCCTGTCCGGTAATTCCGGTAATCAATGCTACTTTTTGTGACATATGGGCTATGGTTAGAGTAAATTACAAATCTACAAAAAATTGTTTATGCCGATAGAAATCTTAGCAGAATTCACCGCTATCACCAGCTAATCTGAAAAACAATACTTATAACTTTAACAATTTATCAATAAATTATTAAACTCTACCGGGTAATGGCTGCTCTGGTTTCAGTAATAAATCACTTCAACGTCGGGTCGAAGTTCTTTAAATTTATCTACCCTTCGTGAAGATACCCTGGTATTGTAAATCCTGAGCACTTTCAATTTGTCGAGGTCTTCGAGCGGCTTTAAATTATTTATCCGGGTATTGAAACAGGACAAAGTGACCAAAGAATAGGAATCCCCTAAAGCATTTAACTTGCTCACATCTGTACCTGAAATATTTATATCCTCAACTATGGGCAGTAGTCCCAAAGGGTCAATATTATTTAAAGGTGTATTTGAGCAGTTAATTACTTTAAGCCGCTGCTGACCTGAAATACCACTAAGATCTGTGACCGGTGTATTGGAACAATTAAACTCTACAAGCCTGTGAATGGCCATTAGCGGACTGATATCATTTACCGGAAGTCCGGAAATATTCAGCACTTCAAGTTGTTGCAGGATGCGCAGCGGATATAAATTAATTATATCCCGGTTTTGACTAAGATCTAGTGACCGGATGGATGCAATCCGGTGCAGGCGTTCGCGATCTGGTGTACCCGTTCCCGGTTCCAGTTTATCAAAAACGTCTCTCCAGGTGTTATTGAGTTGTTGCCACCAGGTCTGCAATTCAGGTGTGCGATATATGATGAGTGCTTCCGGAATCTGATCCCACAAAACATCTATAGATTCAGGCATTTTACGAACCCCATCCGCATAAATCTTTTGTAATCTCTGATTAAGTGCCAAAACTTCCGGATTTATGGCCGGGATGCTGTCCATTTTAAGTATACGTAAGTTTTGCAGTGCAGTTATTGGTTCAAGATCAGCTACTCCGGTAAATGAAATATCCAACTCGGTGAGACTGGTAAGGGTGATAATTGGAGTAATATTGGCAATGATGGTTGAGCCTAAATCAAGCTGACGGAGATTAATAAGATCTGCCAATGCACTCACATCGGTAATTCCTGTTCCCGAGACATCCAGTTGTTCAAGGGTGACTAATTTACGTAAGGGTTCTACAGAGCGCAATGACCGCTCGTTTGAAACATTCAGCTTTTTAAGATAAGTAATTTCATGCAGTTGCTCACGTTCCGGAGGATTGCTGATGATTACTTCCTTACTGAATACTGCTTTCCATTCGGGAGAAAGTAACTTCCACCACTCTTCCAACTCTACTGATTCATAGATTACCTTAACATCCGGGTTGGCCTGCATAAACTCCTGAGCTTCTGCACTGCCTACCAGGGTATGATCACAATAGATGGTGCGCAATTCAGGCAATCCACTCAAAGGATCAAGATCCGCCACCAGGGTAGAATCAAGATAAACAAATTGAAGGGCTTTCATTGCGCTCATGGCATCAATGTTTGACACGGAAGTCCGTTCAAGACTAATGCGTTTTAGGGCAACCAAGGTCCTAAATGCCTCCATATCCATTATGCCTGATCCTGAAAGGTCGAGTAATTCCAAAGACGTTAGACCGGATAATGGTTCAAAACTCCCAACGGGCACGTGCACAGCT
This sequence comes from Bacteroidales bacterium UBA5281, assembly GCA_002410555.1. GTDB lineage: Bacteria > Bacteroidota > Bacteroidia > Bacteroidales > Lentimicrobiaceae > Lentimicrobium. Next base: position 11,249 of record DHSR01000003.1, on the reverse strand, counting down.
CGTAGCTCTTTTAAAGCATTAAGTTTTGCAAGTGGCGAAATATCAAAGATGTAAACAGATGAAATATCCAAATAAGCCAGTTTTACGAAATTTTCCAGGGTATTAAGCGAATTAACCGGTGTATTTGAAAGGTTTAAGTTTTGAATTGAAATACAATATTGCAATGGTTCAATTGAACTAATTCGTGTTTTAGAAATATCGAGATGTTCAAGGCGGGTGAGGTTACGGATGGGTTGCAAATCCGTAATGGCAGTTGCTGAAATGTCGAGATATTTCAGGGCCGTTAATGCAGACAATGGGTCCAATGTTGCGATATGTGGATTATCGGCAAGTGAAATGCTTTCGGTACGCCAGATTTTTCGGACATCGCCCAGGATGCGCGAAGCACTCATCGCAATACTGTCGTGGGCAATACTATCATTATAAACTTCTCTTTTTACAAGAACAAAATCCTTACCAATTTTAATTATGTCTTTAAGTTTTAGGTCAGGAGCCGCTTCGGTTTCTTTTGCAAAAAAAGTACGCCAATTATTGTTCAGGGCATTCCACCAGGCCATTAATTCCTGTTCTTCACTCGATTTAGTAGTGTATATACTTACAATTTTCAAATCGCGGGTTGCATCATCAAGGTTAAGCTCAATATACCGCACCTGATTATTGTTGACCTCTTTACCTTCAATATTTGTTCCTTTAAGATTGCGGCTGGCTTTCACCTGAAAATAGATCTCTCCCATTTCGTTAACTTCAGAAGTAATTTCCTCGATATTATATTTAAAAGTGACTTCCTTATAAAAGAAATCAATATCCTTAAGATAGGCCTGTACATTTTTGTTTGTCACCACATCACGTTTTTCAAGCAAATCATCTTCAATTTGCACTTCTGCATTCTTGAAAAACTTGAGATAGGATTGATTTATAATAATGTCCTTATCACGATAATCGCTCTTACTGTTGCCTAAAGTATTAAATGCGTATTCCATAAATCCGACAAGCTGTGTAGCCTGCTTTTCGAAGGATGCTTTTTCTTCTGGTGTCAGAGAACGGGATTTACTTTCGCCCTGCTGGGCCATGGCCAGGCCTGAAAAAACAAACAAAAGCATCAGTTGAATCATCAGATGCCGGACTGCAATAAAAATATTATTCATGATAAATGTATTTTAGTACCATTTCTTTTTGATCTTCTTTCAGTTGAAGCAAGGATGAGATAAGCCACCCGGAATTGGTTCCGGGTCGGTTGAAATTGGAAAGTTCGAAATACCATCCGGGAACCTGAAAAAAATGAAATTTAACATTCTTCACAGTAACATACTGAAGATCACCTTTTTTAAACTCATATAAAAACAGGGTGAGAAAGTCAGGGCGGTAAGACTTTTCGGTGTAAAGTTCCACATAGTTTTTATCTTTAAACACCCGGATCAGATTCATGAAATCGAGTTCATGGCTTAAAGGATGTAAGAAATGACTGCCGGTAACTGTATCGTTGGAAAACATTTCGTGATAAGCTTTGAAATACACATTGGTAAACACCCATTTGTATCCTCCGGTTTCCGGTTCAAGTTTAAGAAAAAGAGTAAGGTCTTTTTCCTGCCCCTTATATTTAAAACGTGTTGCCACTTCAGCGAACCATTGCCCCTGGTGAAAATCAAGGATAACAGGCTGCTTTGAATTCAACACATCTGTTATGAAAGCCTTACGCATGGGGTCAGTAATGGATGAATTGTTATAATCAAACAATACATTCAGATATTTTCGTCTGAGTTCAGCATTTCTATATTGTAGATCATCCTTATAATAACGATTGCCACGCGTATCTTCTTCACCGTTAAACCGTCTGAAAAACTGGTTTACCTGTTTGGTCTGGGCATACAATATACTTTCGTCGCCCAGCAAAGAATTAAATGATTGTGATAGGGTTATTACCGGCAGCAACACAATAAACGAAAGGCTCAGCAAAAGGTTCTTCATACTGGATTTGGTTAACATTAATAAACCGGCTCAGTCGCAACTTTATTGTGTTGGGACCTGAAGCCGGTTTTATAATAGTAGGCCGATAATTAGCCTGGTTTGGTTTCGGTTACACGAATGTCTCCAAGTAACACATCCCAAAATCCGATAATTCGTCCGGAAATCTGGGTGGTTTTGCGTTCTACATATACCGTAACGTCCTTTTTGGTAACATCCACATACCTGAGCCCTTCCTCCGTAGTACCCTCGAAACGCTGATAGATGGTTATTACCCCAACATAGCGTCCATCAGGCTGGCGTTCCAGGTCGCTGATGTATTGTATGTTGTACCATGAAATATTTACTTTGTCATAATTCAGAGCCATCAACCGCTCCAGATATTCACGTACGCCATAGTAGTTTACTTCTTCACGGTTGAGTGATGATACTCCCATAAGCGCACCATCGGCAAAGAGTTCGAGAGTGCGTTCAATTACCCGGTTGGCTTCTGACCAGGGCGTATCTTTGTTACCAATAATGCTGATATATTTACTCAGGTCCCGCACTTTCTCCAATGCAAGGGAGTCAATGGCCTGCTTCCGGGACGGGCTGATATCGTCCTGAGCCATAATATTGCCTGACGCCAGAAATAGCAGTGCTGCAATGATGCTTATTGTCTTTCTCATACTTCTTTACTTTTTAATGAGTTCAATCTCTTTTATTTTACCATTCGAATCGTAAACCACATTCAACACTTTGTTGAGTGATTTTTTCTGATCTTTAATGAATTCAAGGTATTTACGAATGGTGGTTGGCCGATCGTAATCCTTAATATCACCTTCACTGCTGATTAGAATGAGGACAGGCACGTCATCACTTCGGAAGTCAGCGAGTGCTTCCCTGATCTTCTGATTGGCAGTAGCTACATCGCCGGCATTGGCAACAGCATCCATTTTCATGTTAAGTTCGCGATACTGACCGCCTTCACGCAGTTCTCTTTCACGCGCTTCGCGTTCTCGCTGTAGTCGTTCTTCTTCCTTTTTACGTTCCAGTGCGGCACGTTCAGCAGCGATTTTTTCTTCGGCCTGTGCTATCAGCGCCTTTACTTCTTCATCCTGCAGGTTCATCCGTTTGATGGAAGCAAGTTTAAATTCTTTTTCCTCGAGGGTCATCTTTCCATCATCACCAATAATGGCAATAAGATCGGCTTTGGCTTTGGCAGTTTTCTCGGCCAGTTCCATTGCGGCCTTCTTCTTTTGTGCTTTTTTGGAACTCTTGCACGAATTAAAACCCAGGGCCAATGTCATTGCCAGCAAAATTAACGGCAGTATCCTGAATTTTTGTGCAAGGCTGCTGGGCCCTGTTTTCATCCTGTTAATCATAATTTGAGTAAGTTTTGGTTAATAAACTGTCTTGTTAAACAAAAAGTATGCTGAAAATGATTGAAAACTCAAAAGATTTTTATTCTTTTCTTTTCATCCCATTCAAATTAATATGCAAATATAATGCATTTATTCAATGATTGATGGGATGTGCTCAACAGAATGGCTTAGAAACAGCAAAGAAATGACAAAGTGCCTGAAAACCGGGAAGGAGAAATGATTTCAGCTGAGACATTAACGATAAGTGAAAAACAAAAAATCAGGCATTAAAGCCTGATTTTCAATCACCTGTACCCGAGGCCGGACTTGAACCGGCACGGCCGCAATGGCCAAAGGATTTTAAGTCCTTCGTGTCTACCAATTCCACCACTCGGGCAAGAGTGTGGATAAAAAAACCCCGAAGTCTCGGGGTTTCGAGCGAAAGACGGGACTCGAACCCGCGACCCTGACCTTGGCAAGGTCATGCTCTACCAACTGAGCTACTTTCGCTTATTTGCTTTAGCGGCTGCAAATATACAATGCCTTTTTAATCTGTCCAAAAAATCTTACGTTTTTTTCAAAAGTTTTTTAATTTCATTCAGTTTAAGCAAGGCTTCAACCGGTGTAAGTGTGTTGATATCAGTATCCAGGATGTCATCCCGGATTTGTTCGAGTAAGGGATCGTTGAGCTGAATAAAGCTGAGCTGATACGGATCGGAGGTGCGTTTTCCGCCTGTTTTACGTCCGGGCTGTCTTTGCAACTGCCCTGATCCATGACTATTTTCGAGCACTTTGAGCAGTTCATGGGCACGATCAAGCACCATTGTCGGAATGCCGGCCATACGTGCCACGTGAATCCCAAAACTATGTTCACTGCCTCCCGGTTCAAGTTTGCGCATAAAAATCACCTTGTTACCAACTTCTTTCACTGAAATATGATAATTTTTGATGCGTGGCAAGGTTTGAGTCATTTCATTCAACTCATGATAATGGGTAGCAAAAAGCACTTTGGCTCTATACAATGGGTGCTCATGCAGATATTCTGTAATGGCCCAGGCAATGCTTATGCCGTCATAAGTACTTGTACCGCGGCCAATTTCATCGAGCAAAATCAGGCTGCGGTCTGAAATGTTATTCAGGATACTGGCCGTTTCGTTCATTTCAACCATAAATGTTGATTCCCCGGATGAAATATTGTCACTTGCCCCTACCCGGGTGAAAATTTTATCTACCAGACCTATGGAAGCCGCCTCAGCAGGCACAAAACTACCCGCCTGAGCCAGCAGTACTATCAGCGCGGTTTGGCGCAGCAATGCCGACTTCCCCGACATATTCGGACCCGTTATCATAATGATTTGTTGTTTCTGATCATCCAGAAATACATCATTGGCAATATATTCTTCGCCTACCGGCAAGTGTTTTTCAATAACCGGATGGCGGCCCTTTTTGATCTCAAGGGTAAAATCTTCGGTAATGACAGGCCTTCGGTAGTTATTGGTTTCAGCTACCCTTGCAAAAGACAGCAAACAGTCGAGACGGGCCACGGCCGCTGCATTGTTCTGAATGGGCTGGATATAATCAAATAAACTGCTAATCAAATTATTATACAGATTGGTTTCCAGTTCCAGCATTCTTTCCTGTGCATTCAGAATTTTTGATTCATACTCCTTCAATTCCGGGGTTACGTATCTTTCTGAATTTACCAGGGTCTGCTTACGTTCCCATTCCGGTGGTACCTTATCCTTATGGGTATTGGTTACTTCCAGATAATAACCAAATACATTATTGAAGGCTATTTTAAGGGACGGGATGCCGGTTCTTTCAGATTCGCGCTGTTGCATACGGGCCAGATATTCCTTACCGGAAATGGTCAGTTCACGAAATTCATCCAGTTCGGCAGAGATGCCGGAAGCCATCACATTGCCTTTGGAAACTGCCACCGGCGGGTCACTCTTTAATTCCCGTCCTATCTTCTCTGACATCAGGGTACAAAGATTAATCTGATCGGCCAGGTGGTTGAGCGAGCTCACCGGAGCTTTGGAACACAGTGTCTTTACCGGCTCCAGGGCATGCAGAGCACGTTTCAGTTGCAATACTTCCCGCGGGTTAATGCGTCCGACGGCTACCTTGGAAATTATACGTTCCATGTCGCCCATCGCTTTAAGCTGCAACCTGAGTTCTTCGCTTATTGCCGGTTCATTGAGCAGATATTCAACGGCATCGAGCCGATCGTTAACCGGCTTTTTTTCTTTCAGGGGTAATACCAGCCAGCGTCGCATCATGCGGGAACCCATGGGCGATACTGTTTGATCCATCACATGTAACAAGGTGGTAGCCTGTTCGTTTGGTGAATTCAGAATCTCAAGATTTCGCACAGTAAACTTATCAAGCCATACATAATGGTCTTCTTCAATGCGTGAAATGTGTGAGATATGCTGAACTTTATCGTGATGGGTTTCGGCAAGATAATGTAAAGATGCGCCGGCAGCGATGATCCCGGAATTCATATCCTCAATACCAAAGCCTTTGAGCGAAAGCGTATTGAAATGACGCAGAAGCAGATCTTCACCAAAAGTTCGGGTAAAGACCCAATCTTCAAAGGTGTTTATGTAAAACTTATCACCAAACAGCTCAAAAAATATTTTTTTCTTCGATTTTTGAATGATGACCTCACTGGGTTTGAAAGTTTGCAGCAGTTTATCAATATATTCTTCGTTGCCCTGTGCAATAAGAAATTCACCGGTTGAGATATCCAGAAAAGCTATACCATTGTTCTTAGGTTGCAGATGAATGCTGGCCAAAAAGTTATTCTGCTTGTTTTCAAGCACTTTATCGTTGTATGACACGCCAGGAGTTACCAACTCCGTTACACCCCGTTTTACAATTGTTTTTGCAAGTTTAGGGTCTTCCAACTGGTCACAAATAGCCACCCGGTGCCCTGCCCTAACGAGTTTTGGCAAGTAGGTATCCAGGGAATGATGCGGAAATCCGGCAAGCTCAACATAGGATGCGGCGCCATTGGCTCGACGTGTAAGCACAATGCCAAGTATAGAGGATGCAGTAATTGCATCACTGCCAAAAGTCTCATAAAAATCACCCACCCTGAAAAGGAGCAGGGCATCAGGATATTTGGCCTTAATGGCATTGTATTGTTTCATTAACGGCGTTTCAGCCGTTTGCTTCTTTTCACTTCCCAAATCTTTACTCTTTTATCAAAAACAAAAATAGGCACTTTAGCGCAAAGTGTAAGCTAAAAACTAAAAAACTAAAAGACTTCCTACTTTTGCAGCAATTAAACAACATTTAAAAATATGAAAAAGCTTCCAACCTCAGCCATTGAGCGTCTGTCTGCAGAGGATTTCAGACAAGCCCCTAAGATACCAGTAATGGTTATTCTGGATAATGTGCGCAGCCAGAGCAATATAGGCTCTGTTTTCCGCACATGTGATGCCTTTCGCATCGATACATTGTTTTTATGTGGTATTTCTGCTACACCTCCTTCCCGTGAAATCCACAAAACGGCGCTGGGAGCTACCGATTCTGTAAAATGGGAATATTATGAATCTACGCTGGACGCGGTTAAAACTTTAAAGAATAAGGGTTATTATATTATAGGTATTGAACAGGCTGATCAGGGGGACTTCATCCAGAACTTTATTCCGGAAGCAAATAAAAAATATGCCCTTATTCTGGGAAATGAGGTGCATGGTATTGATGACACTGTGATGCAGAATTGCGAACTATGCCTCGAAATTCCTCAAAGTGGGACAAAACATTCGCTAAATGTATCGGTGGCAGCTGGCATAGTCCTGTGGGAATTCTTTAAACAACTTTATATATAAATGAATGATAAATAAGAATGGATTAACCTATTATACATTAATCAATGATAAAAAGTTGAATTAACGTCAATCCAAAACCCACTTCGATTGTTATAGGTATAAATACGTTATTATTGTTAAGCCTTAATTAAACGGCAATTTCAAAGATTTTAAGGCAAAAACCCGGATTACTTTTCAACATTGCGGCACATTAATTGTTTTAACGGAGCCTAAACGCTCAAAAACATCAAAAAAAGTTCATTTTCATGGTTTTTTTTGATATTTAATATAAAGTTTTTTGAAAACGTCAAAAACTGCCCTATATTTGTCAAAACTTTGTTGAGCCCATGAATTGTGAAAGGGTAAAAAAGAAAAAGATAATCAAATCGAACCTCACTATGAAAAAATCAAATTACAAATCAATTCTAATGCTTCTCATTCTGGTGGCAGGTCTTACCCCTGCGCTGGTTTTTGGTCAAACTGACACCATTAAAAAAGAAGCCCGGTCATCATTTGACAAATACCTCTACCTTCAGGCAGGTGCTGGTATTTCGCAATATTATGGTGATATTAATAAAGAAGACAGATTTAATGAAACCGTTCAATTCTTTTACGGTTTCGGTTTGGGATTCCAGTTTACTCCGGTTATTGGCGTAAGAGGAGTATTCAACAATGGATGGCTCAACAGTACTTACGAAGACATTGACAGAAGAATGTCGTCCAGTCTATGGGATGGTCAATTGCATCTGACGGTAAGTCTTACAGACCTTATCCTTGGCTATAAACCAGAGCGTTTCCTCGGGTTCTATGGCTTTGCAGGAGGTGCACTGGCAAACTATTCTTCAGTGCTGTACCGCAACAGTAACGAAGAAATCCTTGACCGGAATGGCCCTTCTGCCGAAGCACCATTTAGCCAGGATCCAATTCGTAACTTTGTAATTCCTATGGGTTTCGGCTTCAATTTCCGCCTGGCCGAAAAATGGGATGCTAACCTGGAATATAATTTCCGTTATAACCTCGAGGACGATCTGGACCTGCTGGTATCAAATGATAACGACCACTATGCTACTGCTATGTTGGGCGTTACCTATAAATTTAAAGCCAGTGCCAATCTGAAATCCATGGCTAAAAATTACGAGTTGGTTAAATATGAAACCACACCCGACCCATTGGTTAAGAAAGGAGATACGGTTTGTGTGAATGTAAAGGTAGTTTTCCCGGAAAAGTATTTTGCCAAGAAAGCTGCCATGAATTTTCAGCCTGAAATAAAATATGCTGGTAACACCCGCAAACTAAAACCTGTTAATTTCCAGGGCGAAGATGTGAATGGAAATGGAATTGTCATCAATTATAAGAATGGCGGTACCTACACTTATGTTGATTGTTTGCCTTACGAGCCGGGAATGAATGTTTCTGATTTAGTGGTTTCACCTACATTGTATGAGCCCAAAGAACCGGTGGCATTAGATGCAACCCCCGAAACCATTCGCAGCAAATACGAAGTTATTGATCTTCCTGAACGCAAACTTGCAGATGGTGTAATCGTTACAGACACCCGCATTATGCATGATGAGACCTTAATCCTGGCAGAGCACGGGTATGAAAAAGAAACCATTATCAGCAAAGATGCTGTAATATATTTCGCAGTAAATCTGCATAACATCAACTGGAATCTTCCGTTGAACAGAAACAATGAGGTTAAGGCACAGCTCGATTCTTTGACAAGTTTCCTCAAAAGGGGTTACAGTCTGCGCGATATAGACATCAACGCATGGGCTTCACCTGAGGGTGAGGAAAGTTTCAACCAGGGCCTTTCAGAACGTCGTGCTCAAGCAGGCAAAAAGGAAATGCTCGCCTTGTTTAACAAAATCAATAAAGACAAGAAATCTCCGGTGAAATTTGAAAACCCTGAGCAGAATGTAAAATTCAATACCTATGCCAATGGTGAAGACTGGAACGGTTTCATGCAGGCTGTAGAGGCTTCGAACATCGATGACAAGCGCATTGTTATGAACGTGGTAAATTCACAATCTGATGTTTCAAAACGCGAACAGGAAATTCGTAACATGAGCCTGGTTTACAAGGAAATTGAAGATGAAATCCTGCCTCCGCTTCGTCGGGTTGAGATTAAGGTAAATTGTTTCGAACCTAAGAAAACCGATGAGCAAATTGCCAATTACGCTACCAGTGATCCGGCACAGCTTGACGATAAAGAGCTTCTTTATGCTGCCACGCTTACCGAAGACCCGGACACTAAACTGCGCATTTACCAAACTGCCACCACCCGATATCCAAACGACTGGAGAGGCTACAACAATGCTGCATATTATGAATTGCTCTCCAACAATCTTGGTGAAGCGGCTGTTCATTTGAATAAAGCTGACCAGATAGAACCAAACAACAAGGCTATTGTTAACAACCTTGGCGCACTTGCCTCTAAGAAGGGTGACTATAAGAATGCCGCCATTGAATACAACAAGGCTAAAAATCTGGGCGCAGATGTAAATTACAATATGGGCATTACCCTTCTGGCTGCTGGCAAATACGATCAGGCCATAACCATGATGGGAAGCAAGAAATGTAACAGCAACGTTGCTTTGGCTCAAATCATGACTGAAAGGTACGATGAAGCAAATGCTTCTCTCAAATGTGCTCCCGAATCAGCTCACAACTATTACCTGATGGCAGTTGCCCATTCGCGTAAAGGAAATGTAGATATGATGATGGAGAATCTGCAGAAAGCATTTGAACAGGATCCTACCCTGAAAGCCAGGGCTGCTGAGGACAGGGAATTTATTAAGTATTTTTCCAACCCGGAGTTTGTTAATCTGGTAAAATAAAGATTAAATCTGATAAAAAGGCCGGTGAAGTATCACCGGCCTTTTTTTTTGGAGCCACCCTATCTGTAACCTTCTTTTTAAATCAGCGCCAACTCAAAAACCACCACAGTTTTTACATTCCGGTCTTACACCTTTTATGCGGGGAAAATCACAATACGATTTCGGCATATATATTAATTTTTGGTAATGACCGGATAAATTAAAAGGGTTCATTGCTACCAATGACAATTTTCCGCAATGGTCTGATTTATAGGTGCTGACTCGCCCTCCCGCCTGAGTCAGGCAGGTACAGACCCGTGTTTTTATATCTCTATTTATTTGTCCTCTCCACCTTAGGACGCTTTTTCCCGGCAGGGATCCCTGAATGACAGACTACTATAGAGCCTGCTGAAATACTAACATGTTATTGGTTACCAGTTTGATGTAATACTATTTTTTATATTAAATGCAAGGCTTTTACCGACAACGTTCACATTCCATGCTTTTATATTACGGTGCTCTGCACCTTATTATCGTTCTGACTTATTCTTTCTATAAATATTACGGTGCTCTGTACCTAAAAAAAAGAGCCATAGAGTGGAGAATATTTGTAGAAAATCAATGTTTAGTGATTTCGGCAGGTGCAGAGCACCGAAATAAAAAGGTTGTGAGTTTTTCAGCAGGCCCTACTATATTGTTTTGGAGAATATGGATGATATCAAGCAGAGTTTCCCTCTACTCCCGTCCCACTTATCATTAAAAGCATGGCTATAATTCACCTCCTCCACTTAGGGTAAAGAGAAGATATGAAGTAATGACCATTACCCATGAAAAAGCGGCTTACTCAGTCTCTGATGAAATCATATATTATGTATCGGACGCTGAGGAAATTAAATCAAATGCTGAGGAAGATAAATCGGATGCTCAGGAAGTTTAATCTGATGCCCATGAAAGATTTGTTGTCAAATGAGTTTTATTGCATACGGGCCGCTCAATATACCCGCTTTACCATTACCTTGCGGAAAGGGCAGGGTGAGGTGCCAGCAGAAAAATATACGCATTATATTTCATGTCTTATCTGCCAGGGCAAGCGAGCCGGTGCAGTGGCATTGGGAGTAAGAAGATGCTCAGGATCATTCCAAACCCCGGAAGAGTTCAACATTGAATGATACCCAAAATGGAAAATAGTTGCTTGCAGGCAGATCTTTGAGTCTAGGCGAAAATGCATTTTCAGAACTCCTGACCTCGTTTAACAAAAATAAGTATTTGCGAACACATTAGCGCAAACAATAAAAGCGGTAAAT
>DHSR01000079.1:75159-88143 GCA_002410555.1 Bacteroidales bacterium UBA5281 | reverse complement strand
CACATCAAAATAAAATGTAGCCGTATTTCATCTGCTTTTTGTAGCTTTGCTGTTTCGAAACAGTAAAAATTCATCAGGCTTTGAGCGAATCAATCCACCAGGCCTCTGTAATCATCCCGGCATATAATGAGCAAACGGGCATTGGGCCGCTGCTGGAAAAGATGATTGCTGAAGGTTTAAACGAACGGTATCAGATTATTGTAATTGATGACGGATCAACCGACGACACCGCAAATATTGTAAGTAAATACCCGGTTACCCTGCTAAGACATGGCACCAATAAAGGCTATGGCGCTTCCCTGAAAACCGGCATCCGTAAAGCCCGATGCAGTAAAGTTATGATGCTTGATTCTGACGGTCAGCATGATCCGGTCTATCTGCAACAGGTTTGCACTTTGCTGGATGACTATGATATGGTCATAGGTGAACGTGACCAATCCTCGCATCAGGTGGGCAATCGTCAGGGGGGCAAGTGGATTATCCGCAAAACAGGTGAAATGCTGGTAGATCAGGCTTTGCCCGATTACAATTCAGGGCTGCGGGGTTTCCAGCGCGAGTTAATCCTGAACCTGTTACATCTTATGCCCAATGGTTTCTCTTTCTCAACCACTTCGACGCTGGCTTTTTTGAAAGAAGGTTATAGTATTGCGACCTTTCCCATTCATGTAGCTAAACGGATAGGACGAAGCAGCAATGTGAAATTTATGAAGGATGGGTCAAAAACCATGCTACTGCTGTTGCGTATCATAATGCTTTTTAATCCGCTAAAGGTATTTTTTCCGGGCAGTATTCTTTTTACCGTTATGGGCTTAATATGGGGCATACATGGTTTCATTGTATTTGGCCGCTTTCCCAACTCGGGCACTATACTAATTTCCCTGGGTATGTTTCTTTTCTTCTTTGGCCTGCTGGCCGATCAGATAGCCATTCTAAACCGCAAAAGGGGCTGACCATGGCCAATGAACATGCCAATGCCTGGACAGATCGCGAGGTGGAAGCACACTGGGACCGGGTAGCTCATATTTATGTCCAGGAAAACGATAAGGTGAAGGAAACGCACGATCAGCGGTTTCGCGAAACCATTCAGTATCTTAATCTGCCAGAAGAAGCTCATGTACTGAATGTTACCTCACGCGATGGCGAAGCTGATGATTATGTGCGACAGGTGCAACCCTCAGCCGATGTGGTAAATGCCGAAATCTCTGCCGGTTTGATGGAAGTGGCCCGGCGATTGCGACCAGACATACAACAGGTAAAAATTAGCAATTACAGCATCCTGCCTTTTTACAATGAGCGGTTCAACCGCATCATCAGCCTCGAAACATTGGAGCATGTGGCCGATCCCATTGCCTTTCTGCGTGAACTTCATCGGGTGTCAACCCGCGATGCACGACTGGTCTTGAGTTGCCCGCCGGCCACCAGCGAATGGCCTTACCGTATATTTACCGCACTCTTTGGAGGACATGGTGAGGGGTCGCACCGGTTTTTACCTTCAAAAGAAGTAAAAGCCATGTTTGAAAAAACAGGCTGGAAACTATTGATCCATAAGGGTACCATTCTGTTGCCGGTAGGCCCGCGTTTTATGCGTAATATGGCTGAACGCTTAATTGAGCGATGTCAGGGAACGTTTATTTCTGAACTTGGAATACGACAGTTTTATGTCTGCGAGAAGTATTGATCAACTGCGGAAAATCATGAATTCCAACCTGTGCAACCGCTGTGGTAGTTGCGTAGGACTATCGGAGGGAAAAATTGTATTCACCGACCGGGAAGGCAATTATCGCCCAAAAGTACTTCATGAACCTGACGAAGCACAATCCGCCCGCCTGCTTCATGCCTGTACAGGTAAAGATTTCAGCTTTCCCGGGTACCGTAAACTGTTTTATAATGACAGCCTCGAATTCCATACCTACACCGGGCCGTTTTATGAAATTTTTATCGCACATGCCAATGATGAAAACATCAGGCAAACCGGTGCCAGTGGTGGAATGATCTCGGCCATACTGATTTATCTGTTACAAAGTAAACAAATAGAAGGGGCCGTGGTTACCGGAATGTCAAAAGAAAAACCATGGCTTACCCAGCCTTATATCGCGACGACCGAAAACGAGATTCTGGAAGCTGCCCAGAGCAAATACATCATCACCTCGGTGAATGAGATACTTCCTGAAATTGAAGCATTTGAAGGCCGGCTGGCTTATGTTGGTTTGCCTGGTCAGGTGCAAAGCATTCGGAAACTTCAGGAAATTAATGATCCATCCGTAAAGAACATCAAATACCTTTTTGGCCCATTTTATGGCAATACGCTTCACTTTTCTTCGGTAAGAAGTTTCCTGCGTTCATACAAAATCAAGGATTACCGGAACATCAGCAAACTCTATTTCCGCTACGGCGAATGGCCCGGAAACATGCGGGTTGAAATGAGTGACGGGCGGGCCGTGGAGTTGCCCAAATTCCACGCCAACTATCTGATTCCATTCCACATCGTTAAAAACAGCCTGCTCTGTACCGATCTGGCCAATGAGTTTACCGACATATCGGGAGGCGATGCCTGGGCACCGGTGTATGAAGAGCGGGGTAAAGGCTTCTCCATGGTGCTTGGCCGCACTGCGGAAGGGATGCGCATCCTTAGTGAAATGGAACAAAAAGGACTGATTACCCTTCAGCCCATCACGCAGGATGAAGCCATTACCATGCATTCCCATGGCTATGATTTGAAGAAACGGGGAACTTTTATCAGGATTAAGTTTCGAAAATTGTTGGGACAAGCCAATCCTGATTATGGATATCAACTTTCGGGCTTTCCCTTTAGCCGTTATCTGATGGAATTATTAATTGATGCACTCTTCTTGTTGCTGGGCACACGTTTGGCCCGTTGGATGGTGGAACAAATACCGCCTCCAACCATTGGCCGGGTATTCGAGAAATCGCGTAACCTCTGGAAAAAGGCAACTTTCGGTATAAAACGTGAAAACCTGAACGGATGAGAAAGCCCTGGGTGAAAACTTTGCTTAAAATTGGTGGTTCGGTAGCCATCATCTGGTTGATGATCAGAAACATACCCTGGAATATGGCTGAATTTAAGCGGGTGTTCCAGCAATTGCACCTGGGCTGGTATGGACTTTCATTAACAGGTGTGCTACTGGTGCTTGGCATAAAGAGCCTGCGCTGGAACCTGCTTCTGGTTCATGAGCAATGTGCCTATCCCAAATGGAACAGTTTTGTAGCCTATATGGCCTCCTTTACCATTGGCTTAATTACCCCGGGAAGACTGGGCGAGATTTCACGGCTTTATTATGTGCGTGAAGAGGCAAAAATCTCATTCTACAACGGATTTAAAACACTGATTGTAGATAGGATTTTTGATTTTGCTATGTTGATTTGGTTTGGGACCACAGGAATGTTGTTTTTTTATAAGGTTCTTGGGGATATTAACGGTGGGGCCTACCTTTTGGTCACTGCCATTGCCTTACTTGCAATCTGGATGGTGATTTATTTCAGCCTGAAAAGCATCGTTAAAAAAGATACGGCAAAAACCGGACTTAAATTTATCCGTGAATCCTGGAATGGAATGTTTCTGCCTGTCATGGCCTGGCCCTGGCTCCTTACGCTGCTGGCCTATTTTGTTTTTTATGTTGCCAATTTCTGGATATTCAAATCCATTGGCATTCCTCTTTCTCTCATAGATATTGGCTTCATCCTCAGCCTGATGAGTCTGGCAACCTTGATTCCGATCTCATTGGCTGGTTTTGGCACCCGTGAAGTAAGTCTGGTTTTTCTGTTATCTTTCTATGGCATAAGTCCTGAGGTGGCCATCATATTTTCGTTATTACAGTTTACGGCTTTTTTCCTGTGGGGCGGATTTATTGGGTGGCTTTTCTGGTTATACAATCCTGTTAAGATGAGCCTTATTAAAGAAGACTACCGTTCTTTTATGCTTTACCTGCGGGGGACAAAACAATAGCTTACCGGACTTGTTATATTTGTAAACCACCAAATTACCAAAGCATATGGGACATTCAGCACCTGATACACGTTACGACACCATGATTTTTAACCGATGCGGAAACAGCGGCATCAAGTTGCCGGCAATTTCGTTGGGCATGTGGCATAACTTTGGAGGCGTGGATATACTACAAGTGAGCCGGGACATTATTATCCATGCTTTCGATCAGGGCATTACTCATTTTGATCTGGCCAACAACTACGGTCCGCCTCCCGGATCGGCTGAAGAAACTCTTGGACAGGTTTTGCGCACCGATTTGTCGCGCTATCGCGATGAAATGATTATCTCTACCAAAGCAGGGTATAATATGTGGCCGGGACCTTATGGAGAATTTGGCTCAAAAAAACATCTCATCTCCAGCCTGGATCAAAGCCTGAAACGCATGGGCATTGATTATGTGGATATTTTTTATTCCCACCGTCCCGACCCTGAAACGCCTCTGGAGGAGACCATGGGGGCAATTCAGCAAATTGTTCAGCAAGGCAAAGCACTATATGTAGGGCTTTCAAACTATAACGCAGCGCAAACTACCGAAGCGGTAGAAATGTTGAAGCAAATGGGCATTCCCTGCCTG
The DNA here is from genome assembly GCA_002410555.1 of Bacteroidales bacterium UBA5281. Lineage (GTDB taxonomy): Bacteria > Bacteroidota > Bacteroidia > Bacteroidales > Lentimicrobiaceae > Lentimicrobium. Next base: position 83,563 of record DHSR01000079.1, on the reverse strand, counting down.
ATTCATCAGTCGCGTTATTCCATGTTTGACCGTTCGGTGGAGGATGAACTGCTTGACACCCTTGAGCATCTGAAAATGGGTTTTATTGCTTATTCACCATTATCCCAGGGTTTGCTTACCGATAAGTATTTCGAAGGCTTCCCGCCTTCCTCCCGGGCCGCAAAACAGTATGGCTTTCTAAGAAAGAAACAGGTTACCCCTGAAATTGTTGAAAAAGCCCGTCACTTGAATGAAGTGGCCATAAACCGGCAACAGGAGCTGTCGCAAATGGCGCTGGCGTGGTTATTAAGAGACAAGCGGGTAACATCGGTACTGGTGGGGGCCAGCAGCCAGAAACAGGTGGATTCCAATCTTGCTGCACTTCAAAATCTGAGTTTTTCTGATGAGGAAATTCAGATAATTGAAAAAGTTCTTGCCGAATAATAGAGCGTTAAGCCCCACCCAAAGACAATGAATCCTGTGCGATTTTGTATCTTTGACCGCCAAAGTTACCATTGAGATGCATATATCGTTGTTTTCAGTAAAGAAAACCGGACAACAAGTGTTGGTTTCTGTGCTTTTTTTATTGATTCCGTTGCTGCTTTTTATCACTTCGCTGCAAACCATTCAGTCGCGGAATAAGGCATGGTATGGCGGAGGTTACGATCCCGAATACGCATACTTGTTCAACGCATTGAATATGGCGCGTTTCAGACTGGTTGGGCATATCGATCATCCGGGAACTACCATGCAGATGGCAGGTGGCGTAGTGTTGGAAGGGGCCTGGCTGGCTGAAAAACGTGGCGAAAATCTTACACAAGCTGTATTGGCCGATCCGGAGTACTACATCCGTATATTAAATGTTGCCACAGCTATCATTGCATCCTTATCTTTATTGGTTCTGGCCTTTATTTTTTATCGACGTACCCGAAATGTCTGGTACGGCCTTGTGATTCAGCTTACGCCCTTTGTTTCCGGTTATCTGCTGTTTAATGGATTTACCCGCGTTACCCAGGAGGTGATGCTGATGGTGGCCGCTTTTGCAATGGCCACAGCAGCTTTGATCTGGCTTTTCGACCCCCGTCAAAAAAAATCCAGAAAATATATATTGCTTTTTGGAATCATTTCAGGCTTCGGCATGGCTTCTAAAGTGCTGTTTGCCCCATTGATGATCATTCCCTTTATTCTGATTGAACCTTTTAAAAGTAAGATTAAATTTGTCTTCGTAAGTCTGGGAGGTTTTATACTTTTTACCCTTCCCATCATCCGGCTGTATCCCAATATGTTGTATTGGTTTTACCGCCTGTTTATTCATTCCGGACAATATGGTGCCGGCGAAAAAGCGGTGATTGATACTTCAAAGTATTTTGGAGAATTGCTGAATCTTATAAAAATAAATCCGGTTTTAGCAATTATAGTTGGCATGAGTATGCTCGTTCTGATTGTATTCCTGATAAAATGCCGTTTGAATAATGACAGATCATTTCCACCAACGGCCAAATTACTGCTTGCTGTGGTACTGGCTCAGGTTGCCGGCTATCTGTTGATTGCCAAACAGCCGAAAGCCGCCTATTTGTTGCCTTACGAAAGTGTAGTAGCCGTTAATCTGGTGGTGATGTTGTATGGATTTGTATCATTGTTTGTTGGCAAATGGCTCAGAACCATCATTTCAATATTGGGTGTAGTGGTATTTGCGATTTTACTGATCCCGGACGCTCTTTCAAAAAAAAGAAGTTTATACCAAACAAACAAAAACCCACTGTGGGAACAAACCTGGCAGGCTGCAAGCAGTTCCCTGGGACAGACGGCTGTAATTGCTACCAATCCCGGAATTTCGCCTGTGCCCGCCTTGTATTTCGGTAATGCTTACAGCCGGAGTCGCTATGCAGATGAATTAAAGCAAATTTATCCCAATTTATATATAAACGATTACTATAAAGGCCATGTGGTTGACTGGTCAGGGAATGTTGTGAATTTTTCGGAGTTGTATAAAAAGTACCATGGACAGATTTATCACCTCGGGATGAAATCGCAATCACCGGATTTTATTGACTCTATGAGAAATTTCGCTCCAGAGTTTCAGTTTCAAAAAGTGTATGAAAATGACAGACTGGAAATTATCAGTCCCAGGATAAAGGAGGATCAGCAGCAACTTTATCTTCAGAAAATAATATTTTGTGGGGGAGAGGTTGCAGATAGTGATGCAAATCAGGTGGCTTTTTGTAATGGATTCAGTTACATAGGTAATCCGGATATGCAAAACGTATTTTCAGGCAAAGCAAGTATTAAATCTGAACCGGGAAATCCTTATGCTTACACAGTTGAACCTTTTGTTGCTCAGGCAGGGGACTCGGTTTCTATAAGTGTCTGGTCATCAGCCAGACGGGGCGCTGCAAGAATTGTAATGTCATCGGCTGATCCTGATGGGTTTTATTATACCTCATTGCAAGATTCAATAGCTGGAAATACGGGGTGGCAATTGCTTCAGTTAAACCGAAAGATAAACCGGAATGAAGCAGGCGTGCCAATTAAAATATATGTCTGGAATAAGGAAAATGATCCGGCCTGGTTTGATAACTTCAGGCTGGAACATTACACCTCTTTAAAGAATAACGGAGAATGAAATTGGGTTCTACAAATAAGTCCAGGGTGCTTGAAGCGATGGAAACCATTGCTCATAAGCGGAATAAATATATCCGCCGAAACCGCTATTATTATAGAAACCTCGTTCGGTTCTTTCGGTTCAATATCCCTGAAGGTGCAAGTATACTTGAAATTGGCTGCGGCACCGGCTATCTGCTGAATGCACTCAATCCTTCTTACGGTAAAGGCATTGACTTGTCTCCTTCTATGGTGCAGATAGCAACTGAGCAATATCCCCACTTGAATTTTGAGGTCATGGATGCGGAAAATCTTACGATGTGTGAGACCTTTCAATATGTAATTATTTCAGATTCACTTGGTTATCTTGAAGATATACAGCAGGTATTTTCGGAATTAAAAAAGGTAATTACACCCAAAACCCGTATACTGATTTCATATCATAACTTTCTGTGGGAACCGGCCTTGTGGCTGGCACAGAAACTCAGGCTTAAAATGGCTCATCCCCGGCTGAACTGGTTGAACCGTGGCGATGTTATCGGACTGCTTCAATTAGAAGGTTATGACGTAATTAAGTGTGGACGGCGCTTCCTTTTTCCGGTATATATTCCGCTTATTTCGTGGCTTTTTAATAAATACATTGCGAACCTTCCACTGTTCAACAGTCTTTGCCTTACCGGCTATACCATTGCCCGGCTGCCGGAAGTGCGTCCGGCCGGAAACAAAGATTTCAGCGTAAGCGTGATTATCCCCGCAAGGAATGAAAAGGGCAATATTGAGGATGCCGTGCTCCGTACGCCTGAAATGGGCAAACACACAGAAATTATTTTTGTGGAAGGCAATTCTACGGATGATACATTGGATGAGATCAAGCGGGTTTGTGCTGCTTACAAAGACAAGCGTGATGTAAAGTATCTGGTTCAGGATGGTAAAGGAAAGGGCGATGCGGTGCGTAAAGGCTACGACCATGCGACCGGTGATATTTTGATGATACTGGATGCCGATCTGACGGTGCCACCCGGGGATCTGCCTAAATTTTATGATGCTTTAGCCACCGGCAAAGGGGAATATATCAACGGTACCCGCCTGGTTTATCCCATGGAAGACGAGGCCATGCGTAGCCTCAATATCCTGGGAAATAAATTTTTTTCCATTATGTTTTCGTGGTTGCTGGGGCAGCGGATAAAAGATACTTTGTGTGGTACCAAAGTGCTTACCGCTGAAAATTACCGGAAACTGGCCGCTAATCGTGCCTATTTCGGAAATTTTGATCCCTTCGGCGATTTTGATCTGATTTTTGGTTCTTCAAAGCTCAACCTTAAATTTGTGGAAGTGCCTATCCGATACCGGGCCAGAAAATATGGCGATACCAATATTTCACGCTTCAGGCACGGATGGCTTTTGTTGAGAATGGTAGCATATGCAAGCCATAAAATCAAATTCAAAGAGTGATGGTGGAGCTTATTTCAAAAAAAAATCTAACTGATATCTCAGTGATAAATCAGACGATAGCTAACATGCATTCAGAAGAGAAGCATTAAAAGTTTTTTGAACCAATCACGTAATTTGGCCGCCTTTTATTCTCCATAAACATTTTTGCCAGGTAAATACCGATGATGCCAATCATTATCAGTTGGATACCTCCAATAAACAATACACTGGCGGTGGTTGAAGTCCAGCCGGGCAGGGTGGCATCCGTAAACAGGTACATGTAAAGTGCATAAATCCCATACAGGAAAGCCAGTCCGGCAATGATCCCGCCCAATGCAATGGAAAGATACAACGGCCTGCTGCTGAATGAAGTGATGCCATCCAGGGCAAGACGCAACATGCGTATAAAGGAATATTTGGTTTTGCCTGCATGGCGCTCCGCCGGTTCAAAGCCGATTTCGGTTTGCCTGAAACCCAACCAGGGTATCAATCCACGCAGGAAGAGGTGGTTTTCATTGAATTGTTTGAGTACATCTACCACCTTGCGGTCGAGCAACCGGAAATCGGCAGCCCCCGGTTTAATTTCAACATTGCTCAGCGAATTGATAAGGCGGTAATACATGCCGGATGACAAGCGTTTGCCCAATGGCAATGATTGTTGCTTCCCACGAATGGTGTTTACCACATCAAAACCCTGTTGCCACTTTTCGAGGAGTGCCGGAATAAGTTGGGGCGGGTGTTGCAGGTCGGCATCCAGGCTGATCACGCAGTCGCCTGTGGCATGATCGAGGCCGGCTTTAAGTGCGTGTTGATGCCCGAAATTCCGCGAAAGCGAAATATAACGCACATTTTTATCCTCTTTCGCCAGCCCTTTAATGATATCGAGACTGTCGTCCATGCTGCCATCGTCCACAAAAAGAATTTCATGGAAAGGGTAATTTTGCAGGATTTCTAAAAGCTGCTGATATAAAACATGCAGGTTGTCGCGCTCGTTGAAACAGGGTATTACTACCGAAACTTTGAAATCCATAAGGGTGATTTTGCTTTGGCGTGGCTAAGATAGCGATTTTACTATGTTGTAACTCCCGATTTTTCTCTTAAATTCGCCAAAGTAAACCAGCTACTGAAATTATGCCTCAGAACAGGCCCAGGATTATTTATGTTTTTCTTGCTTTTTTATTACTTACGGTAATAGCCTACTGGCAAATTGCGTTGTTGCAAAACAGCCTGAAGTGGGACATGCTGGGCTGCTACCTGCCCTGGCGTTATCATGTGGGCGAATGTCTTCAAAGCGGGGTGTTCCCATTCTGGAATCCCTACACCCATTACGGATATCCCATTCATGCCGATTTGCGCTCAGTGTGGTACCCCGAAACTTTTTTAATTGGTTTAACCACCGGTTACTCTTACCTTACCCTTCACCTGTTGTTTGTAGTGCATCTAGCGCTGGCGGGTTTGGGCATGTACTTGCTGAGCACCCATTTTACCAGCGATTGGCGAGCCTCTTTTGTGGCAGGGGCCGCTTATGTTATGTCCGGCTTTTTTGTGGGCCACGGGCAGGAGATGTTTGGCATTATTGCCGCTACCTGGATACCCTTTGTGCTCTTCTATTTCATCCGTCTGCAGCAAAACCTTGATTTCAGAGATATTTTACGTACAACCATTTTTGCTTTTCTGCTGGTCACCGGCGGCTATCAGGCCATGTGGGCCATTTTGATTTATCTGCTGGCTGCCATTTTCATCGCCATTTTCATCCGGTATTTCAGACAGCAACAATACAGAAAAGCCTGGAGATTGGTGTGGCTGAATACTTTGCTGACATTGGTAACGGCCTTTTCTCTTTCGGTAATTGCAGTCACTTTCCTGCAGGTTGCCCCATACATAGGACGATTGGGTGGCTTATCGCTGGAAGATGCATGGTTTATGCCCTTTTCACCGCGCTCGGCAATATCATTCCTGCTCCCCTTTGCCACAGTAAAGGACCTGGATTGGTATGCCACGGATGTCTCGATGAACAATGCCTATGCTGGTCTCATTGTGTTGATATTTCTGATTTTATCATTTTTCAGGAAACAAACGCTGCTGTTTTATGTGATATTGCTTTTTGGGTTGATAAGCCTGTTGGCAGCTTTTGGAGAATTTACGCCCATTCGTGCAGCTTTGTATCATGGATTCCCACTGCTCAATTTGTTCAGGCATTCGAGTTTCTTTAGTTATTTTACAGTACTGGCTTTTATTTTAGGGGGCGCTGTGGGAATAGGGAATTATCTGTCTGATTCAGATCGCTACCGGAAACCGCTCATTGGCATCACTCTTTTTCTGACGTTAATCATTACTGGATTGTTTATTTATGCCATAAAGGATGTTAATCTAAAGTCATTCTCCTTTTTTGAACCTGCGGCTGATTTCTCCACCTGGCTTACGCTGGCATCACGGCATGAACATATTTTGGTGCATGCACTGATACAATTGATCGTATTGATCATTTTTTTTTACATGATAAAAAAACGGCGGCATAAAATCAGTTTGATGTTGCCCTGGCTTGTCTTTATGGAAATGTTTATTGCCGTGCAACTGAACATATATTATACGGTTGCTTCAGCAGGTGTTAACCCGGTAGATCTTTCTGAAAGTGTTCAACAGCGTCCCGATGGATTTCCGCTGCCGCAAATTCAGTCAACTGTGGCGATGAACAGCGAACGCAACACCGGTTTTTCGGTGCTGTGGAGAAATGCCTCCATTTATACCAAAACGGTTTCGGCCGAAGGATATAACTCATTCCGGCTGAATAATTATGATTATCTGATGGATTCTCTGTATAAGCTTTCAGGGACAGTTCAACAAAATAGCATCATTTATCTTTCAGAAGAGGTCTATCCATTTTCTGTAATAGATAGTGTGGACTATGAGAACCGCACAAGGGTCTTGTTTGTAAAAGATGCAGATTTCATTGAAGCATTTTCACAATTGCATATTTCTCCCGGCGATTCGGTGAGAATGGTTTCTTTTTATCCCGGTTACGCACGAGTCGAGGTGAATAATCAGGCCCCGGTTGCGCTTACGTTGTTACAGGCCATGTATCCGGGCTGGAGCGTAAAGGTGGATGATAAGCCTGCAGAAATACTGCTTACAAACCATCTGTTTATCAGTGTCATTATGCCTCCTGGCAGCCACACTGTGGAGTTTTCATATCACAATAATCTGGTAATGACTGGATTCTTGATTTCATATACTGCTTTTTTTGTACTCATTTCCCTGATTGTGTGGTTTGGTTTGCCCCTGCACCGTCGAAAAACCAGATATGGACTTTTATTTGTGATGTGGCTGCTTGTAGGTCTCCTGTTCCTGTTTAGATTTTATACCTCTTATGAATACACAAAGCAGCAGGCATATCATAGGGCAGCCAATGCACTTAAGCAATCTGGTGTAAACAGTATTTTATTGAATGTGGATGATGTCGTTTTAATGGATAAATCACTTAAAGGCGCAGGATTTGCCGGTCGCGCTTTCTACGCCAACCTTACTTATGACTATGGCCTCAGTCATTGGCTTGATTTGGTTGACAGCCTGAGCGACAGTAGGGTAGGGGTACTCAACCTCTATGCGGGCGAAAGGCCGGAAGCAGTCGCCGCTATCCGCCAGAAATGGCCCATCATGGAGAAGGAAGCTCAATTTAAATCTGGAAATATGCAGATTTCTATAGCAGGTGAACAGCCTGAGGGATTCTCGTCACTGAATGATTTTGAAGCCGGATATCCCGGCTGGAGCGGGGATTTTAAGCGACTGTCTGATTCCGTTTCGTTAAGCGGTAAGTTTTCAAATAAGATTGACAGCCTGCATCCCGGTAGTTTTGTTTACCGCTGGGAAGTTACGGAAAAGGAGGAAAACATTCCTTTTGAGGTTTTCGTGCGGGCCAAAGTAAAGGGTAATTTTGAAAATTCTGCACTGATAATATTACAGCGGCGCGGTGAAAAAGTTATCCGGTCATTTTCAGCCGGCTCCCGAACTTACCAAATAACAGACAGAAAGTGGACTAACGTTGCAAAGCTTGGTGCATTCCCGAAAGGTGCAGTGGCTGGCGATGAAATACAGGTGTTTTTCTGGAGCAGTAAAAGTGCCGATTTTTATATTGATGATTTTTGGGTGCTCGGTAATCTGTGATCTGTGATCTGTGATCTGTAATCTGTAATCTGTAATCAGTGATCTGTAATATGTGATCTGTAATCTGTGATCTGTGGGTTTGTTGATTTGTTGATTTGTTGAGGTGTTGAGCCTTTACAACATAATTCGCGTTAATTTGCGTAATTCACGGTTGAAATATTTGATCTGTGATCTGTAATCGGTGACTTGTAATCTGTGATCTGTAATCTGTGATCTGTGGGTTTGTTGATTT
>DHSR01000079.1:64748-74929 GCA_002410555.1 Bacteroidales bacterium UBA5281 | reverse complement strand
AAAAAAGGATTGCCTGCCCGCATATGGTGATTGGTGATTAGTGATGGTGATTGGTGGTTAGGAATTCAATCTGCAATCTGCAATCCGCAATCCATTACTACCGGTAAACCTTACGGTCGAAAATATTGTACTTTAGTATACAATAAATGGCCCTGAATCCATCTTTGGCCCCGATTTTTTTTCCTTCATCATAAGTGCGGCCATAATATGAAATGCCGACTTCGTAAATCCTGATATTTTTTATACGTGAAATGCGCGCGGTAACTTCCGGCTCGAAGCCAAAACGAGGCTCCGTGAGTTTTATGCTTTTAATGATATCGGCTCGGAACATTTTGTAGCAGGTCTCCATATCGGTAAGGTTCAGGTTGGTGAACATATTCGATAGGAAAGTAAGAAACTGATTTCCGATAGAGTGCCAGAAGAAAAGGATACGATGCGGGCCCATTCCCATAAACCGGGAGCCGTAAACCACATCGGCCACATCATTCATCATGGGTTTAAGCAAAAGATTATAATCTGCTGGGTCGTATTCCAGATCAGCATCCTGTATAACAATGAAATCACCGGTAGCCAGATCAATACCTTTGTGTATGGCCGCACCTTTCCCCTGATTATTGGGTTGCCTGAATGTGCGGATGTTTGCCGTGGGCCGGGTTTTGCAAAACTGCATAACCGCTTCAGAGGTTCCATCAGTAGAATAGTCATCAACAATAACTATTTCTTTTTCAATATCATAAAGTAATTGTGTGTCAATCACCTTCTCCAGTATCAGGTGGATGGTGGGGGCTTCGTTATAAGCCGGAATGATGATGGATAGTTTTTTCATCCTGATCTTTTGTTATTGTTCGTTTTGTACGCTGTGAAATATCATATTGAGTTCGCTCAGTTAGCTGTTGGCCACTTACAATTGAATAAAAAACATCATCGCTCGTTTAAACCCATTACCGGTTTTATCCGGAATGGGCATGGCCCCAATCACATTTCCAACTATAACGCATACTTAGCTATTGACAACAAACCAACCTATCTGTTATGCAGCAACATGCATGCATCCAGGCCTGACATATCGCTCCATTTCTGTGGGTTATATGTCACGGATATTCTTAATTCAGCGCAAAGATAAGACTTTGCTGTTTTAGCACCTGATTAAAAAGCTTTTATTTGTCTGTTCTGATTCTGGCAGTACTAATAGTTGACTTATGAATACCGATGTTCACGTTATGTTATTGCTTTTCATGAACAAGTAACCGGAAGTGCCAAAACCAAATAATTTCTCCCCCAGCATACGATAAATGGATTAATATTGTAATTTTACATTCAAAACCGATAAATCAAAAACAGAAATGAAAAAATTCTTAATTTTTATGATTTTTGTAGGCATGTTTTCTGCCTGTACCCACAATCCAGGGTCTTCTAACGACCAAAAAGGAATGACGGATTATAATCCGCAGATAAATGAGAACCAAATGATTATAGCAACTGATATGGAGAATGCCGCATCGTTGCCATCCTATTGGAAAAATGGATTCTCTATTTATAAAATGGATGAAATCCCTGCCCATTCAGGCAATTATGCTATTAAAGTTACTGATGAACACCGGTATTCCCTTACTTTCCGGGAGACTTTTGAAAATCTCAATGAAAAATTACCCAAACGCATAGTATTTAATGGGTGGTATTATTTTACTGAGCCCAATGAAAAGGCCGGTATAATCATGGAAGTGAATGATAATGACACCTCATACATTTGGAGAGCCTACAATCTGGCTGCTGTAAATCCTGCCACCAACCAATGGAATGAATTTACCGCGTATTTTACCTTTGATAAACCTTTAAAGCCGGAGCAGGAAATCAACCTGTTTGCTACCGGAGCTCAAAAGCTGACTTATTTTGATGATTTCAAAATAACCTTTGAGTATTAATAGCCTTTAGATAAACACTTAATTTTACTTAAAATGGGTGGCTTTTTGCCGCCCATTTTAAAGTATACGTCCATCAGTTTATTTTTCGGTATAGAGATCAATTTTAAAATCATCTATCCATACCTCATCGTTTCCATTGTACCAGATATATGACTGAACAATCTCATCTTTTGACTGAACTTCGGGAGTGAGGTAATCGGCCGTGAGCAGGTTCCACTGCCCTGGTTTAAATTCTTTCTGTTGATTTGCAAAGGAGTAGGCCCGGTATTTTAACTCACCGCCACTTTTGTTTTTAGTACTGAATACCAGGTGTAGATTTCCCGGAATATCCTCTCCATTTCCAAAAACCCATACACTTCCCCTAAGGTAAAAAAAGTAATAGGATGAAAAATGGGAGTAAGGCTCCTTTAATCCGGGTGAAAATGGGTTGTCTTTGCTCATTTTCAGCATCCCCGGTGCACTTTTTGGCTGGTGCTCCACCCCGGAACCGGGGAAATTATCATCAAATGATAAGGACAATACCGTAGCGTTAAACTCCACAATATTATCATCAATTTCATCAACAGAAGTAAGGGGACGCTCAATCAATAACTTATCTCTATCAGCCTCGGTAACCCTGTTTTTCCCAACTACACTAAAGTAGTATTTTTTGGTCATCCTGGATCCGCTAATTATACCCATTCTCACCTGCCACGCCTGATGTATATTTAGTACAAAAAACGGAAGTAATAACAGAGCAACTACTATTTTGCCTGCTCTTTTCATCTTAGCCAAAACAAAAACCAGGCTCCCAAGGGGAAGGGTAAGTATGGCATAACTTTGAACAAAAGCCCTCCATCCATAACTTACCAGGCTGGTAAACGATGCAATGATGTAAATATTCACCAGCAGGTAAATTAGTACAGGCCAAAAATAAACCCTCTGATTTTTCCAGGTAAAAATTAGCCCAATAACTGCCAGAATGCTTAGGGGAGAATAGATAAACCATCCTTTCCGGAAACCAAACAATACATAGCCAAAGCGTGGATTGAGCAGATTAAGGGTGGAGCCGGCGTCATCATAGATGTTTATAAAATACTCACCTGCGTATATGCGATAATAGAGCAATTGTGGCAGAAACAGTAGCCCTACCAGGAAAAATGCGCCCAATATTTGAAATTTGTATTCCCATGCCAGGTTCAGTTTATTTTTAAAAGCCTCCCAATTGGTCACGCCCCAAAACGCAGGAATTGCCATTACGATCATTTCCGAAGGTCTTACTGCAATGATAAGGCCACCCACCAATCCAATGGCCAGCATATAGAACCATTTATATGCTTTGTGCCATTTTATGGTGTAGTAGATAAGTGCAGCGAACAAGGTAAAAATATAGACATGGGGCACATCGTTGCCAATGCCGGTAAAAAAGAAAAGATTGGTTCCCAGGAACATGATGATCAAGGTAATGGCGGTTACCCCGTCGGAAAAGTATTCAAGCAATACTTTCCGTAAATACAAAAGACCGGTGATAGCGAAAATGGCCCCATACAGCATCAATGCCCACTGATAAGGTGCAGAAAACCCATCCGCAGGATAATCAAGCATTCCGGCTGTCCAATGACCGGCAAAAAATGCCGGAGTCCAAAGTATGGCCATACCACAAAAAAAACGATCAATGGTGCCCCCTTTAGGTGTTTCCATCAATTGATAAAAAGTTGCCGTATTGTTGTATTTGTCGTTGATGGTAGTAATCCAATCGCCCTTTAATGCAACATCATCGTAAATAAAACGTGCCGGAAGATGCAAATAATATCCAAAATTATCGGAAGCCAACATATTGGTCTGCGGAAAGAAAATCTTGGATCCGAATATGACGGTCGCTATAACAATGGTTGCAATCACTGAATACCTGGTAATTTTCATAAAAAGAAGGATTAGCGTCCGGTAAAGGTACGTGACAAATTAATATCGTTGAGTAACCATAAAGACTATGGTTGAAATCATTGAGATTTAACATTTAAAGCGTATTCCATCTGGCATGAATAAGCAAACTTCTTATTTCTGCTTGCTTTCCCAAATCCAGGTTGCATCCAGTTTAAGCATTTCTTCGTAGCTGATCTTCCGATCCAAAGCCTTTTGCGCAACTTTCGCTTTCCATTCGGGATTTACATCAATACTCTTCATAATATTTTGAATTTCAGTCTCTTTTTGACTAAAGGATAAAAGCGAACCTGCTTGCTGCCTGTTTTTGTTCAGTGTTTCATAGGCCCGGTCAATAAAGCCATAGGGGAAGCGATAAAGGTTTGCTTCGGTGGCCATAATGATGATTACATCAGCCTTGCTCAGTTCTTCGAGCATATCCATTTCTCCGGTTTTTCGCGGTGCGGGCCATGCGGGATTGTGTACTTCCTTGTTGTAATACCAGAAGTTATTATCGCTAAACAAGCGGCTTGAGTAACCTTTCCCAAAAATATTCCAGTAATAACTATCTGCAACCACAATGGCATTGGGCCGAACCTTGCCATCATAACTGCTGAATACAGTTCTGGGATAAGCCATGGGATAATGCGGTATTTTGAATAACAGATTCATGCCATCGGCAATATCATAGTCAGGTTTTCTCAGGGTATCGGGCAAATCGAAACCATTCCATCCGAAATCTACCATATCAATGCCACGTTCATTTTCAATATAATGAATCAGTGAGTCTGTTGCCAGCGCTACACCATAGGCACTCCAGTGAATACCACATTGTGGATATAAAGGAAAGGAAGCAGTATCTTTCATTTGCACAAACCAACTGTTAAAATCAATATAGGGAAGCCCATATTTATCAAACTTTTCGATAAAAGCCTGATGGTTGGTTTTTTCACCCGATGGCCGTTGCATGTATTTTTCGGGAATATATTCAGGGAAAAACGTGGCTTTGCCCGGTGCGAAAATAAAGAGCAGGGTTTTGCCGGCTTCAGTCAACTGCTGATGAACAAATGCTGCTTTTCGGGTACGATCCTCAATCATTGAATCGCCCTGGTAATCCCAGCCTTTGTAAGCTTTGATGTAGTTAATTTCGTACAGATAGTTTTTCTTACCTATAATTACCCCATTGGCCAGAGCGGTATCAAAAACGAAAAATGCCATCTGGTTATTGATGCGCACCAGGGTGGGTCGAAATCCAATCGTGTGTTCAAAATAGTTGTTATAGGCTTCCTGAAACGTACCATCGAAAACAGAGTCTTTGGTTATTGATGGTTTTTTTGGGGTGGAAAAATATCCTTGTAATGGCGTTTCCCTGAATATGGGCGTGGTGCGCTGTATTAGCGGTAACGCCAGCATCAGCATCAACAAACCAAACATGATATTTTTAAAACACTTCATATTAAAACCTAAAGTAAATGAATGGGTTGAAACCTGATGAAGTAATGGATGCCAGGCTAATAATAAACAGTAAAATTGAGGCAAGCGTCATCACCATCAGGGTTGACAATCCTTGTTTTTTGGCAAAGAGTTTCATCTGCCATTGCTCAACCTTCCCAAAGGCGCCCCAGAAACCAAAAAAGGCAGCGATGAATAGCATAATCCAGACTTTCTGACTGATGTAAACTGCCGGTCCTTTGGTAAAACTGAACATTTGTCCAGTAAAATCAACAGCGTAGGACAGGGTTTCGGCCCTGAAAAACACCCAACCGACTAAGGTGATGACAAAGGTAATGGCAATGGCTGGAATTTTGCCGATTCTGGAATATAACTTCAACAGGAACAAGCGGTCGGCAATGAGGAAAAAACCGTGAAAGGCACCCCAGATAACAAAAGTCCAGGCGGCACCATGCCAGAAGCCCGAAATGAGAAACACAAACCACAGGTTAAAATACATGCGGCGGGTACTTACCCGGTTGCCTCCCAGGGGAATATACAAATAGTCGCGCATCCAGCGGCCTAGTGAGATATGCCAGCGCCTCCAGAATTCAGATATATTTTGGGAAATATAGGGATTGTTAAAGTTTTCGAGAAAGTCGAAGCCGATCATTCTTCCCAGACCTATGGCCATATCGGAATAACCGGCAAAGTCATAATAAATCTGAAAAGCATAAGCAATAACACCCATCCAGGCAGTGGCAGTGCTCATCTCCGATGGATTCATGGCAAATACGGTATCGGCATATTCACCCATCACATTGGCAATCAGCACTTTTTTGCCCAGGCCAAGTGCAAACCTAAAAAACCCCGTTAGGCGGTTGTCCACATTTTCGTTGAGGCGGCGGTCTTCAAGCTGATCGGCTATTTCGTTAAAACGGACAATCGGGCCGGCAATCAACTGTGGAAACATCAGGATATAGAGTGCAAAATCGCTAATGCGTTTCAGGGGGACATGCACCTTACGGTAAACATCCACTGAATAGGTCATCTTTTGAAAGCTAAAAAAGGAAATGCCTATGGGTAAGGCCACTTTGGTCCAATCGGCAGGTTTACCCCCAAAAGCCGCAAGCAACTCATTGAAATTCTCGACAAAAAAGTTGGCATACTTAAAATAGAGCAGCAAACCTATATTGAGTGCTATGGAGAATGCTACCAGCAACTTTTTTTTGCGTCCTGTGGATTGGTGCATCTCCTTTACCGCGAAAAAATCAATTACAATGGAACCGGCAACGATAAAGATAAAAGTTGGTGCTCCCCAGGCATAAAAGAAAACACTGGCGGCCAATGCCACATAGTTTTTAACCTTTGCTCCGGAAATATAATAGAGCAATAAAAAAACCGGCAAAAAGTACAAAAGAAAAAGGCTACTGCTAAAAACCATTCTTACATTGTTGAGAGGTGCCTTTTGTGAGATTTAGAGGCACAAAAGTAAGGAAGTAAATTAAGATTTGCTTTAGTTACTCCTAAATTTTCAATTTATCGCCAAAGATTGGATATGTAGCTGAACCATTTCCTTTATCCACTGACTTTGTTATTCTGGCAAGCCCTTTGTTATAAGCATTTTAGCTGCTCGCCGCATACAATTCACTCTGGTAATTACGGTTTTAAACGGGGCCTGCTGAAAAACTCACAACCTTTTTATAGTACGGTCTCGTCTTTCAGGACGAGACTGTAATATTTATAGAAATAATAAGTCAGAACGATAATAAGGTGCAGCGCACCGTAATATATAAAGTATGGAATGTGGACGTATGCCGGGAAAAGCCTTGCATTTAACATAAAAAATAGCATTATACCAAACTGGTATCCAATGATAAATTAGCTTTTCAGCAGGCTCTAAATAAGAGATTTAAACTGCCAGGACCTTTGGCTTATTTTTACATCTGCAATGTTATGCATAATCTAAATACCGCATTAGGTTTAATTTATATACTTTTGCTTGAAAAAGTAAAACTGATTCAGATGTTTGAAAATCGGTATGCCTTTTTAAAAAAATGGAACTATTCGGGTTGGGCTATATTTTTAATTGCACTCATCTTACTGTTTCGTATTTTTTATATCGGAGAGTACAGAAGTCATAAATATATCTGGGGTGGCGATGTAATGCATTATTATGCATACCTTCCTGCCCTGTTGGTATATCATGATTTGCGACTCGACTTTGTAAAAGAAGATCCTGGCAAGTTTGAACATAAATTTTGGCCCGTAACTGCTCCCAATGGCAACTATGTAATTATGACTACCATGGGTACATCTATGATGTACGCGCCTTTTATAATTCCGTTTCATTATTTCCTTAAAATTACCGGTCAGGAAGCCATGGGTTTTTCCGCGCCATATAAGCTCGCGTTGTTGCTCAGCTCGCTTTTTTACACTATTTTAGGATTTGTTCTGATCAGAAAAATGCTTAAACCGTACTTTACTGACCTGGCAATTGCATTGACCTTATTGTGCACCATCTTTGCCACCAATTTCCTTTATTATGCTACCCGCGAAGCTGCATTTAGCCATGCCTACAGTTTTTTTCTTATTATCTGGCTTGCTTACAACACTTCCTCTTATTATAAAAAACCCCGAATTGGCCGGGCTGTTTTAATGGGTATTTCGGCCGGGTTGATTGCACTGGTGCGGCCTACCAATATGGTCGCTTTGATCCTTATTCCCCTATGGAACATTGGCTCATTAAACGACCTTAAAAAACGGGCAGCCATGCTTCTTCATCAGTGGAAACATATTTTGGTTTTTATTTTAGCTTTTCTGCTGATTTGCACCCCTCAAATCATCTATTGGAAAATGACGAGCGGGCAATTCTTCTTCAATGGCTATGGTGATGGAGGCAGGTTTTTCTTTGGAAACCCTCAGTTTGCCAACATCTTGCTGAGCTACCGCAAAGGCTGGCTGGTATATACGCCTGTTATGCTGATAGCACTGCTGGGTTTCATACATCTCTACCGCCGGCATCGACAGTTTTTTATACCGGTTTTTTTCTATTTCCTAATCAACACCTATGTGCTTGCTTCCTGGTGGTTGTGGTGGTATGGTGGAAGCTACGGCAACCGGGCTTTTATCGACATGTATGGATTGCTGGCTTTCCCCCTGGCGGCTGTGTTTCATTATTTGCTGATCCACAAAAATTGGAGAATTAGAGTTGTCCCATTCCTTATTGCCGTAATTTTCATCGGACATAACATTTTTCAGATACAACAATATTTCAATGGAGCCATTCATTATGTTTCTATGACCAAAGAAGCTTATTGGGATTCATTTGGACGTTTAAACCGAACCGAAAGGTTCAACGATTTACTGGTATTCCCTGATTATGAAGCTGCAAAAGAAGGGCGATATCCGAAACCTGTCGTCAAACCAAAGGAGTAACAAGAGGAAGCATCTTAAAAAATGTTGCCACTCCTGGTTTGGTATAAGAGAAATCAGTAAACATACTCAGGGATTTTCCAGTCAATAGGTCATACATGTTTCAGGATAAAGTAAATCATGCAAATATTCATCCTACCTTTACCCGCTTTTTAACCACAACCATCAGTAAACTTAATTTTTAACCAAAAGAAAGAATGGCACGATCAATTCCTAAAGCACTGGCAATTGTGCTGTATTATCTAAAAGTATTTATTGTTCTTATCCTGTTTTTTTTAGGCTTTTCTATGCTTTCGAGCCTCATCCCCGACAAACCGGTGAGAAGCAACATTGAAAACAGCCTGAAATACATGGAAAATCAGCCGAGCTATCCACACATGATCATTGAAGGTATGAACCACCGCCCCGATTATGCCATGGATGGATTGATTACCAATATCATCTATACCGTTGACAATCATGATATTTTAAAATCCTCCTTGCTGGGCAGAGGCCGGGTAGATTATAGCGCTCCGTATACTTCGCAATGGAAATGGGTAAAGTACAGTGTTCAAAATAATACCAAAGACCCTAATTTCTTCTATGCCCGATACTGGCATGGCAATTCATACCTTTTTAGAATATTTTACGCTTTTACCAATTACAATGAAATCAAATGGATCATTTTCATGATCACCTCACTACTTATGGCTTTGTTTGCCATGATACTTTACAGAGAAATGGGCGCTTTAAAAGCTTTATTGCTGGTTTCGGGCTTGTTCTTTATGAATGTGTATGTAATGCAGTTTTCCATGCAAATGTCGCCGGTGCTAATAATTGCCATACTTATGAGTTTTATTCTCATTAGATGGATACACCGAAAGAAGAATCCGGCAGTTTTATTCTTTATTTCAGGAGCCATCACCACCTATTTTGATTTATTGACGGCACCCTTGCTTACACTTGGCATTCCCATGCTCATTTGGGTTAGCCTGCGTGATGAAGAGAACAACCTGAGAAAGGACCTTTGGTCAGGTTTCAAAAAACTGGTACTTTTCGGACTGCTCTGGATTGTGGCGTACACCGGAGCCTGGGCTATGAAAATGATTGTTACCATTCCCTTTAGCGAAATAAACATCGTTGCAGATATTACAAATCAATTTTTGAGAAGGGCCGGAAGCCAGGACATCAGCAGGCTTGATGCCCTTGTGAGAAATTTCAATTTAATACCTTTGGTGTTTATCAATATTTTACTGGCAATTCCCTTACTACTCAGTCCGTTTTATTTCAATAAGCAGGGATTCTCCAAAGCAATACTATTTCTGGTAGTGGCTGTATTGCCTTATATCTGGTTTTTTGGCGCCGCCAATCATTCTTTTGTGCACTATTGGTTTACTTACCGTATTCAGGCCATCACCATTAGTGGAGTGTTGCTGGCATTTTACAGTCTGGTGGATTGGGGCAAAGTGGGAAAATTCTCGAAACTGCGTTTTCGGTGATCTGTAATCTGTGATC
>DHSR01000079.1:309-64397 GCA_002410555.1 Bacteroidales bacterium UBA5281 | reverse complement strand
ATCTGTGATCTGTGATCTGTGAGTTTGTTGATTTGTTGATTTGTTGAGGTGTTGATTTGTTGAGATATGCAATCCGCAATCAACTCTTGCGTTCCTTTGCGTCATTGCGTCTCTGCGTGGAAATTAATCATTGACTGGTGATTGGTGATTTTAATCGGAGATTCGCAATCTGCAATCCGCAATCTGCAATCCATTTAAGAAATGCTATTCCTGAAAATATACACGTTTGACCCTTCGTGATATACCGGTAAGGATTTCATATGGAATGGTATGGATGGAAAGTGCGAGTTCGACTATTGATGGCTCATTGCCAAAAACCACTACTTCGTCACCTTCAGCAGCGGGTATCCCGGTAATGTCGAGCATGGTCATATCCATACAAATGTTTCCGACAACCGGCGCGCGTTGTCCATTAATCATCATGCTGCCTACGCCATTGCTCAATTGCCGGCTCAAACCATCGGCATAGCCTATGGGAACAGTAGCAATTACGGTATCCCGGGTTGATTTCCAGGCACGGTTGTAGCCCACGGAGTCTCCGGCGGCAATGATTTTTATTTGCGAAATGCTGGTTTTCAGGCTGCTTACTGTTTCCAGATTTTGCTGTTCCAAAGTGTCGCCTGAAATGCCATAAAGTGAGATGCCGAGACGAACCATGTCGAAATGAGCTTCCGGAAAACGCCGTATGCCCGCTGAATTGAGGATGTGCCGAAGGAATTTATAGCCCACGCCCTGCTTTAACTGCCTGGTCATCGCATCAAAACGCGAGAATTGCTGCCGGGTAAAATCATCCAGGGCCGGATCGTCACTTGCCACCAGATGCGAGAAAGCAGACTGTACCCTCAGTTCCGGATTTTCTTTTAGCCTAAGAATCAGATCATTAATATCGGCTTCTTCAAATCCCAGCCGGTGCATGCCTGTATCCAGTTTAATGTGGATGTTGACCGGCTGCTCCGGGGTGAAACCATAATATTTGATGGCCCGCAATAATAGATTTAAAGAGCGAAAGTTGTAAATTTCAGGCTCAAGCTTATACCTGAGCATGCTTTCCATGCCACTTTCTTCCGGGTTCATCACCATAATGGGCATGTGGATGCCTGCTTTACGCAGGTCCACGCCTTCATCTGCATAAGCTACAGTAAGATAATCAACCCGGTGAAATTGCAGTACATTGGCAATTTCATAACTTCCACTGCCATAAGAAAACGCTTTGACCATAGCCATTACGGCCGTTTCACCCGGGAGCATTGAACGGTAGTAATTCAGGTTGTGCACCAGCGCATCGAGATTGACTTCCAGCACGGTTTCATGCGAACGTTGCTGAAGCAGTTGGCTTATTTTTTCAAATCCAAAAACCCGCGCACCTTTAATGAGAATGGTTTCGTTGTTGAAGTTTGCAGTTTTAAAGTCAGCAATAAAACCAGCCGTATCATCGTAAAATTCAGCAGGAATACTAAACAGATTACTATGGGCTTTTAATGCCGGCCCAATGCCGATGAGCCTGCTGATGCCCTTGTTTTCAAGCATATCCGCAATAGAAGTATAAAGCACATCTTCATTGGTCATGCTTTGTTTTAGCTCACTTATAATTACTGTCTTGCGTTCGTGCTGATGCTGGTTGGTCATAAAGTCCAGGGCAATTGCCAGTGACTCAGGGTCGGAGCTGTAGGTGTCGTTAATTACCGAACAGTTGTTGATGCCTTCCTTCAATTCCAGGCGCATGGCAACGGGTTGCAAAAGGAGCATACGGTGTGAAACAATTTCAGCACCATATCCCATCAATAACATCACGGCCCAGCAATGAATGGCATTTTCGACAGAAGCCTCATCGGTAAACGGAATGTTGATGGAAATAAACCGGCCGAGGTAGTTGCCTTCAATGCGGGTGGTAGTTTGAATTGGGGTGATTTTGGTAATACGTAAGGTTGCATCCTGGTTTTTTCCCCAGGTAAAAACGGGAAGCTCTGGCAGTAATGAATCTATTTGTTGATGAATTTCCTGGTGATCGCGACAGTAAATAAGCAGTTCTGCCCGTTTGAAAAGTTTTAGTTTTTCGTTTATTTTTTGTGTTTGCGTATTGAAAAACTGATCATGGGCATGGCCGATATTGGTAAATACCCCCAGCGTAGGACGAATGATGGGCTCCAGCCTTTCCATTTCACCGGGTTCTGAGATTCCGGCTTCAAAAATACCAAGCTGATGCATGGCATTGAGTTGCCAGACCGAAAGTGGGACCCCGGTTTGCGAATTGTAGCTTTTGGGACTTCTCATGATGGCTTTTTCGGGCGAGAGCAATTGCCACAACCATTCTTTTACAATGGTTTTGCCATTGCTGCCTGTGATGCCAATGACCGGAATAGTAAACCGTGACCGGTGTGCGGCAACCAGTTGTTGAAAAGCGAGCAGGGTATCATCTACAAGCAAAAAACCGCAGCCGGCAGGCAGTGGTTGAGGTAAACGGGAAACACAGAAATTTCTGACGCCGCTGGCAATGAGCTGGTCAATGTATTTATGCCCGTCGTTTCGTTGGGTAACAATGGCAAAAAAGAGGGTGCGCCGCGGAAAAGAGGCACGTCTGCTGTCGGTAAGCAATAGATCAACAGGAATGTGCGTATCTATACCGAACAACCTGCCTCCTATGAGTTGCTGAATGGTATTTAAGGTGTAAGTCAGCTCCATGATACGGGCTTATCTTTCAACGTCCTGTTTGCTTATTTTTAAGGGATTGCTGCTCATCTCTGCATAGTTTCTCCGGTGGTTGATGATGTCGCAGGCCAGATAAAGCGCTGCCCTGAACGATTCGGCGGATGCCATATCTTTACCGGCAATTTCGTAGGCCGTACCATGAGCAGGGGAGGTACGCACATACGGCAGACCGGCAGTGAAATTTACCCCCGAGTCGAAGGCAAGTGTCTTAAACGGCAACATACCCTGATCGTGATACATGGCCAGAATCCCGTCGAATTTTGTAAAAGCAGAAGAACCAAAAAGACCATCAGCGGGGTAGGGGCCAAAAGCCATAATGCCTTCCGAAAAAACTTTATGAATGGCTGGCTGTATCACCGTTTTTTCCTCTGCACCAATCAATCCGTCATCGCCCGCATGGGGGTTAAGTCCCAATACTGCAATGCGGGGATTGGTAAGACCAAAATCCTGCAACAGTGATTGGTGCATGATCCTGATTTTATGCGCAATTAAATCGGAGGTAATGGCATTGAATACCTGTTTCAGGGGGATATGGCCGGTAGCCACGCCTATCCGGAGATTCTGGCTTACCATAAGCATCAGGAAATCCTTGACATCAAATTTATTGGCCAGATATTCAGTATGACCCGGAAAGTTAAAGTGATCGCTCTGAATGTTTTTTTTATTGATGGGAGCAGTCACCAGGGCATCGATATATCCTTTTTTCAAATCTTCAGTGCTCTGTTCAAGAGCCAGTAAGGCCAGTTCACCGGCCTGAGGGGTGGAGGAACCCAGTTCAATTTTTACCTCCTGCTCTATTATGTTTATGATGTTTGCTCGCCTGGCATTGGCAGCATCAGCCCGCCTGATGAGGTTGAAGTTTTGTTCACCTGTGTTGATCAGCTTGCGATGATAGGAGGCCGCTTTCGATGACCCATATACCACCGGAGTAAGTGATTCAAAAATCCGGGCATCGGCCAGTGCCTTGATGATGATTTCATAACCGATCCCGTTGACGTCACCATGTGTAATTCCTATGATGGGTTTGCGTGCATTTTCTGACATAAGGAGTTTTTATTTCAATAATTTATCCGCAAAGATAAGATTTTGCTATTTTAGCTGAGTTATTGCAGCCATTTATTTGAACACTGAACCGGACGGTAAATATATGATAAATACCTTTGTAATCGTAAGATTGAAGGATTGACAAAGAAAATCCAATTACTTTATCTTTATATTTTAGCAATTGGTGCAAGGCTGCACAAGGCATTAACAGACCAAAATCAATGAGATGACTACCTGCTATTTTGTATCTGATTTGCATGGCAAACTATCTTCCTATGAAATCCTCTTCAGGGAAATGATTCGTAATAAACCCTCTTTTGTTTTTTTTGGAGGCGATTTGTTGCCGCATGTTCATCGCTCAGTTCACGAAAAGGGTGAAAATATTCCCGACTTCATGCACGATTTTTTAATTCCGGGGTTTAAGAAAGTACGCGACCAGATGGGGTGTAATTATCCTGAAGTATTCGTCATTATGGGAAATGATGACCACAGCATAGAAGAACCCAAATTTGTTGAAGCTGCCGGTAAGGAACTCTGGACTTACCTGAATACCTCTTCCTTTAAGTTTGGACCTTATACCATTTATGGATATCCTTTTGTGCCACCTACTCCATTTATGTTGAAAGATTGGGAAAAATATGATGTTTCGTTGACAGTTCGGGAGGGTTGTTTGCCACCCGAAGCAGGCTATCGCTCCGTAAAGGCAACTTATGATACTGCTAAAGCCACCATCGCTGAGGATATTGAAAAGCTCACAGCAAATGCCGATATGAGTAAGGCAGTTTTCCTGTTTCATTCCCCGCCTTATGAGAGCCTGCTTGATCAGGCTGAAAACAGCAAGTCTGCGGCTGGTTTGCTTCATGTTGGAAGCGCGGCCATACAAAATTTTATTCGTGAGCGACAGCCTTACATTACCCTGCATGGTCACATTCATGAGTCTGCACGCCTTTCGGGGCAATGGCAACAACAGTTTGGACGCACCCAGGCTTTCAACGCCGCCCATGATGGCCCGGGTCTTTCAATCATTCAATTTCAAATTGATAACCCCTCCGATGCTGAAAGAACAATACTTATTGATTAACGAGTAATTGATATGAAAAGAAATATCATACTATTTTATGCTTTTTTATGGTTTTTGCCGGTTTTTGCACAAAGCGATTCCACGGTTACCCGCATTATTGAAATCGCCAGAACCGACAATCGGACCATGCAGCACCTGGATGTGTTGTGCAATCGTTTTGGAGGCCGGTTGGTAGGCTCTGATGCTTACGAGAACGCAGCGAATTGGGCAGCTTCAAAGTTTCGGGAGTGGGGCATGCAGGTTGAAATGGATGAGGTGGGTAGTGTACCGGTGGGTTTTAACCGCGGCCCCTGGTTTGGGCGGATGATGGGTGAGGAATCAATGAGCCTCCACTTTGTGACGCCTTCCTATACCTCAGGAACCAAAGGGGTGCAGCGCGGCCATGTGATGGCTGAGCCTAAAACGCGGGAGGAATTTAACCGCATGAAAGGCCGCCTCAAAGGTGCCTGGGTACTGATCACCGGCAAAAGCAATGGCTTTCCCATTGATTTTTCGGCTGAATCAGACCATCGAAGAGACAGCATCATAGAAGCCAATATGAAAACCATGGAAATGAACCGTGCCGGAAAAAGCAAAGACCCTAAAAACTATAAAGCTGTGGAACCATTTGATGAACCGGCGCTGTTTTACCGCGAAATGCGCGAGGCCGGAATTCTTGGGATCATTCAGTCAGCCCCGGTACCGCTGGTTGCCCTTTATGACCGGAACAATATCATGGATATGACTTTTGAAAACCTGCCTGTTACTCCTGACATCAAACTGGACGAGCATCAGTTTGAGCTGATTGAGCGCATGGTGAAGGAGCGCAGACAAGTAATACTTGAATTTGATATCAGGAATTTCTTTAAACCGGGCCCGGTAAAGTATCACAATGTAATTGGTATTATTCCGGGTACGGAATTTCCTGACGAATATGTAATTATGGGCGGTCATCTGGATGCCTATGATGTTGCTACAGGAGGAGTGGATGATGGTTCGGGCGTTACCCCAACTATGGAAGCAGCACGGCTGATTATGGCTGCCGGTGGTAAGCCAAAAAGTACCATACTCGTCATGCTTTTTGCTGCTGAAGAGTTTGGACTTTGGGGATCACAACACTGGGTAAATCAAAATACTGAAAAACTTGGATTCATATCAAACATGTTTAACCGCGACTACGGCCCGCTGCCTCCTGTAAGTATAAGTGTAACGGAAGCCATGTGGAACGATATGGAGCAAATCTGCAGGCCCCTGAATAACATCAACCCGGATTTTCCTTTCGAACTAAAAAAGCGTGAACCCATAGAGCGGCCTGAAAAACCCTGGGGAACCGATAGCGGACCTTTTGCCGTGGCCGGGGTGCCAACCTTGAGCTTTGGTCTGGAAGATGTAAAGGGTTACAACTTTAGCTATCGCGAAATCTGGCATACAGAACGCGACACCTATAACATGAGTATCCCTGAATATCAGGAACATGCAGCGGTGGTTACCGCAGTGGTGGTGTACGGGATGGCGTGCCTCAATCATCTATTGCCTGCGGAAGGGTATTATAAATAATAATAAAAATCTGATAAAGGTGGT
Organism: Bacteroidales bacterium UBA5281; assembly: GCA_002410555.1. Taxonomy (GTDB): domain Bacteria; phylum Bacteroidota; class Bacteroidia; order Bacteroidales; family Lentimicrobiaceae; genus Lentimicrobium. The sequence continues at coordinate 58,006 of DHSR01000079.1, read as the reverse complement.
TGGATTTGCTCCGAAGTTACATGCATTTCTGCAAAAGCCCACGGCGATTGTTTTAATCCTTTGGTTGGCACTTACCCTGGCTAATCTGAATAAAGCGTATCATATTGATGACACCTTTCACCTTGAGGCCGCTGCCTGGATCAAAGATAATCCTTCCCTGCCCATGTCAGGCATGATAAACTGGAATGATGATCCCACACCTTTATACACCCATAACCAGCCACCACTTTTTTTCTTCACCCTCGCCCTGGTTTCGTCTTTTGTCGGTACAAGTGAAATCTGGCTTCACCTGTATCTTTCTGCTTTTACCCTGCTGGCATTAATTTGTTTTTATCAGTTAACGGTGCTTCTGAATGTGAAACGCAACATAATTCTCTTGTTGCTTTTTGGGTTGAGTCCTGCCCTGGTCGTCAATCAAAACCTGATGACGGATATTCCCATTCTGGCAATACTGCTGGCATCGGCTTGTTTAATTATTCGTGCTGCCCGGGATAATCCATCCCGAAATTATTTTTTTGCGGCCCTCATACTTGGTCTTGGGCTATTGATAAAGTATTCTATCCTTCCTGTGGTTGTGGTATTGTTGTTCATCATCTTATTAAGGAAACATTACAGCCAGCTTGGATTCGTCCTGATTCCGCTGTTAATACTTGCATTATGGTCGGTGTGGAACCTTATAGAATTTGGATCTGTTCATTTCCTGGACCGTCCGAAAGGGGAAATTCACATTAACCGCTTTTGGTCTTTTATGGCCTGTATGGGCTCAGTTGTGATTTTTACTTTGCCTTTCATAAAAGGAGTGTTCAGCAGGCTGCCGCATAAGATTATAACTTCACTTTTTATATTCATACTGCTGCTCCCATTTCCGGTTTTTCTGTTGAACCTGTTTTCTCCGAAAGGGTTTGACCTACTGCTCAATTATTTTTTCATCGGGAACGGTTTTGTAATTTATATCGGGGTCTTTTATCTTTTTATTCCCCGGTTAAGGAAAAATTTTGCCAGCTATATTCAATCCCCTGAGTTTGTAATATTGTTGTATTTAGGGGCACTCAGCCTCTTTATCGCACTCTTTGCCCCCTTTATGGCCACGCGTCATATTCTGCTCATTATTCCATTTGTACTACTTTTTGGTGGGGTTTATTTCGACCGCGCCACTGTATGGGTAAATGGGATCAGCCTCTCCATTTCTATTTTTCTTGCTGTTGCATTGGGGTTGTCAGATTATGCATACGCTGACTATTACCGTAAAATGGCTGAACAGATTTCCCTTCCCCGAAACACCACCACCTGGACCAGGGGACACTGGGGATGGCAGTGGTATGCGAATAAAGCCGGAATGAGAACCTTTAGCACCAATAATTCTCAGGTAAAAAAAGATGATTATATGGTTTTTCCTGGAGATATTCCGCTACAAGCGCTCAATAAAAAGGTTAAATTGACGCCGGTGGATAAATTATGGAAGCAACCGGATTGGTATACATTTTTTTCGGTGAGTAATTACGGAAGCCTCTATAGTAACTCTATGAAAATTCCACCCTGGTCATTCTCTGCCAAACCCATAGATACGGTTTATATTTACAGGGTCACGCTAGTGCAAGAATAATGCGCTGTCCCCAAAAAATTTAAGTTACTGAATGCTTAGCGTAGAGCCGGCGTCAGCAGATCCATAATTTTTTTTGTAGCTCCGGAACGCTGTTGAACGTACTTTCCGGCTTTTGCGGAAACGGCTTCCAGTTTCTCCCTGTCTGCAAGCAATCCATTCACCTGCTGAGCAAGCTCATCGCTATTGGTGACTGAATATGCCATTCCACCTGCTGTCATTTCGCGGGCTTCTCTAAATCTGTAATAATTGGGGCCAAAAAAAACCGGTACCCCGTAGGTGGCGGCTTCCAGTATATTGTGTATGCCAACCCCGAAACCTCCGCCTATATAGGCCAAAGTCGCAAAACGGTAAAGTTGCGAAAGCATGCCTATAGAATCGATAATCAGAAACCTTTTGTGTTCATAGCGACCTTTCCCGGCTTCACTATAAAGAATTGCCTGATCACCAAATTTTTCGATGATCTCTTTGATCCGTATTTCACTCACTTCGTGCGGGGCAATGATAAATTTGAGTTTTTCGCCGGTGTTTTCAGCCAAACTTAAAATCAGGTTCTCATCTGCAGGCCAGGTGCTGCCGGCAACGATAACCGGCCGTCCGTTAACGAATTTATCGATAAGCGGAAATGGCTTCTGTATGGCTTTGATCGCCGTAACGCGGTCGAAACGGGTGTCGCCGCTTACCGACAGATTACTCACATCAATCATACGCATAAGCTCTGCCGATTCTTCATCCTGCACAAAAATCATATTGATTTTTCTCAAATGCGTCCGAAACCAGCCGCCATACCACCTGAAAAAATGTTGACTGGGCCGGAAAATGGCCGAAATGGTATACACCGGAATATGTCGGATAAAGAGCTCATGAAGGTAGTTATACCAAAATTCATATTTTATAAAAACAGCCACCACAGGTTGTACAATCCTCACAAATTTGCGCGCCTTTGCCCGGGAATCAACAGGCAGATAAAAAATATGATCGGCATCTGTAATCCGGTGACGCTGACTGTATCCCGAGGGGGAGAAGAAGGTAAGCAATATAAGGTATTCCGGAAATTGTTGTTTGAAAGCTTCTATTACGGGTTTGCCCTGCTCATATTCGCCCAGTGATGCACAATGAAACCAGGCGACCGGAGCAGGGTTCTCCTGTGCGTAATGTTCGGCAAACACTTCATTGAGCTTGCCGAATAAGTCTTTCCGGCCATAATGCCAGTGTCGTGCTTTGGCATTAAAAAGGGCAGCAAATCTTATTGACAGGTAATAAACTGCAATGGCGGTACTGTATAAAAATCTCATTGGCCCTATTTTTTTAAACCGATACCTGGTTACTGCTCATTTTAATAATAATAAAACTGGTTAGGTGCCCTGCGGTAAACCGGGAAAAACCAGGCGACCTTAATGCCGGTATAAATATCGGTAAATTTTCCATTCAGAGATGTTGCATTTACAAAACTATATGGCCGGGCATCAGCAGTGAATGCCAGATTCACATCCAGGCCGGCATAAAAGTTCACTTTACCCTGGTTTCCCATAAACAGGTATCCGGCAAAAAGATTCAAAAGTAATCCCTGCTTCAGTTCATCATAGCCCTTCAGATAATCCCCGGTAAGTTGAGGCGCCAGTTTGTCTTTGTAATCAAAATAAATTTTGTGTTGCAGATAGCCAACGCCCAGCCACAGCATAAGGCCCGAATTTGGATTGGGACCCAGGGCCGGAATCACTTTACCCGCTTTGGCAACCGCACCAAATGCACGGTAATTGTAACTAAAAGTGGCATATACCCCTTCCAGATCAATGATGTTGCCATCACTGGTGGTGATGTTCGAGAGAATATCGGCCTTGTTTTTTACCTGGTTGCCAAATCCAAATAAACCATCAATTCCAAGCAGGAAGTTATTTTTTGTTTTTACCATGTAACCTGGGCCAACCTGAGAGAAACCACCAAATCGTTCACTCAGATCCGCAGCAGGGATATTAAAAGAAATATGAGCAGAAATAAGATGGGTGGTAATGGCAGAATCACGCACACTGAATTGGGCTGACAATGGTGCACTAAAAAATAGCACTATAAAAAACAGGGTAAAATATTGTTTAAACATGGGGCAGTCCTTATCGCAAAGGTTCAGCATGCAAATATAAACATTAGTTTAACGCAGCAGTATGTATTTAATTGGTGTTAACAGCTAAAGAAATCCAGGCCGAAAGCGCGGGCATGCGTTTATAAATGTTTGCAATAGCTTATCTTTGCGCCGGATTGTTAGCCTGTGCTTCAATCTTTAGCATTATCTTTTCATTAAAATGATTGTACATGAATAAAATAGCAATGGTTGACCTAAAAAGTCAGTATGAGCAGATAAAACCTGAGATCGATCAGGCCATTCAGCAAGTTATTGATTCTACGGCATTTATTAACGGACCTGCGGTAAAGCATTTTCAGGAAAACCTGGAACATTATCTTAATGTGAAACACGTTATTCCTTGTGCAAACGGTACCGATGCCCTTCAGGTGGCTATGATGGCGCTGCAAATAAAACCCGGCGATGAGGTGATCACCTCCAACTTCACTTTTATTGCTACTGCTGAAGTAATTGCCTTGCTTGGATTTACCCCGGTAGTGGTGGATGTTGATCCCGAAACTTTTAATCTCGATCCGGAGGCCATACGTAAGGCCATAACTCCCAAAACCAAAGCCATAGTTCCGGTGCATCTCTTTGGACAGTGCGCTGATATGGAGGAGATTATGGAGATTGCACATCACTACAAGCTTTATGTGGTGGAAGATGCCTGCCAGGCCATTGGTGCCGATTATATTTTTAAAGATGGACGCCGAAGTAAAGCAGGAACAATCGGTAATGTAGGTTGTACCTCCTTTTTCCCCAGTAAGAACCTGGGATGTTACGGCGATGGTGGTGCGATTTTTACCAATGATGATGATTTGGCCAGACAAATGCGTTCGGTGGTAAATCATGGTATGACCGTACGTTATTATCATGATGTGGTAGGTGTAAACAGCCGCCTCGACAGCATTCAGGCAGCCATACTGGATGTAAAGCTTAAACGGCTCGATCAATACTCTGCCGCACGTCAAAAGGCTGCTGCTTATTACGATGAGGCATTCAGGGAGCACCCGAAGCTGAAAATTCCGGTGCGCTCCGGACACTCAACCCATGTGTTTCATCAATATACTCTGGTTACCAGGAATATCGACCGCAATGCACTGCAAACTTTTCTTTCTGAAAAAGAAATCCCGGCCATGATATATTACCCTGTGCCACTTCATCTGCAAAAAGCCTATCGCGACCCACGCTACAATGAAGGAGATTTCCCGGTAACCGAACACCTGTGCAGTGCGGTAATTTCGTTGCCAATGCATACTGAACTGCAAGAGGAACAACTGGCCTACATCACCAAATCGGTGCTTGAATTTGTAAATTCCTGATTCTTTGATGTTAAAATCGGAGTTGGTGTAAATCAAACCCTCTGGTGAAGTGTTTACATGATAAAAACACTAAAAAAAGCGTATATTTGATTATTCACATTAAACTGGGAAATTATGACGGATAAAGAATACTTTGCACATGAAACTGCGGTGATTGATCAGGGCTGCCAGATTGGTAAAGGTACTAAAATCTGGCATTTCTCTCACCTGATGGAAAATGCCATTCTTGGCGAAAACTGTAATATCGGGCAGAATGTGGTGATATCAGAAGGAGTGGTTTTAGGGAACAATGTAAAGGTACAGAATAACGTTTCCATATACACCGGAGTTATCTGTGAGGATGATGTCTTTTTAGGCCCTTCAATGGTTTTTACCAATGTGATCAATCCCCGTAGTGCAGTAAATCGCCGCGGCCAGTATATAAAAACCACCGTGCGTAAAGGGGCGTCGATAGGTGCAAATGCCACCATTGTATGCGGCCATGACATTGGCGAATATGCCTTTATAGGCGCTGGTGCAGTAGTCACCCGTGAAGTTCCGGCTTTTGCACTGGTAGTCGGCAACCCAGCCCGGCAAATTGGTTGGATGAGCACTTTCGGACACCGGCTTAATTTTAATGATCAAGGTATTGCCGAATGTCCTGAAAGCAAGCAAAAATATAAATTATCTAAAGGCGTAGTAAGCCGGATAGATGATTAAAAAATAGCTTATGAAAATCTTAGTTACCGGTGGTACCGGTTATATCGGGTCACATACAGTAGTTGAACTTCAGCAGCAGGGCTACGAGGTGGTTATTGTAGATGATCTTTCAAATTCCCGGGCCGAAGTAGTTGAAGCAATTGCGAAAATTACCGGGATAAAACCTGAATTTCACCAGTTTAGTCTGGCTGATGCAGCGAAAACCAAATCTTTTTTTAAGGAACAGCCTGATATCGAAGCCATCATACATTTTGCAGCCTACAAAGCAGTGGGCGAATCTATGGCTGAACCGCTCTTGTATTATCGCAACAATCTGGTTTCGCTTATTAACCTGCTGCAGGGTATGAAAGACAATGGTATTTCCAGATTTGTGTTTTCATCCTCATGTACCGTATATGGTCAACCTGACGAACTGCCGGTTAAGGAAACCAGCCCCGTAAAGGAAGCCTGGTCGCCGTATGGCAACACCAAACAAATGTCGGAACAGATGTTGCAGTTTTCTTGTGCTGCCTATGGATTTGAAGTCATTGCGTTACGTTACTTTAACCCGGTAGGTGCCCATGAATCAGCCATTATCGGTGAATTGCCGCTAGGGGTACCCAACAATCTGGTGCCTTACATCACCCAAACAGCCATTGGCATCCGGCCACAACTTATGGTTTTTGGAAATGACTATCCCACCCCCGATGGTACACCAATACGGGATTATATTCATGTGGTGGATCTGGCAAAAGCGCATGTGGTGGCGGTGAAAAGGTTACAGGCAAATAAACAGAAACTGCCTTTTGAAGTGTTTAATTTGGGAACAGGTACCGGCTACAGTGTGCTTGACGTCATCCGGGCGTTTGAGCGGATAAGTGGTCTGGCACTGAATTACAAAATAACTCACCGCCGTCCGGGTGATATCGAAAAGGTGTGGGCTGATACCACTTTTGCCAACAAAGAACTTGGCTGGAAAGCTACCCGTGGGCTTGACGAAATGATGCGCTCTGCCTGGAAATGGGAACAGGCCCTTATGCAACAAAAGTTACCCGACAGACCATAATGATTAAATTTTAAAATATAAATAAACAATGAAAACTTTGCTGATCACCGGTGGTGCCGGATTTATTGGTTCTCATGTAGTGAGGCTTATGGTAAAAAAGTATCCCGATTACAGAATAATTAACGTGGATATGCTCACCTATGCCGGAAACCTGATGAACCTGACGGATATAGAATCCCAACCTAATTATTTTTTTGAGAAAGCCGACATCACCGATGCCTCGTTGATGCTTTCGTTGTTTGAAAAATACCACTTTGACGGTGTCATTCATCTGGCTGCTGAATCGCATGTGGACAGGTCTATTTCCAATCCTATGGAATTTATCATGACAAACATTGTAGGTACGGTTAACTTGCTGAATGCTGCCCGTGAAAACTGGAAAGGGAAGATGCAGGATAAGCTTTTTTACCACATCTCTACCGACGAGGTATATGGCTCACTGGGGTTGGAAGGTAAATTTGTGGAAACAACGCCTTATGATCCCCGAAGTCCATACTCGGCCAGTAAGGCAAGCAGCGACCATCTGGTGAGGGCTTACCATCACACCTTCGGATTACCCATAGTAATTTCAAATTGTTCCAATAATTATGGACCTTACCAGTTCCCTGAGAAGTTGATTCCATTATTTATCCACAATATCCGGCATAAAAAGCCTTTGCCCGTTTATGGGAAAGGTGAAAATGTGCGCGATTGGCTGTATGTGGAGGATCATGCCAGGGCCATAGACCTCATTTTTCATAAAGGTAGGTTGGGCGAAACCTATAATATTGGTGGAGACAACGAATGGCAAAATATTCAGTTGATACATAAGTTATGCGAAATTATGGATCGCAAGCTGAATAGGACAGCAGGGGAGTCAGCCCGATTGATTACCTATGTGAAAGACCGTGCCGGACATGACCTGCGGTATGCCATAGATGCCTCAAAAATTAAGCAGGAGTTGGGCTGGGCGCCGGAAATAAAATTTACCGAAGGCTTTGAAACCACTGTGGACTGGTATCTCGAAAATGAAAAATGGCTGGATAATGTAACTTCGGGTGATTATCAGAAGTATTACGATGAACAATACAAACAAAGATAATGGAACCGGATATTCGTTTCGATTCTCTGATTGCTTTTCTAAAACATTTTGATCAGCCGGGGAGCATAGTATTGCTCGAGGGAAAGCGTAAAGTACTGCCGGAAGACGCCACCAGACTTATGCAACTTGGGCGCTTGCTGGTTGAAAATTCATCTTACATGAGATTCAGAAGCGGCAATGCTACCGGTGCTGATGAACTCTTTTCAGCAGGGGTGGCGGCCAGGGATGCCTCCCGCCTTGAAGTCATTAAACCCTATGCATCTCATCGAAATGCGGCCATGGTAGCCGGTGAAAATTATTCATTGGATGAAATTGATCTGGCGGCGGAGGCCGAAGTAATTTATCATACCAGACAAAACAAGAGCATATCGGGACTGGTGGATAAATACCTGAATGAAGGGCGCAATGCACTGACCATTAAAGCAGCCTATATCATTCGTGATACCGTTAAAGTAACCGGCACCGTATCGGGTATAAAGCCTGCAACGGTAGCATTGTTTTACGACGATTTGCAAAAACCTCTGCAGGGCGGCACGGGCCACACCATGCGCACCTGCCAGGGGCTTAAAATACCTTATTGTAACCAAACCAGTTGGTTTCAGTGGCTGTAATCATTTCAGGATATGCGCCTTCTTATTCAGGCGCTTCTGCCTTCCACCTCAGGTGCTATCTTTTTTACCAGACCCTGAAGTACGGTTCCCGGTCCAACCTCAATAAATAAGGTGGCACCATCTTTCACCATTTGTTGTACACTTTGGGTCCAGCGAACCGGAGAAGTGAGCTGTGCTTCGAGATTATGCTTTATGCTAAGTGGGTCAGTTACCGGCTGTGCCGAAACATTCTGATAAACCGGACACACAGGCGAATTTATTTGTGTAGCATTTATGGCCGCAGCCAGTTCAACGCGGGCCGGCTCCATAAGCGGAGAATGGAAAGCACCGCCTACCTTGAGCGGCAATGCACGTTTAGCTCCGGCAGCTTTGAGTTGTTCGCAGGCCATTTCAATGCCTTTCAACGATCCACTGATGACCAATTGCCCCGGACTGTTATAATTGGCGGGTACCACTACTTCATCAATACCAGCAAGTACTTCTTCTGCTTTGGCATCGTCCATGCCAATAATGGCTGCCATGGTTGAAGGTTCCGCTTCACAGGCTTTTTGCATGGCCATGGCACGGGCATACACCAATTTTAAACCATCCTCAAAAGAAAGGGCGCCTGCAGCCACCAGGGCTGAAAATTCACCCAGCGAATGCCCGGCAACCATATCGGGTTTAAAGTCAGCACCTAAAGTACGGGCCAGAATGACCGAATGAAGGAAAATAGCAGGTTGTGTAACCCGTGTTTGCCTGAGGTCTTCATCGGTACCGGTAAACATCAGATCGGTAATCCGGAATCCCAGAATAGTATTGGCTTGTTCAAACAGCTTTCTGGCCTCTGTATTGGTGTCGTATAAATCCTTGCCCATTCCAATAAACTGGGCTCCCTGACCGGGAAATACATATGCTTTCATGCAGATAGTTTTGGTTTAAGGATGCAAATGTACAAAAATGATATTCGTGAACAGAAGTTATGAGGTCGGCGGGGCGATAAGGCTTAAACTTATTGGACCTGAATACCCTAAAGTATGCCGCGTTCAATCATTTGAACTATGGTTTCTATGTCGCGGTCCTTACCTAAAGGTTCGTACTTCTCCTTGAGGTTATATCCAAAAATACGGCTGAGGTTTTGCCAGAAGAAGGCCACAAAACTGCCCCTCAGATCGCGGACAATCTGAAAGGTGGGATTACCGGTTTCGCGGTCGACCAGCTTGAGCAGAATTTTGCCCTGGGTAAATGTAAGGGCCTTCAGCTCATTGCCAAACTCATCCTTAAGTTCCTGCTCAGCCTGTTTGTATAGCTTTTTTTGTTCCTTTTCTGAAAGCCCGGCCATCATGGCATCGTATTCTTTTAACTTTAAACCGGCCAGGCGTGCATAAGGATAAACTTTCTTAACATTGCGTACCAGCCGGTCAAACCGCCTTTGCTCAGCCGGAGTACGGAACACAGAAAAGCTCAGGATATGGACCTCCGGAAGATAGACCTGTGGCAGGGTGTCACCATCTATAACTGTGGCTTTAAGCACAATAACTTCAGGCTCCTGCGCCAGAATAACGGAGGGCAGGAAGATAAAAGGTATCAAAAGGATAAGAAGGCGTTTCATTTACCCTGTAATTGTTGAATTGGATTAACTTTAGCAATCAAATTCAATGCCTAAGCTTTAAATCAGCCTGAAAATATTACCAGGCGCCGGTAAAATGGCTGATTACGCTACTTTTAATCTTGATAAATTGGTTTTGCCAAGTTTTTCTTCGGCATAGGATCGGGTTATCTTCAATTCCCGGCTCTTTTGATCCGAAGGTAGTTCAAACATGGCATCTATAAGTATAGCTTCCATGATTGACCTGAGTCCACGGGCACCCAGCTTAAATTCAATGGCTTTGTCAACAATAAAATCCAGCACCTGCTCGTGGAAAGTAAGTTTGATGTTGTCCAGTTCAAACAGTTTAACAAATTGTTTAACGAGCGAATTTTTAGGTTCAGTAAGAATCAGGCGCAGTACCTCGCGACTCAGCGGGCTGAGATAGGTAACTACCGGCAGCCTTCCCACCAGTTCTGGTATAAGGCCAAAGCTCTTAAGATCCTGAGGGGCGATGTATTGAAGCAGGTTGTCCCGGTCAATGCTCTGCTGCTGGGTCGAAGAATAGCCTATCATATTGGTTTGCATGCGGCTGGCTATCTTTTTCTCGATACCATCAAATGCACCGCCTGCCACAAACAATATGTTGTGGGTGTTTATTTGCACCATGCGCTGTTCAGGATGTTTGCGTCCACCCTGAGGGGGAACATTCACCACTGTGCCTTCAAGTAATTTCAGCATGGCCTGTTGCACACCTTCGCCCGACACATCCCGGGTAATGCTGGGATTGTCGCTTTTCCGGGCTATCTTATCTATTTCATCAATAAAAACAATTCCTCTTTCGGCAGCAGCCACATCATAATCAGCAGCCTGCAACAGGCGTGATAAGATGCTTTCCACATCTTCTCCCACATATCCGGCTTCGGTCAGGACGGTGGCATCGGCAATGCAAAATGGTATGTGAAGCATTTTGGCTATGGTGCGGGCCAGTAGGGTTTTTCCTGTACCGGTTTCACCAACGAGTATAATGTTCGATTTCTCTATTTCAACATCATCTTTACCAATGGTCTGGCCTATGCGTTTGTAATGATTGTAAACGGCAACGGCAAGTACCTTTTTGGCGTCGTCCTGACCAATAACGTACTGATCGAGGTATTGCTTTATTTCAACAGGTTTATGCAGTTTTATTTTGGAGAAATCTTTTTTTGAGGAGCTTTTCATCTCCTCACGAAGTATTTCCTGTGCCTGTTGAATGCAATAATCGCAAATATGTGCGTCCAGTCCGGCAATCAGCATGCTGGTATCACTGCGTGGCCTGCCACAAAACGAACATCTTTCTTCTTTTTTAGCCATGCTTACTATTTCTTTTCGCGGATGAGTACTTCATCAATCATACCGTAAGATTTTGCTTCTTCGGCAGTCATCCAGTAATCGCGGTCTGAATCTTTTTCAATTTTTTTATAGGTTTGATTGCTGTGCAGGGCAATAATTTCATAAAGCTCCTTCTTGAGTTTGAGTATTTCCCTGGCTGTAATTTCAATATCGGAGGCCTGACCCTGTGCCCCACCCATGGGTTGATGGATGAGTATACGTGAATGCTTCAAAGCAGTGCGTTTGCCCGGGGATCCTGCACACAACAACACCGCACCCATAGAAGCCGCCATGCCTGTGCAAATGGTAGCAACATCGGGAGCAATATACTGCATGGTGTCATAAATTCCCAGACCAGCATATACAGAGCCTCCTGGGGTATTCAGGTAAATCTGAATGTCCTTCTTGGCATCTACCGACTCAAGAAACAACAATTGAGCCTGAATGATGTTGGCTACATAATCATCAATGGGAACTCCCAGAAATATAATTCTATCCATCATCAAACGTGAGAATACATCCATGGTGGCAATGTTCAATTGCCGCTCCTCGATAATGGTGGGCGAAATGTAACCACTAATACTACTTGCATACTTATCGTATGTCAGGCTGCTGATCCCGTGATGACGGGTGGCATATTTTTTAAATTCGTTTTGCATAATAGTTGGAAAAGTTTTGCCTGCCAAAGTTACAGGTTTTGAATGAATATTTGACCATTTAGTTGCGATTAAACGCTTGGAATACTCAGGAAATAATTGTGCCAAATTTCAAATCCTGCCAAAAGGTCTATAAAAAGTGATAGCCCTGCAGTCCAAAATGCAGGGCTATGCCGTTATGCTAAAACACCGTTATTTTTTTTCTTCCCTTAGTTTAGCAAATTCTTCCTGTGTCAGGGGTTTTTCAATGGGTTTTACTTTTTCTTTAAAGAGGCTAACCAGCTTTGTATTGAATATCTGGTCACTTATGCGGCGCACCTCTTCTTCATTTTTCATAAATGATTCCACTACGCTGTCAATGCGCTGAAGTGTTTCTTCATCCGGCTCGGTGCTGCCCGGCCTTTGAAAATAACTGCGGAATACATTTTTTACCTCATCGGTTTCAACACCAATATTGTTGTCACGAATCAATCGGTTCTCAATCATCTGCCAGCGCATGGAGCGGGCATAATCTGCATAATTTTCTTCCACAAACTCAGGGGTCATTTTTTCCTGGTTTACCTCAATCAGCCAACGCTTTAAAAATGAATCCGGGAGCGAAATATTGGTTTGCTCAATCAACGCCCCAATGGTATCGTTAAAAAACTGTTGATCGCTTTCACGCTGTAAACTTTGACTTGCATCTTTTTTTATGCGTGCAATCAGGTCTTCCTTATTTGTAATTGATTCTCCTGGATACATTTTGTCAAAAAAGTCTTCATCCAGTGTTGCCGGCTCTTTATGCATTACGCTATCGACCAGTATTTTAAATCCATTTAAATATGGCTGAACCTCTTCGTCTTTTAACAAAAGCATCTCCGCTACTCTTTCAGCGGTAAGTTTTTCTGATGCCTCAATGGTAATCTCATCACCCTTGCTCACTCCGATAAATGGTTTGATGAGCACTTCATCTTCATCAAATCTGGCAGTTTCAATTTCAACTTCCAATTCCGGCTCCGGATCGATTATCCTGCCTTTAATCATATCGCCTTTAACGGATTGTCCGGTCTCCTTCCAGTTGGCTTCACGCGTGCGTGCATCTTCAAGATATTTCTCTGCAACCTCATCGGTAATTTCGAGCTGGTAATAATTGATGTCTTTTAGATTTTCCAGATTAACTTCAAATTCAGGCGCCAGGCCAAGATCAAAAGTAAATGTCATGGCTTCATCCTGCTGCCAGTCCTGAGCCTGCACTTCATCAGCTCCGGGTATGGGCTGACCCAGTATGTTGAGGTTGTTTTCGCGGATGTAATTGTTCACGGACTCATCAATCAGATTGTTGATGATCTCAGCTTTTACCGCAGGGCCATACATTTTACGGGTAAGTGAAAAGGGCACTTTCCCCGGCCTGAAGCCAGGCATGGAAGCTTTACGCTGATATTCCTTAAGCTTTTGAGTTACTTTCTCCTGATAATCTTCGGGCGCAATATCCAGTTTCAGGCTTGCCAACTGTTCTTCTTTTTGCTGAAGTTCAATATTCATATGGTCACATTTGTTATTTTTACGAGGCATTCATTTTCAGGATACTGGCCGGCAGAAACCGGTTTTCGCCTGCGGCTGCAAAGGTAGAAATATTTTTGTAAATAAAAAGATGGCAATGCAGCCGTAATGAACAGGATTGGGTAATAGAAAAACAGGCTAACCCGGATAAGAAAAACAAGAAGAATGCCATCAGGACAGGCATACAAAGCAACGTGGCTGATTCCCGGTTGGCAGGCTATTCATTTGTACACTCCACATTTAATATAAAGCGGAAAGTGGTCGGAACCTATCTCTGGCAGACGCTTTATGGCAATTACCTTAAATTCGGAGGTGAAAAAAGCATGATCGAGGGCAAAACGCATCATCGGTATTTTTGCATGAAAGGTGTTAAAGAAGCCCCTGCCTTTTCGTGGATCACGCAATCCACTGATCTTCGCAAATCTGGATGAAGTATCTGACCAGGCAACATCATTCAAATCGCCAATCACCATATAGGGGGATGGATCTCCCTGAATTTTATCGGCCATGATCATCAGTTCCCTGTCGCGGGGTTTCGATGTGTCAGCATGGTCAGGTGCAGGCGGTTCAGGATGAATACACGCCAGTTTAAAGGTGAAGTTATTCCTGGTGATTTCAGCATGAATGGAGGGTATTTCTTCTTTGACTAAATGTTCAATGTGTACGTTGTTTAAAGGAACTTTTGAAAACAATAGCATCCCATACGTATTTTCAAGCGGATGTTTTACTGAGTACCTATAGTGGCTGTCGAGCGGTTGTAGCTTGTGTGCCCACCAGTCATTGGTCTCTACCGCCAATAAAATATCCGGTTGATAAAGGTTGACCAGTTTGATGAGTTTTTCATACTGTTGATTATCCATCAGTACATTCGACATCATCATTGAAATGGTAGCAAATGGCACTCCTTTACCATCTGCCATCTCTTTTTTGGTAAAAGGCAGATAGGGGTATATGTATGAAAACTGAATACTAAAAGCAATAATTAACAGAGCCACTAACAGCCAATTTAGCCAAAGTCCGGTATCCGAAAAAACAATCAGGCCCACGAGGCAGCCCAGCATTAAAAACAGAATTTGAATTCGCGGAAAGTCGAAAATTCGTATCCACCAGGCTTTAACAAACAGCAAGGCAAGGAGGGTAGCCAGAATGGTGAATACTGTGATGATCTGAAATGCTAAGGCCATAAAAATTTAAATGGTGTGCAATTTAGATAAAAAAACCATAGTTTTTGCAAAATCCTGCAATTGACTAAATTCAGTCATCTCATTCGGGAGTGCAATTTCATGAAACAAACATATTTTTATGACATTCAAGCTCAAAAATTCATCAAAATGATATATTTTTATCCCCCTAAAACGCCTATGTTCTTTAAACATGCCATAGCTTATGAAAAATCAAGCTTTCTCACCCAGGAAATATCTTAAGGAAAAGGGGCGCCTGCTGACCATAGACAAGTGTTTGATTGCAGACAACTTTAAAAATAATGGGTTAACCATATGTTTGATTGTCAGGGCACAGCCGGGCGGGAAGTTTACTTTTGCCAGTATATTGGTCGACCGGCTTTGTCTGGGTGTAAAAAGTTGCATGGCCAATTGCAATTTTACGGCACTTCAAATAGAAGAACTTATTGAAAAAAGTGAAAGATATGGAAAGATGAACGAAGTAGATCCGGTTTATTTTCATAACCTCGTTTATGCAGCCATTGATTATGCTTCAGAGCTTGGGTTTAAAACCCCAGATGATTTTTATCTCGCTGAATATGTGCTTGATCCTGAATACATTGATGATGGTATTGATGATATTGAAATGGGACGCAATGGCAAACCATATTATATTCAGGGCCCTTATGACGATGTAAATCGAATAATAAGTACATTAAACCGAAGTGTGGGGCCGGATGGCTACAAGTTTATCAGGGAGTTTTAAATTGAATCATTCCCGGCAGGGTTAATACTTCCCAATTATTTGTTGCGGGCGGTTGGAAACCAATGCAATATGCATCTTCCTTCAATTCTTATTCCTTTGTGCCGGCTGCTATAATTTGCAGAAAATCATCTTCCAGATATTCTACTACCCTCAGTGAGCCTACTTTTGAAAAGTGATTGGCATCGCTGAAGTATATTTTATTTCCTACCTGACTGTTGCATTTACCATCTTCACAAAATGGTTCTGAGGGATTCAAAAAATAGAAATTATCCAAATCCCTGAAGTAATTTTTCATGAAATTATTTATGGCTATGGCAGTTTGCTCTTCTTCAAACAGGTTGGATACCGGCGAAATAATGGACAGGTAGGAGGGTTTTAACAGTTTTTCAATGTAGTTTAGACTTTCGTCCCTGACAGGGGATTCACCTATGATTATAATTTTCCGGTCTTTTCCCAGGATGTCCCTGAATTTTTCAATTTTTTCGCACAACAGCTGATGCGCTTCTGTAATATTGAGTTTAGCCGGCTCAATCATTTTACCTGTTTTCTGGTCTTCAATCTCACAAGTGGATAAAAGACGAAATCTCCAGTAATAACTTAACACCAGAGGCGCATTGGGGTTATCGTTCAACTGCTTTATTTTGGCGTTTAATACAGAGTCAGCATCAATGATGCATTTATCATTGGTTGAAACCACATCGGGCAATACAAAGCAACTGACGTACGAAATATGTACTTTCATGCCATGCTTTTTGACCATTATTGAATCAAGTCCGTAAGCAAAATGCCCCGAATGGCTATCACCCAACCATACCATATCGACATTTTTTTTTGGATTTTGGTTGCTTTCAATCTCACGGTTAAACTGGTAATATGCCCCACCCCAATTGGTATAATGATATTTAAGGGGAACGCCGATTTCTTCAATCAATTCCAGGTTCTTATCATCAAGCCTCCATAGCCAGCCTTCATTGGCTGTAACATCTTTTTTGACAAAGTATGAACTTAGAATAAAGAATACAAAGAGAAAACCCATTTTTGCATATTCGAGTGTTATGCTTTTGAACTTTCTGTGCCGGAATGGAGTCTCATAATATTTATACACCACCAAAGAAATTCCAATGGAGAGGAGGAACAAAATCAGGCCGCTGAAAAAGTTTAATGGCTGGTCGTAAAGGTGCTTGTAGTAAACAATTATCGGCCAGTGAAACAAATAGATCGTATAACTGGCATTGCCAATGTGACGAAGCATATTGTTGTAGAAAAACCAATTGAAATATTTGGATTGAGGCGCAACAATAAGCAGCGAAATTCCGAGACATGGAATGATGTTTAAAACACTTAGAAACTTAAGTTTATCATCAAACACAATACCGGGCACCACAACAAGTAATAAACCAAGAACGATAATAAGGCCTTTCATCTTTTCGCTTTTAAGGCGAATTTCGGGGACAAAGACCACCAGGGCTCCAATCAGAAATTCGTAAATTCTGAAAGGCAGCATAAAGAAAAGCAGCGATTGCACATCAGTGGTCGACTCTTTATGACTGGAGAAAAACTGGAGTATATTTTCGGAAACGCCATAAGCATTTACATAAAATGTTCCGGCAAAAGCAACAATTAACAATACTATTATAATATTGTGTATTTTGAACTTCCGAAAACCCTTTAAAATCAGCAAAAGCGCCATCGGCCAGATAAAATAATATTGTTCTTCGACCGAAAGTGACCAGGCATGCAACATGGGTTTTAACTTTGCCGCTGTGTCGAAGTAGCCCGATTCACCAAGAAAGTAAAAGTTGGATAAGGCGATTGAGCCTGCAAAAATCGAATCGATAAGTCCTATAAAGTCGGAAGGGGATAAAATCAGTATTCCAAGGACAAAAACAAAAACCGAAGTTAAAAAATATGAGGGCAACAGCCGTTTAACCCTGCGGTAATAGAAGCGGGAGAAGCTGAAGTTGTGAGTCGTTTTATATTCATGGGTAATGTTGCGGGTAATCAAAAAACCGCTGATGACAAAAAACACATCCACACCAATAAAGCCACCTTTGAAAAAACTGATATCGAGATGAAAAGCCAAAACAAGCAATACAGCAAGTGCCCTTAATGAATCTATATGTTGGAGGTATTTTAGTTTGGGCATGCAGTTAGCGGATGTGCATTTGCACCTTTAATTATTGAAAAAAGTGGAGATTTGTTTTGGTTTGTTTACAGTAATTTTTCTTCGTTAAATAGAAACTTATCCGGACTATTACCCAATATAACGATGGTATATATTGATGAATTAGTTTAAGATGCGCAAAAATAGAATTAATTTCCCAAAAGTTTCAATCGGATTGCATTTTCAAAAATAACCAATCTGCCCACAGCCTCCCGTTTCAGATCAATTCTAGCAGATGTGTGGTTAAACTTATCTGGTCATCATCACACTTTTTATTAAAAAATGAGTACTTTTATTTCTTTAAAAATTATGTAAATAAACATTGTATCATGTCAAAGCAACCCATCAGTTCAAAAAACACCAAGAATCAGATTCTTGAAGCTTACGAGGAACTCCTGCAAAAACAGCAGGAAAAGAAAACCGAAGAACCCAGGAAAATTCAGGAACAGCAGAAACAGGAGGCGGTTGTCAAAAATGCTTCCGGTCTTAGCACAGAAGGCATTGTTAAGGATGTATCAGGGTTAAAGGTAAGTCTTTCGGCCGCACTTGACAAACTGAGTGAAGCCTTTATTACTGAATTCCGGAAATTTGAAGAGCTCCAAAAAGCCATACAGATTGAAAAGCAGCAATTGGAAGATTTGTATCAGCTATCGGCCAGCACCGACTCCCTTTCGGTGATGTTGCTGGCACAAAAGGAAAAGAAAGAGCAATTTGAATTGGAAATGATCAACCGTCGCCGGGAGTTGGAAGAACAGATAAAATCTGAAAGGGCGCAGTTTGAAACGGAAATGACTGAACGCAAATTAAATTTAAAAAAGTTGCAGGAAGATGCTCAGGCCAAATTAAAAGAAGATGCAGAACAACTTCACAGAAATCGAAAACGGGAAGAAGAGGAGTATTTATATGCCTTGAAAATAAATCGCAAAAAAGAAACTGATTTATACGAAGAGAAAAAGGAAAAACTCGAAAAAGAACTCTCTGATAAAAAGGACGCCTTTGAAAAAGACTTCGCAGAACGTGAACTTAACATTAAACAGGCGGAAAGCGAACTGAATGAATTACGAAAAAAAAATGCCGCTTTCCCTGCCGAGCTCGAAAAAGCTGTAAAAGCAGCGGTTGAAAATGCCATTGAAAAATTAGAAACTCAATTTAGTTTTCAAAAAGAACTGCGTGAAAGAGAGGTCTCGGGCGAACTAAAACTGAAAACACAAATCATCGAGACACTCCAGTCAAAAATCAAGGATATGGAAGCTTCCCTGAAAGACTACGCCCAGAAAGCCATGTCGGCTGAAGCCAGTGTGAAGGATATTGCCCTGCGTGCTATTGACAGCTCCGCCAAATCCTTTTATCCGGAAAAAAATAAGGAAGTGCAAAACAAGGAATAAAAAGGAGGTAATAACTCACCCCTGTCAGGGGTTTTATCCTTCCTTCCGCACCACTTCAATGGTAAAATTGGCCACAAGCGCTGCCAACGCGCCCACTGCTGCTAATACCGGAGCAAATAATGCACCAACAAGCCCGACATTCACCGGAATTTCCAGGTACACTTTACCTTCCTCGTTCTTGATGATAATGCGGGTTACATTTCCCTGATGGATCAATTCTCGGATTTTGGCGAGCAGTTCTTCACCTTTTACTTTAAATTCGCTTTTTGTTTCCATAGTTTGTTTTTTTTTTCGCCAATAAGGCCCAAAGACACAAAGGCACATGAAGTTATTTTAAAAAAAAAATATTTCACCCAAAAGAGGGTAGAATATAAAGAAGTCTTCCAAAAAGCCTTAGTGTAACTCAGTGACTTAATGCCTTAGTGACATTTTCACCTTGCTAATTAAACGCAAAAAAGCACTGTCGGTTACATACCGGCAGTGCCCATTTTCCAAAAAGTATTCTTCTCTTATTGATCAGATGCTGGTACTGATGAGGAAAGTTGCCGCAAAAGCAATAATGGCGTACAACTCAGGAAATACCGCAAGTATAAGGGTGTTTCCAAATACATCATGGCCGGCTCCGATGGCAGCGATACCATTGGCACACACCTGCCCCTGTTTGATTGCCGAAATCAGGGCAACAAATCCCAGCATAAGGCTGGCTCCAAAAATGGCAATGGCTTGTGCCAGTGTAATCTGTGGGGTCAGAAATCCCTGAAGGATAAAATATCCCATAAATCCATAAAGTCCTTGTGTGCCTGGTAAGGCGCTAAGTACAAGGAAGTTACCAAATGCATCGGGATTCTTCTTCAAAGCGCCAAGAGAGGCATTGCCTCCGATAGATACACCGAAAACACTGCCGATACCGGCCAGTCCGACCATGAGGCCAATGCCAAGGTAAGCTACAACAATAGGTTCCATAGTTTAGTAATTAGGTATTGATTTGACTTAGGTTAATTTTCTGAAAGGGTGATATTTTTTGCCGCCTCCACTGAATCCGGCATTTTTGTAAAACTCTACAAAGGTTAAACGCATGGGATGGACAAAAGCGCCCAACCCGGCCATGAATAAATTGATGCTGTGTCCAATGACCAGTATGATGACCATAAAGATAACCCCAAAAAAGCCACCACCAACCGACATGGCCAGACTATTGAACACAAACCCGAGAATGGCTGTGGCAATGCCCAGTGCGAACAGACGGATGTATGATAATAAATCTCCCAATACACCGGTAACCATATTATAGGTATTCCACAGTCCCAATCCAAGGTTTACAAAGATATTTTTTCCGGGAGAATTCAAAAACAGTATCAATACACCACTTACTCCCAACACTGCATACAGTATAGGTTTCAGGGTTTCCATAGGTACAGAGGCATACATGTTCAAACCGGCAATGGTGGCTCCCCCCACGAAGAGAAGAATCCATCCGATGGTGGATAGTGCGTATTTAAATCCGAATTGTACCGTTTCGTTGGCCGCCTTAACTCCCATACCAAAGAGTATTTGAATGCCTCCCAATACAAGGGCCATAATAAACAATATATTGTTCATATCAGTATTGTTGGCCTGGTAGAAAGCCTGCAATTGCTGGTAGCCGGGAAGATTGGTTTCATACAGGTTTATACCGAAGAAACCGCCACTGATCACCCCAAATGCAAAAGTCGACATTCCCAGATACGAAATGAGAGAAGCAACAGGTTTCATCTCTTTGGTTACTTTACGTTTGGCAAGCAAAGCCACCAGGGTAATCAAAATCCCATAACCGATATCTCCAATACAAAATCCAAAAAAGATGGTATAGAAAGGAGCAAAAAACGGGGTAAGGTCGAGTTCGCGGTAATTGGGCAGTGCATAAAGTTCTCCAAGCACTTCAAACTTACTGGCAAATCCTTTATTTTTCAACAGAATGGGCACTTTGTCACCGGGCACCGGTGATTCCTTCAGATAAACCACCCCCTGAGCATCAAGAAATTTATCGAGCACCTCGGCGGCTCCTGCCGGAATCCATCCCTCCAGGATGCTCAGACGTTCATCAGCAAGCTTTTCTGTTGTTTCAAAGGCTTTTTTCAGTTCGGCATCCTGCAAAAGTTCTTGTTCATATTTATGTAAAGCAGGGATATACCATTTGGCCATTTCACTTACCCGCTTATTTAACTCAATCTGATGTTTCTCCAGCTTAAGCTCCTCCTGTTCTATCCATTGGAGTGAATGGACAGGAATTTTCACTTCATCTGCATTGAAATCATCGGGTAATCCCTTGCCCTGATCCACCACTGCAAAATATACCAGTCCTCCACTCTGATTGATTTCAAAAACTGATGGATGATCAGACAGATCGGAGTTCCAATCACGCAAAGGAGTAATAAAAAGCCTGATTTTGAATCCTTTTTTTTCAAGCTCATGCATTTGTTCGGGCGAAAAATCTCCCCAGGGCTCAATTTCAGCAGTTTCTTTACGCAGCAGTGTCTTTTGTTGATCAATCCGGGCATATTCGGCCTGTATTTCTTCAAGTTCAGCAACAATTTCGGCTGCATCGACTTTTTCATCATTCAGCTCAGGCTGAACTTGTCTGGAGTCCAGAAAACGAATCAGTTTATTTACCTCTTCTGCCCTTTGAAAGCGGGCCAGAATATTTTCGGTAACGGAACCTTCCCGTTCGATGATATGCACCACCCCAAGTTCACGGAGCTTCAGTAAGAAATCATCGTATTCTTTGTGATACACCAGGAAGGAATATTTTCGCATAGGAACAATCATAATGCTTCCTCCTCTATCCGCTGCTGGCGGTCTTTAACGATTTTCTGGGCCGATTTGGAGAGGTTCTCTTCATCTTCCATAAATCGCTTGATTTTCAAAATGGCCTCCTCATAACCCGGAATCTGTACTTTTTCATACAGGTTTACTTTTTGGGTAGTTTTGCGCCGGGCATGTTCGAGCAGGGCCATTTTACGGTTAAAAAACTCACTCTCAATGCCAATACTTGCCAGTTTCTTAACTATGCCAACGCCTTCGATAAACCAGGCTGGTTTGTTAAACAAACTAAATTCTTCCATGTGAAACTTCACATCTTCGAGCACGGGAATACGTACACCGGCAATTTTACGCACCGAGAGTTGAACATCCTCCACCTTTATCAGGCTGGTGTCAAATTCACCCCACAACCTTACCATGCCCTGATAACTGACAATGGCATCCTGCAGTTGCTGGTTCAGCTCCTGGGCTTTATCTCTGGCCTTTTTTACCTCCATACGCAGGGCAGCCTCCTTGTTTTTGATGGTCGGCAATGCCCGCACCCTCATCTTCAACTGTTTGTTGAGGTTCTGTAATGAGGTTTTATTGTATTGAAATTTTATAGCCATCGTTTTATTCTCTTTTAATGTGCAGTTTGCTTAAAATTTATAACCAATATTAAAGCAAACGGAACTGGCACTGGTAACCCTGTGATTAAACACATCATGATTATCCATAATGTCGAAAAAGAAAGTGCCAAGAAGTGCTTCAATCACAATGCCCTTATTTCGTCTGAGAGGAAGTATTACCCCAAATCCTGCCGCCGCATCAAAACTGTTGTCTATCATATAACCAATATTGGCTTTAATATATGGCGATATCCTTGTTTTTAAAGGAAAAAAGCGGTAATCGAACAGTACAGAAGGCAAAAGTTCAGCACTATAGTTGAAATCATTGGTTATTTTTAGCTCAATGGCCGCACCAAATGCCGACATAGAGGTTAAGCCTTTACGATATGAGAGTGCCTGCCCGACGCGGTAATAATCTGCTGTAAAGCGGGTATATCCGAGGGCATATCCGCCATATGCATAAAACTCTATATTGGGGTTGCGCATTGTTTTAGCACCTTTCGCCGTCAACGTGTCATCACCGGCCAATGCATCATGCTGCCGTGCACTGCCGGCGAAAGGCAGCAATAAAAAGATGAGTAAGGTGAATATCATTGACTTTCTCATAGGGCAAATTTAATCTTTAGGCCAGTATTGATCAACAAACTCCTGCTTAATGCCAACTTCCGCCTTAGTGAAATGTTTTCCGAACAACTCCCATGCCTTATCGAGCATGGCCGTGGTATCAATATTAACATCAATGGCCAGCAGATCGTTTGAATAATCTTTTGCGAAGGCCAGCGTACGTTCATCATAATCGGTGAGGTCGAAACCGTTTTCGAGTTTGGTTTTGGCGTTGGCAGCATCGGCATACAAACGTACTGCGGCATTCATCACCTGTGGATGGTCTGCACGTGTTTGGGTGCCAATAACCAACTGTTTAAGCCTGGAGAGTGAACGGAAGGGGTCTACAATTACCTTCCCGATGTCGGAATCGCGGCGCAGGAACAACTGTCCTTCGGTAATGTAACCGGTATTGTCGGGGATGGCATGGGTAATATCGCCACCAGACAGGGTTGTAACGGCAATAATGGTAATGGAACCGCCTTCGGGAAACTGTACCGCTTTCTCATAGATTTTGGCCAGATCGCTGTAAAGTGAACCGGGCATACTGTCCTTGGAAGGAATCTGATCCATGCGGTTGGATACAATACTCAGGGCATCGGCATACAGGGTCATATCAGTGAGCAGTACGAGCACTGTTTGCTTTTTATCGAAAGCGAAATATTCGGCAGCGGTAAGCGCCATATCCGGCACCAGCAAACGTTCTACCGGCGGGTTTTCTGTGGTGTTTACAAAGCTGATGATGCGGTCGAGGGCACCGGCATTGTCGAATACCTGCTTGTAGTATAGGTAGTCGTCGTTGGTTAGCCCCATACCGCCTAGGATGATCTTATCGGCTTTGGCCCTGAGGGCAACCATAGCCATAACCTGGTTAAAGGGTTGATCGGGGTCGGCAAAAAACGGAATTTTTTGTCCGGTTACCAGGGTGTTGTTCAGGTCGATGCCTGCAATTCCTGTGGCAATCAGTTCTGAAGGTTGCTTGCGTCGTACCGGGTTTACCGACGGCCCGCCAATTTCGCGAAGTTCACCTTGTACGTCCGGTCCACCATCAATGGGGTCACCGTATGCATCGAAAAACCGACCGGCCAGCTCGTCGCTCACGTGCAGGGCCGGCGGCTTGCCGGTAAAAATAACTTCGGCATTGTTGGGAATGCCTTCGGTTCCCGAAAAAATCTGCAACGTCACAATATTGCCCTGAATCTTCACTACCTGGGCCAGGCGACCATTTACAGTTGCCAGTTCGTCATAACCAATCCCTGTGGCCTGAATGGAACAGGTAGCTTTGGTAATCTGGGTGACTTTGGTGTATATTTTCTTAAATCCGCTGGTTTGCATTAGGCCACTTTCCTTTCGTTGATGATTGCTTCAAGCTCGGCTTCGTATTTATTGAAATCCTCGCTCTCATATTCTGAATAATTCATCTGTTTAAACACGTTGATGATTCGTTTAAAGTAGGGATTAACTGCTTCAAAACTTTCAAAATCAAAGTCTGTATGGCAAACCTCTAAAACCTTAATGAGCATTTTTCGCTGCCGTTCAATGGGGGTAGAAGCATCAATATCGTCAAAAGCATCCTGCTGAAGAATTACAAAATCAATTACTTCCGATTTCCAATAACGCAAGTGATAGTCTATGGGCACTCCATCATCGCCCAGGATGTTGATTTGCTCATATACTTCCCGTCCCCGAAGGAGTATGTTTCTGGCATCCAATACCTTATCGAGCCAACCTGGCGTAATGTGCTCAGCCAGATATTCCTGCAATTCAGGATATTCAAGATATTTTGAATAACTGTCGATGGGGTCTACTGCGGGATACCGCTTACTGTCGGCACGCTGTTGCGAAAGTGCATAAAAACAGCGGGCTACTTTTTTGGTGGATTCGGTTACCGGTTCTTTCAGGTTACCTCCGGCAGGTGATACGGTTCCTATAAAAGTAATGGAACCTGCTGCACCATTGCGCAGGTTTACATATCCCGCCCGGGCATAGAAGCTCGAAATAATGGCCGGCAGGTCCATAGGGAAGGCATCGGGGCCTGGAAGTTCTTCCATGCGGTTGGACATTTCACGCAGCGCTTGTGCCCAGCGTGAAGTGGAGTCGGCCAGCAGCAATACTTTTAATCCCATAGCACGGTAATACTCACCAATGGTCATAGCGGTGTAAACCGAAGCTTCACGCGCGGCCACCGGCATGTTGGAGGTATTGGCAATAATGGTGGTGCGTTCCATCAGCTTGCGTCCGGTGCGCGGGTCTTCCAGTTCGGGGAATTCGGTGAAAATTTCCACTACCTCGTTGGCACGTTCGCCGCAGGCTGCCATAATTATCAAATCGGCTTCGGCCTGTTTTGACAAGGCATGCTGCAATACTGTTTTTCCCGATCCGAAAGGGCCCGGAATAAACCCGGTGCCGCCTTCGGCCATTGGGTTCATCGTATCAATAATCCGTACGCCGGTTTCCATCAACCGGAAGGGGCGCGGTTTATCCACGTACCCTTTAATGGGAATTTTCACCGGCCATTTCTGTAACATGGTAACCTTAACTTCTTCGTCACTTTCGCCGGTAAGAATGGCAATGGTATCTGAGGCTTTATAAGTGCCTGCTCCATTGATGCTCTTAATGGTGAACTTACCTTCAAGCTTAAAAGGCACCATGATTTTGTGACCAATCCAGTTTTCTTTTACCTCGCCCAGCCAGTCTCCGGCAACCACTATGTCGCCGGCTTTGGCTAATGGTGTAAAATCCCAGGCCTGATCATAATCAAAGGCATCGGTGTATTCACCGCGACGTAGAAAAGTACCTTTCATGGTATCCAGGTTGTTCTGCAAACCATCGAAGTTTTTTGAAAGGATGCCAGGGCCAAGTGTAACCTCAAGCATATGGCCCATAAACTCGGCAGTTTCACCTACTTTAAGGCCACGGGTGCTTTCGAAAACCTGTGTGTAAGCCTTGTTGCCCAATACTTTAATAACTTCGGCCATCATTCTGACACCGGCCAGATTGATAAAACAGATTTCGTTCTGAGAAACCGGACCATCGGCTTCTACAATGACCAGGTTGGCAATAATGCCTGTAACCGTACCGGTGGTTAATTTATTTTCTTCCATCTTTTATCGAAAACTCTTTAGAAAATTCATAGCTATTTTGCAGATCATTAAGCAGTTGCCTGAACATCTCCTCACCGGTGGCTTTATCAAGTTTCAACCAGCGTTCAATGATGCTCAGCTTAATATAGTAGGCCAAAAGCACTTCAAGCGAGAAGTAATTAAAAGTATTGTACTCATCAAGAAATTCCCACCGCATCAGGTCGATAGCCCGTTCGCGCATAAGCAGGTCGGGTATTTCGGATATCTGTAACAATTTTTCAATCCAGGGCCATTCTGAAGTTAAACCCAGATCACGTGAATTGCTGCGGGCAATCTTCACTGCCGCCTTGTTGGCAAGTATTATCTGTTTATCGTAAGGAATATTGTTGTTCTTTGCCGTAATTACCAATAAGGCATTCTTAAGGTTGAGTTCAAAGTTAAACCAGCTACGCAGAAATTTGTGTTTTAACGCACTCATTTCCTCGTAATATAAGGTAGTAAGTTCATTCTCCGGGGAAAGATCGGGGTGCAATGGCGTTTCTGACTGCTGACTTTTAATGAAGCTTGTCATATAGGGCCGCAACAGTTCCGGTTTGTCAAGAGCAGCCTCGATGGTTTCCCAGGAATATATGCCTTCTCTTACCAGCTCGTCTTTTTCTTCTTTACGCATTACGGCCAGCAGGTTAATGTTGTCGTAAACCAGCAGCAGGTGTTGGAAAAAGGCATAATCTCTTTCGGAAAGGCTCTCACGGAGCACTTCTCTCAATTCAGGGGTGCCAAACTGCAACTTGCCCTGGTCAAGCGTTAAATCAGGCAGGCCTGCAATAATATAGTAATAGTTTTGGCTCAGCATCATTCAGCGCCAAATAAAAGGTTAATGGATCTTGGACGCATGAAAGAACGGAAAAAGGCTTCAAAGTCTTCATCAGTAAAACTAATAAGATAACTGTTGTCTTTGGGGCCAATTTTGAAACCGCCTTTGATTTTGTCATCAAATCGCACTTCCACACCCGACTTTAATACTTCATTAAGTCGCTTGCCGAAATAATCCTCCAATGCTTTTTCGTCTTTTTCAGGCATTACAAGCGTGGCATCGCTGCCAAAGTTTTCAAGGGCTATGCGGATCATCTCACCCATAAATGCTTTGTCACTAACGGCTTCTTTCACCGGAGTATCCACTACTTTTGTAGTAACCAGTGTTGCAATCTGCTGGCGAAGCGCACTAATGGCCTGTTTTGATGCCATGCGCATTTCTGATTCAGCATTGCGCTTTATATCTTCAGCATTTTTGTTGGCCTCATTTATAATCTCTTCGGCCTCTTTTTGAGCCTGTCTTTTGAGATCATCAGCCTCTTTTTGAGCTTTATCGAGGATTAGACTGGCTTCTTCTGTGGCTTTTTCTACACCTTCGCTGTAAATCTTCCGGGTAAGTTCCTGAAGTTTATTTTCCATGATTCCATTAAGTTTATTGGTTGGCAAATATAGGCCATATTTATTAACAATAAATCATTTCCGGGCATACTTTTTTATGTCACAGTCGAAAAAATAAGGTTTTATTAGAAACATCAGTAGTGATCGGATAAATTTAAAATATTCTTCACTTTCATCTGAATGAGAGTATCTTACTGAGTATTTGGAGGATTGGGGGTGGAAGGAGGCTCCGCTTCCTCCCATCCCCAATCCTGCCCCTGTGCTAAGAGACAAATGCCTGTCATTCAGAACGTAACGCAGGGAGGTAAAGGATCCCGGTCATTTATAAGGGCTTAAACTTCGCTCACTCCTGAATAAACATCTATTTAGATGACAAGTGTAATTAATGTTGTAATTTTGGAGCGTAATTGATAGCAATCCATGAAGAAGCATTCATTTAAACGCCTGATTTTAGCCTGTGCATTGATTTTAGTCATGGCATTTGTCGCATGCACCTCCCAACGTTCTGTTGATGACAGGCCCCTGGCTGTAGTAAGTATTTTGCCTCAGAAGTCGTTGGTTGAAGCTATTGCCGGAAAACATTTTGAGGTGATGGTGCTGGTACCCGAAGAAGGCAACCACGAAACTTATGAACCTGAAGCCAGACAATTGGCCAATATGTCGAAGGCGCTGGTGTATTTTAAGAATGGATTGCTGGGTTTCGAAAAATCATGGCTTCCTGGTATTGCACAAAGCAACCCTGAAATGAAAGTTGTAAATCTCTCGGAAGGTATACAGTTAATTCGCGGCCATGAAATTCCCCATGGTGATCATATCCATGAAGGTGGCATTGATCCCCATTTCTGGCTTTCCGTTTCGGCTGTCCGGATTCAGGCAGGCCATGTGGCTGCTGCCTTGAAACAGCTCGATCCGGAACATGCTCAGGAATATGATTACAACCATCTTCAATATCTGGCTCACCTTGATTCGCTGGATCTGGAATTAAAGGAAATATTAAAAGGGATGTCGGGCAGTAGTTTTATGATTTTTCACCCTTCTCTTGGATATTTTGCAAGAGATTACCACCTCGAACAGATTGCCATTGAATACGAGGGGAAAGAGCCGGGGCCGGCTTATTTGAGATCTTTGGTAGATGTTGCCAGAGAGAAAAATATCCGCATCTTATTTGTATCTTCACAATTTAGCAGTAAGAGTGCTGAAGTGATAGCCCGTCAGATTAATGCCGGACTGAAATCCTTTAATCCCACCGCCTTAGACTGGGAACAAAGTCTTCTTACTGTGGCACACGATCTGGCCGCAGCGGCTCCCAACAAAATAAATCCATGAAAAAAATTCTTGAACTTACCGATGTGAGTGCCGGTTATGATCAGGAGTTAGTGCTGACCGATATTAATTTTACGGTTTATGAGCAGGATTTCATTGGTATTATCGGCCCAAATGGAGGCGGCAAAACTACGCTTGTAAAACTTATCCTTGGAATGATAAAGCCGGCTGCCGGCCGGATAGAATATTCTGGTTCCCGCGACCTTAATCATATAGGTTATCTGCCTCAGGTGAGCAACACCGACAGGGATTTCCCCATTTCTGTAATTGAGGTGGTGCTCTCTGGACTGATGTCAGTTAAAGGGCGGGGGTTTTACTCCGTTAAAGAGCGGAAATTGGCCCACGATGTGCTCGAAATGCTTGGGATAGGCTCACTTGCCAAAAAGAGTATAGGGAAGCTTTCGGGTGGGCAAATGCAACGGGTTTATCTGGGGAGGGCCATTATTGCCCGGCCACAGTTACTCATTCTGGATGAACCCAATACCTTTGTAGACAATCAATTTGAACGCGATTTGTATGAATTGCTGAAGGTGCTCAACAATGAAATGGCCATTCTCATGGTGTCGCATGATGTGGGTACCATTACCAGTTATATTAAAACCATTGCCTGTGTGAACAGGAACCTGCATTATCATCCATCAAACGTGATTACCCAAAGCCAGCTCAATGCCTATAACTGCCCCATTCAACTGATAACCCATGGCCACGTTCCGCATACGGTATTGGGAATACATCAACACCAGGTGCCCAATGAATAAAGGTATTTTTGAATTGCTGCAGTACGATTTCTTTACCAGTGCTTTATGGGCATCGGTGTTGGCCAGTATAAGCTGCGGTATAGCGGGAAGCTACATTGTAGCACGCAGAATGGTGTTTGTAAGTGGTGGCATTACCCATGCCTCATTCGGTGGTATTGGTATCGCGTGGTTTCTCGGCATTAATCCGGTACTGGGAGCTGCCGTTTTTAGTATTTTTACGGCTCTGGGTATAGAATTTTTTACTACCCGAACCAAAATACGCGAAGATTCGGCCATAGGTATCTGGTGGTCGCTGGGCATGGCTCTGGGTATAATTTTTATTTTTATCACCCCCGGATACGCTCCTAATCTGATGTCGTTTCTGTTTGGCAGCATACTAACAGTAAGCCACACTGACCTCTGGCTGATGGGTGGCTTGTCGGTACTGCTTATTTTTGTCTTTATGCGCTATTATCATCTTATACTTTTTATCTCTTTCGATGAGGCGTATGCCCGCTCACATCAGGCACCGGTCAGTTTCTTTAAATATCTGCTCATCACTCTGGTAGCGCTTACCATTGTGCTGAATATCAGGGTGGCCGGAATCATTCTGGTGATTTCATTTCTAACCATCCCGCCTTCCATTGCCAACCTTTTTACCCACAGTATGGTAAAAGTAATGGCAGGCGCCGTTGTTGCCGGACTTTTGGGATCCATAACCGGACTTATTGCATCCTATTATTTTAATATTCCTTCAGGAGCAACCATTATTTTTGCTTTCGTGCTGATGTTCGCCATTGCAAAAGTTATTCAGCGGTTAATGATACAGGCAGAAATGCGCACTCAGCTTGGTGCGCATAGAGAAAGAGTTAATTCTAAAAAAGATGCATCGCTTCGCTCTGAATGACCCCTACTCACTCTTCCAATCAATAAAAGCCATATGACTGTCATTTAAAATCCCGTACATACATCCGGGATGGGATGAAGTGATGAATCTTTGCTATGCAAAAGAGATTTCAGTAGGCGCTGAATTTCAATAGTTAAGTATGAGCGGTTATCGCGTAATGCGAAAGTAAGCCCATTAAGCGTTTTCACCAGAGGCTGAAAAAATAAAGGTTATTGGGGTTGTGGTTTGATGTTTTCACGCTTAAATTCATTGTAGCGATACACAAACATACCTGCGTTGTCGTATCCTCCCTTATCAGAACGGTAAAACCTGAACTGCTCGGAAAGACCATCGTACTTATATTCTGGCAGACAATTTATGAAACCGGGCCCGAAGTAATATAGCGCCTGTGTAAAGTACCTGGCTATATCATAACCCATAAAAGCAAATTTAGCCGCTTCAGGCTCAGCTATATAGCGTTTTCTGAATTCCTGAACGAATTTGATGGTTTCAGGGTTTGAATAATTTACATATCGTGATGAAAAAAAATGGGCCTGAAGTGATTGCAGGTAGTGGATGTCAATTTCCATGTTTTCCCACTCCGGCATACCCATGATCGTTATATCATATTTTTCCTGATTTTCATATAAGCGTCTCAAAACGGCTGGAATAAAAGCTTTATCATTGGTGAGCAGCATAATTACGTTTTTTCGCCCGGCAATCATTGCATTCATTATGCCCTGATCGTGGGTTTGGGCATAATTCACGGTTTTAAAGTGACCCGGTTTGGCGGTTTTTTGTAGTGCACGCTCAAAAGTTTCTGCCATAGAGGAATTCTCAGTGGCATTGCGGCGCACCACGGTGAAATTGGCATCAGGATAAGCGTCTACAAGTTGCCTGGCAGCACCATTGTATATGGTCCAGGGGGAAGGCTGAATTTTAATTACCTGAGGGTCGTTTAAGATTTCAGCCCGTTGTGATAAAGGATTGACGATGGGTATGTTTTGTTTTGACGCGTAATCAACCACCAGCTCAAAACTTTCGGCAAACAGAGGACCTATAATCAAATGACTTCCATTTAGTTTTCCTGAGCTTATGATCTGTCTCGTTTTAACAGTACTGCTGCCGGCATCGGAATCCAGCACCTCTACATTCAGTTTAATGCCCAGGTCAGCAGCAGCATCCAATCCAATGAGCATTCCCTGATAGAATTGAATAAAATCAAAAGCCCGGTACTCTTCAGGTTGAGGCAGTTCTGAAGTTCCCGAAGTGATGATCTCGTCGAGGGTTTCCAATGAAAAAGGGAGCAGCAGTACCACCTTAAAAATCCGGGTATCTTCTCCCGGAGTGCAGGAAGACGCTAAGGGTTTGGCCGCTTCGCGGTAAATATCACGGCCAAGTACCACCGTATCTGGAGATGTCTTAGTGGCTTTCTCCTCAGACTGAAGTTGTTTTAAAGGAATGCGAAGCACATCGCCCCGGCGTATAACACTGCCAATGCCCGGATTAAGTCTGATAATTTCACTGGTTGATACATCGTATTTCTTCGAAATACTGTAAAGGGTTTCTTTGCGCTCGACACGATGCTCAATATAGTTTACCGGCTTTTGTTGATTGGAGGCAACCGGTTCCTGAGACGACACTGTCTCATGCTGTTGCCGGGAATCAGTTGAGGGCTGCGGTGCCTGAGTGGAAGAAGGTACCTGGATTTGCTGACCCTCCCTTAATCCTTCCTTTAGAACAGGATTAAGCCGGATCAGTTCATCCACTGTGGTATTGTATTGCCGGGCAATACCGTATAGTGTTTCTTTGGGACGCACCGTGTAAAGAACATAACCCGGTTTATCAGAAATCGGGGTCACATTATCCATAGGTTCAGCCTTTTGGGCTGAAGGTATTTCTTCGCTTAAGTCAGGGATAATGATGACTTGACCAATTCTTAAGGTATCTACACCCGGATTTGCTTCAAGCAATTTTTTAATGGGAACCTCATATTTACGCGAAAGCGCATACCAGGTCTCCTTAGGTTCAATGATGTGGGTGTTTTGCTCCGGCTCCTTATTCACAGCGGGAGTTGACCCGGGTAGCACTTTGACTTCCGGAATGATTTCTTTGGGTTTTTTAGATGGAGCTGACTGACCAACAGGAATCATGATGATCTGATAGGGTTTGAGTATCTCAGGGGCTTCAGGATTGGTCGCCTTAATCTGGTCAACACTCACGCCATAAGCTCTCGCCAGGGCCGATAGTGTCTCGCCAGGCTCCACAAAGTGTATGTATACTTTTTGGCCGCGATAGGTTTCTATAACTTCGGAGATCTTAATCTTTTGCTCCTGAGCAAATAACTGAGGCAGCATCAACAAAAGGATAATTAGTATGGAAACCGGCTTTTTCACGTTGGTTATATTTTTAATGGACACATTTTCGTTTATTCCCACTCGATGGTTGCCGGGGGTTTTGAACTGATGTCATACACCACTCGATTTACGCCCTTAACGCGATTGATGATGTCGTTTGAGACTTTAGCCAGAAATTCATAAGGCAGATGCGACCAGTCTGCGGTCATGCCATCGGTTGAACCCACAGCCCGCAGGGCAATCACATATTCATAGGTACGTTCATCACCCATTACGCCCACCGATTTCACCGGCAACAGTATAACGGCAGCCTGCCATACCTGCTGATATAATCCGCTTGATTTTAACGCATTGATAAAAATAGCATCAGCTTCCTGAAGTATACTGATTTTTTCCGGGGTAACTTCACCCAATATCCGTATGCCCAGTCCCGGTCCGGGGAAGGGATGACGGTTGAGTATGGCCGGGTCAATGCCAAGGCTGTGGCCCACTCGCCTCACTTCATCCTTAAATAAAGTGTTCAGCGGCTCTACCACCTTTAATTTCATATAATCCGGCAGGCCTCCCACGTTGTGATGGGATTTTATGGTGGCAGATGGTCCATTCACCGACACCGATTCTATTACATCCGGATATATGGTGCCCTGCGCCAGCCATTTTACGTCACTGATCAAATGGGCTTCCTGATCAAAAACATCGATGAAAGTTTTGCCAATGGCTTTGCGTTTTAGCTCGGGGTCGCTAATTCCCGCAAGGGCAGAAAGGAACTGTGCTCTTGCATCCACGCCTTTCACATTCAGGCCCATATGCTTGTATGAATCGAGCACTGTGGGGAATTCTCCCTTTCTTAGCAGGCCGTTGTCTA
Source organism: Bacteroidales bacterium UBA5281 (assembly GCA_002410555.1). GTDB lineage: Bacteria > Bacteroidota > Bacteroidia > Bacteroidales > Lentimicrobiaceae > Lentimicrobium. Next base: position 24,232 of record DHSR01000079.1, on the reverse strand, counting down.
CAAAAATACAATGCAGGTTTTTACCAATGGCATGATGCAGCAAAACGGCAGCCACTGAAGAATCCACCCCTCCCGACAACCCAAGAACAACCTGGTCGCCGGTCAGTGTTTTTTTGAGCCGGGCAATGGTTGACTCCACAAAAGAAGCAGGAGTCCAGTCCTGACGACAGCCACAGATATCCACTACAAAGTTGCGCAGCAGGTTGGTGCCCTCAGTGGTGTGGTACACTTCCGGATGAAACTGAATGCCCCAGGTTTGTTCATGGGCAATCTGAAAGCCGGCAACGGCTACATCGGCAGTACTCGCAATTACATTAAAGTGCTCCGGTTTGTGCAATATGGTATCACCATGCGACATCCAAACCTGGCTGTTCTGGCTCAGGCCTGCAAGCAAAGGGTTACTGAGATCAATAAATCCCAGATTGGCCCGGCCATATTCTCTGTTGTTTGAAGGCATTACCTCTCCGCCAAGGGTGTGAGCTAAAAATTGTGCCCCATAACATATGGCCAGCAAGGGTAATTTTCCTCGTATTTTAGATAAATCGGGAGTGGGAGCATCCATGTCGCGCACCGAAAAAGGGCTTCCCGAAAGAACCACTCCCTTAACAGCAGAGCTGATTTCCGGGATTTTATTGAAAGGATGTATCTCGCAGTATACATTTAACTCCCTCACCCTTCGGGCGATAAGCTGGGTGTACTGAGAGCCGAAATCGAGTATAAGAATGGTTTCCTGCATGGGACAAAGATATAAAAAAGGTAGATGTACAGATGAGAATATTATGCATTTGAAATGATGAAGGATGGAATAATTAATCCTGTTTACTGCATTGACAAGCAGTAAACATGTAAATCGAATCCATTGTACAAAAAAAGACAGATAAGCAAAGTGCTTTGATCAGTTTTTACATTAAATGCAGTTTATACATGAAAAAAATCAAAAAATTGCATGGCAAATGTTTAAATAATCAGAATATTGCCATATATTTGTTTAATAAATGTGTATTTAACACCTCATATTTTTAAATTTGGTGTTCTTACATTCTCTCGATTCCTGTAAAAGTAGAACAGGTATTTAAAAAAATAATATCCTGAATAAGGCCCAGGAGCATTCTGAAAATCCTGTAAAGAGTAGGAGGTGGAAGCCGAAAAACCTATGAGTAGGCAACTTAAAACTATTGAATTATGAAAAAAACAAACACTTTTTTAATGTTGATCATCTTAGTGACATTTGCATTTTCCACAAGCGCACAGGTGAATTTCGGAATTAAGGTTGGAGGTAATTTAAGCAATATTCATCAAAATTACAAGGACAGTGATTATGAAGTTCCGACCAGGATGAAAGTTGGGTTTCATATTGGGCTTACTTCCGATATTCCGATAAATGATATGTTTAGTTTTCAGCCGGGATTGTTGTTTACCACCAAAGGCTGGAGTTACGACCTGGATGAGTTATTTGATGAATTCGATCCAGTACGTTCAGTAAGCGCTGATGGTCTCGAAATTGATGGTTATGCCAGGACAAGTTTGAACTATCTCGAGCTTCCCCTTAACGTTGCCTTTAAAGCCAATGCCTTACAAATATATGCAGGGCCTTATCTTGGCATTGGGATTGGTGGCAAACACAAAAACGATTATACCGTTAGTTTTATGGGCGACAGTGAAACCTTTAAAGATGATTACAAACTAAAGTCTGTGTTCGGAGAAGTAAAAGAGGGTGACCTGGAGGATGATGAGGATGCTTTCACGGCACTCGACTTTGGGCTCAATTTTGGGGTGGGTTATACTGTTGGCCCTGTTTTGATTCAAGCCGGTTATTCCCTGGGCCTTGGAAATATCAATCCGAAATATGAAGGCATGTCTGATACCGACAGGTCAGATTATAAGGATTTAAACCGGGTAATCACTTTGTCGGTGAGCTATTTCTTCGGCGAATAATAGCCTGCCATTTCATAAAGACAATAAAGGCCACCAGAAACGGTGGCTTTTATTGTTGGAAGGTGTTTGTTAGAAAGTAAGTCTATCTGTTTTAGTGTGCGCTAGCGGATGGCAAAAACAAAAGGCTCTTTCAGTTATTTATGACCACCTACGGTGCGTATCAGGTCTTAACGCACTATTTTAGTACCCAATTTTCCGAATGGTGGAGAATATTTGTTTTGCCCAGGTTATGTGAACATTGATTATTCATTCAAAATCACCAGCCTGCCTGAAGCTACCGCAGTTGCTCCTTCAATTCGATATAAGTAAACCCCTGATGGTAGTCCGGCAGTTTGCCATGTGGTCTTTTCAGTGGTTAGGGGAATGGTTGCAACATGCCGGCCGGTGATGTCGGTTACGGTTATTATAGCGGAGTGCATGGGTTTTTGCAACTCAAAAACCACAGATTCGGTAGCAGGGTTTGGATAGACCTTAACTTGTTGATTTATACCCCTTTCTTCGAATCCCAAACTGCTGATGTTGCCCATGGCATCGGTTTTAATCAGGCCAGGATAGGTTCTTCCATCGTTTGCTTCTGCAAAATATGAAATAACATAACCTCCGTCAGTTGCAAGCTTCATATCCATGGGAACGCCTGCTTCGTAATCTATAACACGCGTCCAGAGGCTGTCACCGTCTTTGGTCATACAATGTAAAACGAGACTGTTCGCTCCATTTCCACAAGCGACCAGATTCCCATCATGATTTTCGACCATATGAAATAAACGTACATTTTCGCCCAAATGAATTTCCCTTTCCTGAAATATCAGTCCATTGATATCATGCCGATAGAGCAGGTTGCGGGGAGAAGAATCGAAATTAGATCCTATACAGATATAATCGTTTCCATAAGGTATAGAACTGCCGGTATATACAGGGAGCAAGGTGCTGTCTCTCATTTCACCACTTTGGCTGAAAATTCTCAACTTTGGCCTTTTAGGTGTTTCCCAATAGTATTGACCGGGTTCCATCCAATAATCTATACTGTATAGAAATAAATCGCCGGTCTCAGTCTCTTCAATTGAATTTGCCCTGGTTTCAATTACATCCGTTTCACCAAAATATTGGTGCCAGATAACATTGCCAGCAACATCCAGTTTAAATAGTTTTTGACTGGTTACGGCTATGATATGATTATCATTCGTAACCTTCAACGCCGTTATATCACTTTGTTTATTGGTTAAATTTTTACGCCAGATTTCCTGCCAATCAGGAGATAGTTTGATAATAGAAATAGAATCTGCATTGTGTGAAAAGTTCACATAGTGATTTCCATCTCTATCTGAAGCAGATCTTAGCGTAAATGTTGGAGAAAAGAAATCAAAATCAAAATAAATTTTGCGGACTTGGAGGGTGTCACCATATTTATCGACATGAATTACCAGTAAATGATTGCCTGTAATATTGTTACCGAAGCCCATCACCCTGTATCCGGTTTCCTCAAGTTCAACCTGATCGCCAAAACCGGGATGAGGAAACGTATTATTAAAGGTCTGTGAAAAAGCTGTGAAGCTGACTATGCAGAGGATAAATGTTAGAAGATTTTTCATGACTTATGTGTTTTTAAGGTTCTTACTCAATGCCTTAAAGTTCAATTTACAGCCAGGGCTGCCATTTATTCATTCAAAATCACCAGTTTGCCTGAAGCTAAAATAAAACAAATAAACTTTTGGGTCTGAAGACCAAATAACTATCGGGTAGATTTGCAACTTTCTGATATACAGTATTGTAACCCCCCCCCTACGCATTCTAACAGCATAGCAGTTACATTCTGCTTCAGAATGTTTTCTTAAGCATATGAGAACCTGGGAATATATCTCCTTAAATGCCATGGTTTATTTAGTGCACAATGTTACACATGAAAATCCCTCAAATATAATAATTAATCCATCACCTGCTGCTAAATTTTACTGTTTTCCAAATTTTAGGGTTAATATAGAATGTGTCTAAATAATAAGTAGGTATAGTCTGAGAAGATAAAGATAAAAAAAATCCCCTAAAACGCAAAGACCAGGTTGCACAAAGCGCTAAATATCAATGAATAAAACCTTGTGAGGCTTCTGGCCTGCCTGCATATGCATGCAGACAGGCCTTTCGCGCCCTGGTACCAAAAATAATGAGTTTTTATACTGATCTCAATAATGGAGGCCGATTGATTAAAAAAGTAGGACTTACTGTTGTGTGGCAGTAAAAAGTTCAGGATTTACTTATCAGTCTTTCTGTTATTCGCGGATGCTTTCAGCGTGGGTTGATAATTCATTATTACCCTTATCCCGTCCAATTCCACAGCATCGTGCATTCCTATCAACACTTTGAGGAGATTTGAGCCATTTCAGACGAAAAAGAATTATAAATTATTATTTAGCTGATGATCAAGATGGTAATAAGTGTTGGAATGGAAAGGAATGTCTACAATCAGACTTTTCTTACTTGTAGCATCAATATTGATTGTGCTTTATTTAAGAAGTTGTAAGTACCGAAAGCAATATTAAATGAAAAGGAAATGCTCATTTACGAATGCTGTTCCAGATGTTAATGCTTTCAACTATGACAATAAAAACTATCAACCCTTATATACAAGTTTTGATGTTTTGTAAAAGACACTGAACTTCCTTTTTTTTGAAAAGGTTATTTCCAGAAATATAATCGTCTTGACATCTGTTAATAACTTTTTCATTTTTAACTTTTTACAGTTAATGTTCATCATTCACCAAAACCTAAAATCATGAAATATACAAGCATATTACTCCTGGCAGGTTGCAGCTTATTGATGGGTTGCAATCCAAAATTTTATTCTCCGAATACACAGAATGTGCCCTTGATTTCAGAGAAAGGAGAAACCAACCTCACCCTTTCGGGAAATGGGAATCAGGTTGAATTTCAGGGCGCTTATGGTGTAAGCGAATCGTTCGCCATTAAGGCCAATGGCGGATTATTTATTCCCGGTGATTTGGACAATGGGAATGGAGGTTCCGGTAAATTCATTGAAGTCGGTGGAGGGTATTACACACCCGTGTATGATAATTTTGTTTTCGAGACTTATGGATTATTCGGCTTTGGAAGCATGGAAAATCATCTCCCTTCTACGACGTCCGATAACCCTCAAACCACAGGCGACATATCCGCAGGTATTCTCCGATATGGAATACAGCCGAATTTCGGCTATAAATCAAAGCACTTTTCTGCTGCTATCTCCGCGAGATTTGTGAACTTGAATTACCGTAACATTGATGGTGATTTGATTTTTGACGGTATCAATCAGGTAGATTATCTGAATGAAAACAATTCTAATTTTCTTATGGAGCCGGCCATAACCCTGAAAGGCGGTTTTGAAAAAATAAAACTTCAGGTGCAGTATGGTTACAGTTTTAACCTGTCAAACAGCAGTTTTCCTCAGGATAGAGATTATTTGACCTTTGGACTGAACTTCATTTTTAAGTAAACAGAAATTTAGTATGATTAGGAGTGGTTTCTTTGTGAAGTCCTCCTTTTTTTTTGGAACTAAATGGGCCTGCTGAAAAACTTGCAACTTTTTAACTTAAGGGAAGCGAATCAACTTTTTGAGTTCATTCGCTTCCGGAGTACCTGGGCCGCAGTACCGATGAATCAAAAATAATGAAATTTATTTTTATGTAGGTGCATTGGTCATTCAACATTCCATATATTTGCTACTATTCCCCTTAATGGATTACTCAGTCAATAAAAAGGGATCATTTTATAGTATTTACCGACCACTACATGGCTACATCACAACCCGCTGCTGTCCCATCCATTAAATCGAAACGCACAGCCTTTGTACTTTCATTGTTATTGGGCACTTTGGGCATTCACCGGTTTTACCTGAGGCAGTATATCCGGGGCACTGTGTATGCATTGTTCTGCTGGACTTATGTTCCCACTTTTCTGGGGGTTTTCGATGCCATATATTTTGCCCTTATGGGACAGAAAAAATTCGATGCGTTGTACAATGGCATTCCGTTGCCTGAAAAACTGACCCATTGTGCATTATGCAAAAAGAAATTAAACGCTATGAATAAACCTATGTGGGGAATGGGAAAACTCACCGATGGTGGCAACTTATGCTACAATTGCTTTGCGAATAAAAGAGCTCAACCTTCCGGTTATTCAATACATAAGCAGAAAAATTTCCAGTCCAGAGAGGATGAAGATATACAAAAGAAGCAGGCATTAACCGCCATGTTTACCGAAGAGTTTTACCAATTGCTTCAATACCACGTCAATAAAATTTTGCCTTTATCAGAAAAGTTGCAAAATGACACCGCCCTGGCTGAACGCCTAAAGGACTTTCCCCTTGCTCATGCTACCCGGACTGAATTTATAAATGGCTGTGTGGTGTGGGATATGGTAAAAACCGTTCATTTGTTAACAGCACCTTTTTTTAAAGCTTCTTCAATTGAAGCCACAGGAATGAGCCTGTTAATTATACCCCTTTTGCCCAACAAAATTTCGCCTTCGCTGTCGGACGCTGGTTACTTGACCTTGGTTGAGCATCATAAAAAGGGTCAATTCAAGTCACTTGCCACCTCAATATACGACATTGGCAATGAACAAAAACCACTGATGCTTGATATGAAAACATCGGACAATACAACCATTACTTCCGATTTTACATTGCCTGCCTTCCTCAAATTAATTGACAGCCCCCTTTATGATGAATATGCCAGTCATTTATACCGTTTTGCTACCATTATATCGAAAGCTGATGGTAAAGAAACCACTGAAGAAGTGGAAAAACTAAAATACATCTATGCGCAAACCCATAACCCACTGTGTGTAGACCCGGAGATAAATGCACAGAAAGAAGCCAGTAACTCATCATCCCTCGATGAAGTGTTGGATGAGCTGAACAGTCTTATTGGGATGGAAGCGGTAAAAACGGAAGTCAACTCACTGGTTAATTTTATCCGTATCCAAAAAGCACGGATAGATTCGGGTTTAAAGGCTTCCGCCTTGTCATACCACATTGTGTTTACAGGCAACCCCGGAACCGGAAAAACGACAGTGGCCCGCATTGTAGCGAAAATTTACAAGCATTTGGGCCTTTTACAACAAGGGCACCTGGTTGAAACCGACCGCTCCGGGCTCATTGCCGAATATACCGGTCAAACCGCGGTAAAAGTGAACAAGGTTGTGGACTCAGCCTTAAATGGCGTGCTTTTTATTGATGAAGCCTATTCACTTGTGGGCGAAAACAAAGATGATTTTGGCAGGGAAGCAGTTGCAACCCTTATTAAACGCATGGAAGATGACAGAGAGAGGCTGGTTATTATTCTTGCAGGCTACAACGATGAAATGGATGGTTTTATTCATACCAATCCCGGGCTTAAATCGCGCTTCAACAGATACATTCACTTTCCCGATTACCCACCATTTGAAATGATGGGCATACTTAAAAGTTTATGCCAAAAATTGGATTTCACCCTCACCCATGATGCGGAAGTAAAGGTATTGGACCTTTTTTCGCAGGCATTTGCTACGCGTGACAAAACCTTTGGTAATGGAAGGTACGTGCGCAATATATTTGAAAAAATGCAGGAAAACCAGGCCAACCGCATCGCCAAAGAACGTGTGCTCAATGTAGAGGTGTTAAGTACTATCCATGAAAGTGATGTGCCTGTTAGCCCAGCCTTGCCATACTTACTTGATTCGTCGTATTGACATCAGTAATAAGTTTCATTGACATTAAAGCCGTTGCACCCTTAATTTTTATTAGTTGTTATCAGATGGTTATCATGAGATTTTTCACTATGCCAACTTCATAGAGCCTCCTGCGGTGGTATCAGCACCAGGCATTCTAATTTTGATTACTACGCAGCCGGAAGGCTTGTTAAAAAGTAAAGAAAACCAAAAGCGGCCAATGCCAGACAATGCGCTACCAACAAAACAACTGCTTTGCGATGATAACTTTTCCATACCATGGCCGCGAGTATGAATGGGCTAATTGGGTAAGTCAACACAAATAAGGCGAAGGCCATAAACCTTAAATTCAGCGTAAGCTGAAGAACGCCAGTCAAAAAAACAAAAGCAAGGTAGATGTATAGTATGGCCATGCCTGCAAAGATAGCCAAAAACCTGTGTTACGTCAGGCAGAAAGAATAAGTCCGGTTGATAATAAAGTAAAACCTGTCCGCCATAGGAGGAAGCATCTAATATATTGGCATGTATGACAGACCTATTTCGGGAAAAACCATGAATTTAGGAGATAAAACTGATTTGTAATAAACCTCACCCGGTATACCACCTCATTCTTACATCTTCAGGCTTACCTTTTGGGCAATGGTCTCACCTTTGGTGTTGATGCCGATTTCAAAATAAACCTCATTTTTCGGTTTAAGCTCGCTAAAATCAAAACCTGAGGTGCCCGGAGGAGTGGTCATTGTTTTTACCGGTCTTATGGTTTGACTGTTTTTCTCTGAATCCATAAACCCATCCGACGACTTTCCTTTTATAATCGTTATGTTACAGATATTATCATCTTTGCCAAAACCAAACCTGATCAATTGAATGGCCAGGGAAATACAGGCTATAATAAAAAAAACTGCTACCAGAAAAGATAGAATATTACTAAGCATGGTGTTAATTTTTATTCAAAGTTAAGGTAAAAACAAGCAACTATGCAACCCTCTGAACAATAAATGATTTTTTAGCCTGTTCAGATAAATTATTCGCTTTCGAACTACAAGGGTGCTCATGCTGCATGAATTTAGCTCGATTTTGCAGGGGTTAATGTTATTTCCTCCTCATTTGCTGATGAGCTTATTGGTAAACTGGTCTCCGAATTTGGCTTTTACGGTTTTAACAATATTTTTATGCTGAAAAATATGAGCCCGGTTGTCCAATCCAAAGTACAGCGTTCTGTTGCACAAAGAATGATGGAAAGCTATAATGGGAAAAATGTTGAAGATTAAACTCCGTATCAGGTAACCATTGGAACAGTCAAATTTAATAAAGGTCTGCTGAAAAAATAATATATCATTGGAGGCCAATATGGTACAATACTATTTTTTTAAATGAAACGGGTTTTCCCGAATTGAACATTCTGCGCTTTTATATTACGGTGCGCTGCACCTCCAAAATCATTCATCATACATTTTCTACAAATATTTCGCCACTCTGTGGCTATGTTTTAGGTGCAGCGCACCGTAATATTTGTAGAGTGAATGATTCAAAATGATAAAAAGGTGCAGCGCACCGTAATATAAAAAAAGATGTGAGTTGTTGTTAGTTTTCCAGCAGGTCCTGACAAGGTATTGTAATGTTTCGCAAAATCCCTTTTCCGGCCAATAACCCTTTGGCCTTACATCTTCAGGCTTACCTTTTGGGCAATGGCTTCCCCCTGTCTGTTGGTCCCGATCTCAAAATAAACCTCATCTTCCGGTTTAAGTTTGCTGAAATCACTAATGGTGCTTAGTTTGTGGAAATATAAATTGTTGTAATAATTCGGATGCTTAATAAAACCATAATTCCCATTCAACAAAAGAATAGTGCCGATATTATCCACCGCCTCCCCTGAAGATGAAGGCAATGGTTTGGGATTTACAGGTTTTGGTGTTTCGTCAACCCAGGGCATGAACAATTGAGCTATCAGCGGTTCATTTTTTATTAAGCGGTTATCAATAAGCTGATGCATGGCAATGGGGTAGGTGGCTTCCTCCAACAATTTCTGCGAGGTGCGGTTGCCCGTTTTTTTACCCGTATCTGTTATGTACTCAAAGTCCCAGCTTAAAAGAACCACCGGCATACCCAACAATTTGAGTTTGCGGATAAGCGAAGCATAATCGCCATCGGAAGTCACCAACACAATTACATCGAATTTCCCGGATGAAGCCAATTGCAAAGTTTCAGCGGCAAGCCATACATCAATGCCTTTTTCATGATTTGCTCCTTTGTAATATCTAACAGGCAAAAAATGTGTAGTTACCCATTCGTCGCCGAGCACATCATCGAATTTGCGCTCATTTAATATAAAATTGTCCTGGTGTGAGGCATCATCGGCAGTTAACCTGCCCCTGAAATAATGCGCATCCACAATTTTACACAGGCGTTCATCGCTGCCCTCAAGCCCGGCCACCTGCTTACGGATAAACTTATGCAGCCCGGCAATACTTATCCTGCTTTTGCGTGTATGTGAATACTGGTAATAATTGCTGACATGTATCAGGTAATTTCCATCATAGAAAACGCCTATCCTTATTAATCGATTGTTTTTTCGAGTGATCATAATTTTTTCTATCTAAGTATGGTCTGCTAAAATTGCTTGTTGCCCCGCGTTGTTGAGATCACAAATTTATTAAGAAAAAGGATAGGTATGTATTATGCCGCCTACATTTTATTCTGATTTAGAATGATGTCTGGATTTGAAATAAACATTAAGGGTTGAATATAATTTTATTCTGTTTTTGTTATACTTTTGTGGTTCAATAGATGCCGGCTATAATACGGGAGTGGAGGAAACCCTTTTTAGTTGATTGGTCGGCATTTGTTTTGTAGTTTTATTTTACTTTGGCGTATTGAATGTTTTATCTTTGCACTAAGTATGGCTTCAGAAGTTATCGTAAGCGAAAGCACACTACGAAGGCGACACTGGGGCCATTCTTATTTTATGCACAGTTATTAGATAAAAATACCGGAATTTTGCAGGTCGTTTTTCATATGTTTCTGATCTTCTTTCAGTTTTTTTGTTTAATGTGTTAATTTTTGTATTTTTGGACTTCAATAGGCAAGGCCCCTCCGGTTATCCTCAGCGCAAGCACACGGGGAAGGCGACAGAGGGGTTTTGCTCTATTTTAAGACCGCTGATAACTTTTCAATAATCAATGCTGTGAATATAAATAGACTATCTGGAAATTTTTCAGGAACATTTCCTGCTTTTTCAAGAAGTTATTTCACGCTTTATTAAACAATGACAGGCCTAATATACAGGTCATTTGCCAAGGAATAACACACTTCAATGAAATACTGCCAAACCCTTACATTTGTCGTCGTATGAGTATAGTTCATAATATTTTACCGAAGAGTAAATTTAGTTTTACTGATTTAAACGCGACCATTGCGAAATTTCCTTTTGATGTAAAATTTCATCGCAGAGATGATTCGTTGTATTTTTACTGGATTCCGGCTAAATCAGCAAGAGGGGTTGCTGTTTCTCATGAAGATGGGTTTATAGAAATCAGAAACACAATACTATCTAATTCAGATGATTATGAATTGACGAATCTGCTTGTAGAGCAAATTTTAATGCTTACTCAAGGTAAGATTTACAATGAGGATAAGGAGATTGTATTGAAAATGCCGTTATTCAGCATTGCAGTTATAGAAGAATTAATTAATAATGATTGTGAGGCTATATTTTTCTTCGTTAACAAGGGCGAAGATTTAACCATTTCGGGACCCGTTAGAGACGTACATTTTGGAAAAAAGGTTTTAAAGAAACACAACTTGTTGAATAGTGGCGAATTTAAAAAACAAATACACGATATAATCCTGGAAGTAAACTATAAATTACCTGATTATGAGCAAGGGATGGTAATGCAAATGAAAAACGGCAGGAGCGGGAAAACCGAAATTCTAAAGCTCATAACCAATACAGTAGATTTAATTATTGGGAAATATGATTATATCGTTTTTGCCGGGGAGCCGAAAAAACCTTTAATGATAACCAATTCAATCTTAAACAATATTCTGCCCTGCGAATGGTCGCTGGTGGATGAATATACCATTGTTGCTCCAATACTTTCAACACCATCATGGAATAAATTATTGGATGCGGTTAGAATAAATGATGTTACTGATAAAGTTGTTTAATTTATCAGGGTAGCTTTTGTGGCATTATTTAATCAAAACCATAGGTCTTGAAGTCATCCCTGATTCATTTTATTTTTTTTGTATTTTTACACTTCAAAATAAAAACGTTTCGGATGTATAGTGGGGGGCAGTATGGCATCAACACGTTTGTTTATGGCGGGATCAAAATTGTTCTTTGATCCCGTTTTTTATCAATCTGGTGCTGTTATAAAGTCATTAAAATATTCCTGGATCATCTGGTTCATCTGGTTTTATTGTATTATTGCACTGCAGAACAAAAACGTTTCGGACGTTGAGTGTGGGGCAAGGGGGCATCAACACGTTGTTTTGCAAAACATGGTTTTTCGCGTATAAATTGTTGGATTTATTATGAAGCACTACGATTATATTGGAAAACTATCTGAAGGGAAACGAAGGGTAAAAATGGGCACACCCCCAGTGAACCTGAAGTGCGGTTATATTGATGAGGCTGGTAATGAAATTATCCCGTTAATATATTCCGGCGTTCGTGACTTTTCAGAAGGGTTGGCTGCCGTGCGCACCGGCAATTGGGCAGATGGCAAATGGGGTTTTATTAACGGTGCCGGTGAATTGGTTATTGATTATCGCTTTCAGCAACCCCGCAATTGTATGGGGGGTATGATAAAAGCCGTTGTTGATGGTGAATGGGTTTATGTTGACCGGAAAGGGTCTAAAACCATTTCACTGAAAGCCTATGAACTTGCCTCCAGGTACCGTGATGGATATGCATACGTAACAAAAACCAGATGGCCAGTTAAAGTTGATTATACATGGGGTATAATTGATGAGAATGGAAACGAAGTGGTCCCCTGCAAGGTACATTGGGGATTTAGCAGGAGTTACAATAATAATTTTAAAGATGATGTAAAAAGGTATCACGCATACCTTCAAAATGTGAAGCTTAATCCTGCAAAGGATAAAAAATGAATTGGCATGCCTTAAACCTGCACGCACGCATGAGCACCGTAATATAAAAAGGTTGTGCATTTTACATCAAGCCCTATCTAAAGTGATGAAAATATAATGAAATTCCATTATTTTGAACGAAAATAGTCTTTCAAACTCCCATTTTTACCCTATTTTAGCATTTTGATACTTCCTTCAGATTTAATTCCTAAATAACAGTATTTGAGAAAGATACTGCTAAATAAATAGTTGCACACTATGGCTGAAAATACTTCCCCACTCGATCAGTTGAAAAGTTTTTTAAATCAACTTTTTCAATTCGATTCACAGGACCTCGATTTTGGGGTTTATAAAATACTGCATTACAAACGTAAGGAAATTAAGGATTTTCTGGATAATTTGCTGGTTGACAAGGTTAAACAACAACTGCATGTGCTTACTGCCGAAGAAACAGCAAAAGTAAAGGAACAGCTTGCAGATATAGAGCGCGATGATATCATCAAAGGTTGGATAAACGGCGATGAAACTACCCGTAAGATTTTGGAAGGCATCAATAAAGACAAGATAAACCACTATCTGGAACTTAAACGTTTATCCACGGAGGTGCGTGCTTCTGTAGAAACCGAAAACCACATATACAATCACCTTTCCCTGTTCTTTTCACGTTATTACGATAAGGGCGACTTTATTAGTAAGCGGCGGTTTGGGAAGAACGAGAAATATGTTGTGCCGTACAATGGAGAGGAAACCCATTTCCACTGGGCAAACCAGGATCAGTATTACGTAAAATCATCCGAAACATTTCAAAAGTTTGCCTTTAAAGTGCCTACACAAAGCGGCAATATGGTGGTAAATTTCAAACTTACCGCTGCACAGGTAGAGCAGGGAAATGTGAAAGCCGATGAAGCCAACTACTTTATCCTCTCTGACAAACCGGCAGAATTCAATGATGATGAAACCAGTTTCTTTTTCGAGTATCGCCCGCTTACCGATGAGGAAAAGAAGAACATTAAGGGAAACAGCAAGCAGGATTCGCTCAATGAAATGGCCTATGAACAAATCCGACAGGAAACACAAGCAAAACTAGCCGCTTTAAATGCTTTATGGAAGACAGATGACAATGGGATTGCACTGCTTCTGAAAAAAATCAATCATTATACCCGCAAAAACAAATACGATTTCTTTATTCATAAAAACCTGAAAGGCTTTTTGGAGCGTGAGCTTGATTTTTACATTAAATCAGAATTGATTAATGTGGATGACCTGTATGTGAGTGAAGCCGAAACCCATTTCAACCGCTTAAAGCATAATCTTAAATCCATTAAGGTCTTTAAATCTATTGCCGATACCATTATTGCCTTCGTGAGCCAGATTGAGGATTTCCAGAAAAAGCTATGGGAGAAAAAGAAATTTGTACTCTCAACCGAATGGGTAATTACCATTGACCGCTTAGTGGAATATATTGGACTGGAAGCCGCCACACCCATACTGGAAGAAGTGATAAAAAATGAAAAACAGGTGGCGGAATGGGTGGAACTATTTGGAGATGAAAATGTTCCGAAAACGCTTTCAATAGATACATTAAAGGCAGATTTGCATGAGTGGAGAAAGCTGCCGGTGGATACGAAGTATTACAGCCATACATTGAAATCTATGTTAATTTCTGAAATTTCAGTTGAGATTGAATTAGACGACCAAATTGATGGGATCGTAATCAAATCAGACAACTACCAAGCTTTGAAATTGATTGATCATACATTTTCTAGCCAAATAAAAACAGTATATATTGATCCGCCATATAATACTGAGAAAGATAGGACATATGGTAAGTTTTTATATAAAGACGGGTACTCACGCTCTAGTTGGTTATCATTAATTAATGAAGTAATTAAATGCAGTAAGTCATATCTTAGGGAAGATGGCATATTATTTTGTTCCATCGATGATAATGAGAATTATCGGTTAAGAGAAATCTTAAATGTAAATTACGGAGATCAAAATTATTTATATGAACTTATCTGGAGCTTAGGTGCAGGAACTCAAGCTGGACATTTTACTCGTTCTCATGAATATATTGAGACATATTGTTATGATAAGACAAAACTTCAAAATTTTAGCTCCCCTGATTCAGGTTATGTGAATCACGGTGCTCTAAAAAAAATATCGAAGGCTAATCCAGCAAGCAAAGTCTTATTCCCTGCGGGAAAAATAACTATTGAAGGTAATGATTCAAGCTTCTCAGGTGAAATAGGGGGTAATGAGAAACAAATCATTCATGGAACAATGGAATTTAAAAATGGTATTCTTTTAAACGATGTTGAAATTGAAGCTGGTTGGGCAATGAAAAATCAATTAACGTCATGGTTAGCTGGGCAAGAAACATATGACACAAAAGGACAAAAAGTAAATAGGTTTTACTTTAATGCGAAAGGGATATTATGGTATGAAAAAGAAAGAACAAAAATTAATCCAGCTACTATTCTTAACAAAGTTGCTAATACAAAACAAGGTTCTTCTGAATTATTTAATTTATTCAATACCGATGAGTTTAGTTTCCCCAAACCTTCTGCACTTATTTCCTATTTGACTAAACTAAACACGGATAGCAACGAGTATGTACTTGATTTTTTTGCAGGTTCAGGTACTACATTCCATGCCATTCAAGAGTCAAATAGAGATTTTGCCCAAAGAAAATGCATCCTCATCGAACAAGGAGACTACTTTTATACTGTTATCATCCCCCGCATCAAAAAAATCGCCTACACCTTCGATTGGAAAGACGGCAAACCCAAAAACGGCAGCATGAATGGCCTGGGCGTGTTTTTTAAATATCAGCGGTTGGAACAATACGAGGAATCGCTTGAAAACATTGCCTTTACCGCACCCGGGGAGGCCACACAAATGGCGCTGAAGGTGGATAGTTATCTGCCAAAGTATTTTTTAGATTTTGAAACCAGAGGAAGTCAGGCATTGGTAAACACCACTGCCATGCAAGACCCCTGGAACTATACCCTTAAAGTGTGGGATGGCTTTACCTACGATACCGAACAGGCCGTGGACCTGGTAGAAACCTTCAACTACCTGATTGGGCTGCACATGCAAAAGTGCTTCACCAAACAAATAAATGGCATAAAATACCAGTTTATACATGGGCACAACAATGCCAACAAAAAGATTGTGGTGGTGTGGCGTAACGTTAAAGACTGGACCCTGGATGATTACCGTGCCGATGGCGAGGCCCTGAACGCGGAACTAAAAGAGGTTGCCCGCGACCTGCTTTACATCAACGACCAGGCAAACGTGGACAACTATCAGCCCATTGAAGAAGTGTTTAAAAACAAAATGCTACCGTAACCATGCCCCTCAACAAACAATTGGTATTGTTTCAATACATCCTCGGGCAGCTTGGTTACAGCAGCTTTGAAGCCTTGCGCGATGAATTCAACAACAAACAAAGCGGCTCCGGCTCAACCGGCTATAGTTTCTTCGCGGGTGCTTTAATGGCTAAGCCGGACAAAAAGTTGGATGACCGTTTAATTATCTTGTACGACGAAGCCATACAGGGTTACGAAAAGAAACTAAGGGAAAACCGTGCAGAACCATTCTTAACTTTTAAGTATTACCAGTGGTTTTCATTGCTGTTTACAGAATACTTTTTCGATAACTACAGCAACAATGGCACATGGCTCATCGAAAAGCTGAATGAATTCCTTTCTTCCAACAAAGATTTTGAAGAAATACAGCCATACACTGAGGCTGATCTCAAAAAACTGGCCTACTGGATGGCCACCGGCAGCGGCAAAACCCTGCTGATGCATTGCAACTACTGGCAAATTATCAAATACTTTAACGATTGGGAAAACATCATATTGATTACCCCCAACGAAGGATTGAGCAGGCAGCATTATGAAAGTTTCCTCGAAAGTGGCATTCCGGCCAAAATGTATTCTGGCAGTGAGGAGAGCCTGAAAACCAAAGAAGGAGAGGTGCTTATCCTCGAAATCACCAAGCTGGTGAAAGAAAAAGAGGGAGAAGGCGTAAGCGTGGATGTAGATTATTTCTCCGAATCGCGCAACCTGGTGTTTATTGACGAAGGGCACAAAGGGCAGAAATCGGAAGAAAGGGCCTGGAAAAACCTGCGCGAGCACCTTACCCGCGGCGAAGGATCCTTCACCTTCGAGTATTCAGCCACTTTTGGGCAAATCATCAACAAAAACAATAAGGACCTGCTTCAGGAGTATGGAAAGTCTATTGTGTTCGACTATTCATATCGCCATTTTTACACCGATGGCTATGGTAAGGACTTTAGCGTTTTCAATCTGGACGCACAAAACGAGTACAGCGAGGAACAAAGTACTTTGCTGCTTACCGGGAGCCTGTTGGGTTTTTATGAGCAATTGGAACTCTTTGAACAATATGAAGATGAATTGCGTAAGTATAACATCGAGAAACCGCTTTGGGTATTTGTCGGCAGCAAGGTTTTAGGTGCCCAAAAATCTAAGGGCGATACTTCGCTCAACAAAACGGAAAAAGAAACCGTTTCGGATGTGTCGAGAATTGTTAAATTCTTTAGATATGCACTGGCAAACCCGGAGGCACTGCAACAAAAGATGGATGCCATACTTACGGGCAATTCAGGATTGAGGGATGCAGAGGGCAATGATATTTTCAGGCCCCGTTTCGATTATCTCAAAAAGGAGCGCCCCAGGGTGGAAGATATCCTTAGCAAGGTGTTTAATGGAATGGGTAGCATTGAAGCCTTCCAGATAAAACAGGCCGATGGCGAAATTGCCCTTAAAACAAAAACCGGCGATAAATACTTTGCGGTTATCAATATTGGTGATGTACCCAAATACAGCAAAACCCTTGAAGACGATACCCGGGGCGAACTGATGGTACAAGATGATAATTTCACAAAATCATTGTTTCAGGCCATCGCTGAAACCAATTCAACGGTAAATATACTTATTGGGTCTAAAAAGTTTATTGAAGGCTGG
This sequence comes from Bacteroidales bacterium UBA5281, assembly GCA_002410555.1. Classification (GTDB taxonomy): domain Bacteria; phylum Bacteroidota; class Bacteroidia; order Bacteroidales; family Lentimicrobiaceae; genus Lentimicrobium. The sequence goes on along the minus strand of DHSR01000079.1, from coordinate 6,509 downwards.
AACTCCTGGCGGGTTTCAAGCATGGGTTTGATGAATATGGGAAAAAGCGAAGGGGCACAAATTATTCAGTTGTTTGGCCGCGGTGTGCGCCTGAAAGGGCAAAACTTTTCCTTAAAACGGGAGGAAGCCACTGCAGATTATCCCATACAGGCATTGCAAACGCTGTCAATAATGGGTTTAAATGCTTCGTACATGAACCGGTTTTTAGAGGAAATTGAACGGGAAGTACCGGATTATACGGAATTTCCGATTGAAATCCGCTTTAATAATGAAGACGATTGGAATGGTCAACTGCTCACTTTTCGCAAACAAAAAGACAAGGAATTTAAAGACGAACTCCTGGTTCTTGAGTATTCCCCGGCTGTTGCGCGCCGCGTTACCATTGAATTGAGAAGTAAAGTTAGTTTTGCCGGTGGTGGTTTTAACTCACAGGTAGCAGAAGATAGTGGCATCTACACGGAAAACTTCCTGAAAAAATTTCAATCTTTTATTGACTTGCCATCACTCGTATTGGAAGCCAATCGTTACAAACTGATAAAAGGTTATCGAAATCTAATCATCAAAAGCGAAACCATACAACAATTGATTGATGAAGGTCATTTCAATATCTTCAGTCACTCCTGGCAATTCGGCATTGAAGAAGCCATCTCCGGCAGAATTCATGCGGTTGCCATAAGCCTGGTGAAGGATTACATCAACAAGTATTATGCTGGCAAGGAAAAAGCATTTCTGTCAAAATATCTGACTTACGATATGCTTGATCACAGGGTGCATTCAGAAATGTTTCCGGCTTCACAAAAAATGGTGGTGAAGATTCCGAAAAAGTATCATTCATTCATCGCTGAATTGGAAGCAAGCATCAAAGACATTTATATTCAAAACACCAGGGTGCTTCCTTCCATTCACTTCGACAAACACCTTTATTCGCCCATAGCTTCTTTTGCCGCGGGCAATATGTACAAGGAAATTAAAACGGTGCCGGTCCGGTTAAACAAAGGCGAAAATGACTTTTTAACCCACTTGAGGCAGTTTATTATTGAATCGCGACAGTTTGATGATAAACAGGTGTTTGTGCTCCGCAATCTGTCTTTACAGGGAACAGGCTTCTTTATGGAAAGCTCTTCCTTTTATCCCGATTTCATTATATGGGTAATCGTTGGTAATCATCAGTATATCTATTTTCTTGATCCCAAAGGGGTTATGCTTGGCGACAATCACTTCAACAATCCTAAAATCCTGTGGTGCAAAGAGACAGCCCCGGAATTGGGCCGGAAAATTCAAAGTGATTTAAGCAGCGAAAAAATGGATTTAAAAGTAAGCGTGGCTGCTTTTATCCTTTCCACAACCTCTCATTCAGATTTGGCAACACGCTGGGGAGAGGGTACCGGTACCACCAAAGAGACTTTTGCCCAAAATAATGTGCTGTTTATTGAAGATGATAAAGCGTATTTATGGAAGGTGTTTGAGAATTTAGGAGAAAAATAAAATCACCGGCTATTTTATGTCAAAACGTGTAAAAGTCAAATAAATAAGTGGTAACAAAACGTTACTCTCAGATAGATAAACATCATCTACTGTGGTAGGTAGTTTTTAAACAAACCGCCTTCAATAGGAGGATATATGTTTACTTAAATACTTTTCGTTTCTGGTGACAGTCAAAAATACAAACCCACTAAGTAAAGGTGAAGTCAATTTTTTATTAACTTTTTTTATCAACAACCAACATGGAAATAACGTATATTCAAAACAGCATTGATTTGAAATTCAATGAACTGTCAATGCTACTTCGGGCCTATGCCGACGAAGTGCATAATGAAAATATAAAAATGATTGAATTTTCCACCAATAAGCTGGTGGACGAACTGGAGCAATTAAACGGCGACATATACTCATGTGCCCAGTCTGTAGAATCTGCACAGATCAGCTTTGAAATGACATACACCATGATTCAGATTATTCATAAAAAATTAAAAGTCCGCCGGAGAAAAGCTAAGAAATAACACTTTAAAATAATTGACCCTATTTAAATCATAATCAAGGCCTCAAAACAAGGAATACCTGGTTAAGATATTTGAGAATTTGGGTGGAACATAAATTTAACAAAGATGGGAGGCTTATAATAAAAAGACCACTAAGCAATAAATTTGCAAAGCTTGTAGAAACCAAAGAGCATCAAACCAGCCATCAAAGCAAAATCAATAATACTGAATAATGAGCACTGGGCTATATCCGATAGGAAATCATAAAATCCGTTTTAAAGAACGGGAATTCAGGGAGCTGGCAACCGAAATAATGACGGTGCTAAACAATAATGTTTTCCCAAATGCTGAATTTTTAAGGCTTTTTGCATTGAGGTGGACAAGCAATGGACCACGGGATATAAGGGAAATTAAATCAAAACATCAATGGACTTTTGAGGAGGAAAACGAATATTATTCTTTCGCGGAAACGCAAGAAATTAACCTCTATGGCCCGTTTCTTTTAGAATTGACTTTTGATGAAAATAAAATAACCTTTTGGAACCCACCTTACAGATATTGGCAATGGTTTGAAATGCGTGAGAATGTTCATCGGGATGAATGGCGAAAGTACATGCACAACATTGTAAGATTGTTCGGGGGCGATAGAGTAATATATCTTGCGGACAATAGCCATCATCTGGAAGAATTCCTGTATTACGAAGGCACATTTGAAGAGATTGAGATGGCACTTCACACAAAATATGGAAAGCCAAAACCCACCTTTAAGGAAGTTACTGACAATTTTGACCATTCCTGGTTTGTTGACGACTTCAAAACCATTGATTGGGCCAAAAGTCATTCGTTGGATAAGTACCTGCCCGAACCAGACGATGCATCTTCCACCGATTATGACTTAAAGAAGTAATTACCAGGTTGCACAAGGCTCTGTATATCAGTGATTAAAACTTAGTGAGGCCTTGTGACTTTGTGCCTTAGTGGCAAAAAGAGACTGTTTATTAGCTCAGGAGTTAAAGCGTATGGTTGAAAAAATACGATCGGGCTGAACATCTTTAAAGAAAAATACTTTATATCTGCATCAGCAAATAGGTTGTTTATCAAAGAAAACCTGCAAACGAAAATGGCACATAAACACATATCCATTTATGGTGCATTGTTCGCCAATCTGGCCATAGCCATTATGAAATTTATTGCGGCATCGGTTACCCGAAGTTCGGCCATGCTATCTGAAGGCATTCATAGTTCGGTAGATTCAGTGAATCAGTTGCTGTTGTTACTTGGCATACACCGGAGTCAAAAACCGGCTAACAGATCACATCCATTCGGGCATGGCAAAGAAATTTATTTTTGGTCGCTCATCGTTTCCATTCTTATTTTTGGATTGGGTGGCGGCATGTCTATTTATGAGGGAATAAAGCACATTCAACATCCTGAGAAACTCACCAATATCTACTGGAATTATGTGGTTCTGGGAAGCGCTTTCTTGTTCGAAGGAATATCTTTTGTAATAGCGATCAGGAGTTTAAACAAAAATAAAAGCATCAGGGGAAGCTTTCTTAAAAGGGTTCACATCAGCAAGGACCCCAGTCATTTCGTGGTTATTTACGAAGATGGAGCTGCGCTGGCAGGTCTGGTTATTGCAGCCATTGGCGTTTTTGTTGGTAGCCATTTCAATTTGCCGGTGGCAGATGGCATTGCTTCTATTATCATCGGGTTGTTGCTGGCTTTTGTTGCCATACTGCTAACCATTGAGAGCCGCGACTTATTGTTGGGAGAAAGTATGCAGACCTACGAAGTAGATAATATCATCCGGTTGGTGAAAAAGGAAAAGAATATTGAAAGGATGCGTCGTCCCTTAACCATGCACATGGCTCCCAACGATGTTTTACTGGCTATTGATGTGCAATTTAACCACAAATTAAGCAGTACCGAGCTGTCAGAAACCATACTGCGACTTGAAAACTCCATACGTACTGCACATCCGGAAATCAAACGCATTTATATTGAAGCAGCGAATCTGACCGACGAGATTTGATGATCTGTCAGATAGAGCCAATTTTCCCGGTTCTCAAAAAAACAACGACAAGCCAAAGGATTTTCACCTTACATTTGCCTGATGGATGTAATCAAAAAATCATTTAAGGTTTGCGCAATTTCCTTTAGGATAATGGTTTGGGTTATTGCTTACTTGTTTTTCGGTTGCAGCAAACCGTTGCCACCCGAAGAAGGGCATAAATATCTCAGGGCTTTTGATAATGAAATGATACAACTGGCCAGCCGCATTGGAAAAACAGAGGCATTCGGGGCACTCATTCAACTTGCGGAATTGCCGAATCCACCCATCCCTTTTATGAGTGAAAATGGCATAAACGGGTATGATTTTAATGGTAAAAAAGGGTATTATCATTTCAATACTGCCACCGGAGCCTTTGAAAAACATTGGCAATATAACGATGAGGTTGAATTGATTTATCCTTTCAATTCGAAGCACGATAGTCTGGTTGTATTTACTTTATCTGACTATTCTGAAACTAAAACTGCCCTACAGATGATTTTTCCTCAACAGCTGGAAGCAAAAATCAAGGCGGGCAATAAAACACTTTTTACGGCAAATCTTTCTGCTACATTTGAGCACGATTTCCCTGCCGAAATGGAGGTGGAAATACTTTTTGCAACCTTTCGGATCAGCATATTGCTTCACACAAGTTTCAGACGTTCCAATGCCATCTTAAATATTAAGTTTGATCTGGAAGAAAGTGGAGAGAAGAAATTCAATACCACGCTTTCCGCTAAGGTGACAAATAGTAATAACACATTGAAATACAGCGATGTAAAATTTATAATGACCGCTTTCCCTATTCGAATAAATTATCATTCATCTGAGGACTTTTCAAATAGCGGGGCGGAGCATTTTATAGAAGCTTTTAATAAAAACACAAAGGTTTACATTGCAACCCCGGATGATAAAAAAATCGGTCAGGTTTTTCTGGCTCAGGTCTATGGACGGGATCGGCTAAACCCTATGATCCGTTATCACGATGGTACTGTTGAGCATCTGGAGGATATGTTATTTACACTTCGTAAGTTGCTAAATATGAAGATGTTTATAATTGATGGTAATACAGGAACATAAATTTAACAAACAGGGTTTAGAAACGCATCCGACCACTAAAAGTTGGGGTATTGTCAAATATATCAGCATTGATCAAATCATTGGGATACACCATATACCCTTCATTTACATCTATATCTTTCCCGGTAACATAAAATACCGACTGCCACACCAAATGCGAACAATACCAGGTGTCATTGTCAGCCCAGTTCTGCCGTAACCCTAGCCTTACCAGACTGTCGTTAAATGAATTGCCGGGGAATGCTTTACTTGCATTCCAGGCAGACCGGTCACCCTTTTGAGCCTGAGCAAAATGAAGAATTGAATCTATCTGTGCTTCAGGTAAATTCAATCGCAGCCGGTACCGGTTGCCAGCATATCGTCCATCAAAGTTGTCGTTGTTCAAAGCATCAAACCTGCTTTTTACCAATCCGCTAATTTCCCTTATCTGATAATCGGTGGAAACATCCCTGGCAATCGACTCAATGATTTGTACACCTGCCAGCAAACTATCGACATGGGTATGCCTATAGCCTGTAACCACCAGGGCTGCATGTCCAAACCCCATCCCACTGGGAACTATGGATGTACCAGGGAAAAGATTCAGATTTGGTCTTACCAGTATATCCCCTCTTTTTAATTCGGTAATGCCCTCAGTAGCCTGGGGTAGATCACCGGAAGCTGATGGCAATGCTGCCGGTATCTGATTTTTCTGCATATTATTACATGCCAAAACCGTTAATAGAATTATAATATTCATTAGCTTCTTTGCCCGGGGTTTCCACATTATCATTGGTTCAATCTTTAATCTTCAAAATTAATTAATAAAACGGAGTCAGACCGCCGATAAAATAAAATCAGAAGATCATTATCCGAACTAATTATAAATGAGTCCAGTCCAAAATGGTATAAATAGAAAAAATACCATCAAAACCCGAAATTACCAGGTTGCACAAGGGTCTGTATATCAGTGATTAAAACTTAGTGAGGCCTGGTGACTTGGTGCCTTAATGGCAAAAAGAGACTGTTTATTAATTGACCGCGAATTACGCCGAAAAAACGGGGTAAACGCAAATTAACGCGAATTATGTTTCAAAGGCTCAACACCT
>DHSR01000079.1:0-139 GCA_002410555.1 Bacteroidales bacterium UBA5281 | reverse complement strand
CAGATTACAGATCACCAATTACCAATTAACCGCGAATTACGCAAATTAACGCGAATTATGTTTTTTTCAAAGGCTCAACACCTCCACAAATCAACAAATCAACAAACCCACAAATCCACAGATCACAGACTGCGGATTG